>JAVHWA010000091.1:0-8210 GCA_032160165.1 Acidobacteriota bacterium
AACAAAGATCACGATCAACCTGTAACCATAACTGGCGAGCTGGGCGAGCAGGACGGCAAGCGATTCTACGCCGCCAAGGAAACCACCACCGGCATCCCTGAAGATGAATTAGAGTTCGAAGATGCCACGGTGAAGGGAGCCGCGTGATGAACGTTCCTCGTGGCTTGAAAACGAAAGCACTCCGCAAGAAACTGATTGACGAAATACCGAATGCAATGCTCAGGAGTATGCTCGAAGGCGAGTGTCTTGATGTACGGAAAATTGGCCGTCCGCTTAGGGGTACTCCAGGGGATTTCATACTAGGAGGCTTCCTGGAAGGCATAGACTACGCTGACGTAGACAATGGGGAGTGGATTTGGTCAATAGGCCGCAACAAGAAGACCGGCCAGATTCGCGCCAGTACGTCGGGGAGGTATTACGAACACCCTGACTATGAATGTCTTTGGGTACGATGACGAAACCTCTAGGAGTTCCATAAATTCAACACAGTTATTATGCGCCCGTAGCTCAACGGATAGAGCAACTCTTTTGCGAAGTGTTAGATATGGGTTCGAATCCCATCGGGCGCACTCCATATCTACTTTTATCTTGATAAAACCTCGCGATTTGGCTATTATGTACGTCGCAAAAGAGTTGTTCAGTCTGTTCGAGTGAACGGAATTTGAACTAAACTAACGCTAGGGTCGGTGAACTGGAGTGAGGCTACAAGGGACTCACAAGGTGAACCGACCCTTTCGCTTTCCTGCGTTGTAGGTTGAAACCAGAAGGAGAGGCATGGAAATAAAGATTGATGATCTGATTGAGACGTGTACTAGCTGTGAGGGTACAGGACGCCTCCGGCCAGACGACCCGTACTCTAGGGTCAATGTTTGCAACGCGTGCCATGAATGGGGTAAGCAACTTACGGAAGCGGGCAAGGTCTTAAAACAATTCATTGATGAGGTTAAGAAAGCACCCCTACCCTAACGCCACAGATTTACCCCACTACCTGCCTTTACGCAATCTTGACTTAAAAGTAAGGTATGTTACAATGCCCTCGCATCCCTAGGGAAGTGGATTAGTCGAAGGAGTTTACGAGATGAAGGTCTCGGCCCAGGAAGAATATGGATTGCGTTGTTTGGTGCAGCTGGCGCACCTGCTTGATGGCGAGTCGTTGACGCTTTCTCAGATCGCGAGGCGCGAGGGAATCTCGGTCGCTAACGCAGGAAAACTGCTTTGGATTTTGAACAAGGCAGGCCTGGTCAATTCGACGCGGGGAACTCGGGGAGGCTATCAACTGGCGCGGGCGGCATCCCAGATTCGTTTGAGCGAGGTCATTAAGGTGCTCGATTCCGACGAAGTCACTGAGCACTGCAAGAGTTATACGGGAGTGCTCGATGTTTGTGTTCATACGAGTGATTGCGGCATCAGGCCGGTAATCCAAGGGCTGCATGAGATCGTGCATAACGCGCTGTCGGGGGTCACTCTCGCTCAACTGGTCGGCACTGAGGCGCACGTAGATGCAACCCTGCATAGCATTCATGGATTGCAGTCTCGGCCCAGTCCTACGACGAGTGGAGCTTAACAGGAAATTCGAATTCTTACTTTGAGCAATATTTCGGAACGGCGAAGCGGAAACATAAAATGAGCACCATTGAGGTACTGGCAAACAAGGAATACAAGTACGGTTTCGTAACCGATATCGAGTCGGACGTGATCCCGCGCGGGTTGAATGAGGACACTGTTCGGCTGATCTCTGCCAAGAAGAACGAGCCCGAGTGGATGCTCGACTTCAGGCTCAAAGCATATCGTCACTGGCTGACGATGAAGGAACCGAAAAACTGGCCGAATCTGACTTATCCTGAAGTCGACTATCAGGACATCATTTATTACAGCGCGCCAAAGCAAAAGGCGACTAAAGCCAGCCTTGACGAGGTGGATCCCGAGCTTCTCAAGACCTTCGAAAAGTTAGGCATTCCCTTGCAGGAACAAAAACTTCTGGCAAACGTGGCTGTCGACGCTGTCTTCGATTCCGTCTCGGTGGCCACCACCTACAAGGAGAAGCTGAGGAAGGCCGGCGTCATTTTCTGTTCGTTCTCTGAAGCCGTGCAGGAGCATCCGGAATTGATCCGCAAGTACATCGGTTCCGTTGTGCCCACAAACGACAACTACTTTGCGGCCCTTAATAGCGCCGTCTTCACGGATGGCTCGTTCTGCTTTATTCCCAGGGGCGTTCGCTGTCCGATGGAATTATCGACTTACTTCCGCATCAACAATTCTGAATCGGGCCAGTTTGAGCGGACCTTGATCGTTGCAGAAGCTGGTTCGCACGTTTCCTATTTGGAAGGTTGCACTGCGCCGAAGTTTGACAAGAACCAATTGCACGCGGCCGTGGTCGAGCTGGTGGCTTTCGACGACGCTGAAATCAAATACTCGACGGTGCAGAACTGGTATGCGGGCGACGAGAACGGCGTGGGCGGCATTTACAACTTCGTAACCAAGCGCGGCAAGTGCGCCGGAAGGAATTCCAAGATTTCCTGGACACAGGTCGAGACCGGCTCGGCAATAACCTGGAAATATCCTTCGTGCATTCTGCAGGGTGATAATTCTATCGGCGAATTCTACTCGGTGGCGCTGACCAATCATGCTCAGCAAGCGGATACGGGAACGAAGATGATCCACCTGGGGAAGAACACGCGCTCGACAATCATTTCCAAAGGCATTTCGGCCGGCCACTCGAACAATAGCTATCGAGGGCTGGTGAAAGTGATGCCCAAAGCCGAAGGCGCCCGCAACTACACGCAATGCGACTCGATGTTGATCGGTTCGAAGAGTGGAGCGAATACCTTCCCATACATCGAGGTCATGAACAACACCTCCAAAGTTGAGCACGAAGCGTCTACTTCAAAGATAAGCGAAGAGCAATTGTTCTATCTGCAGCAGCGCGGGATCTCACAGGAGGACGCCGTCAGTCTTATCATCAACGGCTTTTGCAAGGACGTGTTCCTGCAACTCCCGATGGAATTTGCGGTCGAGGCCACTCGCCTGCTTGGAATGAAGCTGGAAGGAAGTGTGGGTTAAGCGCAGTGATAAGTCATGGGTGATAGGTGATAGGAATTTCTTCCTCTTCTCACCTATCACCCATTACTTATCACCTCTTTAGGAGTACTTCATGTTAGTGATTAATAATCTGCATGCCTCAGTTGACGGGAACGAAATCCTCAAAGGGATTGATCTGACGGTCAACAAAGGCGAAGTTCACGCCATCATGGGTCCCAACGGGTCCGGCAAATCGACGCTTGCCAAGGTGCTGGCCGGCCACCCGTCATATGAAGTGACGAAGGGCGAAGTGTTGTTTGAAGGTAAGAATCTGCTTGAGCTACCACCGGATGAGCGAGCGCGCGAAGGAGTCTTCCTGGCGTTTCAGTATCCGATCGAGATTCCGGGTGTGTCCAACGCGCAGTTCCTGCGACTGGCATACAACGAAAAGCGAAAGCACCTGGGCGAAGAAGAACTGGATCCGCTCGAATTCAAAGACTACCTAAAAGAGCGGGCCAAGATCGTTGAAATGGATGTGAGCTTCATGTCCCGAGCAGTCAACGAGGGCTTCTCCGGCGGAGAGAAGAAGCGAAACGAGATCCTGCAAATGGCTGTGCTGGAGCCGAAGCTGGCCGTGCTCGATGAAACCGACTCGGGACTCGATATCGACGCGCTCCGAATCGTCGCGGGCGGCGTCAATAAACTCCAGAACGCGGACAACGGCATCATTCTGGTTACTCACTATCAGCGCCTCCTCAACTACATCGTCCCGGACTACGTTCACGTACTGGCAGGAGGACGGATTGCCCGCGAGGGTGGCAAGGAGCTCGCTCTGGAGCTTGAAGAAAAGGGTTACGATTGGATCAGAGCACAGGCTGCAGCGGAAGTTGCCGCGGTAGCTGAGCAGGTAAGATAAGTAGATGATCTCTCAAGCCGTCAAAGAAGAAAACGAGTACGCGAAATCGTTTCGTGCGTCCCAACAGAAGCTGGCGACGGCCGATCCTTTATGGATTCAACGCCTGCGCGACACCGCCTTTGCGAGATTCGAAGAGCTGGGTTTTCCCGCCACATCGAACGAAGAGTGGAAATATACCAACGTTCTGCCAATCGCCAGGGCAGCGTTTCAGCCAGCCGTCGAAAACCCGAACGAGGCATCGCTTAGCGAGAAGGACTTGCGAAGGTTCTCTTATCCTGAAACGCAGGACAGTCAGCTGGTATTTCTGAATGGGTTCTATCGTCCCGATCTGTCTTCGATTGGAGCGTTACCTGAAGGCGTGATCGCAATCGATATTCGTCAGGCGCTGCGCGACGACAGCGTTGCCGATGTGCTACGGGAACAACTGGCTCGCAGCGCGAGTTACGGTGGTAACGCGTTCACCGCTTTGAATACAGCGTTTCTGAGTTGCGGTGCATTCCTCAGCGTACCAAAAGGCGTCGTCGTCGAATGCCCGGTCCACCTGCTTTTCATTTCCAACACAGGCGCGTCGCAAACAGTTTCCTCTCCTCGAGTGTTGATTGTAGGTGAAACGGGGAGCTCGGCCACGATCATCGAGAGTTATGCGAGCACCGCTGATAGTGAAGTTTACTTTACCAATGCGGTGGTCGAGATCGTTCTCGATGAGGGTGCGCGACTCAATCACTATAAAGTGCAGCGGGAGAGCCTTGAGGCCTTCCACATTGCCACCACTGCGACGTCACTTGCTCGCAACAGTGTCTATAACGGAACCACAATTACATTTGGGGCGCGGCTTTCCCGACATGAAATCAACGTTGGATTCGATGACGAAGGCGCCGAGTGCTGGGTTGATGGCCTGTACCTGGTTGGCACAGGACAGCATACCGATACGCACTCGCTAATAGATCACCGCCATCCGCATTGCACCAGCCACCAACTGTACAAGGGTATTATGGATGGCAAGTCGCGTGCTGTTTTCAATGGCAAGGTCTTCGTTCGCGCCGGTGCGCAGCAGACCGACGCGATGCAGACCAACAAGAATCTGCTTCTTTCAAATGAAGCGCGGGTCGATACCAAACCGCAGCTCGAAATTTTCGCCGATGACGTAAAGTGCGCGCACGGCGCTGCCGTGGGGCAGATCGACGAGGAAGAGCTCTTCTATCTGCAGACGCGAGGTATGGAACCGGACTTGGCGCGAAACCTGCTGACGTACGGGTTTGCAGAAGAAGTCATCGGCAAGATAAAGATCGACTCGATCAGAGCGCAGTTGGATGAAGCGGTTCTAAATCGGTTGCACGCGTGTCTGGAGGTGTAGGCCGCGCTCGCGGCTCACGTCTTAATCTATCCCGCTGAGGTGCTAATGAAGATAAGCGCGCGATTTGTTTTCATCATGATCGTCGCCCTGCTTTGCGTGGTTCAGCCACCAGCAGTTCGGGCGCAACAAATCGGCGTACAGGGATCGCCTGTGACACTCTATTCCGTCAACAAATATGGCGGCGAGCAGCGCGCGGGCTGTTTAAGCTTTATGACGGGCGCTTCTTACCCTATTTGGTCTACCTCGGCCCGTGACAACTGCGATCTGTACTACGGCCTGCTGTATGCCGGAGAAGAGAAGGACTGGCTTCAGAGTTCAGCCGCTGAGCGCAATCGAAGTGTGATCAAGGACCTCGGCTTGCTCGATTGGACGACTGCATTCAGAGTCCCCACGGTTGACCCTTTGCCGAAGTTGAAATCGGGTGAGCAACGACACTTCAGCGTTGATACCTCTGGCGCAGACGGAGCGGACGGTGCGGATGGCGCTCCAGGCGAACCGAGTCGGCGTGGCGCAGCTGGTCACGCGGATCCCGTTGCAGTACCGGGAGCGGATTACGAGGCGGGAAGAGTTATTTTATCTGCTGCGCCCAGACCGCCAAAGCATGATGGAAAGCCAAAGGTAAGCTCGCTTTGGGTCAAAGCAGTCGATGGCCACATGTACGTGATACATGTAGTGGACGACGCTCGTGACTACTACGCCCTGTTCCGCGTCGAGACGCTTGAAAAGGCAGACCGCTGCACGATCTCCTGGATGCTGATACCTGCTCCTGACTCGGAAGCCCCGCACCGGAAATAGACGACGAACGCTGGAAACAGATCGATGGGATTAACCTACATTGAAGGAACGGTAAGCGGACCGACAGGGAAACGGACGACGGCTGAATTCCTTGTAGACAGCGGGGCAAAGTATACGTTGCTGCCCGTGGCGAGTTGGAAGGCTATTGAATTATCTCCTAAGCGCAGGATGACTTTTACTCTGGCTGACGGCACTCACGTCGAACGAGACGTCTCTGAATGCTACATCGTGCTTCCGTAGGGAGAAGGACACACGCCGGTGATTCTCGGCGAACCGGGTTATGAGGCGTTGCTGGGCGTGTTCACCCTCGAAGAACTCGGACTGGTGCTAAACCCTTTTCAGCGTTCGCTGCAACCTGCGCGAATGATGCTGGCTTGATCGCTTTCAGTACTAATGGCAACAATAGAGAAATCAGTCACTGAGACACCAACGCCAATCGGCGAATGGGACGTCGAGCGGATACGCGAGGACTTTCCAGTGCTCAGAACGATGGTAAATGGAAAGCCGTTGGTCTATCTGGATAACGCCGCGTCCTCCCAGGTCCCTCAGATCGTCGTAGACCGCGGCAGCGCCTATCTCGAACAGGAACATTCCAACATACATCGCGGCGTTCACTACCTCAGTCAGCGGGCCACCACTGCTTACGAAGGCGCACGCGAAAAGGTCAAACGATTCATCAACGCACGCGAGGCGCGCGAGTGCATTTTTGTTCGAGGCGCCACCGAAGGAATAAATCTGGTGATGCACGGCTACGGCCGTAAGTTCGTAGGTGAGGGTGACGAGGTCATCATCTCCGAAATGGAGCATCACTCCAACATCGTGCCGTGGCAGATGCTCTGCGAAGAGAAGAATGCTCGCCTGCGCGTGATCCCGATCAACGACGCGGGAGAGCTCTTGTTGGACGAGTATGATGCTCTATTGAACGAGCGGACGAAGATCGTTGCCATCACTCACATCTCCAATGCCCTGGGGACAATTAATCCGGTCAAGGAAATCGTAGCTAGTGCGCATAAGTATGGAGTGCCGGTTGTTGTCGATGGGGCGCAAGGTGCGCCGCACCTGACGGTGGATGTCCAGGATTTGGATTGTGACTTTTACGCGCTCTCCGGCCATAAGATGTTCGCGCCCACAGGCAGCGGAGTCGTCTATGGAAAGAAAGAGTTGCTTGAGAAGATGAATCCGTTTCAGGGCGGTGGGAGCATGATCCGAACTGTTACGCTGGAGAAGACGACCTATGCGGGTTTGCCGGACAAGTTTGAAGCGGGAACACCGGCTATCGCTTCGCAAATCGGTTTAGGGGCCGCGATAGACTATCTCAACAGTATCGGTCGCGAGAAGGCCTTCGCTTATGAGCACGAGCTCTTAAGTTACGCGAGTGAGAGGATTGGCTCGATCGACGGCGTGCGGATTATTGGCACGGCGCGCGAGAAAGCCAGCGTGCTTTCGTTTATCGTTGACGAGATCCATCCGCACGACATTGGAACGATTCTGGATCAGGAAGGAATCGCCGTCCGCGCCGGCCACCACTGTGCTCAACCGGTGATGCAGCGCTTCAAAGTGCCGGCCACCGCTCGGGCGTCGTTCGCCTTCTATAATACAAAGCAAGAGGTTGATGCGTTGGCGCAGGCGATTGAGAAAGTCATTGAGGTTTTTAGGTAGTTATGAGTAATGGGTGATGGGTGATAAGAGGAGACTTATCACCTATCACCTATCACCTATCACCTACCACCATTCACGATTCACCATTCACCATCCACCATGTCAGAACTAAGCGAGCTATACCAGCAGGTCATCCTCGATCACAACAAGAAGCCTCGAAACTTCCGTAAGCTCGAGTCTGCAAATCGCACGGCCGAGGGCCATAACCCGCTCTGTGGCGATCAGCTGACCGTTTATCTCGACCTCGAAGATGAAGTGGTTAAAGACATCAGTTTCGAGGGTTCGGGTTGTGCTATCTCCAAGGCCGCCGCCAGCATGATGACACAGAGCGTCAAAGGAAAAACGAAGCAGGAAGCGGAGACTCTGTTCGACGAGTTTCATCGAATGGTTACAGACGAACTTGACGAAGAGACCACCCCAAATCATTTGGGCCGCCTTACGATTTTCTCCGGAGTCAGAGACTTCCCG
>JAVHWA010000173.1:0-83244 GCA_032160165.1 Acidobacteriota bacterium
GCGAGACGGAATCCATCTCGCAGCCCCGCCGCCTGGGTTGTTCAAGTGAAAGCGAGGTTTACTTCGTCGCGTCGACGCGGTAAACGCGGCCTTCGAAAACAACGATCACCCGTTCCCCGAGCGCGAAATACTCGGCCAGGCGCGGTGCCCGTTGCAGGAGCGCAAAATATTCGTCGCTGCCGAATACCAGCTTGGTCTCATTCATTCGGGCGTCCGCTTTGAAGTCGGCATCCGTCCATACCCCGCCTCGGAGATAGAAGGTCTTATTACCGACGTTTCGAACGACGCTCGCGGGAGTGTCCTTGTCGTCCGCAGTAATCCTTAAGGTTTCCTGCTGTGAACGATCGCGCTTACTCTGCTGAACCGCCAAGGCGCCGGTCTTGGCTCGGGCGGCCTCTTCCTTCGGCGCAGAGGAGGGCAGATTGCTGATCTGGCGGGACGAGATACTACCGCCTGCCATCGTGATCTGGTCCGAGGCGATAACCACGTTACCACCTGTTCCCGCCCTGGCTTCTGTCTCAACAGCCAGATAAGAAGTGTAAGGCGTGACGATGCCATACCGTGTTCCCAGGTCGACTATCTCATCGCGCAGTTCCTTCTGCTCGCCGTTGGTGCGGATCTGCTCCATAAGCCAGCCCACGCGACGTGTCGCCCAGAGGCGCGGCAGAAAGTCGTTTTCTTCTTCCCGTGATGGGAACGCCAGATTCTCGAAATTGTAGTTGCGCGTCGCAGAACCCGTCTTGCCGGTTAATTTGACCGTGATGCGGCGCAGGTCTTCAGCGTTCTGATAGCGACCAATCAAGGTTATCTGCGTACCTTTGAAGAGGTCCGGCAAGTTGCGAGGATAGATCAGGTCTGTATCCACGCCGCCCATATTCAGCGCGAGGTCCGTCAGCACCGGGAAGTTAATTTTGGTAAAGAAGTTCGAGACTTTGATCTCAAGGTTCTCTTTCGGCTCGACGTAGTCGGCAACTCCGCCATTCTCTGAGGCAAGCTTGTCGAGCAGCGCGGTGTTCACATCGTAACCGACGCCGAAGGTAAAGAGTCTCACTCCGGACACTCGAGTGGAATGCGCGTTTTCGATAATGCGCGCAACGTTGGTCTCGCCCACGGTCGGCAGGCCGTCAGTCATGAATACAAGCATCTTCGGGCGGTCGCTCGCGCCAAACTGTTTGAGAGCGGTCCTTAGAGCGTCGTTAATATTTGTGCCGCCGGTCGCCCGCAACTTTCTGACGAATTCTTCACCTCGTGCGCGCCCGGCGTCGTCCGCTGAAATCATCCCGCTTTCCATCAAGCGCTCCTCGCCGGCAAACGAGATAACGTTAAAGCGATCCGCCGGACGAAGACTCTTGACCCCGAACAGCAGTGCTGAACGGGCCTTTTCCATCTTTCCGTCCTCGTTCATCGAACCTGAGGTATCGAGCACGAACACGATGTCTTTGGCGGCGTACTCGGTCTCCGTCCAGTCATCCTTCGGGGAAAGCATCATCAGGAAGTAGCCATCCTTGCCTGTCTCGCGGTGGGTCAGAAGCGAGAGGCCAAAGTCTTCGCGTGAAATTGTGTAGAAGAGTTGAAAGTCCTGTGGCTCGCGGCCGGCCTTTGATTCGAAAGAGATGCGCGCGTTGCGCGAACCATGATTCGCAAGATCGACGTCGTGGCTTGGGCTGTAAACGTTTCGTATCGGCTCTTTGGCGTCAATATCTACGCGTCCGGTGACTTCGCCGATTTGTGCCAGATTGTGTCCGGTGCCAAGCGGGTAACGATAAGAAACGGTTCCCGACTCGGCCTTAAGTACCTGTGTGTAAGTGAGCTCGAGTTTCTTTTCGGAGTGGGCGGGGATTGGAAAGATGCTCGCCTGAAAGAGGTCTTTGCCTGCGTATTCCAGCAGTCCCGGGTCGCGCTGCCTGCGGACGATCTCGTCGTAAATACGCCGAGCCTCTTCGCGTGATCGGACTTCGCCGACAAGCTTTCGGTCACCGTCCCAGATGGCAAACTCCACGATCGAAGCGGCCTCAGGAATAGGAAAGAGGTACGTGCCTTCGAGGATCGCGTTGGTGTCGTTGCGAAAGATTTGCTCGACGTGCGTTGTCGCGACTTGCCCAACGATCTTCGTGTCCAGCTTGATGGACTTGATCGGCAAAGCGCGGGGGAGGGTAACGGGTTGCTGCGGTGTGGGACAGCGGCGACACGGCCCCGGGACGATTACGCCCTGGGCGAGGGCCGTGGCTGCGGTCGCGACGACCAGCAGAATCAGGGTCAGGCAGATATAAACTTTTCGATTACGCATAACACTCTCTCCTATTTGTGGCCTCTCGATGCACGGTTACAGACCGCGCGTTTGCCTGAAGAACGCCCCAACCGCTGGTTTCTTGCGCCCGAGTCGACCGCCGGCACTAATTGTCAGTTAGGATTCGCGCAGACGCCGGTCTGCGATCGTAACGATGGCGACGAAGATCGCTATGATTATTCCGCCCGTAGCCAGTGTGGGGGGAGCGCCGAATCGTTCCGCAGAGGCACCGGCGATCAGGTTCCCGATCGGCATCGTGCCGATGAACGAGAGCATAAACATGCTCATCACTCGCCCGCGCATCTCGTCGGTAACCAGCTGCTGCAAGAGAATGTTCGCCACCGCCACGCAACTCACGATCGCTAAGCCCATGCCGAAGATGAAAGCTAAGGAGAGAAGTAATACTTTCGAGAATGCGAACCCAATGAGACAGAGCGCGAACGAGAATGCCCCACCCAGGACAGCCCGTCCTTTGTATTTGAAGTTACCCAGATAGGCCAGCATGAGAGCGCCGATAAACGCTCCAGCACCCGACACTCCCATCAGGAGGGAGTTGCCATTTGCGTTCATATGAAAAATGTCGCGCGCATATACGGGAATCATCACAAGATACGGTGCGCCGAAGAGACTCGTCATCCCGGAAATCAGCAGCAACATGAAGACGCGTGGACGGAGCCTGACATAGCGCAAGCCCTCCACCAGGTCATGCCAAACCGCCCCTTTGTCTGTTACGGAATGGGCCGGCAGCGAGACCTTCGCGTCATCGAAGCGAACCATTTTCAACGCGACGATAACCGCCACGAACGAAAGCGCGTTTACGAAGAAGCAGCCGGCAAGTCCAAATAAACTCAGGGCCACTCCAGCGAGCGTCGGACCAACCACGCGTGAGAATTGGAATTGCATCGAGTTGAGCGCGATAGCATTTGGAACGTCCTCGCGATCGACCAGGTCGACCGTGATGGCCTGGTACGAAGGTCCGGCAATCGCAAAGCAACAACCCGTGACGAACGACAGCACAAGCACCATCCAGAAATGGACTATCCCGGTAACGATCAATACTGCGAGGACGAGTGCGGAGAGGCCGGCAACGATTTGTGTGTAGATAAGTATGCGTCTGCGATCGACCAGATCCGCGAAGACGCCGGCGAGAAGTGTTAGCGCGAGCGCCGGCGCCATTGATAAGAAGGCATCCAGGCCCAGCCAGAATGGCGAGTTAGTGAGCTGATAGACGAGCAGGCCCTGCGCCACCGCCTGGGTCCAGGTCCCGGTGTTCGAAAGGAACGCGCCCGTCCAGAACAATCTGAAATTGCGGTGCGAGAGCGCGCGAAACATTCTTCGCTCTCGTTTAGCTGGTGGCTTGACTGTTTCTAACTCGGTGAACATCAGTTGTTAATACGGCGACGCAAACCAACGCAAACTGTTAGTTTGCGTCTGAGCTGCCAACCACGACTCTCCTCGCACTCACGAACGTCGCAAACCGACAGTTTGCGCTACTAAGTCTTTCGCCGCCAAGTCGAAAGCGGCCCGCCCGAACCTCCACGCCGTTTGGCAACGATCTCTGCAAGTATAGCGAGCGCGACTTCCTGAGGTGAAACAGCGCCGATATCCAACCCGATGGGCGCCCTCACCGCCTGCAGGCGTGATTCGGCCACTCCCGCTTCGCGCAGCCGA
The DNA here is from genome assembly GCA_032160165.1 of Acidobacteriota bacterium. Classification (GTDB taxonomy): domain Bacteria; phylum Acidobacteriota; class Blastocatellia; order Pyrinomonadales; family Pyrinomonadaceae; genus QHXM01. The sequence continues at coordinate 3,959 of JAVHWA010000173.1, forward strand.
TCGAGCACAATATTCGTGCGTCGCTTGCTCCCGATCAAACCGACATACTCTGCCTGCGAGGATATTGCCGCCCGCATGCACTCCTCGTCTTCGTTGTGGCCCCGTGTGACGACGGCAACATACACGCCACGCCCTTCGCCGATATGCGCACCCAAGGCCTCGGTCCAACTCGAGGCCGCGACCAATTCGATTTCCGGTTCAGGGAACCGTTCTGGTTTTACGAAATCTGCCCGGTCGTCTATCAGTACTGTTCGATATCCGACAAAGCTGGCAAGCCGAGCGAGAGACCCACCGACATGGCCCGCACCACAAATTACCAGGCGCGGCTCGGGCTCGATCCGCTCGAACAGAATTCGGCCTTCGATGCCAGCTTGCGGGATATCGGTTAGCTCTTGAATTCTTACGGTTCGCGCTTCCGCGCGTGAATCAAGGAAGGTCTTCGCGTAGCCGGCTACTAAGTGGTCAAGGGCCGGGTCCCCAAGGGTACCGGTGCGGGCTTCTGATTCTTCTATCAGCAGTTTTGCGCCGACGTGCGTGGGCGCCGCGATCAGAGTGGCGAGCGCAGCGATCGCATTCGAGGCCAAAACGCGGGCGACAGCCACCGCGATAGCGCCCTGCGATGGCTCTTTGTTTTCGTCCTGCATCCACGAATCTCAGCGCGCGAGATTAGCCGTGTTTCTTACTTGTGTACTGCTGATTTGTAAATTCCCAGGGATGCGGCAACGCGCCGAACGAGCCATGCCGGACCGACTAACAGATACATCGGGTTTTTGAAGAAGGCCGGCTGGTTGCCTTCGATGGCGTGCCCGATGAACTGAAATATCCAGCCCACGACGAAGACCGCGAGCGCCCACTGCCACTTGATGAAGAAGAACAGCGGCAACGACACTACGATCATCGGAATTCCGATGGTGTGCATGAGCCTGTTCAGAGGATGCTGATGCTTCTCTTTGTAGGTTTCGAAGAAAGATGCAGGCATATTCACCTCCCCGAGTGATGGGTGATAAGTGATAGGTGATAAGAACAAACGACGATTGTCCAGAGGCACCATCACTCATCACCCATCACTCATCACCCATCACTTATCACCTATCACCTATCACCTATCACTTATCACTGCCTATTCCACACGTCAATGAAAATCTCCATGGTACCGCCGCAGACCATGCCCTCTTCGCTTGCCGCTTCCGCAGTAAGCTTGAATTCGTGAAGAGCTGAGAGGCCGGTGCGCATAGCGGCACGAGCTTCGGCCCAGACTTCCGCTTCGACGCAGCCGCCTCCGACCGTTCCCGCCACTTCGCCACTCTCAAAGAAGAGCATCTTGGCGCCGCGACGCTGAGGCGTCGATCCTCTGGTGTGCGCCACAGTCGCAACTACGACGCGTTCGCGGCGTTGATGGGACTCGTCGATCAAACGATAGAGTTCGGATTGTGCCAGCGTGCCCATGATTTCATTCGGGCCGAGAAAGCCCGGATCGATAAGTCGAGAACCAAGCTCTCACGCGAGAGTTCCTATCGCGGCGGAGTGGTGGAGTTTGACGGCGGCGCTTTTCTTCCCGGCGCCGTGGTTGAAGTGGAATCCGGTTCCTCAGCATCGTTGGTGTCGTTGGTGTTCTCGGCCGCATTCTCCTTCGGCGGCGGTTCTGGCGAGTCTTCCAGACGTTTTTGCAGTCTGTCGATTTCCAAGTCCGCGTTGATGATTGCAGTGTCGAGTCGTTGCTTGCTGGTAGCGAGTGAATCGAGCTGAGCTCGAACGCGAATCTTCTCGCTTTCGAGTGCTCGGCGCCGGGCGTCGCGGGCCTCCTCGGGACGTGTGGATCCGTAAGTGGCCACGCTTCGTTCAATATTTTCCGGCTTGAGATCGTATTCGATCTGTTCCGATCTACCCAGCAGATTTCCTTCCTTGTCCTGGACATCGCGCATCTGGGTTCTCAACAACTCCGCGCGCTGCTCAGCTCGTGAAAGGCGTTCGAGGTCCACAAGCACGCGTTGTGACTTCTCCATCTCCGTCAGTTTGTCGGTTAGCTTGGTTACCTGATTCGAAAGGTCGTTGACGGTGCGGCGCATCGACTCGTCATCCGGGGGTTGCGCGGTACGCCGGCGGCTCGGCCGCGAAGTTGGAGCCTCTCCGCTAAGGTCCGACGCGTTGTCCTGGCTGTTCGTCTGTTGATCGGCCGTGCTTATTATCTGCGGGTCAGTCGATTGAGTAGAGGGAACGACGGTGCGCGGAGCAGTAGCAACCGGATTGGTTACGCGACGTGATCGCTTGTTTCGCGTGCGCTGCGCGCTGGCCTCATCAAAGCATAGGCAAATTGAGATCAGAACCGCAAATCCGACCACCATAAAGCGCGCAAGCCGACTTCGCATCTCGAAACCTCCCGTCAAGCTACGTCTCCCAAAAGACTATCACTAATGAAGTCACGATGCATCCCGTAGGATGCCCAAACTGCTTACACGCACGACGAGGCTTCAAGTTGCGAGTTTTGAGTTTCGGGTTTCGGGTTTTGAGTTCCGAGTTCCCGGGCGCACGATCCGATGGCGCAGTCAGACTTTGAACGTTGAACCTTGAACCGTCCTACCCCGCCTGGATCTTGAAGCTAATGTCCATCGCACGGGCCGAATGGGTAAGCGCACCGACGCTGATCAGGTTTACGCCCGTCTCCGCATAGGCACGCACATTCTCCAGAGTTATGCCCCCGGAAGCTTCGAGGGCTACAAGCTGAGAGAGCCCACGGGCCAGCTCAACCATGCGCGCTGTCTCTTCCGGACTGAGATTATCCAACAGGAGAATGTCAGCCCCTTTCTCGATCGCTTCACGCAAGTCCTTCTCGCTTGAGACTTCGACTTCGATCTTGTGCAAATGACCCGCTGCTTCGCGAGCGCGCTCAACAGCCGGACCAACACCACCTGCCAGCGCAATGTGGTTATCTTTTATGAGAACACCGTCATCCAGCCCGAAGCGATGATTACGTCCTCCGCCTGAGACGACCGCGTACTTCTCCAGCATGCGCAAGCCCGGCGTGGTTTTGCGAGTATCCACGATTTGGGCATTGGTCCCCTCGACCGCGCGCACGAATTTGCGCGTCAGCGTCGCAATCCCGGAAAGTCGCTGAAGCAAGTTCAGCGCAACCCGCTCGCCCCCGAGCAGCACGTCCGCGAACCCCGTCGTGCGTGCTATCACTTTTCCAGCTTCGACTTCTTCTCCATCGGTGGCGAAGGCCTCGATCTGCTGTTGTGAATCGAGTGTGGAGAACACAGCTTCGGCAGCTTCGAGTCCAGCGATCACCATCGGTTCCTTGGCGAGAAAGCGGCCGCGCGCATGCGCGTTGCGCGCGACCGTCGCTTGTGTAGTGATATCGCCTCGCCCGAGGTCTTCCGACAGAAACGCGCCGATCTGAGAAAAAAGCGCCCCATCTTCGAGCCAGTTCATTTTAAGGCCTCCGCCATTTGCTGGAGCGCGGTAGTTCTTTGCGCGATATCAACCAGCCGCTCTCTCACTTCAACCACCTTCTCCTCCGGCGCGCGTTCGGCAAACTGCGGGTTGGCAAGCTGAGCTTCAAGCTTTGCCGCTTCCTTCTGTAACTTCTCGCGCTCGCGACCGAGCCGTTCACGCTCTTGTTCGAAATCTATCAAGCCTTCGAGAGGTACCGCGACCTCCGCGCCGCCGGTGAGAACTGCCCGCGCGGACGCCCGCGGCGCAGTCATCTCGGCGCCGACAGTCAATTCAGACGCGCGGGCGAGTCTCACGATTTGATCCCGATTCTCGAGAAACACCTCTCTCAGTCTTTCATCGGCAGCACCAATTTGGACCCGCACAGGATCAGATGGTTTCACATTCAGCTCAGAGCGGATGTTTCGCACACGCGAGATCAACTCTATCACCGAGCTCATTTCGCTTTCCGCTCGGTCGTCGATCAACCCAGAATCGCTTTGTGGATATTTCGCCAACATGATTGTCGGCTCACCGTCGCTATACGCCGGATGTCTCAGGTTTCCATCGATGCCAGGTAATCGTAGCCATAATTCTTCAGTGATGTATGGCATAAACGGATGTAGCAGTCTCAGCGCCTGCTCGAGAACGCTGATAAGGCGGCTCCGCGCCCGATCGCGCTCGAGCGACGCCGTTTCGGAAGTTATCTCGGACTTGGACAGCTCTATATACCAGTCACAAAAATCATCCCAGAAGAAATGGTAGAGAGTTTGCACCGCTTCATGAAAGCGATAGTTCGCCAACGCTTCGTCGACTTCTCTGGCGATCTTATTCAGACGCGAGATAATCCAGCGATCGTGCAACGTCCATTTGTTTCGATCCGGATCGAAGCCTTCGCCAACGGAGGCGCCCTCAGAATTCATCAAACAAAAGCGCGCGGCGTTCCAAATCTTGTTGGCGAAGTTGCGGTAGGACTCTACCTGATTGTCGTTCCACCGCGTGTCCGTGCTGCCCACGGATGCGAGCACCAAGCGGGTGGCGTCAACTCCGTATTTCTCGAAGACGTCGAGCGGATCGATGCCGTTGCCTTTTGTCTTGGACATCCGCTGCCCGTGCTTGTCGAGCACAGTGCCAGTAATGAACACATCCTGGAAAGGGGTTTCGCCCATAAACTTCATTCCCATCATCACCATTCGCGAAACCCATAGAAAGATAATGTCGCGCGCTGTGATGAGGACCGACGTCGGGTAGAAAGTTGTGAGGTCTTCAGTCTCGTCAGGCCAGCCAAGCGTCGAGAACGGCCATAGCGCGGACGAGAACCACGTATCCAAAACGTCCGGGTCCTGCACCAATTTGTCGGTGCCGGCCGCAACGCGAGCCTCTTCCAACGACCGCGATACGACGACGTTGCCGTCCGTGGTGTACCAGGCTGGAATCTGGTGACCCCACCAAAGCTGGCGCGAAAGCGTCCAGTCGCGCAAATTCTCCAGCCAGTCGGTGTAGACCTTGGCGTAAGGAATTTCCGGTATAAAATTCGGCGTGTCTTTATCGCGCCGCAGCCCAAGAGCCAAATCTCGCAATTCGGACATCCGGCAGAACCATTGGGTCGAGATCAAGGGTTCGACCACCGTCTTGCAGCGTTCGCATTTCGAGATCGAAAACTCGTAGTCAACCACTTTCTCGAGAAGCCCTAGCTCGGCGAACCTCTCTACCACGAGTTCGCGCGCGTTGTACCGGTCGAGCCCAAAGAAATCTTTGCCGGCCTCTTCAGTCATACGGGCATGAGGATCGATGACGACGATCTGCGGCAGGTCATGACGCACGCCCATTTCGTAGTCGTTGGGATCATGAGCCGGCGTAACCTTGACAGCGCCGGTGCCGAATTCTGCATCAACATACTCGTCGACGATAATAGGTATTTCCCGATTGGTGAGCGGCAATTGCACTACGGCGCCGGCGAGATCGCTGTACCGGTCGTCATTGGGGTTGACCGCGACAGCGGTATCTCCCAGCATTGTCTCCGGCCTCGTTGTGGCAACTGTGATGCGGCGCTCTTCCCCGTTCGCGCTCTTTACCGGGTACTGCAGGTAATAAAGTTTGCCGGCTTGCGGCGTCTTCTCGACCTCTAAATCGGACAGCACTGTCTGGTCGGTGGGGCACCAATTGACGATGCGGTCGCCCCTGTAAATCAATCCTTCTTCATAGAGACGCACGAATACTTCGCGTACTGCCCGGGACAGGCCTTCGTCCATGGTGAAGCGTTCACGGGACCAATCGACCGAAGCGCCTTCACGGCGAAGCTGGTTCAGTATCTGCCCACCGGATTCATGCTTCCACTTCCAGGCGCGCTCGACAAACTTTTCGCGACCAAGATCGTGGCGGGAAAGACCTTCCTTCTTCAACTGGCGCACTACCATCAACTGCGTCGAGATGCCGGCGTGATCCATTCCCGGCAGCCAAAGGGTCCTGTATCCGCACATTCGCTTGTGACGCGTGAGGACATCCATCAGCGTGTGTTGCAAAGCGTGCCCCATATGGAGCGAGCCGGTCACGTTCGGCGGAGGGATCACTATCGAATAGACAGGCGCACTGGGGTCGCGATTCATCTCAGGCGCGAAACAACCCTGCTCTTCCCAGCGAGCGTAATGCCGCTCTTCAGCTTGTTTGGGATCGTAGGTCTTTGGGATGTCCATTGAACGTTTTTTAGTTTTCAGTTTGTAGTTTTCAGCAATCGGCTATTGTAAAGCAATGGCCGCCAGTTTTCATATCAGTGAAAGACTGGCGGCCGGTTTATTGTTCTGGTAATGGAGTTCGAAGACGGACTATAGCTTTCCCTCTTCGAGCCTACGCTTGATCAGACGTTCGGCAAGGTCAGGCACGATTTCCCACGCGATTTGTTCGACCTCGCGTGCAGAAAGGTGTTCGACCGCACGCCGTGCGATGGCGTCTATCACCTCGGGCGAAATCTGATCGAGAGTGATTAGCCGTGTCTTTGGCGGATCATCAACCAAACCCGTGTAATCTGATTGAGTGGCCTCAGGAGCTGTGGCCGCGTCTTCGACGCGATAACCTTCGGGTAGGCGTTCCGTTGGAGCGAGCTGTGTCGCGACCCCTGCCTCGTTCTCAGAAGGCAGTTCTTCCGTCGCCACCGACGCTTCGAGCGGTTGATGAGCGGCCTGGGCCTCGAAGGCCTCGTCGCTCGACGCCATAGCGAATTCCCCGAACTGGGGACGCGCGGACTGCTCGATCGCTTCAGCCGGCGTGGCAGCGAACTGATCAGACACTATAGATTGAGCGGGCACGTCGACCCGGGAAGAAGAACGAGAGGGCGCCGGCGCCGGTGATTCGTCAAAGAGATCCAGGAAGAAGTCGTCCGACTCCCTCTCAGACGTGGAAGTCCCCAACTCGCCCAGGTCAAGCAAGGCATCGTCTGACAAAGCGACTTCTGATGTCGCCATCGGCAGTGGCGCATAGTGTCCCACCGGTTGCAGCGCTCCTTCACGTGAAGGGGAGTAAGCGTCGATAGTTTCCTCGAATTCCATAGGGCTCTCAGTTACGTGAGCTACGCCTGCGTCGTGCAGGTCAGCGGCAGAATACTGCGCAGTGGCTCTCGGCTGGCTGCTGTGTGCGACGCCAGCGTATTCGCCGGCAGGCGATGACTCGATCATTGCGTCGTCCATACTCAAATCGGCAAAGGAACTATCGCGCGCGCCTTCAGCCACGTGGCTGGCTTCCATATGCTCCGGCAAAGGAGCAGTGTCAGCCGTCGATCGCTCGAGAAACTCGGGGTCGGAACGGTTCGCCTGCTCGGCTTCGGCCAGCGGCGTCAGCTTGCGCGTCGTCGCTTCGTCGAGGCCCGCCTTCTCACCTGATAAGAGATGTTGGACCTTGCCAATAAGAGTGCGTATTGATTGAAAGGGTTTCGTCAAGTAGTCGTCCGCGCCGACACGGCGGGCCTCCGCTTCATCAAAAGGCTCAAACGAGCCGACGAGAAGCATAACTGGGATATGTCTGAATCGTTCGTCCTGCTTGATGAGTTCACAAAGTTCATATCCATTGAGCTGCGGCATGTGAACGTCCGCGAGAACGATATCGGGCACGCTCTCTTCAAGCCTATCGAGAGCTTGCTGGCCGTCGCTGGCTGTGATGACTTCAAGACCTTCATCCGTGAAAGTCAGATCAACGACTTTTTGAATAGTGACCGAATCGTCTGCGAGCAGCAGTTTGCGTCCCGTTATCAAAACCGGACTCCTTGGTTTGAGGCGAGCGCCGTCTGAAGGGTCTGGATCTTACTAGCGGACAGCGCGGGGGCATGTGACAAGCAACTTGGTGGACTTCTTTGTAAGAGAAGCCACATTTGAAAACTAACATTCGGAGTGACGAGCGTCAAGAAAAAAGCTTGCAGAAAAAACAGGTGGATAGGACTGATCGAGAATTAGGTCAGCTAACGATCCGACGAAGATCATCGCCTCCGGAGCGTCAGCGAGATGGCGGGGAATTCCCGGCGAGGCAAAAAACTGAAGAACCGGCTTGCGGCTCGCCGGGACTTCGCTCCGCCAGGAGCTAGAAATTTCTGGAACCCACGATTCCGGCGGCACACTGTAGCTCCGTTAGGAGCGGAATAATTGAGTTGGGCTTGGGCCGAGTCGCTGTTCTCTCTACCTCCACCCTGCTCCAGCAGCGAACTAACCACCGACAACACCATCACTACCCGAGCGAAAGCATGATTGCCGTTTTGTAATCGAGTTCATTGATGTCTAGCCCTGATTCGTTTCCCACGCTCCTCATCGCTGCGAGTGGCTTGCATTCATGAGGCAAGGATGTTAGTTCGTAATCGCCAAAAACATGTCCCCCGTAACTTTTTCTGCAGAAGTCTCTTGCGAGTGCGGGCACTTAACCAGCCAGCAAGCCCCAAAGCGATCATAATCATGACAAATTGGAAGATGCGTACCATATAAGCGCTGGCTTGGGTACCACTATTAGGAATGCCGCTGTTAGCAGGCACCAGATATCCCACTGCAGCCGCTAGGACCAACCCGAGCGCAGTGAGAACAAAGATGCCAAGATAAATCCAGAAGTCTTTGTCAATTTGCTTCTTGTCTTCTTCAGGTGTCGCATACGCGGCTGACGCTGGAATGACGGGCCTAGCCAACGGGGTACGCGTACAAGCCTTGCCAATGAAAGGCGCGCTATCCACGCTCCGGTCCAACGGGTTGGTAGGAACAGGTGCATGCTCAAAGGAATCTACTCTTCGTCGCTTCGCAAGCGAGCCCCGTCCTGTTTTAGCAAGTCAATCAACTCCTGAGTACCAGATGCAAATCCCACAACCGACCTGGGATGGCCCTCCACCCAGTCAGGAATATTAGGGTCTGCGCCTTTCTGCAGCAGCGCTTTAACGATTTCTATGGCCGGGACCGCCGCCAACAGGCATGGCGTGCTCTCGTTTCCCCAAACAGCCCTCAAGGAATAGTCAGCGTTTGGGTCTGCACCAGCGGCGAGGAGAAAGTCAACCAAATCTTTGTTTTTCTTCTGACAGGCAACATAGAGCACGGCGGTATCGCTATAAGAATTCTCATCCGATTCGTGGTGCATGTAGACGCCCCGTACTCCAGGGCTTCAAATGCAGCACGGGTATCATTTTCTAGTGCCGCCTGATAAAGCCGTTCATCAACTTCACTCATTTTGACAATCCCTCTCTCCGCATCTTTCACGCGCTTGATGTCCCGATAAGTGATTGGCGTTCGCTGGAATGGCCGCGGCCGAACTGATCAATGGCGCGAGAACGCCCGTAAAGAATGGTGTGGGGGGAAATCATGTTAGCGACCGGCAAGTCCGACACTCGCCACGTAAGGGGCGGCCATAGTAGTTCAGTTTTGAAAAAGTAGCCGAGAGAAAAGTTGCGTTAACGAGCGGAAAAGCGAGAGCAAGTCCCTCACCTTCGTGAATTTCGGCAGCGAAGGTTAGGCGCATTCCTGGACCTGCTTCAAAGCGAGCCAAGAAAAATCGTCACAGGATGACTTGCCCCACACCTCGCCCTGGCAATATTGTACGGCGTATCGTTCCACTTGTTTGGACGGTTCGCGCTACCAGCATCAACTAACGCTCGAACTTTACCCTCACTGCAATCTTCTGCTGCTAGATGCAGCATGAGGTTGCGTTCATCATCGACGTCTGAATTGATATTCCATCCCCGAACTATTGCGTCAAGCAACTGGGCAAGTGAGCCGCTGCGAGCAGCAGTGCCCGCCCCTGAACGATTGACAGGAAGAAATGGCTGTGGAGGTCTTATCTCCGGCACCAGGACATTTGCGTGTATAGCGTAGGCAGAATTCCCTGCTACGCCAGAAATTACGCCTCTTATGGCGCCACCGGGTGTTGCCCGGCGAACAACAAAACCGCGAGCCCCCGGCATGATGGTGCTTATATTAAGCAGTTGGCTACCAGGAGCAGCCCCCTGCAAGTCAGCAGTAACACCAGAGATGTTTCCTGCGCCTCCAGACGGTCGCCATTGAATAATAATCATGGCCGAGTCACTAGTTGGATCAATGGCCGCCAAAGTGAGAACGCTGTTTGAGGTGGTTGCCTCTATACATTTTGCCCAAAGTTCGACTTGGAGCTCAGACAATGCAATTTGCATCTCAATGCGTGCGTCCGAGACCGAGTAGCTGGATTTCTGAATGCTTAAGTATTCACGACGACGTTCATCGAACTGACTGTAGCTTGCAGCAAAGATGGCTTTGAACCTGGCACCGACGCTCGTCTTCGCTTGTTCGTAATTGTTTTCATTGACAAGTACCAGCCACGCTCCTGCTCTCCTACTGTCGCTTTGCAGTATGCTTACGTTGGGCTGCAGAAGTTCGTTATCGCATCGCAGCAGGGTTGCTTCTCTGATCGGAGCGGCGTCCTCGATCGGTTTCGCTTTCGTGGCCTCCAAATTCTTCAAACGGTTCCGCGCCAGTGCGACAAAGCTGCCCTTCGGATACTTTTCCAGATAGGCCTTAAAATCTCCCAGGTCGCTGCTGTTCTTGATTGAATCCCAAAACGCAATTTCTTCTGCGCTTGACAAGCTTATGCCGGTCGAACTATTCGAGTTCGTCGTGCTTCTGTTAGCTGGCGCCGTCGAGCGCGTAGTTCTGGTTGATTTTTTCGGCGATGTTGTCCGTTTGGGAGGGGGCTTCGTCGTATTCGTGCTCTCGCGGCCAGCGCCTTGACTGAAAACAACTGGCGCCCCGCCCACCAGAACGAACAGCAAGAACGTGGCATTGATAAGGGTAAGGCCGGAAATGCAATCAGGCTTAAATGATTTCACATTCATTGATGCCACGCCACAGTTTCCAATTCTGATGAACTAGACTCAACGAATCCAGGCCACCCGTCACAACCCGAAACCCGTAGATGAAAGGGGTCACTCAATTCTTCACATACTTTAGCAGCTCTAAAGTTGTTCCCGTCCACTCGTAATACCAGATGCCATACTTTCTGTCGGGACCCGCCGGAGACCCGTTAATGATCAAGAGCCTGCTGTTTTCTTTGTATTCAAGCACCTCGTCCGCATCTACCGTCCCTAACGATGTACCCTGAAGTTGCTTCGGAAAAAACACGTTGCCTGTCTTGCCATCAATGATGGCGCTCTGCTCGCAATCCGTTCCGCAACCCCAGGTGGCCACGATATACCGACCGGCAAAATCCACTACTTCTGAAAGACTTTCTCTCAACTGGGTTCTAAACTGTCTTGCCTTGGGGTGACTGCTGAAATTAATTTGGCGGGCGGTCGCTTTCGTAACCCTTGCCGGAAAATCAGCAAACGTCGGCGGTTCCTTTTTCGTCCATGCCGTTGCTTTCGGCGACGGCTTGTTGGTGGAACTAGTGTTAGTAGTTTCTCTTCCTGCGCCTTGGCCGAAGGAAGCGGGAGAACAAACCAGCAGAAAACAAGCAATTATCAATATAGGAAAGAGTCTGTAATTTTTCATTGGGCCTCCAAATTTTCAAAGGAAACTATTTAAAGCACCTGGCCTGCAGAAAGTACCGAGCCAGAACTCGCTAATCCCTGCTTATGCCGTGGAGGAGTCTTGTGGGCCTCAGGTGGGCCAAGTTTGCATTAATCATTTTGCGACGTCCTTCACACAGCGGAATCCGGTTTCCGAGTAACTCTTTTCTTCGCTCGCACGCCAACCGAAGCGTTCCGTAACGGTCGCGTGCTTCTGCGTGTTTTTCCATGAACCGCCGCGCAGGACTTTGGTATCACTTGCGGGTTGCTTCCGCAGTTTGCCTCCCGGATAAGCTGTCATCTCGCTCGCCGTCCATTCCCAGACGTTGCCGACCATATCGAACGCACCGAAAGGTGAGGTCCCTTTGTACGAGCCCACATCCTGGATCCCGGCGCTGGCTGCGTTCGCATTCGCGTTCCCAGCGACCCAGTCATTGCCCCACGGATAAGTGCGCCCATCCGTCCCGCGCGCGGCGAATTCCCATTCTTCTTCAATGGGCAAACGCTTGCGGGCCCACTTCGCATATTTGGTCGCGTCATACCATGTCACGCCCGTTACCGGCTTGTGCGCGTCGCCCGCTGGGAAACTTCCGCTCGTCCACCCTTGTGGCGGTTTTTGGTTTACGTTGGCCTTCACAAACTTCTCGTAATCCTCGTTGGTGACTTCGTAGGTGTCAATGAAAAATGGCTTAACCGTGACTTGTTGCGCCGGTCGCTCGGACTCATCTCCGTCATTGCGGCCCATCATGAACTCGCCGCCAGGCACATAAACCATGCCGGCAGGAGCCGCAGGCTTCTCATATTGGTTGGCTGATTCACCGGCCTGCGTTGGCTGATCCGTTCCCGCCGTCGCGGTCTTCTTCAGGGCTCCGCGAACCAACCAGCCTACGACGACCAGCAAGACAACCCCGACGAGACCAGCTACAGTGATCGCAGTTCGGTTTTTGCCACGGCTCTGCGGCAATGACTCTCCTGAGGTGGCCTCTCTGCGCAAGTCAGTCGTCAAATCCTGGCCGACGCCATAAACTCTGTCGGGCGCTGGAGCCTTCAAAGTCTCAATGGACGGTTGCGGCGTGGGGCGTCCATGGGGAGAGGGCTCGTGGGATCGCACAGTGGGAGCTGGAGTTGCGATCAGAGGCTCAGGCTGATGTCGAGCCTCTTCTTCTCGCGCCCTTTCGACCTCCAGAGCGCGACGGCGTTCGTCTCCTCCGACTTGTACGCGTTCGGCTTCCTCGGCCTCGCGCTTCTTCCGATCAGCTTCGTCTCGACGCTGGGCTTCGGCGCGCCGTGCCGCCTCTTCTTCCAGTTCGCGCTGTTCAGCTTTTCTTTGCCGCGCTTCCTTTAACTCGCGCGTTTCTACTTCCTGTTGCTGCCGATCCTCGACCGATTTCGGCGCGGCTGCGTCTGCGGCCCGCCGTTGCCCTTCGTCTCGTTGCCGTCGACTCTCTTCTGCGCGGCTGTACTCTTCTTCGGCGGCGTGCTGTTCGTCTTCTTCGATCGCATTTCGCAAGGCTTTCCTCATTTCGGAAGCGCTCGCAGGGCGTTGTCTGCGATTGATCGCCATCGCACGATGAATCACGGCGCCGACATTCGTCGAAACCTGAGGGTTGAGCTTCTCAATAGGCTGTAACGAGTCGGGCTGTTCATCCTCAATCACATTGAATCGCGATGGGGCATCGTCCGGCACAATACTCGTCAACAAGTGGTAGAGCGTCGCGCCCAGGCTGTAGAGATCGCTGCGCGGATCAGTGCCATGACCATGAATCTGTTCAAGCGAAGCATACACCGGCGTGTACCCGCGAACGCTGTGACTGGTCATGAGCGTGGGCATTTGGCCGGCCGCGCCCTTGGCCAATCCGAAGTCGAGCAGGAAAATCTCTCCCTGTTTGGTTAGTTTGAGGTTCGAAGGCTTGATGTCGCGATGAAGAATGGGTGGATTTTGCTTATGCAGGTATTCGAGAACTTTCAGCAGTTCGTCTGCCCAGCGCATGACCTGCGCCTGCGGGAAAGCGCTGCCACGCAGGTCGAGCAGCTCCGCGAGATCGTAGCCAGGGATAAACTCCATGACGAGAAAATCGGCCTCGTCCTCGCTGAAGTAGTCCATGACTTTCGGCAGCGAAGAGTGGCGCAGGTTGCCTAGCAGGGCCGCTTCACGCTCGAAAGCGCGACGGGCTTCTTTGTCGTTACTCTTGGCGGAGGTTTCTTTGAGAGCGACGATGCAATTCACGCGCTGGTCCAGCGCTTCGTACACGGTGCCCATGCCGCCGTGGCCCAGTTCGCGGATGATGCGATAACGGTTTTGGAGAATTGTGTTGGGGGGAAGCATCTATTGTGGATCTATCGAGAGCCTTTTACGAGTAAGACCCCCAGGTCTTGAGCGTTGTTTAGCGATCGAGCTTAATAAAGATAGAACCGAGGATCACGAGTGCGGCCGGTTAGCAGGCAGAATGTAAGACTGCGAGTCCTGCTATGTCAATCTTCGAGTAGGACCAGAAGAAATGGTGGAGACTATCGGAATTTAGTTTGTTGTGACTAGCGGAGTCGATCGCGTTCGCTGAGAGCTCTTTAACTCGAAGCCAGAACCCGCCCGCTTACCCCAACTCGTCGTGGGTTTTGACCCGCGGGGTATCTTCTGGTTTTCGCCTTCAGGTCCCTGCGTTTTGCATCACTATGTCATCCGGCGTGTTTTCTTTGCCATCGGCTCCCGCCGAACGCAGAGTGAATGACGAGGTTGTGCCTTCGTAGAGGTAGGGGCGTTGCCAGGGATCGATGCGCACAACCCGAGCGAGGTAGCGCGGACTCAACTGATCCACAAGGGTCCTTTCATCTTTGGCCACAACGTAAAATCCCCGCTCGCGCCGGAACGCTTCGAGAGCGGTCGATAAAGTCTCCATCTCGGCCCGAGCACGGGCGGACTTTTCGCTATTGAGGGCGCGCACCAGCATGTCCAGATCTTCCCACCGGTTGTCGCCCGTTCGGATCTCGGCGATCCGCCACTTGCCGTCGTCACCTTTGACAAAACGAAAGGCCGTTTCGACCTGTGCCACAACTACCGCCGAGGAACCCAACAACGAGACCTCTCGTACCCGCACCGCGTTCGAGGGCAGCTTGATTCCAGCCATGTTCGCAATCAGCTTACGCGCCTGGCTCGGACTCAGCTCGTCCGCTGCCTGAACAAGGGCCAGAGCAGAGATCACGAAAATCGAGATTAGAATAATTGCTGGAGGGACTCTCCTGGATCTGTCGTTCATCGCTGAATCTCTACGTCACGTTGTTGTGAGAGCAGTCTACGACCCACTCTTGGCGATCAGCATGCGTAACATTATTTGCAACTGTGCCGTCGTAAATGGCTTGGGAAGGAAAACGACCGCCCCGGCTGAGAAGCTGTCAGAAGATAGCTTGGGATTCTGCTCGGCTGTCATCATCATTACCGGTATCTTCATCAGGCGTTTCTCGGTCTTCATATAGCGAACGAGTTCCGGTCCTTGTATGTGCGGCATCACAACGTCAAAGATACCTGCTACGAAATCCGAGTCCGACTGGAGAAGCTTGTAGGCTTCACGACCATCGCGTGCCGGCACAACTGTGTAGCCTTCTTTTTCGACGATGGCAGCGACCAGACGCAGGATGGCGGGGTCGTCGTCAGCGACGAGTATGCGTCGTGGGGTTTGAGGTTTCTGGGCAGACACGACTAACTATTCCTTCCTGGGTCAGGCTTCGACGGGCCGGGTGGATTCGTCCGCCCGGCTTGCGAGCTCTGCGGCCAACGTGATGGCCGCCACCATGCTCGAATGTTCCGCGAGACCTCTTCCTGCGATATCGAAAGCCGTGCCGTGGTCGACTGAGGTACGAACGAACGGCAGGCCGAGAGTTACGTTGACTGCCTCGCCAAATGATAAGCACTTGACGGGAATCATTGCCTGGTCATGATAGCACGCAATCACCGCGTCAAACTCCCCGCGCGAGGCGCGCAGGAAGATTGTGTCGGCAGAAAAGGGGCCTCGCACGTCAATTCCATCCTGGCCATGACACGCTTCAACCGCGGGTAGAATCTCTGAAGACTCCTCGATACCGAAGAGCCCGCCCTCAGCCCCGTGAGGGTTCAACGCTGCAACCGCTAAACGAGGCTTTTCAATGCCCCAGCGTTTGAGCTCTCGATGAGCGAGATGAACTATCCGCACGATTCGGTCGCGCTCGACCAATCGGATCGCCTCGGCCAGTGGAACATGTGTGGAAATGAGCACTACTCTCAGGTTGGCGGCGACGAAAGCCATTGCATACTCTTCGGTGCTCGTCAGATGTGCAAGAAACTCGGTGTGGCCAGGGAAGCTGTATCCCCCAAGGAAGAGTGCCCTCTTATTGATGGGCGCGGTGGCGATCGCATCAACGGATCCGGCGGCGCATAACTTGACGGCCGCTTCTATGTAGCCCGCAGCGGCTTTGCCGGCAGTCCCGGACTCGATTCCAGGTTCGATATGCCCGTTGATGTTATCGAGATGAAAGATTACGGGTTCGGTGTACTCGTCATCTAATCGTTCGTCGAATCGAACGATATCGTAGCCGCACTGCAAGTCCAGTGTCCGAGCTGTGTGAGCCAGCAGTTGCGCGTCGCCAATGATGACCGGGACACAGACGCGTCTGACTTCTTCTTCGGCCACCGCCTTGAGTACAACTTCGGGACCTATGCCGGCAGGGTCGCCCATCGTGATACCGATGCGCGGCAACCGAACTCTGTGGTGCGGCGTTGCGGCGTGGGATGAATTTTGCAACGTCTCAGTCATAACCAGACGCGACGGGTGAGGCGAATGTGGTAGTGAGCACCGGGAGACGCTTACCGACAGTCAATCGGGACTGGGCCTACTGTTCCGTCGGTCGCTCGTCAGCCTTGTACATGTACTTGATGTTGTGTTTGAGGAGAAGAAGATTAGGCGCCGACTTGCGATTAACCTTGAGTGCGCCCTTATCGTACCACTCTATGGTACCTTCGATTTCCTCGCCATCCATTAAGACGATTATCATCGTTGTGTGGGCGTCGATCTGCTTCTTATAGTAAAAGATCTCAGCATTGGTTTCGATCGGCGGCGGCACACGTTTGCGCACCTGTACTGAGGCAGCGGACGACTGTGCCGGGCGTTGCGGCGCCGGAGCGCCCTCGCCATGACGCGGCCTGTCGCCGTTGTTGATGCGTTCTCTCTGCGGCGGCACGCCGCGTCCCCGGTCCTTAACTTCAGCGAGTGTAGTTCGTATGAGTTTGCGATTCACTGTGGCCTTCTGACCTCCACGATTTAAGAGGAAATGACGTGTGTGATTGGCGCTCAACGCGCCCGAATGCATTCGGCACGCGTCTGCACTGACGCGACCAATCAAAGACAGCCCCCACAAGCTGCGGCTTATTGAGGAGAGCTGCAAAAAAATTTACCCGAGTAGAATTTCCTTTAAGGAATTGAGCACATACTACACCAAAGAACGCAAAAGGTAAAAGTGAAAAGGCAAAAGTAAGAAGGATTTGTTTCTCCCTTCCCTTTTGCCTTTTACCTTTCTACTTTGCCTTGCTTCAGTCTGCTTTCTTGCGAATGAAGGTGGGAACGTCCAGATCATCCGGCCGCCCTGGGTTAACAATCGGCCGCTGTAGATCATCGCCCGGGGTTCGCGTGTGTCGGTGCCCGGCCGAAGCCATGGCAGCGGCGGCGATCTGGCCGGAGTCGGCTGATTCCCTGTCAAACCCTGTCGCGATCACCGTGATCTTCATTTCGTCGCGCATCGATTCGTCAATGACGGCGCCGAAGATGATGTTCGCGTCTGCGTCGGCAGCTTCGCGGATGATGGAAGAGGCTTCATTGACTTCGAACAACGTAAGGTCTGGTCCACCCGTGATATTGATCAGCACGCCCTTCGCGCCTTCTATGGTCGCTTCCTCAAGCAGCGGCGACGAGATGGCCTGCTGTGTTGCCTCCATCGCTCGATGTTCTCCGCTCGCGCGGCCCGCACCCATTAGTGCTAGACCCATTCCCTGCATGATTGACTTGACGTCTGCGAAATCGAGATTGATGAGACCGGGAACCGTGATCAGATCTGATATTCCCTGAACGGCCTGGCGCAGGACGTCATCCGCAACCCTGAAGGAATCTGAAAGCGACACTCCCTTCTCGACCGTATGAAGCAGTCTTTCGTTCGGGATGGTGATCACGGTATCGACGCATTCACGCAGCTCTCTCAGCCCCTGATCGGCCTGCATCATCCTGCGCCGTCCCTCGAAATGAAACGGCTTCGTCACAACGGCCACTGTCAAGGCGTTCAATTCGGTCGCCAGACTTGCGATGATCGGCGCCGCGCCCGTGCCTGTGCCCCCGCCAAGTCCGGTGGTGACAAAAACCATGTCCGCGCCTTCCAGCACCTCAATGATCTTCTCCGTGTCTTCGAGCGCTGCGTTGCGCCCAATGATCGGATCGGCGCCGGCCCCAAGGCCCTTGGTGAGCTTGCCGCCGAGTTGGATTTTGATCGGTGCCCGCGAGCGCTTGAGCGCTTGAAGGTCTGTGTTCGCGACCAGGAACTCGATGCCTTCGATCCCGGCTTCGATCATGCGATTGACCGCATTGCCTCCGCCTCCGCCGACGCCAATGACTTTAATGCGCGCGCCTGTTATCGGCGGATCGTCGTCTATAAAAATATTAATCCCGTTGGCCGGTTGACGGTCCGGTGTCATCATTTAACTTCCTCTCTCCTGGCAGCCGGGTGCGGCTGCGGAAGCACGTTGTGCGGTTATGTTGGGCTCTGCGCGCCGGGGACAACTAAATATTGCGGACTACATCTTGTGCCGGCTGGCGCGGCAGCATACAACAACTTGTCAGAAAATACTACTAAAACGATTTCGAAACTTCGAGACAAAATGCGTGAGCCGGCCGGTTGAGCCCCGTTTGCCCGCGCCAATACGCGCATCCGCAGTCAAAGCGCGCTGAGTCACCAACGATAATCCTGCCGCGGCGGCCCAGACAGGACTCTGAATATCTTCGATCAGGCCGCCGAACCGATCTCTTTCGGGATAACCAAGCCGGACAGGAGCATCGAATACCTGCTCCGCAATCTCAGCCATCCCCCCCAGTAACGAGCCGCCGCCGGTCAAGACCACTCCACTCGACAATTGCCTTTCCCAGCCTGAGTCTCGTATCTCGTCTGCCACCTGCATCAAAACCTCCTCAGCTCGCGGTTGGAGGATGTCGCAAAGTATTTGCCTTGAGATTTGACGTGGACCTCTGCCGCCTACTGATGGAACTTCGACCAACTCTCCGCGGTCCATCTCATTCAGTGAAGCACTGTAAGCAGTACCCACCGTCCGCTTGATCTTTTCAGCTTCGGGGATTGGTGTGCGGAGTCCGAAGGCGATGTCGTTGGTAAAATGCGAGCCGCCAAGCGCGAAAACCGCCGTGTGCTGAACTGCCCCCCTCTGGTAAATAACCAGCCCTGTCGTCTCCGCTCCGATGTCGACCAGCGCCGCGCCGAACTCTTTGTCGTCTTCCGTCAACGAAGCCTCGGCCGCAGCCAGTTGTTCGAGCACCATGTCGGCGACAACCAGACCGGACCGGTTAACCGCATTGATGGCGTTTTGCCTGGCAGTGACCGGACTGGTAACGATGTGGACTTTGACGGCGAGCCTGGCCCCAATCATCCCAACGGGATCATTTATCCCATCCTGATCATCAACTATGAATTCCTGTGGCAAGCGGTCCACGATCTCGCGACCGGCAGGAAGTTGAATGGCGCATGCCGAATCAATCGCACGGCGGACGTCATCAGCTGTGATCTCTCGGTCGCGTCCCGAGACGGCGACAATCGCCTGGCCGTTAAAACCCATGATGTGCGAGCCGGCGAGATTGATTGTGACTTCTTCAGCTTCCAGACCGCTCATTCTCTCCGCTTCTTCCACAGCTTTCTTTATGGCTTCGACTGCCGCGTCCGGATTGACGATGACTCCCTTGCGTAGCCCGCGCGACTCAGCCTCGCCGATTCCCACGATATCAAGAGAGCCGCCGTCACCGGCCTCGCCGACGATACACGTCACCTTGCTGGTGCCGATATCAAGTCCAACTGTGTGTGAAGCTCTCTTGGCCATAGTTAGCTCAGTTATGAGTTATGAGTTTTGAGTTAAGAGTTAAGAGTTTTCGCCATGAACTCAAAACTCATAACTCATAACTCAAAACTGTCACTCCCCCACTCGTCGAGGCCGGCTCTCAGCCACGGGCTCGGGCGGTGTCTTTTCTTTCCTGCTTTTATCCTTCTTCTCCGGCTCTTTCTTCCTCGGGGTCACTTCCTGCCTGCTTCCTTCTTTCTCCTTCGCCTTCCGGCTCTCGGTCACAGGTTTTGGCGTCACGCGAGCGGTAGTCTTTACACTCTCAAACTCAGGTCCGCTTTCATCGTGGCTTCGACTATCAAAGTTGGGAGCGTTTTGGCTTAGCCCGATGATCGCGCTCTTGCTTTCAATGCCCTGCGCCACGTTAACGTGCAGGATGTACGGTCCGATCGCGGTGTTGCGGTGCTTATCCAGCGTAACCAGCGCGGATTCGAGCCGATTGCCGAAATCCTCCTTGCCAAGCTGGATCTCGATCTGAGAGTCGTCCCCGGTCAGTTGCGCGCGAACGTCGCGCATATCATTGAGATTGACCTCGCTGACGCGACGGCTGATTCCGCTGGCTTCCCAACTGCGAGTCATCTCCAGAAACTTCTGCAAGCGTTCACGATTCTCGGCCCGCGCCGCTTCAGTTCCGGATTCGTCCCAACCACGCATGAAAATCTGGTCGCTTGGCGACGCCGCGCCCAGATTTACACCTTCGTCATCAACCCAAAGAAATTTTCCTGCGGAGGTTCTTACGATCGCGCGCGGTTCGCGCTCGACAACACGCACGCGCAGGCCATCGGGCAGCACTCGCGAGACGATCGCCTCCCGCACCCAGGCGACATTCCGCAACTCCCTGCTCATCGCGCGAAGGTCGGCGCGCCACACACCCGTCTCGGCGACTCCCTTGCGAACGATTGCCCGGATCTCATCGGTCGAAGCTCGCGACGCTCCGCTTATGTCGACTCCGCGGGCCTGGAAGAACGAGGCTGAAGCTGCCGCGCGATAGCCCGCGAAGACCAGTAATCCGACGCCAATCGCCAGCGCGACCTTCCCTGCAGCAGGTAAGTAGGCCACGACCCGGCGCCAGCCGCTGCTCGCTGAACGGGAAGCACCCGAACCTCGATCGCGCCGCGCTGGTCGTTGCACAACTTCACCCGCGCGCCCTTTACCAGTGCCGCCGCGTCCGCCCCCTCGTGGTGTTATGACCTGATCTTTCAAGGATTGTTGTCCTCTTCGTCTTTCTCCGATTCAGGAGCTTCGTCGGGCGCTTCGGCACGCCACAGTTCGACTTCATACTCGAGCTCGATCCCTTTTTCTCTCCGCATGCGTTCCCGGATTTCCTCCGCCAGTGCGAGAGCATCAGACGCCTTTGCGTTCTCCCCTTCGGTGACTATGAAATTCGCATGCACCGGAGAAATTACGGCGCCGCCGCGTCGCGTTCCCTTCATCCCCATCTCATCGATCATCTTTCCCGTGCCGATTCCACTGCCCGGCGGATTCTTGAAAAAGCATCCAGCCGACCTTGAGCTGTGAGGTTGCGTCGCAAGCCGCTGGTTCTTTGCCTCAAGCATTCGCGCTCCGATCTTTTCGGGATCGTCCGGACGCAGATGAAGCGACGCGCCAAGCAACAGTTCGCCATCTCGAAACGAGGTGTGCCTGTAGTCCCACTTGATCTCGGTTCCGGGAACTTCAACCACCCGTCCTTCGCGAGCTACGCGCACCACCTCGGTGACGTTACCGATCTCGTGCCCATACGCTCCCGCGTTCATCCAAAGTGCCCCGCCAACGGTCCCGGGGATTCCACCCAATCCTTCGATTCCTGCAAGGCCGCGGCGCCCTGCATCAATGCATAAGCGAGGCAGCGAGTATCCGGCGCTGATACTGACGTGCTCTCCATCAAAGCGGGCCTCTCCTTTGAGTTCCTTCAAGCTCAAGACTACGTAGTGATGATCCGCGTCATCCGCGAGTACGTTGCTTCCCGAGCCAAGAGCACGCCATGCAATGCCGCCCTGATCGAGCTCAAAGACGATCGCTGCCGCTTCCTCTTCGGTAACAGGCGAGATCACCCAGTCGATCGCTCCACCCACGCGCAATGACGTTAATTCTGCAAAGCGGCGCCCGCGCTCAGCGCGCACACCCAGGCGCGCCGCGATCTCTTCAATCGCCGCGTCACGCATTTGAAGCGTTAACTCTTTTTTTGCTTCGCCTATTACCATCAAGGTCTGAACGCTATTGGTTGCCGTTGTCTATACCAACCGTGTCGGATTCTCAATTTGTGCTGGCTGCTGCTTCACCTTTGGCGCGCAGCAGCGCGAGGACTTCTTCCCCCGCTCGATGAACTGTTCCCGCCCCAAGTGTGATGAACATATCTCCCTCGCAAAGTTGATCGCGCAGGATTTCCGGCGCGCCTTCGAGCGGTCCGATGTACTGCACATTCTTATGCCCATAACGCTTAATCGCATCGGTCAATGCCGTCGAGGTGACACCTTCGATGGGGTCTTCGCTCGCCGCATAGATGTCCGTAAGATAGACAACATCAGCGTTGTTGAAAGACCTGGCAAATTCTTCCATCTGGTCCTGCGTACGGCTGTAACGATGCGGCTGGAAAAGCACCACGATGCGGCGGCCGGCTGACCCGATCTTGGCCGCGGCCAGCGTGGCCTTGATCTCAGTGGGGTGATGTCCGTAATCATCGACCACCAATACACCTGCTTCCTCACCCTTGAACTGAAAGCGCCGATCGGCATTGGTGAATTCGGAGAGCGCCGTTGAGATCTGGTCGAAAGGGATCCTCAGTTCAAATCCGACCGCGATGGCCGCGAGCGCGTTGTAAACATTGTGAAGTCCGGGCGCTCTGAGGTGAACATCGCCAACCACTTCGCTTCCTCGCCAGACGGTGAAAGTAGACCCATATGCATCGTCGAAGTGAATGGCGTGCGCCGAAACGTCAGCCTGCGCGCTCAATCCGTAAGTAATCCTCCGGCGCTTAATGTGGGGGATCACCGCCTGAACGTGCGGATCATCCAGGCAGAGGATGGCAGCGCCGTAGAACGGGACCTTGTTGACGAATTGCGAGAAGCATTCACGGACGTCATCCATGTCGTTGTAATGGTCCATGTGCTCGCGATCGATGTTCGTCACGATGGCGATGGTCGGCGTTAACATTAGAAATGAGCGATCGCTCTCGTCAGCTTCGACCACGATCAGATCGCTCTTGCCTATCCTCGCATTCGAGCCAAATGCTTTGACGACGCCACCGACTACCACGGTGGGGTCGAGCTTTGCATATCCGAGCACGGTCGCAACCATCGAGGTAGTGGTTGTCTTTCCGTGCGATCCTGCAACTGCGACGGAATGAGGCTTGAGCCGCATCAATTCGGCCAGCATCTCTGCTCGCGGGATGACAGGAATCGAACGTTGCCTTGCCTCGATGATTTCCGGATTGTCCTCGCGTACGGCGGTCGAGCGAACGACTACGTCGGCGTCGGCGATGTTCTCGGCTTTGTGTCCAATGGTGAGTTCCACGCCAATTGCGACCAATCGCTGAGTCACTTCGGAGCTCTTCAGGTCGGAGCCGGACACTCTAAACCCTGAATTGATCAAGACCTCGGCGATCCCGGACATGCCGATACCGCCAATGCCGACAAAATGTATGTGTTCTATCGTGCGAAACATAGCTAAAAGATGTTAGATGTCAGAGGCTGGAGGTTAGTAACTAAAGACTGCTCTGCTAACCTCTAACCTCTAACCTCTAACCAGTCCTTCCATCAAATCAACTGTTGCCGCGGCGGCATCGCCGCGGGCCAGCTTTCGACTTGCTTCTTCCATTGAGTCGATTTCAGCCGGAGCCTTAAGCAGGGCAGCAATCTCTCGCGCGAGTCGTTCCCCTGTAAGTTCAGGCTGCAAGATCATGCGAGCCGCGCCTGCGGATTGCAGCGCCTCCGCATTCTTGCGTTGATGATCATCCGCCGCTTGCGGGAATGGAATCATGATTGCGGCCTTCCCCGCAGCCACCAGTTCCGCGGTGGTGGTCGCTCCGGCCCGACAGATCACGAGATCTGCTCCCGTAAATGAATCGACCATGTTGTCAATGTACCGGCGGACATCCACCCGCTCTCCCCAGCCCGCATCGAGATAAGCGGCTCGCACCTTCTCAAAATCGGCTTCCCCGGTCTGATGCGTAACGATCATTCTTTCTCGATAGGCGTCAAGCAGTGGCAATGCATCGATCATGCTGCTGTTGATCGCGCGCGCGCCCTGTGAACCTCCGAAGATAAGCACTGACACGCGCGCAGGGTCGCGTGCTTTCCGCGGAATTTCAAAAAACTCTCGCCTGACCGGATTGCCGGTAACGACCCCTTTACCTCGAAAGTGCGAGAGCGCCTGCTCGAACGTCACGGCCGCCTTATCGACGTAGCGCGCCAGTCTACGATTCGTAAAGCCGGGCAACGCATTCGATTCCATTACCAACGTTGGAACATGAAGCAGCGCCGCAGTCATTAGAACTGGGCCGGACACGTAACCTCCGGCGCCGACCACAATGTCAGGACGAAACTCGCGGATCAGACGTCTCGCCGCGAGGAAACTTTTTGGCAGCAGGAGTAAGCCGCGAAGCCTCGCGACAGCTCCAACATTCTTCAGTCCGGCGCTTTCAATGAGCGATAACTCAAAACCAGCCTTTGGCACCAATCGCGTTTCCAATCCCCGCGCAGTCCCGACAAATCGTATAGTCGCGCCCAGGTCGCGTCTTATCACTTCCGTCGCGATCGCGATGCCCGGATAGATATGACCGCCCGTGCCTCCGGCGGCGATCAACACGCGCATCGTACTCAGCCCTGGGCCCCTGTCCGCCACGAAGGGGACAGCGGACGAATCGATTCACTCTGGATGTCATTCAGCGACCCTGAATCGAAGGATGCATTCCCGCCACCCGCGCTCGAATACTGGGAAATGTTCAGGAGAAGGCCCACGGCGATCAGCGTTGGAACCAACGAGGACCCACCATACGAGATGAAAGGCAGCGGGATCCCTTTGGTCGGCAACAGCGAGAGAACGACGCTGATGTTGAAGAGCGCCTGTACGACAATCGCTGTCACCAAGCCCAGCCCAAGCAACATTCCAAACCTGTCCGGGGCCCGAAGCGCCGCGCGGATGCCACGCCACAGCACCACGGCAAATACCGATACCACTGCCAGAGCGCCGAACAATCCCAACTCCTCCCCGACCACTGCGAAGATGAAGTCCGAATGAGCGAACGGCAGGAAGAACATCTTTTGTTTGCCCTGCGCAAAACCAAGCCCACCGGTTCCGCCCGAACCCACGGCCATCAGAGACTGAACGACTTGAAATCCCTTGTCCTGCGGATCGGCCCAGGGATCCATGAAGGTAACAAGTCTCTGGAGTCTCCAGGGGACGAACAACAGCATCCCGACGCCCACAACCAGCGCCGGAGCGGCGGCAAGCCCTATGTGAAGGAGCCGCGCACCCGCCGTAAAGCACATCACCAGACAAACCACGGCGAGCATTAATGCCGTACCCAGGTCGGGCTCTTTGAGTATCAGCGCCGCCATGACGGCGGTCACGCCAAGACACGGAAGAAAGGTCCGAAGAAGTGATCCTTCCTCGCCGGCTCGCTTCTCGAGAAAGTATGCGAGAAAGATGGCGAGCGTCAGCTTCGACAACTCAGAGGGCTGAAGCGAAAACCCGGCAAATCTTATCCAGCGATGAGCGCCGTTGATCCGCGGGAAAGCGAACACGCCGATCAATAGCACCGCCGTCAACCCCAGCAGGCCATAAACAATCCGCTTGTTGCGAAGGCGCTGATAATCAAATCGCATCGCGAACAGCATCGCTGCGAACCCTATCGCAGTCCAGATTCCCTGTTTGATGACGTAAAAATACTGACTGCCGTTTTCTGCCTGCGCTCGAACGGCTGAGGCGCTGTAAACCATAACAACGCCAAACAGCGCCAGCCCAGCCGTCGCAGCGAACAACCACTTATCTACTTGTAGCTTTCTTGCCATAACTCAAACTAGTCTAAAGTCCTGGGTCAGCGGCTTCGACTTTGGACATTGGAAATTAAACTTTGGACTTCGCTCTTAAAAACCTGCCCGCGATGCTCGAAGCAGTCGAACATATCGAAACTGGCACAAGCGGGCGCGAGTAGAACGGTGTCGCCGGGCGTCGCAGCCGCATAGGCTCGGCGTACTGCATCTCCCATGCTGTCAGCCCGCTCGATCGTTGCCTCTTTTTCCAATTCCCTTTCAATAGTTGCGACGTCCTCTCCAATAACAATTAGCCTGCGAACTTTGGCTCTAACAAGCGAAGCGAGCGGTGCATAAGGAGCCTGTTTGCCTCGACCGCCGAGTATGAGAATCACCTTGCCTTCTTCATCGGCAAACGCTTCGAGCGCTTTGAGGGTGGCATCAACGCTGGTGGCCTTCGAATCGTTGTAGAACTTCACGTCTTCGACTGCGTCCACGAATTCGAGACGATGTTCGACGGGCTTGAACCTACGGACCGTCTGCTGCATCGAGTCTGGCGAGGCGCCACAGCTCAACCCAGCCGCCATCGCCGCCAAAACATTTTCCACGTTATGAAGACCTCGAAGCTGCATCTCGTCTCGCGTTATCAGCACCCGCTCGCCATCTTTCGTACGAGAAACTATCTCTACGCCATTTCTAAGAAATAGTCCTTCTTCCAACTCCCGTTTCACGCTGAACTGAACCACATGCGCTCGCAGACCGGTTGCCCACGAAGAGACAATCTCGTCGTCAGCATTCAGGATCGCCACGTCGCCACGGATCTGGTTGCGAAAGATCCGATGTTTGGCCGCGGCGTAGTCAATCAGCGTTTCATAGCGATCCATGTGGTTCGGAGTAACGTTCAAGACCATGGCCACCGTGGGATGAAAATCCACTATCGTCTCCAGTTGAAAGCTTGAAAGCTCAACCACCGTCCAGCCATCATTTGTGGAAGCATCCACCATCGAGATAAGCGGCGTGCCGATGTTTCCTCCGACCTGAACACTCAAGCCGGCATCTCTCAATATCTCGCCGATCAAAGTTGTGGTAGTGGTCTTCCCATTGCTCCCGGTGATGCCGACCATCCTGCCGCGCAGAAACCTCGATGCCAGCTCGACCTCGCCGATCACTTCCGCACCGGCGCGGTCAGCGTATCGCGCGGGAATAATCTTACTGGGCACGCCCGGACTCATGACAACCAACTCGATCTGATCCAATAGCCACATGGGAATGTCGCCCGGCATCAAACCGACTCCGACTTCCTTAAGAGCCAACGCTTCCGGCGACCATTCTTCAATCGGCTTGCGGTCACTCAGCGCGACCAGCGAGCCGCGCGCGGCCAGGAACCGTGCGCAGGCTACGCCGCTCCGCGCCGCTCCCAGGACCAAAACTTTCTTGCCGTGAACTTCCAAACTCTCGCCACTCTTTTCTCAAAGATCGAATGCCAACGCCGCGCTGTCTAACGAAGTTTCAAGGTCGACAGGCTCAGGAGCGCAAACAAAATCGCCAGGATCAGGAATCGAAAAACCACTTTCGTCTCGACAGTCCTCTGCCCAAACCGGCGCTCCCATTGAATCTCGAAATGGTGATGTAAAGGAGACATCTTAAAAATTCGCCGTTTCGTCATCTTGAAGGAGACCACCTGGATCATTACCGAGAGGATCTCTATCACGAAGACCCCGCCGACCATCAACAGAATGAACTCCTGCTTGGTTAGGACGGCGATCGTTCCGATCGCCCCGCCAATCGCGAGACTGCCGACGTCACCCATAAAGACCTCGGCCGGCGGCGCGTTGTACCAGAGAAAGCCAAGGCTCGCGCCCGCCAGTGCACCGCAAAAAACCGTCAGTTCGGCCGCGTCCGGTCTGTGCACCAATCCGAGATATCCGGCGAAGCGAAAATCGCTGGTGATGTACGTGAAGGCCGTTAGAGCGGCCATCGCTACGAAGGTGACACTGATCGCCAGTCCATCCAAACCGTCGGTCAGGTTCACCGCGTTGGATGAGCCCACCAATACGACG
This sequence comes from Acidobacteriota bacterium, assembly GCA_032160165.1. Taxonomy (GTDB): domain Bacteria; phylum Acidobacteriota; class Blastocatellia; order Pyrinomonadales; family Pyrinomonadaceae; genus QHXM01. The sequence continues at coordinate 31,529 of JAVHWA010000173.1, forward strand.
ATGATGAAGATGAGGTAAAGGTAAGGACCTATGTAGCTGATGCTGGTTAAAGGATTCTGGTCGGCGGTCGCTTTAAAGAACGGAATGTTCACGTTCCACGAATACTTCGCATTCTTGGCGATCTCTGAGGGGAACGCCTCCTCAAGCAACATTCGATTGAGGCGAATTAAATTGTCGCCTTCCGGGTTGAGCGCGACGAAACGCTCGGCCTCGTCGGTAAGCTTCACCTGGGCGAAGCGCTGCTTGTCGTAAAGGTTGGGGCCGCGCAACAGTCCGTTGAGCTCATCCACCAATTTTCGCTGATCGGTTTCAGAGAGCAGAGGCGAGGCGTCATAACCGGCGAGCATCTTCTGTGTTTCCGGTGTCAGCTGCGTCGCCAGATAATCGGACAACGGATCGCGCCCTTCCTTCAGTTTGATCGCGAAACTGGCCGGGTCTCTTAGCTCACTGACGCGCAATAATTGCGGGCCGCCCACCGAGACTGATGTAAAGTAGAGGGCAAGCCATACGCCTATCGCGACAATCAGTTGTCCCAGCAGCTTCTGCTTGCCGGTCAAACCCAGGCTCCGACGCAGCGCCATCTTGCGATAGTCGTCGAGGAACCCGATCGCGCCGAAGAGCAGCATCGCGAGCATCACGATCCACACATAAAGGCTGGATAACTTAGCCCAAAGGAGAGTCGAGATCAGGACCGAAGCTATGATCAGCACCCCACCCATCGTAGGCGTGCCGCGCTTTGCGATGTGGGCCTGAGGACCTTCCTCTCGAATCTGTTGTCCGATGTCCCAGTTCTTCAGCAGCTGTATGAGCCGTTTGCCAAAGATGAGCGAGATCAGGAGAGCTGTGATCGAGGCGTAGGCGGTGCGAAACGTGACGTACTGAAAAACGTTGAGGGCCTTGACGAGACGATACCCGCCGCCCTCATAACGGTTATAAAGCCACTCGTAAAAGATCCAATGAATCATTGCTGAAGATAGAACTCAGTTTCAAAGCTCGGGACCCAGAACTCAGGACTCAGGACTCAGCCTCGTCGGCGCCCACGACTGGGAACCTTCCTCTGAGTAGGGTAACGACTCTGTCCGTCTCTACGCCGCGCGACCCTTTGACCAAAATAAGATCGCCGCCCCGGACTTCATCCACCAGGGCCGCCGCGGCATCCTCCGATGTCTCGAAATAGCGCGCAGCATCTCGGCTCATTCCGGCTTTACGCGCGCCGTCGACCATCTGTGAAGCCAGCCCGCGCACTCCCAACAACAGATCGATTCCTGCCCGCGCCATACGTTCGCCTGACTCGTAATGCATCTTCGGTGAGTCGTCGCCCAGCTCAAGCATTTCCCCCGCGACCACGATGCGCCGCCTGGCCTGTCCTCCGCCCTCGGCCACGGTCTGGACCATACTCAGCAACGAGCGTGGATTAGAGTTATAAGAATCATCTACCACCGTGAAGCCCGCGGCGAAGTCGATCACTTCGCCGCGCATCTTTGCTGGGGTGACACTCGGTAGCGCGCGCGCGATCTCTTCCGGTCCTATTTCAAAGCATGTAGCCACCGCAGAGGCTGCCAGCGCGTTCATCAGGTTATGGCGACCAGGCATCGTTAGCTCAGCGTCGGCCTGGCCAAGCGGAGTAACCAGCCGAAAGCGACTCCGGCCGAGAGTCCGCGTTTCAATTCCGGTCGCGGTAACATCCGCGATACTTTCTATTCCAAACGTGACGGTCCGTCCTTTGTGCTTTGCGCGCATCGCTATTACAAAGCTGTCGTCGGCGTTTAGTATGGCGGTGCCATCGGGCTTCAATCCTTCGATCAGTTCTGCTTTGGCCGCGGCTATGTTCTCCAGCGTCCCCAGATGCTCCAGATGAACGGGAGCGACCAGCAACTCAACACCGACATCCGGCGGTGTAATTTTGCAGAGTCGTTCGATCTCATGCGTGGGGGACGACATACCCATCTCCAACACGGCTAAATCAAATTGGTCGGGCGAGCGCCCTTCAGTAACCATTTGAAGCACGGCAAGCGGAAGGCCAAGCCCGTTGTTGTAGTTTCGCTCGCTTTTCAGGACGCGCCGCCGCGATGCTCTTAATAGGTGCGCGGTCAACTCCTTTGCCGTAGTTTTGCCTGCGCTACCGGTAATGCCGATGACGGGGCGTCCCCAGGCCGCGTATACCTTGTGCGCCAGTCTCTGCAGCGCCGCTATCGCGTCGTCAACCAACAGCAGTTTGCCGGTCAGCTGCTCCAGTTCAGCGTTGCCAAGGACGTGGTCCGCTCGTGCCACGGCAGCGATCGCTCCGCACCTGAAGGCCTGCGGGATGAAGCGATGGCCATCGACGAAGGTCCCGTTGAAACCGGCGCGTGCGTAATCTTCTTGCGACAGCGCGAAAAAGAGTTCGCCCGCGCCGGTCGTCCGCGAGTCAATCGAGAATCCAACTATTTCTTTGTCAAACAACTCTGCGCTCAACGCTTCTGCGTGAGCGCCCATCAAATCCGCCGCCGTCCTTATCTTCACGCCGCTCGAGTCCTCGTTAACGCAAGATTTTCGCTGCCAATATTATCTTGCGCGTCGCTTCATCCGGCGGTCAACCGGCGGCGCGAATTTGACGCACGCTGATCAGCTTGCGCGCAAATCATCGTCTCCCGCGGCCGTATCGGACTCTACGGCTTCGACATCCATTTCAGATGTAGATTCAAGTTCGCTACTCACCGCCACAGGATGTTCCTGCCCGAAGTTCGAGAGTCTTTGCTCTATCCGCAGCCTGCGCAAGCGATGACGGCAGGCATGAATTCTTTGTTTTGTTCCGTGTGTCCCGTATTCGGCACGCGCGCCATGTTGAAGTGTCATAGAATTAAGAATGATCGATGAAGGGGAAAGACGCAGCCGACAACCAGTGTCCGCCATAGTCTGTCATGCTTCATCCTCGTTCAATCACTTCTCCCAAAATCTATTCGGACGATCTGTCCCGACCCGACCTCGGCTCCAGCTTCAGGAGACTGTCGCATGGCGCGTCCCTCGCCCTGGGCCTCGAGTTGCAGGCCGAGCTGCGAGCAGATGCGTGCTGCGTCGCGTATGCTTCTCCCTCGCAGGTCCGGCATCAATGCGGAATTTCTGGTCGCCTGGGTATAAATCACCTTGGTCGTTCCTGCTCTTCCGTCCTCGGCGACCACTTGCGGCAGAGTCGCATCGCGAGCCTGTCTTACCTGCTCCTGTTCCGCACGCAATCGCGCCAGATACTCTGGATTGAACCATGACTTGGCCAGCATTCCCGGCGCCTGATTCTTTATTTCGGAGTCGGGTGAGACATTCAATGCCGGCAGAATCTGCGCAGCGATCTCATTAAAAACCGGCGCTGCTATGTCGCCACCGTGGTAGGCGCCGGCGGGCTCGTCGATCACCACGATGATTACGACAGCTGGGTTATCAACCGGAGCGAAGCCCACGAACGATCCGATGAATTTGGACTTGGAATACGACTTGGTCTTCGAATCAAATTTCTGTGCAGTCCCGGTTTTGCCCGCCGCGGTATAGCCGTCGATCTGCGCCTTCTTGGCTGTGCCGTTCAACGTCACTTCTTCAAGCATATGGCGCAGAGTTTTCGCCGTCTCAGGACTAACAACGTTCCAGGTCCTGGGTGTCGAGGTATAGACGATGGAGCCATCGGCGGCTCGTATCTCGCGTACCAGATGTGGGGCGATGCGCACGCCATCGTTTGCCAACGTGCCGAAGGCCGCCGCCATCTGCAGGGGAGTAACTCCCACTTCCTGTCCGATTGCGATCGACCCGATCGATGACGCTTGCCACTTACTGACATCCCGCATTAACCCGCTCGTCTCTCCCTGCAATTCAACGCCCGTCTTGTGGCCAAAGCCGAAGCGGGTCATAAAGTCGAACATCGAAGCATCGCCGACGCGAATCCCCAGTTTAATGGCCGCCACGTTACTCGATTTCGCCAGCGCTTCGGTCAGGGGCAGGGTACCAAACGGGTGATGATCATGGACTAGGCGTCCGGCAACGGTAATCGATCCCATTTGGCAATCGATACGGTCTGTCGGCTTCGCCAGACCCCGTTCGATAGCTGCGGAATAGGCGATGATCTTGAATGTCGAGCCGGGCTCGTAAATATTTTGTAGCGCCTGATTGAGACGAGAGGCCTCGGTCGCGGCCTGCGGATCGTTCGGATCGAACGAGGGAGCGTTGGCTAGCGCAAGAATGTCACCTGTCCGCGGATCAAGCACAATGGCGGTACCCGATTTCGCGTGTGAATTATGGACGGCCGAGGCCAGCGCCTGCTCTGTTTGATACTGAACGAATCGATCGATCGTCAGCACTACGGTTTCGCCCGGACGCGACGGGGTTTCAATGCTGCTGTAAGCGCGCTGGTGGGCATCTGTCTCGAGTAAAACCTTGCCCCCCTCGCCGAGTATCTGGTCGTCATAAGACCTTTCGATGCCCGCCAGGCCATTCTCATCAAGTCCGACAAACCCAATCACGTGTGCCGCCAGTGAGCCGTTGGGATATTGGCGCTTCGCCTCTTTGACGGAGGTAACCCCTTCGATATTGAGTGCCCGTATCTTCTCGGCACGAACAGAATCAAGCTTACGAGCGATCCAAACAAATTTACGATTCCTTGCCTGGGCTTCGCGAAATTTGGCCGCGAGCTTGTCCGCTTCAGTGTCCACGAGGGGAGCGAGTAGCGCCGAGACTTCTTCTATGTTTTTGATCTCCCGGGGAACAGCAAAGAACGAGTCGGTGTCGATACTCCTCGCCAGCTCATTACCGTGGCGATCGAGTACGAGGCCGCGCATCGGACTGGTTACAATAGCGTCCTGTTGTTGCTCTCGCGCATGTTCCAGTAGCCAGGCATGACTCGATGTCTGGAGATAGACGAGGCGCACACTAATGGCCAGCATCCAGACGGCGAGTATGCCGGCCACCACCAGCGCGCGAGTGCGTGAAGTGTCGGGGCGAGCTTTTGATGAACCGAAAAGGCGTGCGCGCATGGTGTGCTGTCTTCTTTCAAATTCGCGGGGAGATTGGGTCTGCCTCTCGACCCGAGCGGTGGCGAGAGATCACGATGAATTCAATAAACCGGGCGCGTCCCGGTTCGCTGCCATCGATTGCATGGCTAACGGTCAGCTTCTCAGCGGGCCAGTGAAGCCGACGGGCTGACGAATGCGGGAGATGCAAGCGACTGCTGGTGCTCTAAAGTATGCGCCGGATCCATTTGCCCAGGTTGGATGGGTTGCATTCCAAGTTCGCGGGCCGCCGATCCCAAATGCTCGGGAGTATTGGCTCGTTCGCGCTCCAGCATCAGTCTGCGTTGCTCGATCAGGAGTCTGTCGTGTTCGCTACGCAGCTGCTCACTCTTATAGCCATAGTCAACGGCAGCAAAGTGCTGACCTCCCGCGTAAACAAAGCCGGCGGCAAGGACCAGCCCACAAAGAAGCAATACCGCCAGTCGCATCAGTGCCGGGATATCTCGTTCGCGGTGCACCGCGCGGTTCGTCTGATTCAGGGGTAATCTTTTCATTACGGGTCAAGCCTCACAAAAAAACGAGCGCAGGAGAGAAGAAGGGTGTTCAATCTTCGAAATGCATCGATCGGTTCTCGATGCATCTCAGACTTTGCGACAGGCGCGCAACTTGGCGCTGCGAGAGCGCGGGTTTTCAACTATCTCATAGTCGTCCGGTAGGATCGGACGTCGCGTCAGGATTTCGACCACGCGACGCGCTCCACAAGAACAGACAGGAGCACGCGGGCTGCATTCACAATATCCCGAGAGGCGGCGCAGAGTCCGCTTCATGATTCGATCTTCGAGCGAATGAAAACTGATCGAAACGAAGCGCCCTCCCGGCTGCAGCAGGTCGACAGCGGTTTCCACGAATTCGTCCAGGCCCTCGAGTTCGTGGTTGACTGCGATGCGGATAGCCTGGAAGGTACGAGTCGCCGGATGCGTCTTGTCCGTTCGACGTCTGCCAATAGCTCGCGCTACCAGCTCAGCCAATTGCCGCGTCGTCTCAATAGGCTCTCCCCGCTCTCGGTTTTCAACGATCCACTTTGCTATTCGGCGTGAACGCCGCTCTTCACCGAATTCGAAAAGAATTGTGGCGATCTCTTCTTGGGGAAGGCGTGCCAGCAACTCAGAGGCGGTTTCCTCGCTTCCAGTGGCGTCCATACGCATATCCAATGGCGCGTCGTGTTGAAAGCTGAAACCTCGCTCCTGGCTGTCAAATTGAAGAGAGGAGACGCCCAGGTCCACTAGAACGCCGTGGACTTCGTGCTCGCCCGCCTCGTCGACGACTCGCTTGATCTCGCGAAAATCCGCATGGATGCCGCGAAACCTCGAGCCGAAATGCGCCAGACGACTTACTGCCAATTGAAGCGCTGCCGGATCACGATCGATCCCCAATACTCGAGTATCGTCGGACGATTCGAGGATAGCTTCGCTGTGTCCGCCTAACCCCAGGGTGCCATCGACGAAAAGACCGCCGTGACTGGCATCCAGCAACTCGATCGTTTGCCGGAGCAGCACGGGGCGATGGGGCGCGCCCATGCCCCCCATGGGCGCAGCCATCACCACCGCCCCGTGAACTTGTTCAAAGAACAGACTCGCAAGTTTCGAAAAACCTTTTGGCCCATGCGACTAAATGCCGAGCCGCGCGATTGCAGCCTCGTCTTCTTCGGTGTAAGGATCGGCAAGAAGGCGCTGCTGAAATTTGTCGAGCTCCCAGACATCCAGATATGTCAGATAACCCAACACGGCCACGTTACCCACTACGCTAGCGCTCTTGCGCAAGAGCGGGTGAATCAATACGCGGCCCTGGGCGTCGATGCCCGCTTGCTGGCCGTAGTAGTTGGTCCTGTCAAGGAACTTCCGCTTCGCGGGATCCATCGACGGTAAGAGAGTAAGCCGCTGTTCTATCGCTTCCCATTCCGGGAGCGGGTAGATCCGCACACTCTCACCTGTCAGGCTGGTTACGTAAACGTCGCTTCCGTGCTTCTCTTCGACCAGACGGCGAAACGGGGTCGGCACCTTGAGCCGTCCCTTGGAATCAATTCGCGCCGTGTAATTTCCTCGAAGCATATCGTTACCGACGGAGAAGCTGGACAGGCAGTGCTTTTACTCTGAGTGGGTCCTTTGATCATTTCGTACGGCGCCGGGTGAGTTTGATCCATTTTTGGCCACTTGGCTCCACCCTCGGCGCATAGTACGCCCGTAAATACAGGCTGTCAAGAAGAAAAATATTTAGCTCAAAGGCTTATTGGTAATGGAGCGGGTCGGTGCCTGCGGGGTTAAACGACTCAGTTATCTGACGAGGGTTTGACCCATGCCGACGGTAAGTCTTACCTGCTGGTTCGTAGCCAAGCCTCTGATCATCCTGTATAGTTCGACGACGTACCACTCAATTTGATTATAGACGGCGGAAATAACTACGTTGATTAGTTTCGGCGGGCTCCTCGTTTACGGGACGTTGGCGGCCCTCGCAAATCTGATTGGCGGGCTGATGCTCGCCTCCCCCCGCGCTCGACCCCTCAATGATCGACTGTTGAAGTATCTGATCGCGCTGGGAGCAGGCTTCATGCTCGCGGCGATCTTCATAGAGATAGTACCGGAAACGGTCGGGATCTGGACAGAAGGTCTGACCGGAGAGGCCGCATCACAAGCGGTTATCGGCGCGATGACACTTCTGCTGGGCGGCTATCTCTTAATCCAGCTTTTCGAACATACAATCGCGCGGCACTTTCATTTTGGCGAGGAGACACACCCGGAACACGTGCTGCGGCCATCGGCAGCGTATACTGCTATCGGCGGACTCTTAATTCATACGTTCTTCGATGGGGTATCAATTGCTACCGCGTTCCTGGTCAACACGAAGGTCGGACTGCTTGTTTTTATCGCCATCCTCCTGCACAAGGTCCCTGAAGGTTTTACGGTCGCGTCTATCATGCTGGCATCAGGTCGGTCCCCGGCGAAAGCTCGGATCGCTTCGCTTGCGATCGGGGCCGCAACCATTGGCGGAGTAATAGCAGTTGCTTTGCTGAGAACGCGAATGAGTTCTGCCGTTGCATATGCATTGCCCTTCTCTGCGGGCGTCACGCTCTATGTTGCCGCCAGCGATCTGATCCCCGAGGTCAATAGTAAAGAAGAGAAGAATCCAGTCGTCTCAATGGTAGTCTTCGGCGGTGTCGCGCTTTTCTACCTACTACATCGTTTGATAGAAGGCTGAACCGCCTCTGTGTGATTGATTGCCAAATTTAAGCCAACCTGACCGGCCTTGCGATTGATATGAGTTTGTCGTTCCGCATTAGAAGTCCCTTCACGCTGTTCGCGCTTCTCTCGCTCGTGCTCTTGTTCTCCACGTCAGGAGCAAGCACTCGAGCCGACACCGCGGTGTCACCACTGCCGCCGCCAACCGGCTTCGTTAACGATTTCGCGAACGTTATTGACGCGCCGACCAAGGCACGGCTAGAAACCACTCTTCAAAATCTAAAGAAAGTCGCCAACATAGAATTTGCTGTCGTCACTGTTCGGACAACGGGCAACACGGACATTTACAACTACTCCCTGGCGGTGGCGCGTGGATGGGGCATCGGCGCGCCGGACGGGGAACAAAATGGCCTCCTCTTATTCCTGGCGATTGACGACCGCAAGTACTATACCCACGTTAGTCGCCATCTGGAGGGCGACCTGCCCGATGGACTGGTCGGACAGATTCAACGAGAACAGCTGGTTCCGCAACTACGGGCGCAACGATACGGCCACGCGATCTCCGACACAGTTGAGTCGTATATAGGGGCGCTGGCCGAATCGCGGGGGTTCAATGCTGCGGACGTGTTTCAAAAGCAGCCTGGTTCGACCACGGCGACTCCCGAGCGTGAAACCAGTCGAGCCCGCAGTCGTGGTACTTCGCCCTTCATCCTTGTCATAATCCTGGTCGTAGTCTTTCTCTTATTTTCGGGGATGGCAAAAAGAGGAGGCGGCGGCGGGGGCGGAGGCGGTTGCCTGAATATGCTTCTCCTCGGTTCGCTTCTGAACAGCGGGAGTCGGGGGTGGGGCGGTGGCTCAAGCGGTTGGGGCGGAGGAGGGTTCGGTGGTTTTGGCGGCGGCGGCGGCGGCGGGGGAGGCTTCGGTGGTTTTGGCGGGGGCGGGGGCTTTGGCGGTGGCGGCGCCGGCGGGAGCTGGTAAGGCATGTATTGCTTCGAACTTTATGCCACCATAGGCCGAATGCTTTTGGTCGCTGATAGGATGGAGAGCGATGGCTAACAGAATCGTTCGCAGCGCCCTTGATCATCTGGTCGAGGATTTGCGCTCGACTCATGGTGAGAACCTGGCATCCGTTGTGCTGTATGGATCAGCGGCGGCCGGCGACTACGTCGAGCTCCGCTCGGACTACAATGTGCTGGTTGCGCTCAATCGAATTACTCCTGAGGACCTGCGACAGGCCCAGGCGCCCACTCGCGAATGGCAGCGACTCGGACACCCGGTGCCCGTCTACTTTACAATCGATGAACTGAACGAGGCTGGAGACGTCTTTCCCATCGAATTTCATCAAATGCGCCGCGCACGCCGTATCCTCTACGGCAAGGACCCCTTCGCCGACCTCGAGTTCTCGGACGCACAACTGCGCCACCAAACCGAATACGAATTGAGAAGCAAGCTGATTCAGCTTCGCCGTTTGTATATTCCAGCTTCTGTCTCGCTCGAAAAACTATCTGCCCTGATGAGTGACAGCCTTGCGAGTTTTGCTGCGCTGTTTAGCCCGGTGATAATCCTCATGGGGAAAGAGCCACCAATCTCGAAGCCTGGATGCGTGCGCTCCATCGTAAAATTGCTTAAACTCGATGGCGAAACTTTCGAACGAATCTTCAGTTTGCGCTCGAACGCCGAATTGTCTCTTACGGAATCCGAGGCCCACGAACTTTTCGCGTATTATTTGGTTCAGATTGAGCGTGTGATAGATGTCGTTGATAGCCTAACGAAATAATAGCGACTACCCCGGGTCGGTCTGGTCCCCCGATCGATAGTTGTGAAGGAGAAAAGATGAACATTAGAAGAAGCCTGCTCCCGGTTATTGCTGGTCTGGTTCTGCTCGGCGCCAGCGGCTGCGGATACAACACACTCCAGAAGAAGCAACAAAACGTGAGGGCCAAGTGGGCCAATATTGAAAGCCAACTGCAGCGACGTGCAGATTTGACCAACAATCTTTTCGAGGCGGCCAAGGCAGCGGCGATCCAGGAGCAACAGGTATTCGGCGATATAGCGGAAGCACGCTCGCGGCTTTTGAATACGATCAACGAGCCGCCCAAGGGTGAAAGTGGAGACAAGTCACCGGAGCAGAAACAGGCCGTGATTGAGGCCAATAACAGTTTTGGCGGGACTATAGGAAGACTGCTCTCGTTGGCTGAGAACTATCCGCAGTTGCGATCGACTGAGAGCTTTCAAAAGCTACAGGACTCCCTGGAAGGAACCGAAAACCGCATAGCCACCGCGAGAGACGACTACAACGGTGCCGTACAGGATTACAACTCTACGCGCGGCAGTTTTCCCACCGTCATCGGAGCAAAGATCTACGGCTTTAAAGAGGAGCCGTATTTCAGGGCCGACCCAATCGCAGCTCAAGCACCGAAGATTAATGCAGAGAGTGTGCGCAAGCCGACCAAGTAGGACCCTCGGCCCGCCGGCAAAAGATAAGAGGACGCTTTCGATCGAAAGCGTCCTCTTTTATTCCCAAGTGAGCCGGCTGTCTCGCGGCTATGTCAGGACGAGCAGTTCAAAACCCTCGCGAGCTGCACATGGCGCAGTGATCGCAAGGCTTGCCACCGGGCTCTAACTCACATTTCTTCTCGCTCTCAAAGAAGTCGACCAATTCGGAAACCGCCGCTTCTTCCACACCAAATCGCTCCTGGCTTGGATGCGCCGCCGGCACGTACATTCCCGCCAGCCAGGGTGAGCGGACACCGTCTGATGCCTGGACCGCTTGCGACTGCTGTTGGCGATTCCAGGCTTCCCTGCTTCGAACTCCCGTTTCCATCGGCGCGGAGTCGTGGGTCGTCGAAGTGACACTCGATTCAATTCGCGCCAGCCTGCTCTGGAGCTCAGAAAGAGCTGCGCGCATCGCCGCTAACTCCTCGCCTACGCCGTTTCGGCTTTCGCGGCGTGCTGCGGCATTGATATCCGCGCGCGGACTTTCGGAGATGCGGCGCGATATTCGTTCAGCAAGTAGACGCGCTTGCTCTTGTTCCGTACTCACAGAGCTTCCTTCTGCTCATCGGCGAGCAAGTCGATCCTATCAACCACACCAATGATGGCTGAATCGATAGCCGCGCCCGCCTCTTTGGTCGCGGCGGTTGATGCGCCCCAACCTTCCTGGACGATCAGCACCACGTCGCCTTCGCCGGCGTCAACTGAGTCAAGGGCGATCACCGTCAGGCCTGTATCGTCGCCTTCTGGCGTGATCTGCTGGCATAGCATTATGCGAGCCGCGTCATAGCGCGGATTCTTTTGCGTGGCGACAACGTTTCCCAAAACTCGAGCGAGTATCATCTGCGGCCTTTGCCGTTGGTCACGTGGCTGTCGGAGTCGACGATCGCTATGACGGTGCAATCCGTAGGCGTGTCTTCCCGTTTGAAAGGAAAACTCGCTTCTTTGCCTCTACACCAGAGAACAAGCTCGCCGTCGCCCGCACCGATCGAGTCCAATGCGACCAGTGGCTTCCCCTGAGGTTCAAGATTCGCGTTCAGCGACTGGACGACCAGCAGCTTACGACCCTCGAGTGAATCGTTCTTCACTGTGGCGACTACTGTTCCGATGACGCGAGCGAGTTGCATCCCTTATGTCCAAGGTCCAAAGTCCAATGTCACGTGTCCGCGCTGACAACGTCCGACGTAAAACCCATACTCCGAAACCATTTTTGGCTTTGGACTTTGGACCTTGGACATTTTTATTCGTCGACCATTATATCGACGGTGTCTATCACACCAACCACGGCTGCATCCACCGGCGTGTCTTTCATCCCCTGGGCCAGGCGCGCGCTCGAGCCAGCCACCACCAACACGCGCTCGTGAAAACCAGCGCCTACGGTATCGACCGCGACGACGTAACCGCTCGTATCCGTCCCGTCCAGATTGATCGGACGAACGATAAGCAGCTTCTTCCCCAACAGTCGTTCGTCTTTCTGCGACGACACGACTGTTCCAACTATGCGCGCAATGATCATTGGTTGTGAATGGTGAATGGTAAATCGTGAATGGACCTAAAGGTCTTTCGATTTACAATTCACGATTTACCATTTACGAATTACCGATCGGCAACGCTTCGTCGACACTTCCGTGTGGACGCGGGATGACATGAACGCTGACGAGCTCTCCTACGCGCCTTGCCGCTGCAGCGCCGGCGTCGGTAGCAGCCTTCACTGCAGCAACATCGCCGCGCACAATTGCAGTTACGAAACCCGCGCCGATCTTCTCGTAACCGATCAATGTTACGTTGGCGGCCTTAACCATTGCATCCGCCGCTTCGATCATCGCCACCAGGCCTTTTGTCTCGACCATTCCGAGTGCTTCTTGAGGCATCCGTCTTCTCCTGTTCAGCAAGTGATGAAAAACATCGTCCCATGCTTATCCCACAAAAGGAAGCATTGGGTAGAAACAATCAAGTATCAGAGCTAAAAGATTATTAAGTAAGAGCGGGGCCAGAACACTGACTTCCCAACCACACCCATGCCGTCATTCAGCGTAAGTTTGCGCTCGGTCCTGCTCTTCAAGCAAGCCTGCCAGGTTACTCGGTTATTCTTGCCGCCTGGCTCAACAGCTCGACCAATTCCTCGCGTGTCAAAGCGATTTTGCCAGAGCCATTAGCTGACGCCTTTGAATAATTGTCAACTGCCGGCCGGTCGCCGGAGGGACACGATAGCCGCGTCTCATGCAGATATCCACACGCCTGACACCGCGCGCCTTCTCCAAGGTATCCCGCTGCCTCGCGTACGTTGATGAGCTTTTCGATGGCATCAGGTGGAAGGTTCTTCGAACCCCCGAGTATACGCGAAAGAATTGCGATCTTAGCCGTATGTTCCAACGTCTCGAGCCGATCGAAGGCTTGCCAGAGGTCCGCGCCGTAAGCGACCGCGCCGTGATTGGCCATCAAGAGGGCGTTGTGATGCTTGACCAACGGACGCATCGCGTCGGTCAGCTCTGCCGTCGAAGGCGTTCCATATCCGGCAAGAGGCACGCAACCGAGTGTCAGAATCACCTCGGAAAGAATCGGCTGATCAATCGCCAGTCCTGCTACTGCGAAGGCCGTTCCATGGGGCGGATGGGCGTGGCAGACGGCTTTGACGTCGGGCCGCTCTCGATAAATGAGCAGATGCATTTCCAGCTCGCTCGACGCCTTGCGATCCGTGAGCGCTCTTCCCCGCATGTCCGTGATCGCGAGCGAGTCTTCAGTCATCCGACCCTTGCACGTCATCGTTGGCGTTGCGACTACGCGGCCATCGTCCAGACGCACACTCACATTGCCGTCTGAGGAGACGACATAGCTGCGCTCGTACATCAATTGGCCAACGCGGATTATCTCGCGCCGCGCGGTTTGTTCATCCATTATCGGTTAGATACACACCGAATCGCCCTTTCTCGCGTGCCACTTCACACCCTCATCATCCATCACAATGAATTCAGTTCCCCCGCCCATACAGCCGGCACCATCGCTGTAGCCGAAATCCGCAGTAATGGTTACCCAGACAGAAATCGGTTTGCCATCCTTCGTCGCGGGGGTAAATTTCATTCCTTTCGCCGCTTCTATCGCTACTTCCGTGAGACCGTACGGCAAAGACATCGCAGGCTCGCCGTTTATGCGCGCTGGCATCGACTCAGTACGTTGTGCCGCGTCGAGCGACTCTTCGGTTACACCGTAAGGCAGCATCGGAACAAGTTTCACTTCTTCCACTCTACCATCCGCTCCCAGCAAGGCCTGCAATCGGATAGAGCCGTTGAACCCACCCGAAGATTTGATTGCCGCTCGAGTGAGCTGCAGTTCGGGCACATGTTTAATTATCACGGCAGTGCCAACTGTATCCTTAACTTTAATCGACGTACTGAGCGTGGGTGCTTGGAGTCTTTCGGTCAGCGCCCACGCTCCCAGCCCAGTGATCAGCGCTAGTACGAAGGGCAAACCTCTTTTTAGCAGACACGTCATAACCAACGCCTCATGCGGCAGGCAGACTGTCTTCCAGCTTCTCAACGCGTGAGCGCAGGTTGAAGGAGTCGTGAATCAAAGTTCTAAACTGTCTATTCAAAACGCTGAGCGCCGACTCAATCTCCGTTAACCTTTGCTGCACGTTCTCCCAGATCGGACGCGTCTCGCGCATCCGCGCATCGACTTTTTCCTCTAGCGAGTCCATTCGCTTTTGAAGCGAGGTCATCCCATTCTCGATTGAGTCCATTCGGTTCTCGACCGCTGTTAGGCGGACATTGGTCTGCGAAGTGTCTTGCCGTATGCCAGCTAGCTCCGCCAAAACACGCTCTTCAAACGAACCGTTGCGGTGCAGATTTCCTGTTGAATTCTCACTCATCTCGGACCACCTTTCATCATTTGTAGCTCTCACTCTTGGTGTTGGGTGGTCTATCTGAAGTGCGAGCGCTCGGCGCGCTGGTAACTAATGCTATTTGCGGTTGCGCGAGAAAATACGAAAGCGACTCGAGCGAAATCGTTAGGTCGACTGTCTTTAGTTTGACTCCATGCCGCGCCCGGAGCAGCGCGGGAGCAAAGTTCAAGACTGCCTTGACCCCGGCGCCGACGACTTGATTAAGCACCTTCTGCGCCTCCCTTGCCGGAACTGCGATGACGGCTACGTCGATTCCCTCTTCGCGCACCACGCGGTCAATCTTTTTCACGTCATGTACCATGATCCCCGCGTCACCGATGCGCCGCCCGATCTTTTCCGTGTCTTTGTCGAAGAGCGCCACGACTTCAAAGTTCGATTGCCTGAATCCATTGTAATTGGCCAACGCGGACCCCAGGTTCCCCGCACCGACAATACCCACGCGATGCGCTGAATCCAATCCCAGTATCTTGGTTATGTGCTGGCGCAATTCCTGGACGAAGTAGCCCACGCCGCGAACGCCAAACTCGCCAAAATAGCCCAGGTCTTTTCTGATTTGAGCTGAATTGAGATTGAATTGCTCGGCCAGCGCATGTGACGAAACTGTCTTTATTCCAGCCGCGGCTAGCGTGTTGAGGCAGCGCAAATAGACGCTCAGACGGTTGGTAGTCAGCTCTGATATTTTCTCGGACTTCATGCTGAAAGGCCTTTTCCTTGCCACTCAGTATAACGCGCACAGGCCATCGATGGTAAGGCCCGTGGGAGAAATCCCCCTCGAAAAAGAAAAGGCACGAAGAAGCTACCTTCTTCGTGCCAGGATCTATTGAGCGCTAGTGCGGCTGCTCAGGACTCGCTCAGAGCCAGACTCGCGTTTTGAGTATTGAGCAGGGTTCGCAGTTTCATGCGCGCCTTGTGCAACTGGGATTTTGAAGTTCCTACGGCGCAACCGAGCATCTTGCTGATCTCTTCGTGCTCGTATCCTTCCACATCGTGAAGGACAAAGACGGTTCGATACCCAGGCGGTAACAGTGCAATCGCGTTATCCAACGCGATGCGATCCACCACCCGCATCCGATTCGGATTGTCTGTTCCCAAGACCGCTTGATCAGGTGTGTCGCCTTCCTCGGTAGTTTTCTCATCGCGAACACTGCGCTTGCGGAAGTGCATCAGCACTTGATTAACCGTGAGACGATGGAGCCAAGTCGTAAAAGCCGACTCGCCCCGGAAACTCCCAATCTTACGGAACAACTGAACAAAGGCCTCCTGCGCGAGGTCTTCGGCTTCGGAGATGTTCTGTGTCATGCGCAGACAGAGAGAAAAGACTCGACGATGATGCCGCCGATAGAGTTCCTCGAACGCCGACATATCACCCTTCGCAGCCTTTTGTGTCAGGGCTAAGTCGGAAGCAACAGGCACCTCATTCTCCATCGCTTCACTCTTCCCTATTCGCACCCAACTTGGATAAACCTCAGTATTCGTCATTTTCCCTCTCGGATAAACCAAATTCGCTGCTGATTCGAGGCCCGGACACCCGTGATTGACCTCCAAGAGCAACCGGCATTATACTTAATGCATCTGAAATGTTCAAGTCCGTTAAGTAGTAGGAGCGTGAGATGGCAGATAGTGGATCAACGGAGGTTGAGGACGTATTGACGGGTTTCAGTGATGTCATGTCGAGACTGATGATCGACCAGTATCAGCAGCAGATCACCGAGCTGGAATTGACCCTTCCCCAGGCACAGGTCCTGCGAGTCTTGCGACGCGGACCTCTTCCGACGGGACAACTGGCTGTTGAGCTCAGGATGTCTGCCCCCGCCATAACTCAGTTGACCGACCGGCTTGTTCGTAAGGGTTTGATAGAACGGCGACCTGCCGTTGGAGACCGGCGTTGCGTAATCGTAGACCTGTCAGGGTCTGGCCGTCTCTTAATTGACGAATTCCGACGCCGCCGGCGGGAGATATTCAACCGGGCACTGATTGGCCTGAGTGAAGCGGAACAAAAGCAGGTCATTGACGTTTTAGGGAAAGTAGTCAGGGTCCTGGAAACCTACGAATTCGGCGCCACAACGCGGAAATCCGGTCCCGCGCGGAGCAAACGGGCCATGTCCGCGCCGTCTCCCAGTCCAGCGGAGTGAAAGGGAGTCAGCCGTGCGAGAGAGTTTCTTGACGGATCTATACGGCATGAGATCGATGCCAGGCATCAAATATTCTGTCGGTTGGTAGTTAATTGGCAGAGATTCGAGCCGGTATTGATGTACAATGCTCGGTTTGAGGCTCACTGGCTCCGATAATCAGTTTGGCGGAAGGCGTTCGCGAGCAGCCTTTAATTCGCCTGTTAAGTCTCGCGCTAGAGGTGAAAGTTTGAGCATGCTTGAGAAAGATGTGAACGAGGAAGGGTTTCGCTCGCTTGTTCTGAGCGATGACCGCTATAGGCCTTTTGAAGGATTGAACCCCGAACATGAAGGGGAAGCTGTCGCAACCGGCAAGCTGGAAGACGTGCTGCAAAAGCTGGATGAGGCAACTCTCACAGAGGCAGGGCCGGAAGCCCTACTGCTGGAAGATGTCAGCGCGGGGGCCGAAGAGAGCAGCGAAGGCTTTAATGATGACGAGCTTGATCTGTCGGCCGGTGAGGAAGACAAGGCCAGTGATCCGGTTCGAATGTATCTTCGGCAAATGGGTCGTGTTCCCCTCTTGACGCGCGAACAGGAAGTCTCGATTGCCAAGCGGATCGAGAACGGACAGATCCGAGCGAACAGAGTTATCGCGCGATCGCCGATCGCAATTGCCGAGTTGGTTAAGGTCGGCACCGACCTTGAAGCCGGCAAGCTGAGCGTTCGCGAAGTCGTTAATCTATCTGATCAGACGGAAGTCGACGAGCTGGAAGATAGAGGAGAAGAGTACCTTCGTCTTACGCTCGAGGGCATGGAGAAGATCTGCGCGAGATTTAATCATGGTCAAAAAGAGTGGGACCGATTACGCGCGGAACAGAAACTGACCAGGGGCAAGAAATCAAAGAAACTTCTTCGATTAAGACGCAAGGTTGCGCGCACGCGACTCGACATCGCGCGAGAAATCGGACATCTCAGCTTGCGAGAAGAGTCGCGGCAACGTCTGATCAGCGCTGTGGCCGGCTATTACAAAGATTTGCGGGTTGTCGAGCGGGAAATTGAGAAGTTGACGGAGAAGCTGGGCAAGAAGCGAATCAAACCGGACGATGCGAAGGAATTCAAACGCCAGATCAGCGCCGGGAAACGTCGGATCAAAGAGATCGAGGGCGATGCGCTGCTGACCGCTGTGGAGATCAAGCGCGCGTATCAGTCGATCGCGATAAACGAGGCACAGACAACTGAAGCCAAACGCGAGATGACAGAAGCCAATCTCCGTCTGGTGGTCTCGATCGCAAAGAAGTACGTCAACCGAGGCTTGCAGTTCCTGGATCTGATTCAGGAAGGGAACATCGGCTTGATGAAGGCCGTCGACAAATTTGAATGGCGGCGCGGCTACAAGTTTTCGACCTATGCGACATGGTGGATTCGTCAGGCCATCACTCGGGCCATTGCGGACCAGGCAAGGACGATCCGCATTCCGGTGCACATGATCGAAACCATCAATAAGCTGGTCAAGACTTCTCGGGCACTGGTGCAGGAGTTGGGGCGCGAGCCGACTAACGAAGAGATCGCGCACCGGGTGGATATGCCGGTCGCCAAGGTTCGCAGCGTCTTTAAGATGGCGCAGCAGCCCGTTTCGCTCGAGACTCCCATTGGTGAGGAAGAAGACTCGCACCTCGGTGATTTCATCGAGGACAAGTCCCGGGTTAACCCGGCGGATTCTGTGGTGGCTACGAATTTGCGAGAAGTCACAGATGAAGTGCTTGCGACTCTAAGCCCACGTGAAGAGAAAGTCATCAAGATGAGATTTGGTCTTGGCGCGCAGGGCGAGGAACATACGCTGGAAGAGGTTGGCGAAGACTTCTCGGTAACGCGTGAACGTATTCGGCAGATCGAAGCTAAGGCGCTCAGGAAATTGCGTCATCCTTCGCGCGCGCGTTTGCTGAAGGCTTTCCTTGAGAGCTCACAGCAGTAAGCGAACTCGATCAGCTAAGCAGAAACGACGAGAGGCAGGAAACTGAATGTTTCCTGCCTCTCGTCGTTTCTGCGGTTGACTGAGCGTGTGTTCGGAGAGTTCTACTCAACAGTCACTGATTTGGCCAGATTGCGCGGTTGGTCCACGTCGCAGCCGCGCCGTACAGCTATATGGTAAGCGAGCAGTTGCAGGGGAATGACGGCCAGGATCGGCGTCAGCAGGTCGCTTGCCGGCGGGATCTCAATGATGTGGTCAGAGACCAGAGATGACATCGAATCTCCCTCCGTCAGCACTGACAGCACGACCCCCTCTCGCGCTTTGACCTCGACTATGTTCGAGTGCGTTTTCTCGTATCGAATCTCGGAAGCGCGGTTCCCGTCTTCGCGTGTGTTTATAAAGACGACCGGAAGTCTTTCATCGATCAGCGCGTTTGGCCCGTGCTTCATCTCTCCCGCTGGATAACCCTCAGCATGTATATACGAAATCTCTTTTAGTTTTAGAGCGCCTTCTAACGCCACCGGGAAGTTAATCCCACGGCCGAGATAAAGGAAGTCAGTAGAGCGGAAAAACTCTTTCGAAAGCTCTTCAACGTTGTCGGACTCGTTCAATAGATGCTCGATCTTTACCGGGAGCTCCGCCAACTGCTGGGCGTGATGCTTCGCCTGATCTTCCTCGAGCACTCCTCGAAGCTGTCCCAGGTAAAGGCCAAAGAGGTAGAGCGCGATCATCTGCGATGTAAATGCTTTGGTTGAAGCGACGCCGATCTCAGGCCCTGCGTGCGTCAGGATTGTGCCGTCCGCTTCCCGCATGATCATCGAGCCCTGAACGTTACAAATTGCGAGGACCTTCGCCCCAAGCTCCTTTGCTTCGCGTAGCGCGGCGATGGTGTCAGCCGTTTCGCCCGATTGCGAAATGACCAGCAGTAGGGTGTCTTCATTGAGGACCGGGCCGCGGTATCTGAACTCGGATGCATAGTCAACATCCACCGAGATTCGCGCCAGCTGCTCGATCATGTATTTTCCCGCGAGGCCGGCGTGCCAACTGGTGCCGCAAGCTGCGATCTTGATTGAGGTGAAGCGTTTGAAATCAGCCTCCGTAATATTTTTCATCTCATCAAGAAACACGCGTCCCGTGTCGAGAGAAATCCGCCCCTGGACCGTATCGCGCACTGCTCTCGGCTGCTCGTAAATCTCCTTGAGCATGAAGTGCTTGAAGCCACCCTTCTCCGCCATGATCGGATCCCAGGTGATTCGTTGCTGGACGGGCTCGACAGAGTTTCCATCGAAATCGGTGACGCGAACAGCATCGCGAGTAAGAACCGCGATCTCCCCATCGCCGAGAAAGAAGATATCTCGAGTGTGTTGAAGAATGGGTGGAATATCGGAAGCAACGAAGTACTCGCCATCACCTAGGCCGATAACTACCGGCGGGCCCTGGCGAACAGCAATAATAGTGTCCGGCTCGTCGGCATTAATGATCGAAAGGGCAAAGATTCCGTGCAGGTCTGAAACCGCACGGCGGACGGCTTTTTCGAACGAATCTCCCGCAGAGAGATACTCTTCGATTAAGTGGGCCACTACTTCTGTGTCGGTTTCTGTGACGAAGCGATGATCGCTCTTGCGCAAGCGATCTTTCAGTTGGAGATAGTTCTCGATAATTCCGTTATGGACCACCACCACTCTGCCGGTGCAGTCGCGATGCGGGTGCGCATTCTCTTCGGTCGGGCGGCCATGGGTTGCCCAGCGGGTATGACCAATACCATACGTCCCGTCCAGCGGCGATAGGCGTATTGCCTCTTCGAGATTTCTAAGTTTTCCCTCGGCGCGACGAATCTCGAGATCATGATGCTCGTCGACCACGGCGATGCCGGCCGAATCGTATCCGCGATACTCAAGTTTCCGCAGTCCGTCTATGATAACGGGAACGACCTGCTTATTGCCGACGTAACCAACAATCCCACACATAAAATCTCCTTGACCTTTCCCAGTACCACTCTGGACGACCAGATATTCGGTTCTAATGTTTGGCTTTGCTATTCAGATTTAGCGGTGATCGCTGTTTCGCTGGCTGTGTCGCCGTCCGTTTTTCCGCCCGTCTCGCTTTCGACATCGAGACGCTTCTTGACCTTGGCGGGTACTCCGGCCACCAGAGTGTTGGGCGGTACGTCTTTGGTGACTACCGAGCCCGCGCCAGTCACTGAGTTCCGCCCCACGCGCACGGGCGCAACCAGCATAGTGTCCGATCCGATCTTAACGCCGTCTTCGATCACCGTTTCATGCTTGTTCTTTCCATCATAGTTACAGGTGATGGTACCGGCGCCGATATTCGTTTTCTCGCCCACCGTTGCATCGCCCAAATAAGTGAGATGCATTGCCTTGGAACTGGTTCCCAATATGGACTTCTTCATCTCGACGAAATTACCGATCATCGAGCCCTGTTCAAGTTTCGAGTTCATGCGCATATGGGCAAACGGCCCAACCGTACAGTTGTCGCCGATCTCGCTTTCGACGATCAAGCAATGGTCTTTGATTGTGACGCCGTTGCCAATCCTGGAATCCGTTACTCGGGTACCGGGCCGGATCTCGCAGTCGTCGCCGATCTCCGTCTTGCCTTCCAGGTGGACGCCGGGATGGATAACGCAGTCGCGGCCGATGTGAACGTCTGCGCTTATGTAGGTGTGTGCCGGATCTATGAACGTAACCCCGCTTTCCAACATCAGGCGACGGAGTGTTCGCTGTCGCAGAATGCGTTCAAATTCTGCCAGCTCCACTCGCGTGTTGATTCCCGAGAACTCTCGCGGGTCCGAGTGAAGAAAGATACTTACGTCCTCGCCATCCGCACGCAGAATCCCGGGAACATCAGTTAAGTAGTATTCCTCCTGTGCGTTGGCGGGCTGGACCCGTTCAAGTGCGCGAAAGAGCGGACGCGTCTCAAAACAATAGATGCCTGCGTTGATTTCGTGGACCTGTCGCTCTTCTGGTGTCGCGTCTCGGTGCTCCACGATTTTCTGAAAACGTCCTTCGTCGTCGCGGATGATCCGGCCATAGCCGGTCGGATCGTCGAGTCGAAGCGTCAATAAGGTGCAGGCAGCGCCGCGCCCCCGATGGGAACGGTGCTGCTGGATCAGCGCACCGAGAGTTTCCGCACGCATCAGCGGAACATCGCCAGAAAGAATCAGCAGAGTCGAATCCGCATCTTTGAATGCCAATCGGGCCGCTGCCACCGCATCGCCGGTCCCGCGTTGCTCGCTCTGCATGATGAAGACAGCGTCGTGCTCATCCAACTCCGTGCGGACGGCAGCTTCGACTTCAGCAGCTTGGTGGCCGACAATGACGTGGATTGGACGAGAAGTGATCGCGGCCGCGGTCCGGCAGACGTGAGTGATAAGCGGTCTCCCACCCAGCTTGTGAAGCACTTTGGCCGTGCGCGAGCGCATGCGAGTTCCAAGTCCGGCGGCGAGAATCAATACGTCAATTGGTAGGGGTGCATCCTGGGCGGGGACTTGCGTTTGTTTCTCCATAAAATCAGAGCCGGACCAGGGTCGGGCGGGACCGCGCATGCTCGCAGCAATCACTGACCACGCGCGCGAGCTTATCTGGATTGTGCCGGACTTTCTCTCCTTCGTCCAGAAGGTCTGCGCGAATGACCTCAGTCTCCTGACTGAACTCCTTCTCAAACATGTGATTTTGCATCCCGATCTGATGCGCGCCGTCCGCAGCGTAAAGCTCAGCCTGCTCGGTAGTGATCAGCCGATCATTGAGAATTACGAAGTCGAATGCGATCTCCGGAGCGTAACTCTTGACCGTCTCGAGATGTTGGCGCGCGGTGTAGCCGTCGGTTTCGCCGGGCTGTGTCATCAGGTTGCAGATGAAAATTTTGATGGCGCGCGCGGTGCCGATGGCATGGGCGACGCGTGCCACCAGCAGGTTTGGCAAGATGCTTGTGTATAGCGAGCCGGGACCGAGCGTTATTACATCGGCGTCGCGGATTGCCGCTAGTGTTTCAGGCAGGGGCAGACACTGCTCGGGCTCCAACCGAAGGCGACGGATGGGAGTAGATGACGCGGTGATTTGGGTCTCGCCGCGCGCCTCAGTGCCGTCTTCCAGCTCGGCGACCAGCCGTACGTCGTTAATAGTGGCGGGATAAATGCGACCTTTGCTCGCAAGCACCTCTGAAGACAAGCGAACCGCCTCCACGAAATCGCCCGTCACCTCGGTCAATGCCGCCAGGAAAAGATTGCCGAAACTGTGGCCACCGAGTTCTCCCGATCCACGAAAGCGATATCTGAATAATCTGGAGAGAAGCGTCGAATCCTCTGAAAGCGCGACCATACAGTTTCGAATGTCGCCGGGAGGCAACATCTGCAGCTCGTCACGCAGGCGCCCCGAACTCCCTCCATCATCCGATACCGTAACGATGGCTGAGAGCGCTTCCAGCCAGAAGGCCTCTCGATCGCGGGGGTCGACTAGTTGCTTGAGCCCGGCGAGCAGGGTCGACAGGCCGGTGCCGCCCCCGATTGCCACGAGTTTCAGTCCGTCTTGATAGTGCGCGATTGACAACTCTTCGATGACCTTTCCTGGACGACGGCCTCTACATCGCCCACAACTCGAATCATATCTGAAAGGCGAAGGCTTTCAAAGCATTACTATTGCGCGCAGGAATTAGGTGATATCTGATTGAGGGGAGGGTTAGCGCGGGGCAAATACCATACGTTCAAACTCAGGCTCATTCCTGAGAGTCGTGAGGTCTGGATCGTGCTGTGCGCGTAATCGCAAAGTCGCCTGCAGCTCAAGCGCACGCTGCAGCGATTCGAGGGCCGTATCTATCGAACCCAATCGGGACCGCGTCGCGGCCAGTCCATAGTGGATATGTGCTGCCAAAGGCTCTCGCTTTAACGCCCTTTCGAACATCTCCTGAGCGGCGACATATTCTCCACGGTTCAGTTCGATCACTCCACGGTCGTACAGTGAGTCTGCATCGCGTGGCAGAGAGCTTTCCGTCCGCAAGCGCGACTCCGAGACTGCGAGGTAGGTCCGGGCGCGTGCTGTCACTTCTGACACTGCATGGTACTTCTCGATCAATGCCCTGAATTGCGAGCGCGCCTCAGCAAAGCGACCTCGCGCAAATTCTTTGTGGGCCTTTTCAAACGCGCGCAGAGCGGCAGCTTCATCCTGCGTAGGCTTTCGTGGCGGAGGAGGCGGTGCGACCGGCCGGCGCGGCAGGACAGAGACGGGCCGTTTCACTGGTTGTGTTTTGGATTTTCGTACTGATGAAGTACGGAGCGAGCTTGGTTTCGTCGCTACCTTCGTTGCCGTTGCGGGCCGGCGGACAGCTGCCTTCGGCTTGGCCTTGATGGATTTGGCCTTGGGTCGCGCCGTGGATGCTTTGGCCAAGGTCCGCTTTGGAGCCGCTGGCTTGCGCGAAGGCGCTGCCTTCGCCGGTTTACGTTTTGCCGCAGCAGACTTTGGTACCGCAACCGAACCTGACTTCGCAGTTGATTTAGGGGCCTTACGCGCAGGTGCTTTCTCAGAGCTCGAACGCTTCACCAGTGGCTTCGGGCGTGCGGACTTGCCCGCCAGCGTACGGTTCTTTGCGGACGTCGAGGAATACTGACGCGAGGGAGGACGGGAGGGAGTTCGTTTCACGCCCTTAACGATAGGATCGCTCATGCGAAGTACCTGATTTCCAAAGGACTGCCTGACATTGCGGGAGCAGCCGCCGAAACGGTGTCCAGCTTACCATAGCTCCTCACCTAAATCAACGCCATACACGGTTTAGGGTGATAGAAAGCGGCCGCAGCGTTAAATTCTGAAGGTTGATGTGCCAACAAAGAAAAACGCTTGAAGTCATTTCACTCGCCGTGATAGAGTGCTTAACTAGGTCGCGGCGCCATAGCCCATCATCGCACGCGACCGGTGCGCGAAGGTGCGGGCGCGCTAATAACCTTTTAACTCTTTGACTTAAGATCTCTGCAAAGGGTATCGGGTCGCTGCGCTTCTGACCTTCCCATCTCGCCCGCTTCCACAACAACAGAAAGTTGTACTGATGGCAGACACTCCTATCATAATGCGCGAGCAGCAATACCACCAGATCAAGGCTGTGTTGGCAAAGCTGCGCCTGGACTCTTCGGCCCGAGTAGCATTTCTCGTTGATAAGGATGGTCAGCAAATCGCTGTGCACGGTGATGTCGGTAGTCTGGACACAACCAGTCTGGCCTCGCTGGCCGCGGGTAATGTTGCGGCCACGACGGGCATGGCCCAGCTAATTGGAGAAAAAGAGTTTCCGACGCTCTCTCACGAAGGGGAACGTGAAAGCATACATATCACGGTTATCGGTCGGATGTTGCTTGTGGTTGTATTCGACGAACATTCAAGCCTCGGACTTATTAAACTGAGGGTAAAGCAGGCTTCAGGCGAACTGGCATCGATCTTTGACGAGATCATTCGCGAGTCGGCGAGGAAGTCTGCTGACGAACCGTCGCTGTTCGCCGAAATTACAGACGAAGATATCGACAGCTTGTTCAGTTCATAGGCCGTAAGACCTGATTGCTGTAGCGACTGTCGCGCACCTACCGGTTCTGTCGTTAATCATATGACGTTCATCAACTACGCATCTCGAGAAATCAATTGCAAGATCGTTTACTACGGGCCAGGACTGTGCGGCAAGACGACCAACCTGCAATACATATTCGACTCCACTGCTCCCCAGTCGAAAGGAAAGTTGATTAGCCTCGCTACTGAGACGGACCGTACGCTTTTCTTTGATTTCATGCCACTCGAGCTGGGTACCGTGCGCGGCTTTAAGACTCGATTCCATCTCTATACAGTTCCGGGCCAGGTCTTTTACGATGCCTCGCGCAAACTGATCCTGAAAGGCGTCGACGGGGTCGTGTTCGTCGCTGACTCACAGGAAGAGCGCATGGACGCGAATATCGAATCGCTTTACAACCTCGAAGAGAACCTTCACACGCAGGGATACGAGTTAGCGAACCTTCCTTACGTCCTCCAGCTCAACAAGCGAGATTTGCCAAACGTAATCCCCGTTCCCGACCTCACCACCGAGCTCCATCGCAAAGCGGAACCCGTCATCGAAGCTGTCGCCTCCACCGGGGTCGGCGTCTTCGATACGCTCAAAGCTGTTGCGAAGCAGGTCTTGACTGAACTCCGCAAGAGCTAATACGCCTCATCCATCGATCGTCTTTATGCCCCCACAGGGTTTGTTCCGATTTTTGACCGCCCGAAGCACACCTCTCAATCAGCCCCATCCCATTCTCTCGGATTCCACCTCATTACCCCGAGTCGAGGCGCAACTAATGGACTTCCTTTGGACATGGCTTCCCTTCCTGCTGGTTTCGATATTGGCTCAATTCATACTGGCGCCAATTATCGTCCGCTTTACAAGTTCGCATCCTGCCTGTCCGGAATTCGAGGCGGCGGGCATGGGGCAGCTCCCGCCCGACGTCGCAGCGAATTTGGGCCGATTCGTCTATGCGATGAATGCCGAAGGGTTCGTGCTGGTGGGCTTTTTCCGTCAGCTCGCCTACATGAGGAATGTAGGCTTCTATCTCGCGCTGATGAAACATCCGGTTCACGCTGACATGGTTTATGCGATGGAGATGTTTGCGAATAACGGAATCGTCCCCGTTCGTTCCGCTCACATCGAATTCTGCACAGACTTTACCGACGGAAAGGAGATCTGCACGAATAACTCTAAACAGCCGTCCGTTCACAAAGCACATCCGGGCATGCAAGTTCATAGATTCCCTGAGGCGCAAAATCCACACCTGCTCCATGCCATTCACCGTCGCCTCTGCGCGACTCTGGCGCCTGGAGTGGCGCATGTCCCAATGGCGGAAGGAATGGAACTCTTTCACCTTTCATACGGTACCGTAAAAGATGTGCGGAAGCAGGCAGAATTCGGTTACTACTATCTTGACGAAAAAAGAAACGTCTTTCGACCGACATTGAAAGGCGCATGCAGAATAACCTGGCGCCTGGCTTGGCCCGTCGGGGCCTTGCGCAGGAGCAGAATGAGGAAGAACGCTCGCGCGACTATGTTATCTCTGGGTTTTTGAATTCAGGAGTGAGCTTGAGCGTTGCTGGCTGGACAGCGAGAAAGCGGCAGATGGTAACGAAGGTAGTACGCCGTGGTCAGACGAGCGACTTGATCATCAATAAGCCATCGCCGCCATTTGAATAGTAGCGCGGCAGGCGCTGCGCGACTATGTATCCGAGATTCCGGTAAAGCTGTTGTGCGCCGCTATTGATCGCGCGAACTTCCAGGCGAACGATGCGCACGCCCCGATGGCTGAAGCCGTCTTCAACCTTTTCCATCAGGCGATTCGCTATGCGCCGGCGGCGGTGATCAGGCGCCACGCCGACCGTGGTTACGTGCCCGGTATGGTCGGGCTCGACAAGGCCGATGATAAACCCGACCATCGCCCCGCCATGCGTCACCGCGCGATAAGAAACCGACTCAGGCGCAGTCAGCAGGTATTCGAAGGTGTCGCGGCTATATGCTTCGCCGTCAACAAAACAACGCTGATCGAGACGCCAGCATTCATCGAGTTGCGTGACTGTAAGCGGACGCACGTCGTAACGCACGTCCAGGCCCACGGGCGACGGGGCAACCTCGTAAGGCGGCAAAGGTCCGGCGTCATCCTCGGACGGCGTCCACCATCGCGATCGAATTTTCTTCAGTACAGCCATAAAAGCAGCGATAAGTAATGCATTATTGGTGATGAGTAAGGCGACTTCCTATCACTCATGACCTATCACTCATCACTAGATTATTAACATGCAATCGCCGTAACTGTAAAAGCGATAATGCTCCGCGACTGCGTGCTTATAAGCCTCAAGAACCAGCTCCCGCCCAGCAAAAGCCGCTATGAGTATCAAGAGCGAAGACCGGGGCAGATGAAAATTGGTCAGCAACGAGTCGACCACGCGAAAGGTGTAACCGGGAGTGATCGTCAATCGTGCTTCGCCCGCTCCTGCGACGACGCGACCGTTCTCATCAGTTGCAGATTCTAAGGCCCGCGTCGTAGTTGTGCCAATAGCAATCACACGATTTCCTCGAGCATGCGTTTGGTTGATCGCCTTGGCGCTGGATTCGCTGAGCTCATAGCGCTCAGGCCCCACTCGATGCTCAGCGACATTTCTAACTCGCACCGGCTCAAAAGTGCCGTAGCCAACGTGCAGCGTAAGCTCAGCGATGCCGAGACCGGACGCCTCGAGTTTGTCCATGGCCTGGCGTGTAAAGTGGAGCCCGGCGGTGGGCGCAGCGATTGCTCCCCGAGCGCTGGCGTATACCGTTTGATATCTTTGCCGATCTTCAGACGATTCGTTATTCCGCTTTATATACGGCGGCAAGGGCGTCTGTCCAAGTACTTCAAGCGCTTCCTCAAAAGAGCCTTCGCACTCAAATCGAACAATGCGCCGCCCACCCGGCAAGAGCTCGAGGACCTCCGCTCGCAATCGCCCGTCACCGAATAAAAGGCGGGAGTTTTGCTGAAGTCTCCGTGCCGGTCGAGCTAGTGTCTCCCATACCAGCGGCCCGTGCTCGCTTAAGAGAAATACCTCCACACGTCCTCCGGAAGGCTCGCGTCGCCCCAGAAGACGCGCCGGAAAGACGCGTGTGTTGTTCACAACAACAAGATCGCCTGGTGTGAGATATGAAGCGAGATCGAGAAAGCGGGTATCACACCATGTACGCTTCGCGCGATCCAGCACCAGCATTCGCGCCGCGTCGCGATGGTCCAGCGGATGCTGGGCGATCAATTCCTCCGGCAGGTCATAGTCGAAATCCGAAATCAGTTCGCACATTGCAGGTTGCGATTTGGAGTCTGAGGGCGTCATTAAGCTTTAGTGCGGAAGAACATGAGTGAAGCTTCTAGCAGAGTGGCATCAAGCGCTCGGAAACCCCAACAACCAGCTGCCCAGGGGCGACTCGCTGTTCACGGGCTAGGCGCGATCGTCGCATCCGCGGCAGAGGCTTCGATCGGTGCGGACGGATGCTCTCGATGAAAGACGGCGGTTAGTTGAGCACCAAAGAGAAGGATCAAACTAGAGAAATATCCCCAGGTCAGGACGGCGACCACTGCGCCCACTGAACCGTATATCTGATCGTAATGGAAGTAATGAAGGCTCCACGCGAAGATGTATTTCGCCGCTTCCCAGAGCACTGCCGCGATCACCGCCCCTGGCACTGTATCACGCAGTCTTACTCGCGCGTTCGGCATGAAGCGATAAACGAGTATGAAAAGAATGCTGGTCACCAGAATACTGGCCAGCGCGAATATGATCTGCCAAAAGATGCTGCCAAACGTAGCCAGCCACGACCAGCGCTCCAACTGACGTGGTGATAGTCTGGCCGCGAGCTGTTGCAAGCCCACGATGACGGACGTCACCAGCACGGACACCGTCAAAAGCAGTCCAACGATCCCGATCATTCCCAATGTGAGTGCCCGGCCGTGGAGGAACGCCCGAGAAGTAGTGTTCCAAATTCTGTTGAGCGCCCGTTCGACTACGGCAAAGACCCATGAGCCAGCCCATAGGACAACCACCACACACGTAATGATGATGCCGGTTCCGACGTCTGAGAGAGAGCGAACTGTGCTGTCCAGAAATTCCGCCGAGCCCGGATACACCTGCACCACTCGCCTCAGCATCTCGTTCAGCACGTCCGTTCCCGACGTCAACTGCTTTCCAAGTGCAAGAAGGAGAATAAGACCGGGAAAAAGCGTGAGAAGACCGAAATAGCTCATCGCGGCCGCTGACGTATAAAGATCATTCTCATGGAACCGATGAAAGCTGTGACCGAGCATGGTCAGCCACGGCGCCTTGTTGCGGACGCCGAAAGATTCGCGGGAAAATGATGATTGACGTCTCATCTTGATAAAGGGAGGAGTCAGAATCGAGATGTCCTGCTCTCGCAGGACGGGCACTCGCGCAAATCCAGGGGGATTCATGGGGACTTGATTTGATCGGGTTTGGCGCTCTGCTTCTCTAAAGCAGTCCGAGCTATCGCGATCGAGGCGAATGCCTGCGGTACCTCACCGTTTAGCCCTCGAACCTCTTCCAACGCCTTTTCAAAACTGAGGTCGGCCATTGTCGCAAAAACTGTATCGCAGCGAAATACCTCGGGCTCGACACCATAGTGTGACATCGGGTCACTGTTCAGGCTGTCATCCGTAACCATTTCGAATTCAAGAACGTCCCCAGCGAAGTCGTCTAAAGCATTCGCCGCTTCGACGTATTGACGAAGAAGCTCCCATGCCCGCGCCGGGGCGACCCGCGCAGCGCTGGTCGTCACAATTCCATAAGCGGCGACGCGCGTCGAAGTACCCTGCGAGACCCGCGAGGCTTGATGTTCAGCCTCCGTAATCAACTCCGCGATCTTTTGCGACTTTTGAACATCCTTACGTCGTGAGGCCACGATTGCCGCCTGGGAAAATCCCCAGGCCTTTGCGACCGCCGGCACGTCGGCGTTACTGACAAACTTGACGACGCTCTCGAAATCGTCTTCCTTTTCGTCCGCATACACGTTTGAGATGTCTTTGATCTGTTGCACCTGAATGAACGATAAAGCTGCCCGGCGATCTTCGCTATCCTCAAGCTCCGATGCGGCTCGTCGCGCGCGATCCCAGAATCGGTTTCGTACCGCCGACTGAATAATCAGCGAGGCTAGTCGCTTGCGCTCCGCAGCATTGGTGGCCCGTGAAAGTTGTTCGGTCTCTGAGCGGAGAGGGTCTGCGAAACCGGCTGGAGTCAGACTATCGAGAGTGAATTGCGCAGAAACCTGTTCGCGTCTGCTGGATTCGATCTCATTGTAGAGCTCGCTGTGACGCGCACGTAGTGCTGGAGCGTATGCCGCGATGGGTGTTGACGACTTTTCGAAATAAGGAAGCAGCCGGCCGGTTGCATAAAACTCGGCCATCAAATCCTGCATCGTGAGTGACGCCCGTGGTCCCCTCGGACGCAGGAGAACTGACGCTGCCAGGCTGAAGAACTCCGATTGAGTTCTTTGCGGCACGGATTGCTCTGAGGAGGAACCTGATCTGGGGCGCGGAAACGATCGAAACTCCAGCATGCCGGAGAAGTCGATCACCACAATCAAGGTCGGCGAGATAATGTGAGAGGACAACAGCAAGACTTCATTGGCATTTGTATTGGGATCGGCCGCGGCACGCCGAAGAAGTCGCAGATAAAGAGCATCGGCTTCGTTGACGTCCTGTTGACGCAGGCGCTGGATGTACACCATGAGATCTGTGCTGGGTCCGTCGCTGATAATTGGAGCCGCGACCTCAGCCGCCCGTCGGGTCTCCCCGGCAGCTAGTAGTTCGCCGGCCAGAGCGAGACGCCGTGCTGTCAGTTGCGCATTTGGCCTGGCGCGCGACGGTGCATTGTCAGTCGCATTACTCTCTGGCTTGTCGCCGGCTAGCTCCCGCAAGAACAGCTCGGCCAGCTTAGTGTCTCGAGCGGCGACTATTTTCAGGACCTCATGACGGGCCTCGGAAAAATCCGTGTTAATGCCGGTCATGCTGCCGGACTCTCGCTCAGACTCTTCCTGCTCTGCTTTGTCGGAAGCCGTTGCGGCAATCCAGGCGCGTCGAAAAATCGTGCGGGCTCGCGTTGAGTCGTTGGACCACAGCGCGTCGGCGGCAAGCGCCTGCACCTTTGCCCGGTAGAACTGATCGTCGAACAAACGCGCGTGGTCCGCTGTTTCGATAAGCAGTGTAAGGGCCCTGGATTGACGCACGCGGCGTGAATCTGCTTCGCGTGTAGAGTCACCCGAAGATGGCTGGCGCCGAGGACTTCCGCTTTTTTGAGAGAGTGATTGCGAACTGCCAAATGTCAGAGCTAACGCCAGAAGGAGGGGCGTGCGGACAAAGACTAAGGTGCGACGGTTCGTGCTCATCGTTAAATTAGAATTACTGTCCCTCGTCAAAAAGACTCGGTCTGAGTGACGCCGCAAGGCTGACTCCAAAGTGCTCGTATGCCAGCCGAGTCGCCATCCGACCACGCGGCGTTCGATTTAGAAAACCGATCTGTATTAGGTAAGGCTCGATGATCTCTTCTATTGAGTCTTTTTCCTCGTGAATCGAGGCCGAGAGCGTGCTTAAGCCAACCGGGCCCCCGCCAAACTTCTCTATAATCGTCATCAGCAGTTTGCGATCGACTTCATCCAGTCCAAAGGTATCAACTTCCATGCGATTGAGCGCGTCGTTGGCGACTTCCTGGGAAATGCGTCCGTCGTAGTCGACCTCCGCGAAATCCCGCGCGCGCCTCAGCAGTCGGTTGACGATACGAGGAGTACCCCGCGCGCGTCTCGAGAGCTCGCTCGCGCCTCCGTTGTCCAAAGCGACGCCAAGTATGTCAGACGAGCGCTTTACGATCACTTGCAGATCGTCCTGGTTATAAAAGTCCAAATGGAAAACGATGCCGAAGCGGCCACGCAGCGGAGCCGTGATCAGCCCGGCGCGGGTTGTCGCTCCGATCAGGGTGAACTTGGGAAGTGACAACTTAATCGACCGCGCGCCGGTTCCCTGCCCTATCACCAGGTCGAGTTGATAGTCCTCCATCGCGGGATAAAGCACTTCTTCGATCGCAGGATTGAGACGATGAATCTCGTCTATGAAGAGCACATCGCCTTCCTGCAAATTTGTAAGCAGGGCCGCGAGGTCGCCGGACTTCTCAATCACCGGCCCCGCTGTCGAGCGTAGCTCCGCGCCCATTTCGTTGGCGATGATATTGGCCAGAGTCGTTTTTCCAAGTCCGGGCGGGCCGGTCAGAAGCACGTGATCGAGTGCCTCATGACGTTGAATCGCTGCTTTGATAAAGATGCGAAGGTTCTCGGTCGCGCGCCGCTGACCTATGTACTCTGGGAGGCGTGTTGGACGAAGCGACAGCTCGAACTGTCGATCTTCATCTAGCACGCCCGCCTCACGGGTGTTCACGGATTGAAGTTCGTCGCTCATCCCTTAGCCAACTGGCGCAGCGCGCGTCGCAAGATGATTTCCACCGTGAACTCGCCGCCTTCCCGAATCGCCGCGGTAACGGCTTTTTCGGCGGACGCCCTCGGATACTCGAGATTTATGAGTGCTGAAAGAGCATCCGAGCGTACGGCCTCTTGGTCGGTAACCGCAGGCTCCCCCGGCTTCTCGCCGAACTGCTCTTCCAACGCGGGCGATGAAAGCAGGGCGACCTTGTCGCGCAACTCGACGACCAGGCGCTCGGCGGTTTTGCGGCCAATACCGGGGATTGAAGTCAGCCTCGCCAGATTGTTGGTACGAATTGATGCGATTATCTCATCCGCGCTCATGCCGGAAAGCATGGTGATCCCGAGTTTCGGGCCGATACCACTAACGGAGATCAGTCGGAGAAACAATTCGCGCTCGCGGGCAGTCTTAAAACCGTAGAGTTGAAGGGCGTCTTCGCGGACGTGCGTGTAGATGCGAAGTGCGACGCTCGCTCCCGCCTCTTCCAGATTTAAGAAGGTCGAGAGGGGGATGGTGACTTCGTAGCCGACGCCGCCTACATCAAGAATCAGAGTGTTCGCATTCTTGCTGAATAGAGTGCCGGATAAATGTGCAATCATCGATCGCTAAAATCGAGTTGAAATAGAATTCGGGAGCGCTTACGTTACGAATTGGATTGTAGTTCATGGGCGCCCGTTCGGCAACGCATTGCAGATTGCGGCAGTGCCACACCACTTCAACCGACCAGAGATGTTTTGATGATGCCCTGGTTGTTCCGCTCGCGCGCAGGGCTTTATACTGCCGTGACTTTACATCCGGATTCACATGGCAGCGAGCGGGAGGCAAAATTAATGGCAGAGATGAGCGAGGAGAAGATCAGATCAATAGTGCAGGACGAGTTGTTGGGAATCATCAACGATGCCCACGAGTCATTGGGCATCAAGAAGGACCCGACCGGCATGGCCAGAAAAGCCCTCGACGGCCTGGCCGACTTAGTTCGCGGAAGACAAACCCTGGGCGTCGAAGACGAGCGACCGTAATTTGGCCAGACACTGACCGATCGCTGAAAGGTTTGCTGTGGAACTTACCGGTCTAACTACTGCGCAGGTCGATGAGCGGCTAGCCAGGGGGCAGCAGAATATCAGCTCGGCAACTCGCACTCGGCGAACGCGAGAAATCCTCTTCGATAACATCTTTTCGGTTTTCAACTTCGTAGTCGTTGGAATTATCTGCTTCCTTCTCTTCTTCTACTTAAGGACCCGCGACGAACGATTGCTTCTGGATTCGATCGGTGTCTTAACAGTTGCCTTCGTCAATACCATCCTCGCCGTCTCGCAGGAGGTCAAAGCCAAGCGAGCGCTCGACAAGGTAAATCTTCTGCTCGCGCGCGTCGCCACGGTCGTTCGTGATGGTCAGGAAGTTTCGATCGATCAGAGCGCGATTGTGATCGACGACCTGGTTCGGATCGAGCGAGGCGACCAGATCGTGGTTGATGGAAGAATCGTACGGTCCCATCACCTCGAGATAGACGAATCGCTTCTCACCGGAGAGTCCGTCCCCGTCCTCAAGGGCGCGGGCGACGAAACACTTTCCGGAAGCTTCTGCGTTTCAGGAAACGGTTATTACGTCGCAGAAAGAGTGGGCGATGCGTGTCATGCCGCCGAGGTCACGACCCTTGCAAAGAAGTTCAAGCATTCCGTCTCGCCTCTGCAAAAGAAGATCAACCACATCGTAGAGGTGCTGCTCGGTGTCTCCGTTGTCCTGGTCCTTCTGGAGATATTCTTCGACCCGCAGGCGGATTTTGGAAAAATAGATTTCATTCGAAGGCTCTCAACGATCGTCATCTCGCTCTTGCCGCAAGGTCTCGTGCTGATGGCATCGATCACCTTCGCGCTCGGCGTCTATCGCATCAGCCGCATCGGAGCAATCATCGAAAAGTTGAATGCGATCGAGTCGTTTTCCAATGTAGAGATCGTCTGCATGGATAAGACCGGCACGCTCACGCAAAATAAACTCTCGGTTAATCGAGTTACGATGCTCGGAGAAAACTACAGCCTGGAGAGAGTTCAGGCTCTGCTAGGCACCTACGCCAAACTATCGTCGGACAAGAATGCCACCCTGAGGACCCTCGAAGCGTTTCCAGCGAACCAGACCGCGAAGCTCATCGCTGAAATCCCATTCAGCTCAGAAAAGAAGATGAGCCTGCTTTCGACCGAGATCGAGGGACGCGAGGTGGTTCTGATCCTCGGAGGATTTGACCTGCTTCTGCCTGCCCTCGATCCTTCCTCTCAGACCAAGGCAAGGACTTTGTTCGCTGATAACCGCCTTAGCGTCTACCGAAACGTTTTGTTTGGAACGGTCGCCGCCGGAGTTGAGCTGGAAGACCTCCGAAGTGGTCAGGCGATGCTCAAGATCGAACCTATCTGCGTAGTCTCGATTACCGATCTTGTGCGAGACGACGTCATGGATGCCATTCGGCTTTTCCAATCTCACAACATCAGCTTCAAGATACTGTCGGGTGATGCACCGGACGCGGTCCAGGCGGTAGCCAGAGAAATCGGATGGGACATTCCCGACGAGCAGATGGTTACCGGGTCTGAACTGGACGCTGTCCCGGACGAGAATTTCGCGGACATAGTCCTGGAAAGGCAGATCTTTGCGCGCCTCCGCCCCGATCATAAACTGCGAATTATCGAATCGCTCAAGCAAGCAAAGATCCACACAGCGATGATTGGCGACGGAGTCAATGACCTGCCGGCCATCAAGGCCTCGGACATGGGAATCGCGATG
Organism: Acidobacteriota bacterium; assembly: GCA_032160165.1. Classification (GTDB taxonomy): domain Bacteria; phylum Acidobacteriota; class Blastocatellia; order Pyrinomonadales; family Pyrinomonadaceae; genus QHXM01. The sequence goes on from JAVHWA010000173.1 coordinate 66,968, forward strand.
GAGGAAGGAAGCAAGATCACTAAAGAAGTCGCCGACATCGTACTCTTGAAAAACAAATTCTCGCTGCTGCCTCAGATATTCGATGAAGGTAATAAGATAGTAAACACCGTCAATGCCGTGGCGAAGCTCTTCCTTACCAAGAACTTTCTTGTCATCTATCTCGGGTTGTTGACGCTGATCTTTCTGTTTGAATTTCCATTGACCCCGAGGCGCGTGAGTCTAATCAATATCTTCGCAATCGTGCTACCCTCATTCGTTATCGCCCTTAGAAACAACGACGTAAGCAAGACAAAGAATTTTTCGAAAGACCTCTTCTCCTTCGTCATTATCTCGTCTCTCATCATCGCGGCGGCCGGACATCTGGGCGAACACGTAACGCCGATGTATTTCGAGATCAACGCAGCGGACCTGCAAATGGTGATGCTCAGCATTATGATCGTGACGTCGGTCGCTAACTTCCTGGCGGTGGCGCTTCACCGGGCCGAAACGAACGTCAGACTCTATCTCTGGTATGGCCTCGGACTCCTGGCAGTCTATGTCTTCCTGGCGGCGAACAAGATTGATTTCTTCCCCTTGAACGGATTAAAGAAGTTCTACGAAATAGAATACCTCGCGCCCAAATACTGGATAGTGGTCGGAGTCATCGGGCTATCCAGTGCGGGCCTGCTATTCGTCGTGCAAAAACTTCGAGAACGGCTGATTGAGAGGCTGAGTTAGGGCTCCAAATCATTTGGCCACAGCGGCGTTTTTGGTTTATAAGATAGCGGTGCCCACCCGAAAGAAGCGCAACTCGTGATCAAGTCACGCGTGTGCTGTACTGTCGTTCTCTTTCCTGATCTAAAAAGGAGTTTCACAGCATGCGTACTCTCACGCGCTCGATCCTCTTAGCGGGCCTATTCGCTTCGACAATACTATTCGCATCTGCTCAATCCAGTACGAAACAGGGCACGGCTACCATCACCGGCCGTGTTTCCTCGGGCGACAAACCCGTGGTTAACGTGGCAGTCATAGTCTATCCGGTCGAGCGCGCGATGGAGCGGTCGGCTGTCGCCCGCGCCACCACCGATGCTGAGGGACGCTATCGGTTGACGAACGTTCCCGCCGGTCAGTTCAGCGTCTACTTCATCGCTCCAACCATGGTCGGTATAAGCGACTCCATGTATGGAGCGCAGGACAAGACTGTCACCATCGCTGACGGAGAGACAGTAGAGAAGCTCGATTTCTCGCTTGTGCGCGGCGGCGTCGTAACAGGACGTATCACCAACGCAGACGGCGACCCGATAATAGGGGAACAAATCCATCTAAACTTTGTGGACAAGAGCCAACGGCGACTTGGCGGGCAGAACATGAATTACTTCATGTACGAAACTGATGACCGAGGCATATACAGGCTCTACGGCATCGCCCCTGGCAAATACACAGTGAGCATCGGGGAAGCGAAGGAAGAGGGATCGATCCGGTTTGGCTTTGGCGGGCGTGGCTATTACACGCGTACTTTTTACCCCAGCGTAACCGATGAATCGAAGGCCACTGCTCTCGAGGTGACTGAAGGCAGCGAAGCATCGAACGTCGACATCACTGTGGGGCGAAAATCCAAGTCGTACGCGGCTTCGGGGCGAGTTGTTGATGACAACGGCCAGCCGGTGCCGAACCTGCGCGTGGGCGCCGGCGGACTAGTGAGAGACAATCAAATGGGTGGATTGGGAGCGGGCGCTTTGTCGGACCCTCAAGGTCAGTTTCGCCTTGACGGGCTTCTCCCCGGACGGTACGCCGCATTCATATGGAACGATGGCACGAGCAATGGATATACAGATCCGATAAAGTTCGAGATCGTGGACGGCGACGTCTCAGGAATCGAGCTTAAGCTACGAAGAGGTTCCAGCATTAGTGGCGTAGTGGTCATCGAGGGCACGTCCGACCGAAGCGTGCTGGCCACACTGTCTCAGTTGTCGCTTTTTGCGTATGGTCAACGCTCGACAGAGCGCCTCGCTGCGCCAAGCTTCAATAGCGCAAAAGTATCTTCCGACGGAAGTTTCAGAATTTCCGGACTCGAGCCGGGAAAGGCTCAGATCGCAATTTCCGGCTTTCCGCCCCCAAAAGGATTTACCCTTTCCCGCATAGAACGTGACGGAGTCCTGCAGAAGGAAATCGAAGTTCCGGCTGGCGCGCAGTTAACTGGGTTTCGTGTGGTTATTCAGTATGGAAGCGGGAGCGTGCGCGGTTTAGTTAAGATCGAGGGGGGCGCGATTTCGGAAGGGATGCGTATTATGGCCCGTATCCGCCCGGTCGGGGGTGAGGCGGACAACATGAATCGTCCTGCTATGGTCGATTCGCGCGGTCGTTTCCTGATTGAGGGAATTGTTCCTGGCGAATATGAGGTAAGTGTCGAAGCGGTGGTTATGGAGAGTAGGCCCAGGAGAATCCCTCCTGTTAGACAAAGGGTTTCGGTCGCGAATGGCGTGGAATCTGAAGTCAGCCTGACGCTCGATCTCAGCGTAAAGCAACCGGAGGGAAGCAACAATGAATGAAGCTTCTCTCGCGAAACTTGCTTGTCACCGCGTGCTCAAAGCCGGAGGAAAACTGTTTCTGCTTCTTGCCTCTCTGACGTTGCCGGCGGGGATCGCAGCCTACGCGCAGGCAGTACAGCCATCTAGTTCACCCGAGCCACGCTCTACCTCAACCAGCACGGGCGCAATTACCGGACGGGTGATGAGCGAGGAGGGTCGACCGCTGCCGGATGCCGCGATCAGCGTGTATAAGGCATACGGGAACACGGGCCCGCCTCAAACATCAACCTCGGACAGCGACGGCAGGTTCAGCATCAACAATCTGGCTCCCGGCCTTTACGGAGTCAATGCCCGGGTTCCGGGATTTGCTCAGCCGGACGTAGTTGGAGACTTGACCCTGGGCAGGTTCTACAAGATTGGAGATTCTGTGACTCTTACCCTGGCCAAAGGCGGAGTCATCACCGGGTCTGTTCGCGATGCAAACGGCGATCCCATTGTGGGGATCCCGGTAAGAGCACTACGGATTCGAGACGGAAACGGTCGAGCCATTGTCGGCGGATATGGAGCTGGATTTGCGCAGCCAAGAATGACAGACGATCGCGGGATATATCGCATCTACGGATTGCCATCAGGTGCATATTACGTCAGCGCCGGGGGGAGTATCGGATTCTTCGTTGGTGTGAACCCATATGATACCGACGCACCAACCTATTATCCCTCATCAACCAGAGACACTGCGGCCGAGGTCCAGGTTCGACCAGGTGAAGAAGCCCCGAGCATCGACATTAGGTATAGAGCTGAACGAGGTCATTCAATCAGCGGTGCGGTATTGGGCCCGACCGACGCTCAATTGAGCTACGGCGTCTCTATTTCGCTCAAACACGTTTTGAGTGGGTCGTACGAGTCCAATACTTATGTTGCTCCTCGAAACAAATCGTCGTTCGAGATCAATGGAGTTGCCGATGGAATCTACGAAGTCGCAGCCGTACAAGGCGCGCCGTCAGGTAATTCAATGGCCGCCGCACCGCAACGGGTGACCGTAAGGGGAGCGGACGTGACTGGCCTCCAACTGCGGCTTGCTCCGCTGGGCTCGATCGCCGGACGCTCGCTCCTCGAACCAATACAAAACAAAGAAGCCTGCGGCGCCGAACGGCCGGCAACACTAGTTGAAACTCTAATCAACGCTCGACGCGATGAAAAGACTCAACCCGACGTCTCAACGTCGCCCTTCCTTTTCGCTGGGGCGATGACTCAGAACGAGCTGGGAGACTTTCAGGTTCGCAATCTTGTATCGGGGAATTATCGATTGACGGCGCGCCTGACGAGCGATCTTTGGTATTTGCGATCAATAGTTCTGCCGTCACCGGCGCCTCCCGGCCCGAATACAACTGCGCCTAAGTCTGCGCCGGCGAAAATCGCGCCTCCCGCGTCGCCGCTTATTGCTCTTAAGCCGGGTGAAAACCTCGCCGGCGTCACCGTCAACATCGCTCAGGAGGGAGCGGTCGTGCGCGGACGCGTGATCGACGCTAAGGAGGGCCCGGAAGGACCTCCGCCGTCTGCGAGTCTAAAGCTCTTTTTGGTCCCAACCGAACGCGAGCGGGCAGACGATGTGCTGCGTTATTCAGAGGTGCCGGTCGCAAGCGACGGAACCTTTGCGCTGATTAACGTCGCGCCCGGTCGCTATTGGCTTCTGACCCGCCCGGCCCCGGATGACGAGCCGCGGGTGCCAAGACCAACCGCCTGGGATTCAGAAGCCCGTGCGAAGCTTCGACGGGACGCGGAATTGGCGAACGATGCCATCGAGCTGAAGCCCTGCCAGCGCGTCAATGATTACGTCAAGCGATTATACCTAGCATCTCCTGCTGCGAAATAGCGTACCCATCCATTTGTTGCGTGCAGCCGCTCATCTTCGCTAGAATCCGATCAGTCTTATTGTGTCTGTTCCCTTCAAGGCAGGCTCCCCCAGGCAATGCTGAAAGCTCACTTACAAATCGGACCATACACACTCACCAGTCAAATTGGTGAGGGCGCATTCGGCGTCGTATGGCTGGCGGAGCGGCGAACGTCCATCGTCACCACAAGATTCGCACTGAAATTCCCAAAAGACGCCTACCTGAAACTCGAAGAGATCAAGCAGGAAGCGGAAGTCTGGATGCAGGCTAGTGGTCATCCAAACGTTCTTTCCATAGTTGAGGCCGAACGATACGGCGATTTCGTTGTGATCGTTAGTGAATATGTACAGGACGGGTCTCTCTCCACCTGGCTTGAAGAGCACAAGGGAAGCGCATCCAGGGTCGACGATGCGATAGAGATGATGCTCGGAATTCTCGCCGGCCTTCAGCATCTACACGAGCGCAACATCATTCATCGTGACTTAAAGCCCGACAACATCCTGCTGCAAAGCGGAACTCCGCGGCTGGCGGACTTCGGCATCGCCCGATTACTGCGAACGGAACAAAGTACACGCATCGGCGGATCGCCAGCGTACATGGCTCCAGAGGCGTTCGACGGCCATCGCACAATACAAACGGATATCTGGGCCGTGGGCGCGATCTTTTATCAGCTGCTTGCTGGACATGTCCCATTCGGCTCGCCGGACATGGCGTCACTCTACAAAGCTATTCTCACAGCCGATCCGAAGCCGCTTCCCCAGCTCGTTCCGCCATCCGTGAAGCAAATAATAGCCCGCTCGATGGAAAAGGAGCCGGAGGCCCGCTACCGATCTGCAGCAGAAATGAGGCGAGCATTGCGGGACGCGAGCCGCACACTCGAGGTGGGAGAGGCCGCCACGATACAGAACATCCCTCCGAGCGCGTTTGCTTCGAACAAACTTGCGCTCAGTCCCTTAACCGGCGAGCAGAACCTCGGCCCGCTGGTTGCGAAGATGTGCGATCGGCGGCAGCAGGAGAATGAGTTCTCGGATTTCTTCACGGCAAACCTGCGGGAACGACCCGGCTGCCCACAGGTCGCGCTGCTTCGCGGAGAAGAAAAAGAGTGCCACGACAGCCTGATCGAGCGTCTGGTCTCCACCCGCGTGAAGCAAATTGCCGAGAGAAAGTGGGGAGCGCAAAACAGCTCGATTGTTTTTAAGTCTGCGGACTGGCCCTACGAGGGTGAATTTGGAGAGCGACAACTTGAACTGAAACGCGCGGTATTCGCGGAGTTCGATCCGGGATACATGGAAAACGACCTTTCAGTCACCGCACTAAGCCGCCTTTCATCGCTCTCGCTCAGTCCGCTTGTGGTAGTAAGACATCGAATTCATGCCTCGCGCTGGGACCAACTAACCGGCGAACTTCTGCGCTGGTACTTTGGCTACTGGCGTGATCTTAGGATTAACCCTACGGGAACTCAGTTCTTGATCTTTGTTAGTGTTATCTATCCCCGCGCGCAACGGGCCAATTGGTGGAAAACTTTGATTGGTGTAAGGGGCTTCGATAAACGGAGCGTCGAAGCGGAGCTGCAGACCATTGCTACCTCAGGCAAGGACCAGTTGCCCATTCTCATTCTTAAGGAGCTGATGCCGATACAGCCCCACGAAGTCCAGGATTGGTTTAGCCGCTACAACATCTACGACGAAAAGAAGCGTCTCGAACTCTCCGAAGGACTTTTCGCGAGGCAGGGCGGAAGAAAAGCCGATCACTTGAATATGGCAGACATCGAACACGCGCTGTTGCAGATTCATCAATCGTACGTCAAGGAGCGAGGATTCTTAGCATGAGCGATAACGGATTCAGGCTTTACGTAGGAGAAGGGTCGACAGTCGCCCAAAGAGGCTTGCGACTTCCTCTCTTCGAGAAGGCCACCGAACTCAACGACCCCGCCGGTTATCTTGCCGACGAAGGCCTACGCGACGCCGTGAATGTCGCACTCATGCTCGGCCAGCCCTTACTTGTCACCGGCGAGCCGGGAACCGGCAAGACACAACTGGCCACAAGCATCGCGTACGAGCTGGGAGCTCCAGCGCCGTTGACCTTCCACACCAAGACTACATCCGCTGCCCGTGACCTCTTCTACCACTATGACGCCCTTGGGCACTTCCACGACGCGCAGTTTCGCAAAGAAGAGGCGGTCGTCGAGAATTACGTTACCTACGAAGCTCTCGGCCTCGCGATTCTGCTCTCAATGGATGCAAAGGACGCTGATCCATTTCTGCCGGAGTCGTTACGTGGCGCGGGACCGGTGCGCTCGGTTGTATTGATTGACGAAGTCGACAAGGCGCCGCGCGACCTTCCCAACGATGTGCTCAACGAGATCGACAATATGTCTTTCACGGTCAAGGAGACTGGACGCACGTTCTCAGCCGACCAGGGCTATAGACCAATCGTTATTCTTACGAGCAACTCTGAGAAAAATCTTCCCGACGCCTTTCTTCGTCGCTGCGTGTTCTATCACATAGCATTTCCCGATCGCGGCCGCTTGAAGGAGATCGTGCAGCGACGCTTGCGATTGGGCAGCGAATTCACACCTCAGATGCTGGATCACGCGCTTACGCATTTCGAGAAGATCCGCGACCTGACATTAAAGAAGAAGCCTGCGACCGCGGAGTTGCTGGCTTGGTTGAGGGTCCTCGAGAAGCGTCAGATCGATGTCAACAACCTTCAGCGGGGCGAGGCGGAGGCACTGTTCTTCACCTACTCCATCCTGTCGAAAAGCAAAGAAGATCGAGAGATGATCGCCCGCAATCTGCAATCGGATTTTTAGAGCTGTAATGAGTAGTGAGCCCTTCATAAATGACCAACTGGTATTCGGAGAGCTGCTGGCTTATCTTCGACAGCACGGATTCAGCATCGGCCTGGACCACTATCTGCGCTTGCAGCAGCTGTTGAGCAAGATTCGAGGGCACTGCGTGCCGCGCGAGCTGCGCACGCTGCTTTGCCCCATCTTCGCCACCAGTAAACTCCAGCAGGAAAACTTCTATCGGGCCTTCGACTCCTATTTCAACCTCTTTCAGGTGAGCGCAGGAGAAGAAGGATTTTCGGAATCGTCAACCGCGTCTGCGCACGAACACTCGCTGCACTTCAAAGCGTCAACCAGTCGGCGACGATGGCTTTACGCCGTGGCTCCTCTCGGCTTCGCGGTACTTCTCTTGCTCGCCTTCCTATTCTTCAGACCGCCTCCGAGCCAAAAGTCTTCGAATGAATCCACTTCAAACGCCAATGTTGATGCCGGGTCGGAGTCCCCGAGCGAGATTGCAGGCAGCGAGACGACGTCCCCGAGCCCCCGCGTCGAACCAACGGAGAATGAAGTCCGCCCCAACGAGGTACAGCTTTCGACGCCAACTCCCGCGCCCAGTCCTACGCCCACTACTGGTCCGACCTTTTACGAGCGCAATCGCTCCGCGATTCAGCTTGCGATCATCCTGGCTCCGCTCATTTTCTTTCTTTTATACGAATGGTATCGCTTCGTTCGGCGAAGGCTCTTGCTTGAGCGACAACACTCGCGCCGACCACCCTTCGTTTGGCCTGTTAAGGTTGACGCGCCCGAAGAAGGGCTTTACGACTCGGAACAGTTCCTGACGGCCGCAAGGCTGCTGCGGCGTCGTCAAATGGACGAGTTTCTTCGCTTGGATGTCGAAGCTAGTGTTACCGCGACGATCGAGCGACTCGGCTTTCCTGAATTTCGTTACAGAACCGACAGCCGAGTGCCTGAATATTTGATCCTGATCGATCGTGCTTCTTACAAAGATCATCAGGCACGGTTTTTCGAAGAGTTGACGAAGGCATTAGAGCGCGAAGGCGTTTTCGTTGTCCGCTACTTCTTTGACGGCGATCCCCGCGTGTGCCGCGATGAGACAGGAGCGGGTGTTGTCCAGCTGGCAGAGTTGGAGAATAAGTATGCCGATCACCGATTATTGATCTTCGGCGATGGAAACAACCTGCTGGACCAGATCACGGGGCGACTTGATAGCTGGACTGCGGTTTTCAACCACTGGCAGGATCGTGCACTGCTGACGGTTGCGAGCCCTTCACAGTGGGGTTTGAGGGAGATCTCACTCGCGCAGCTCTTCATCGTTCTACCGGCGACGCTCAACGGTTTGCTCGCACTGGTTGATTATTTTGAGACCACCGTTCCAGCGGACTTGCGCGCCTGGATGCAAGGGAGTTCGGGAACATCGGCTGTTCACGATGCTCCTGAAGAACTCGTTGCTGAGCTTCGCAGCACGCTGGGCGCGGAAACGTTCGAATGGCTTTGTGCCTGTGCCGTGTACACCGAGCTACAATGGAATCTGACCCTGTTCATAGGCTCTTTGCCGTCGATGCCGCCCGGTCTGCTCACGGAAGCGAACCTTCTAAAGCTGATTCGGCTTCCCTGGTTTCGCGTAGGCGTCATGCCGGATGAGGTCCGATGGCTTCTCATCAACAGACTCGTTCCGACCCAGCAAGAGGAGATTCGCGCCGCGCTCATTGCGCTTTTGGAGAAGGATCCCGCCCCGACGGAAACTTTTGCCAACGATCAATATCGCCTCAATCTCTCCACTCAACGCTGGCTTCAGAGCCGCACGCGCAAACGCCTGCGCGAACTTCTACAAACCATCAAGCAGCTTCCAAGAAATCAGGTACTGCGCGATCTCACTTTGGTTCGCTTTCTCGAAGGGTCAAGGCGTTCGCCACTTGATTTTCTATTGCCCGACCGTTTGCGGAAGCTTTTCTATCATCGAGGCGTTTCCGCTTTTGGCATGAAGACGGGCGCGCGATTTTTGTTCACTCTGGTACTTGTGGGCGCGGCATGGATTGGGATTAGAGCCGTCTCGCCCAAGACCACGCCAGAAACTCTCCATGCCGAATTGGCTAAGCTAACACCCTGGCCAATACCAACTCGAGATACCTCTTCGCCGCCACCGCAAGATAGCAGTCCCACACCCCAAGGGCCGCTCCCCGCTGGCGATCCGAATATTTTGACAACTTCGACGCCTTCGCCATCGTCGACGGCAACAACCAACGCCCCATCCGGTGCCGTTCCGAATGCCAGTCAACCATCGGCAGGCAATTCCACTAACCCCAGGCCCAGTGTTAGCCCTGCGCCGCTCACGTCCTCCGGAACGATAGTGGGTGTTACATCGGTACCCGGAGTTGTCAGCGAACAGACGACCGGCAGTCCTCAAGGGCAGAATAGTGGGCAGGTCGATGACTCTAAAGCCGCGGTGACGCCTGGGACCGAAGTAGGTCAACCGCAGCCTTCAGCAGGAGCGTCCAGGCCGGGCGGAGAATCTACGGCCACGACGACGCCGGACCCTACCCCAACATCTGATGCGCCTGTCTCCGTGGGGAGTCTTAACAGCAGGGCGCGCAGCCTCCCGAAGCCGGACTATCCCTCTTTTGCTGCCGCAGCCCAAGCCTACGGAACGGTTATCGTGCAGGTTATCCTCGACGAAACGGGCAAGGTGACTTCCGCGAAAGCCGTTAGCGGCCACACGCTTCTTCGTGAGCCTGCCGTAAAGGCCGCCTTTCGCGCGCGCTTTAACCCGATAATCATTTCCGGCAAGCCCTCCAGGGTGATCGGAATTATCAGCTATAACTTCGTAATGGAGTCCAGGGATCCGCAGCGCCCGGGCATTCAGAATCGACCCGATCAAAGACCCCCGGGCAGGCAGCCCGGCGGAAGAAATCCCTAGCCCCCAGCTTAGCTATTGTTTTTAAGGGAGGTTTTGGAGCGCTGACGGCTAACCGGATCGGTGGAGAGTTTGTGTGTGGTGTGCTCGATTACCGAAAGCGGAGGCGCCAAAGTCTCGGGCAGAGTTTTTTGCGCGCCGGACACCGCGGTCACGAATCGATCTTCGGCGGCGTTCGGATCGCCTTCGTCTATCGCGTGAGTGGACTTGTTGCTGGGAACGGTAAGCGTCTTACCGTTAATGAGTATTCCCAATCCGACTATGAAAACGACCAGAGCCATCGCCGCGGGCGTCAGAAGTTGTTCCCTTCCGGATGCGAGGGCAATCATCATGAACATGAGCACTCCACCAAGTCCTATGGCCGATGTGATTACGCCAGCTCGCATTCGTCGCAATCGCTTGTCCTCAGCCGTCTCCAGGAACTTATCGACCTGCGGCAATACGTGCTCAGTCAATCGGCGCAACTCGCGGCCGGTCTTGACCTGAGTGATTCGCTCCGCGATCGCTCGCCCGATTTCGGCGCGAGCAGCGTCGGCCGAGCTTGTCGTGTCCACCACTCGCTCAAGACCGGTGCGCACTACGCGCAGGTCCATACCGCACCCCCGACAAAACTGACTCAGCTGCCTTTCCTCAGATCCACAATTCGGACAAAACATATAATTCTCCCCGCGATATCGCCGCTGCAGCTAACTATTACGACCGAGCCACGCTTAAGTTCGTCATTTCTTAGCGGGCTTTGGCCCTGCAACCTGACATGATGAGCGAAATCGCTCGCGATTCCCTCCCATCTTTCAATGGTTTCGATTGCCCGTTTTGCGCCGCGCATTCCGTGTGCTTAAATGAATCTTCGAGAGAACGATATGTTACATCAGAACTCGCTCGATGCCACCCACACGGTGCTCGCGGTCATAGATATGCAGGAGGGGTTCCGCTCAGTGATCCCGGATTTCTCTGAGACCGCGGCGCGAATCGCTGTTGTGGTGCAAGGCGCCCAGGTACTAAACGTACCGGTAATTGTCACCGAACAATATCCGAAGGGTTTGGGACATACGGCTGCTGAAATCAGGGCCGTTCTGCCGGAAGGCTTCAACGTGATCGAGAAGACTGCATTCAGTTCCTGCGGCGCGCCGCCCTTCGAGGCAGACCTGGTGCGAACTCAGGCTGTTCACGTTTTGATTTGCGGTATCGAGGCGCACATCTGTGTAAATCAAACCACGCACGACTTATTGGCGCGTCACTACCGCGTTCATCTGTTGACCGACTGTATCACCGCGCGGACCGTTCAGAACCGTCAGACCGGCATCGAGAAAATGCTGGGAAGTGGCGCCGTGCCCTCTTCCACCGAGTTGGCGCTCTTCGAACTGCTTCGCGATGCGAAACACGAGCAATTTAAGACCATTCAAAAACTAATCAAGTGAGCGGAGGTGACGCACGTCGAACATCGAGAGTGAAAAGGAAACGCTGCTAGTTCGCTTTGCCCTGATATCAAGTAAGAATCGATAACTTCGTATGGACCTACTTTCTTCGCTCAATCCACAGCAACAAGAAGCCGTAAAGCAAACAGAAGGGGCGTTGCTTATTCTCGCCGGCGCCGGCTCCGGCAAGACGCGGGCTATTACCTACCGAATCGCATACCTCATCGCTGAGCGCGGGATCGCACCACACAAAATCCTCGCCGTCACTTTCACAAACAAAGCGGCGCAGGAGATGCGCGAACGGGTTGGGCGCCTGCTGAGCGGTGTGCCCTTGAATAGCTCGCCTTTAATCTCGACCTTTCATAGTCTCTGCGTTCGAATTCTGCGCCAACACATTCAAAGTCTGGGCGTGGGCTTCACGCGATCGTTCACCATCTACGACCAGGACGATTCCATCAGACTTATCAAGGCCTGCATCAGGGACCTGGGGTTCGACGATAAGCAACTCGGTCCGCGGGCAACACAGGGCGCTATCTCGGGCGCGAAAAATCGACACGGTGACGATGCCGAATCCTACAAAACGAGGGTCGAGTACGGCGACGAAAAGCGGGTTGCGATTGCTCGCGTCTTTAAGCTTTACGAGGAGCGATTGCTGGCTAACAACGCCCTCGACTTCGATGACCTGCTGATCAAGACGGTGCAACTGCTCCGCCGCGTGCCCGAGGTACGGGAATATTACAACGATCGGTTCCACTACATCCTGGTCGACGAATACCAGGATACGAACCTTCTGCAATTTGCGCTGATCCGCTTTCTCACCGAGAAGCAACAAAACATATGCGTCGTCGGCGATGAAGATCAATCTGTCTATAAGTGGCGAGGCGCGGACATCGGTAACATTCTGAACTTCGAGCAACACTACCCGACGGCAAGAGTGATTCGGCTCGAACAGAATTACCGCTCGACGCAGACTATCCTTAACGTCGCCGGCGCGGTCGTCAAACACAACACCGAGCGAAAGGGCAAGACGCTTTGGACCGATAATCCCGCCGGCGAGCGCATCCGTTATTACCAGGCTTTTGATTCCGATGCCGAAGCGCGATTCGTCGCGGGAAAGATCGAAGAGCACCGGCAGGCCGACGCTGATATTCGTGCCGCTGTGCTCTACCGCACCAACGCGCAGTCGCGGGTATTTGAGGAAGCGTTAAGACGCCTGGCGATTTCCTACAATATCGTTGGCGGGTTCTCGTTTTACGAGCGCATGGAAGTGCGCGACATAATCTCTTATCTTAAACTGGCGCTGAATCCGCACGACTCAATCGCACTATTGCGCGTGATCAATAGTCCTGCCCGCGGACTTGGCAAACACACGCTCGACGAGCTGGAGCGTCACGCGAAGCACGTTGGCATCTCGCACTGGGAAGCGATAGCGAAGCTGACCGAGCCGGGTTCACCCCTGGGCCCGCGCGCAGTAACCGCGCTCAAAAATTTCCAGCAAATCATCACTAACCTTGTGACTGCCACCAATGATGCCGCCTCTTCCGAGTCGCCGGTCTCGGATGTCGTCAAAGCAGCCATCCTCGATACCGGCTACGAATTAGCGCTCAAGTCGGAGAACTCGGAGGAGGGCGAAGCGCGTCTCGAGAATTTACAGGAGCTGGTAAACGCCGCGGTCGACTATGACAGCCGCGAAGGCGAGGGCCTGCGCGATTTTATCGATCACGCTGCCCTCGTCTCCGATACAGACCAGTACAAGGGTGATGCGCCCGTCGCGCTGATGACGATGCATTCGGCAAAGGGTTTGGAGTTTCCGCTGGTCTTCATCGTAGGCCTGGAGGATGGACTGTTTCCGCATTCCAGAGTGGCAACCGATCCCGCCGAGCTCGAGGAAGAGCGGCGGCTTTGTTATGTTGCGATCACGCGCGCTGAGCGATTTCTCTACGTCTCACATGCGATGAAGCGTCGGGTCTACGGCGAGGAGCTGGCCTCTGAACCATCGCAGTTTCTCAACGAGATGCCTTTGGATTTGATGGATGACCTTTCGCGTGGGAACTCGTGGCTCTCGTTTGCGCGCGGCTCTGACGTTTTGGAGAACAAGCGTGCAGTTGACGCTCTGCGAGGTGACGCGCGCGAGCGCACAAAGTACACGGGAAAGACTTACGACAGCGTCGATTCGATCGCCGAGTTTTTTCTTAAGCGCGGCCAGCAGCTCGGAGGGTTAACTCACAAGTCCGAGCGCCAACCGATGATTAAGAGACGAGCCGCCGACGCCGGCGGGTCCGGTTCGGTGGCCGAGGACGCTATTCCTGCCGCAGGCTTTGTTCCAGGTTCTCACGTTCGCCATCCAAAGTACGGTCGCGGGCTGGTGCTCAGGCGCGAAGGGGCCGGCGACTCTTCGAAGTTAACCGTCAGCTTCCCTGGTTACGGGCAGAAAAAGCTGATAGAGAAATACGCGGGGCTGGAAAAAGCGTAAGCGTCGGGCTCGGGCCCCGACGCATATGCGTTCATTCTGTTCCCAAGCCGCAGCCTTACGGCTTTCCCTTACCTTTGCCGTTGCCTTTTTCGCCTCCCTGACCTCTCCCGCCTGACTGGCCTGGCGATTCCTGCTTGCTTTCATGTTTCGGCGGCCCTTCCGCCTGCTGCTTTGCAGGATTGCCCACTCGTTCTCCCTGCGCTTGCGGTATGGCTACGCGCTGTGGCTTCTCCTGCCCACGGATCTCTCTTCTCTGCTGCTGCTCGGGGTGACGCGCCTGACGCGGGGCTTCTTCAGTGCGCCCTGCTTCACTGCGTTTTGTGGGTTCCACAATAAGGGGGGCTGCCTCCTGATGGCGTCCGTTGTCTATCTGGCGCTCCGTCTGCCGCGCTTCCTGCCGCGCCTCGTGGCCATCATCTTTCACTTTGAGCTTTTGACCTCTTGCCTGGTCAGAGACTTGTTCCACGCGCATCGACTTCGCCAGGTCCTTCCTGGACCTCAGATCCCGGATTTCAGTTCCGACAAAAACCGGAGTGTCCCTAATTTTCTTCGCAATCCCCGGCGGTAGATCGATTTTGCCCCGTCCCCATGCCGAGTTGATCACTGCGTTTCTCAGCGGAGTCAACGTCAAGGGATCGAGCGTTGGCCTCACAGAGGCCAGCACCTGCGGATCAATCCTTCTGACACGACGCGCATCAATCACACGACCGAAAGCATCCAGGGGCACGACCGTGACTGCCCCGGGCACGCCGACATTGATAAGTCGGGCGGGTACCAGATTTGTCCCGGTTAGATAACGTGGCTGCCAGTTCTCGTCATAATAACGCGGCGCATAGTTATCGCCCGGGGCAAGCGGGATCCAGCCGATTTGGTTCGCGTTATCCAACGGAACGAATGCAACCAGGGCCGGGGCGTAGGTTGGAGTTGTGTTGACTGCGTCGGGAATCCAGAACCACTGGTTATTCACGTTCGCCCAACGCCCATAGTGATACGGCGCATAGCCCCAGGGCTCGCTCGAAACCCACGTCGGCCCGTACGGATAATCGTTTGTCCACTGGCCCTGCTGATAGGGGACCCAACTTTGATCTACCCGCGGTCGCCACGCATATCCATATCCATCGACATTCTGCCAGTCGCCGTAATAATCAAGATCGTTGAGGCCGGGAATGGTTGAACTCGCATACTGATAGCTCGCGTCGCGACGATATGGATCGTAGTAGTAAGGATCGTTGAGATAAGCGTCGTAGTCGCTATAACGACCATCGTAAGAATTGGGATATTGATATCGGTAGTACTCGTCCACTTGACGTCCGGCATCCTGGCCGTTCAACCGCGACATCACAACCTCGGCTGCCGTCTGTCCCAGCAGCGTTAGCATTTCGCCTTTATTGATCTGGCCCGAGCCTCCTAAACCTACAACCCGCGCCAGTCCGCTCAACACTGAGACAAGCACACCGCCATTGTTATCGAAACCCACATTGTAGAGTCCGGGCTGATCGAAGTTTATCGCGCCCTGAGGCGTGGCCACTTCAAACAATTCATTCGGACCTAAGTCTCCAACGTCAAACATCGCTGATCCATCGCGCAGCGCGAGCTGCGTGCGTCGGTCTCCAAGCGATACGACGTCGAGCGATGTGTTGGGATCGAGCCGCGCGAAATTGCGTCCGCTAAAAGCAAGAGAGGCGCGCGAGTTATCGCGTGTGTAAATGCGATCTCCTACTGAGAAAGGTTGATTCACAGTGGCGGCTATCCACTCTGCATTTGCATCCGCGTTGGGAAGGCTATCGCTAAACGCGACGTCGCCATCCACCCGTTGTATCCGCGCCGCGTAGGGCTGCTCTTCGGCGGATGCGGCCGGTTCGTGCTTCATCCAATATGACACTGCAAAGCCGGCGATGAGTGCGACTGCCACCGCCATGATCGTCATATGCGGCCATAATTTTATCCTGTTCATAAAACTCTCCTTCACTAATTCACGTGCTTCACGGTCAAGGCGACTTCCGCACGTATTGACGCCACTTCCGAGCAGTTCGACCCGGACTCACCATCATCGTGTGAGTACCAGGAACGGGCTTCCGTACTGTTAACTGTTATTTCGCGAATGCTTATCGCAAGAACCATGCCCTGGGGAACATCAGATTTTGCGAGACTCGTGTGAGCAAGGAAGCTACGACACGAGGCTGCCACAATGTTCGCAGAGAAGAGGGCTGCCACTCTTTAGACACACTCTTGCAAGGAGATTGCTAGGGAAGCCGAGAGACGTACATACG
>JAVHWA010000081.1:0-4387 GCA_032160165.1 Acidobacteriota bacterium
GGACTTTGCCATGCTGACACAAAAGGCAGAGCAGGGAATCGATCCGGTAACTAACAAGAAGGGCGAGGAGTGGTACAACCACAAGGGCTTCTTCGAACACAAGCTTGAGGCTCCGTGGATCTACGATACCGGTAAGGAGAAGGAACCGCAGGACCGTCTGCGAATGCCACAACCCTATCTGACCCCCGAATGGAAAACCGCCCTGACGACATTTCTCCTCGGCAGTGTAGGAGTGGAAGGGGCCAACGTCCCAACCACGCTCTTCTACGCCCCAGGCGATCAGCGGAAAGCGGTCCAGGATGGTTGGTGGGTGGTGAAGAAATACAATTGCATGGGTTGCCATAGCATCCAGGTGGGACAGCGCAGCGTCTTGATGGACCTGCCGCTTTATCAGAACCCTGACTGGAAGGAACAACTGCCGCCGAAGCTGATAAGCGAAGGGGCGCGTGTTGATCCCAGCTGGTTGTTGGGCTTTCTACACGACCCATCGCTAAGCTCGAGCTCGCAGCCCTCAGGCACCGAGGCACAGCCGAAGCCGGCCTCAACGCCCGGCGGCGCCGCTAATCAAACCACGCAGGCGACCAATACTGTTCCGTCACAGGGGGCTACTGCGCAGCCGACGCCCACCGAGAACACCACGGTTGGGCTTACTACATCAGAACTGCAAAATGTGCAGTTTCATCTGCAGCCCGGCGCCGATCGCAACGGCGTACGCATTTATCTGAAAGCGCGGATGCCGACCTTTACTTTCTCTCCCAACGAATTGAGACTTCTGGTCCGATTCTTCATGGCCGTTTCGTCGCAGCAGGAGCCGTATATCCCGGAACCGATCGAACCGCTTAACACGGACATTGCGCGAGGGCCGAACGAAGAGAAACTGGCGCGCGACCTGTTCACATCCGAAGGTGCACCGTGTTTGAAGTGCCACATCACTGATGATAAGCAGGTCGAAGGCAAGACCGCGCCGAACTTCCTTTTGGCGGCCAAGCGACTAAAGCCTCAGTGGACCTACCGCTGGCTTCTGGATCCGAACCAAATCAGTCCAGGCACCGCCATGCCGTCTGGATTGTTCAGGCGCGAAGGCAGCCGGATGGTCTTCAACGGTCCAACGCCCGGAGAGTTCAATGAGTACCACCGCGATCATGCCGAGTTGCTTGTACGGTATATGTTCCTGTTGACGCCGGACGAGCAGCGACGCTTGACTGCGACTATGCCTTCCGCGGGGCGCGCCGCCTCGGCGGCAGCGCCTGCGAAAGAGCCCCCACCGACGGCACACGCTCGAAGACCGAGAAAGCGGGTACAACGAATCAACAGTCACGGGTGGCGGCGGACCGCGGGAGCAGGGTCGCACGACGGCAGGTCAGCCATTCGCCGCAGGTCGTAAGATTTCAATTGTCATGTTAACCTCGTTCTAAAAGAACTTAGGAAATCATCTTGGTTTTGGAGGACTGAATTATGTTTACGAAACGCGCAAGCTCCTTGCTTGCCAGTGTTGCTCTCATGTCGCTTCTGGCGCTCAGCTTCGCCTGCGGCAAGAAAGAGAGCGCGGAAAATACAGGGGGAGACGAAGGTCCGGCGACGGCGGCGACCTGGACACCCAAGGGCGACGAAGGCTCTATTACAGGAAAGATAAATCTGACGGGTACACCGCCGGCACCGCAGAAGATCGACATGTCTCAGGACGCCAACTGCGCTTCGAAGAATCCGAACGCCGTTACCGAGACTATCGTTGCCAAAGACGGCAAGCTGCAGTACGCCTTTGTCTATATCAAAGACGGAACGCTGGCCGACGGCAAAAAGATCACCGATTTCAGCTTCAAGACACCGGACTCCGACGTCGTGCTTGATCAGAATGGCTGCCACTATGTGCCTCACATTATAGGCATGCAGCCCAACCAGAAGCTGAAAGTCACGAACAGCGATCCGACCGGTCATAACATTCACGCGCTGCCCGCTAAAGACAAAGGCAACGAGGAATGGAACGAATCGCAGCCGGGTGGAGCGCCTCCACTCAGCAAAACCTTCAAGCGTTCCGAGATTCTGGTTCCGGTCAAGTGCAACCAGCATCCCTGGATGAAGGCCTACATTGGCGTCGTCAAGCATCCGTTCTTCGCGGTCAGCAAAGAGGACGGTTCGTTTGAGATCAAGGGCGTTCCTGCGGGAACCTACACAGTAGTCGCCTGGCAAGAGAAGCTGGGCGAGAAAACTGCAACCGTGAAGGTTGAGCCCAAGGCCGCGGCCACGAGCGATTTCACGTTCGATGCCGCTTCTGCTTCGGCGTCTGTCCAGGGCGGCTCGCTCGAGATGATGCCGGCGATGGAACTCCCGATGTTGATGAAGCATTAAAAGGGCAGTGATGGGTGATTAGTGATTAGTAGGTTTTCTCTTATCGCCCATCACTAATCACCTATCACTCTCCTATGAACAAGGGTTTACATCGCTTCACATTGTTCGTGACGGCCGCGACTCTCTTTTTGATTGTAGCCGGAGCACTAGTCACGAGCCACGATGCGGGGCTTGCCACGAACGACTGGCCGCTGTCGAATGGCCAGGTCTTTCCCCAAATGGTCGGCAATCTTTTTTGGGAGCACAGCCACCGCCTGATCGCCGCATCTGTCGGCATCCTGATAATCGTTCTCAATATTTGGCTTTGGCGGGGTGAGAAACGCAAGTGGGTTCGTCGGCTGGGTCTGGTCGCATTAGGCGCGGTAATAGCCCAGGGACTTCTTGGCGGACTGACGGTCAAGCTTTGGCTTCCGCTGGCTGTTTCTGCAGCTCACGCGACACTGGCTCAACTCGTTTTCTGCACCATGGTCAGCCTGTCGGTTGTTACGGCGCCTGGCTGGTCGGTCAAGCGGACCAGTGTGGAAGTGAAAGGCACTACGCGAATCAGTTACGTGTATGCGGCCTCGGCGATTGCAATACTCTTCCAGCTCGTACTTGGCGCAACTCTAAGGCACTCGGCTACGTGGGACCAATATTTGCCAACCAGTCTTCTGGTTTCTCATATAGCGGGTGCGCTGTTGGTCACAGTACTACTGGTGGTCGCCATAATGATGACGCACCTTCGGTACGGCGACAATGACTACCTGATTCGACCCGCGCGGATCGCGGCGATGCTGCTCCCAGCTCAACTCTGTCTTGGTGTGGCCGCTTATTTGACGCGTCAGGCATCGCCCAGCGGTCCACAACCGCGTAATCCCATGGTGGCAATCACCGTGGCGCACGTTGCTATAGGAGCGATGGTGTTCGCCGTAACAATTGTTCTGACGTTGCGTGCTTTTCGAGTCATTAAGGCTACATCCGAACGCGCGAGAGGCTATGGGCAGCTGAGCACAGAGGCGAGTTGAGCGGATCGCGGCGTACGGTTGGGGCCAGCGTTCAAGGGAATTCGGGAGTAGGGAAGTTGAAATCTGAAGTTTTGATCAAGAGTGTAGCAATCGACCTTCATTCGGGGCGAACCGCGTCTTCGCTTGGCGAGGAGTTGTCGCTGCGTGAAAAGCTGCACGCCTACATAGATCTCACAAAGCCGCGCATCACGTTTCTGATCGTGCTGACAGCGGCGGCCGGTTTCTGTCTGGGGGCCAAAGGCGGACTCGACTACGTTCGCTTTACCCATGCGATGCTGGGGGTCGCCTTGCTGTCATCGGGTATCGCCGCACTCAATCAATATCTCGAGCGTGATCTTGACCGATTGATGCGACGAACGATGCTCAGACCGTTGCCCGCTCAGAAGCTCGCGCCATTCGAAGCATTGATCTTCGGTTCGGCGCTGACGGTAATTGCCGAAGCTTACCTGGCCTTGTTTGTTAATCCCTTGACGGCAGTGCTCGGCCTTACAGTGGTGGTTGGCTATCTGTTCATGTACACGCCGCTGAAGACGCGTACGACGCTTTCGACGGTTGTGGGCGCGTTTCCTGGCGCGATGCCGCCGTTGATCGGATGGACAGCCGCAAGCGGCGAGATGACGACCGGCTCCTGGGTGCTCTTCGCAATATTATTTCTGTGGCAGTTTCCGCATTTTCTTGCCATCGCCTGGATGTACAGGGAAGACTATGGAAAAGCCGGAATCAGGATGCTCCCGGTAGTCGAACCGGAAGGGCGCATCACCGGACAACAGATCGTGGCTTACACGCTGCTTCTGCTGCCGGTGAGCCTGCTTCCAACCATCATCGGAATTTCCGGCTGGGTCTACTTTTACGGAGCGGTGATTCTGGGGATGCTTTTCCTTGCGTGCAGCATCTCGGCCGCGCTCTCGAAATCAAGGCAGCAGGCGCGCCGGCTCTTGCTTGCGTCTGTGCTCTATTTGCCGTTGCTGTTTGGACTGATGGTGCTTAACCAGTTGTGAGTTTTGAGTTATGAGTTTTGAGTTGTGGGCGCGAGCGCT
>JAVHWA010000115.1:0-26998 GCA_032160165.1 Acidobacteriota bacterium
AAAAGTCGACGTCGAAGAATTGTCGGAAGCGGCTTAAGCAGCCGCTAACAAATCGGCAATTCCCCGGGTACACCAAACTCGGTAAGTACTAGTGTGTACCTTTGGCGATAGTTTTTTCAGAGCAGCAGCACAGAGCACACAGAGGGAAGAGAAGAATGAAGGGAGTTCGGCCGGCAGATGAACGACGCGAGACAGTATTTCAGTATGGCAAATTTACTCTGCGACCTCTGCGCCCTTTGCGTTTAAGAATTGAAAGTGAATAAACATTTCGTATTTGTCTATGGAACGTTGAGACGCGGCAACCCGCTCTCAATGTCAGTGAGATTCCCCGCCTCGAAATTCATCGCCGATGCTCGGGTCAACGGCTACCTCTATGACCTTGGCGCGTTCCCGGGCCTGTTGCTCAGTCAAGCGGCCTCTTCGGTGATTGGCGAAGTCTATGAGGTCGATGACGAGACCCTTGATCAATTGGACAGGTTTGAAGCTTCGACCAATTACCTGCGAAAGCAGGTCGATATCTCTCTTGGTGACGGCCGCATGATGTGTTGGACTTATACACCGACCGCTGAGTTCTGTTCCACAGGTACCTTGATCACATCAGGAGATTGGCTTGAACACGCCAGGATAAAAACGGGCAGGCCCGGAAAAGTATCCCCTGAGGAGACTCAACGCTAATTGAGTCCGTGTGGCCCGTTTATCGCGACCTCGGCTAATGGCTGCGGCAACTACGCTTCGGAGGTCACATAACGACTCAGGCGTCTGGTAGAATTCGCAGCGGTTCGCATCGAATGGAGGCGCAGAGATGAAGGTCCGACGCTATCAAATGAGTGACGAGATCGAAGTTTGCGCTCCTGTCGAGAAAGCGTACGCCATCGCCTCTGATCCTGAAATCGTCCCTTCTTACGCTCCGGAGATTGCGCGGATTGAGCTCATAAAGAGGTTGGATGAGCATCGCGCCCTGGTCAGGATCTCCCTGCGAATATTCAAGCTCACCCTCACTTATCTTTATCGTTATCATTATCGCTCGCCAACCCATTATGGCGGCACGCAGGAACGTGGCAGGTTATTGCGCGGGTACTTCAACTTCACTTTCAAATCCAGAGGTGATCGGACCCTAATTTCCCATTCCGAAGGAATACTTAGTCCGGTTCCATGTCTGGCTGGGTTGGTTGGCTTCGTTTACTTTCGAGTGTTGAGCCATCGGGGCGTGAGAGATGAATTGAGGAACTTGAAAGCGTTGATTGAGAGCGGAATAGCCTATCAAGCGCGGCTCTGAGCTGACACCGAGCATGCTCACACAATTCACCGACGCTCGGCATAGCGTGCCTCTCAATCTTTTTCGCAAGATAGCTGATGGAATTCCGCTCATCCACGCGCGAATAATACGCACAAGGCGACGTCGGTGTAAAACTACAAACCATAAAGCACGTCGCGGTCGACCAGCGAGTGGCGGTCGCCTATATGCGATATAAGCCTGTGAAGAGGAGCGACTTACCTAGATGATAGACCTTCTAAAGCGCCATAGAAGGTTACTGCTGAATCTGATGGCCGGCCTTCTGGCTGTGAGTGCGGTGTTCGTGTATTTAACGAAGGATCATTGGTGGAAAAGGTTGAGTAGCGCGAGGGTCATTTACAATGGACAGGAGATCGTTGGAGTAGGTACCTATCGATCTCCGAGCGGTGAACTACTCGTCAATCTAAAGGATATACCGAATGAAGGCGTAATATTCATCGTCTATCCGACCGAGAGGAAAGTGGGATTGCCAAACGATAACCACTTCGTTATCTTGCCGGGATTCGTATTTAGTAGATATGTTTCTCCGATGGTTGTATTTATGAAATCAGCGAAAGCTGAGACCGATCCCAATGTAGTCGCCAAACCTGATTCCGTTGAGTTCACGACCTTGAGTGGCAAGAGAGTTCAGATAATAATTAATTAGAATAGCAGGACTCACAATGTAAGAGCTCTCGTTGTTTATGGGCGATCCCTTCGATCGCCAGCCTTCTTGCGCACACACGAAATAAGGGAGACGTTCATGAACAATGATTACACGCCAGTTAAGATTGATGCGCCGATAGTGCTTTCCACGCAAAACTGTTGGCAAGTCGGCGACTATTACGTCACTGCTCAGCCGACTGAGGAGGGCTTAGGTGTTGCCAACGGTCTCGGGATTCAGTCTGTTGTATGCCTGCGCGATGCTACTGAAGGAGTAAATGGTCCGTACCTGCCTTTCGATGCGCAGGAGGACCTTACTCTGACGAGTCTGGGGATGAACTTCGTCAATATTCCATTCCCGCACAGCACCACTCTCACTCAGGAGTTGTTTGATATTCGCGCTGCCTCGGTGGTAGCGGTGCTCGGCCAACTCCCAAAACCATTGCTGATCCATTGTTCCAGCGGCGACCGGGCTTCGGCGCTGTGGGCCGTTCATCTGATAGTCAATTGCGGAGTGACAAAGCAGGACGCTATCAACTACGCGACGATAAGCGGGCTGGCGGTGTTCTTGCCCTTCGTGCAGGGTTATGCAGCATGATGCTTTTCAAGAGTAGCGCTTGTGCTGCCAGATAATGGTTCTAATGAGCCCATCCGTCAGCTGTTAGCTACTGCAGACCAGCCAGGACGCCGCAGCCGACAGCGGTTGAGATGTTCACGACACAGGAGAATGTATGTTGAAGAAGCTTTGGATGACAATTCTCTGTACATTGATATTTATCACAGGAGCGATGGCATCCTTTGCGCAAGACGAAGCTGAAGTCCGTAAAGAGCTGGACGCTCAATACAAAAAGCTGGCCGAAGCCCATGACCGGAAAGACCTAAAAGCGATAGCCGGCCTGAAGACGGCGGATTTTCACGCCATCCTCCCCGACGGTAGGGTTGGCGACGTGAAAGTGATGGAGCAATACACAAAACAATTCATCGAGGGCAATCTGCCGCCGTACAATATCAGGAATACTATTCAAAAGCTGAGCGTGTCTGCGAACACGCTGGTCGCCGTGGTTGAGGTTTTTCAGGAAGCGTCGAGATCGCGCGAGTTGGCGGGTAAGGTCCGCAAAGTAGATACAAGCGTCGTTCAACGAGAGACCTGGGTCAAGACAGGCGAAGGTTGGAAGCTAAAGGTGGTCGACAATGTGCGAGACCAGAAGCGATTCATCGACGGCAAGCGAGTTGATCTGACAAAGCCATACGATCCGGATGCTCCGCCCTTTGATCCTGATGCCGCAGGGACAAAGAAGCCCTGATCTTACAACACCCGGGAAAAGTACAAATGATAGCCATCTACACATGTCAGGATATTCAAAAGCAACTCGCCGATTCATTCGAGCGGCGGTATAAGCGAAAGCGAGCGGCTGACAACGGGGAAAGAAAGGCCACACGATGGGAAAACAGTTGCCGCTAAGACCAGGCGGCCTTCGGATAGGACCGTTAGTCGCTGTGATTGCAGTGATCGGTCTGGCGTTTGGGCTCGTATATTATTTGCGCTCAAAGCCGTCCTCCACCACGAGTTCAAGGTTTCACGGCAGCATGGCAAATAACCTCGCCATACCGAACCCGGGCGGCGAAGCAGCAACCATAAGCGCGAAGGGTTCAATCGACCTCACAGGCCCGTACTTTCACGCGCCGGGTACGAACGGGCGAAGCTGCGCTACGTGCCACATTCCCGAAGAGGCCTGGAGCATCACACCTGCGACCCTGAAAAGTCTTTTCGAAGAATCGGGCGGCACACATCCGGTCTTTAACCTGCTCGACGCCAACAATCCGACGATGGACCTGTCGACTGTCGACGCCCGCCGCGCTGCATACAGCATGCTCTTGACTCGCGGCGTATTTCGCCGAGGCGGCCCTCCGCGTGCGAACGCGGAATGGGAAGTGATAGGGGTAGAAGACCCGCATGGTTTCGCCAACGTCAATCAATTGGTGCACTGGCGGCGATCAATGCCAACCATGAATTTCCCCATCGGGAGCGTGACGGTCAACTGGGACGCCGGCGCCAATCTTGGTAAAGGGCAGCGCGCCGCGCTGGTGAACCTAACCAACAAGCTGGCGACAGGGGCATTGCAGGGAAAGCCGGCGCCTCCCGAGCTGGTCGACGCCATCGTTGATTTTGAGAGCGCGTTGTTTACCGCCCAGCTCACCGTGCCGGATGTCGGGCGTTTGGACGCTGATGGCGCGCGCGGTGGACCGGAAGCGTTGTCAACCATGTCGAAGGTCGAGGGCGAGTTCAATCTCTTCGACGCCTGGGCCCATAGCCCGAACCCAAAGCGCGCCCAGATCGCCCGCGGGCAGGCGGTGTTCAATAGCACCAACCCCAGCCATAAGAGTTGCGGGGTTTGCCATAACGCTGCGAATAACGGAACCAATATCGGTAATACGATGTTCGACGTCCACACCGCCTCGGAAGCGGCACGCACACCTGACCTCCCGCTCTACACATTCCGCAACAAGACGACAGGCGAGATCCTCAAGTTGACTGACGCTGGGCTTGGCAACATCACCGGACGTTGGGAGGACCTGGGTCTGTTCAAGACGCCTACGCTTCGCGGACTGGCGGCTCGTGCTCCGTACTTCCACAACGGGATTGCCATGACGTTGGAGGACGTGGTGCGCCATTACGAGAAAAACTTCGACTTCGTTTTCACGGATGAAGAACGGGCCGATCTGGTGGCTTTTCTGAACGCGCTTTGAAGTAATTCGGGCAGCTCATGCCGTCCTTAACTCCTGTCAATATTTGTCCAAAGTCCAAGGTCAGAGGCGTGCTGGACGATTCCGATTACATGGCTGGTGAGTCTGGTGATAATGAAGGTCGGACCCGAAATTCAAAAACTGAGGGACTTTGGACGGGCTCGGCAGGTAGGCGCGCGATGATTGATCTTGATCGCCAGATTGAGTACTGGAACCGAGAAGGCCCACAGAAATCGTTTGGCCACCCATTGAACTTCGAGCGGTTGAAGCAATGGTTATCGCCGGACAGCGTCATTCTCGATCTCGGTTGCGGCTACGGTCGCGCGTTGGGCCTTTTGTCGGAACATGGCTATCACAACCTGATCGGACTCGATCCTGCACCGGCGATGGTCGCCATGGCCCGCGAACGATTCCCGTCAGTAAGTTTCGAGGAGCTGGACTCTCCACAGCTTCCTCTGGAGGCTGCCTCAGTCGACGCCACTCTTTTGTTTAGCGTGCTCACGTGCATTCCCACGAACGAAGGTCAGCGAGCGATATTGGAAGAAGTCGGCCGTGTGTTGAAGCCGGGTGGCCTGGTCTACATAAGCGACCTCTGGCTCCAAACGGATGAGCGAAACATGGAGCGATATGCTCGCGACAAGTCGAAGTATGGAACCTACGGGGTTTTTGAGCTGCCCGAAGGAGTGACAGTTAGACATCACGACCCTCGCTGGATCGAGGCGCTGACGCGAGACTTTGACACTCTCGCGCTCGATCAGATCGAAGTAGTAACCATGAATGGCAATCCCGCCAGGGCCTTCCAATTGTTCGGATCGAAACGAAACTGATACGGACATCTCGCGGCTTGGAAATGGAATGACTCGCCAGTCATCCACGACATCGCGTCCGCTCTGGACGTGTCCCAGGTTGAAATCTCAAGCAGCTGTTAACGGCATTTTTCCTTCACCCTTCTTTTGCGGTCTCCCAGTCAATGATTTGGCGCAACCCGTTCGATCGCCTTCACAGCCTCCGAACCCGCTGAATTTCGTTTGAGGCTCTGGGGCCTTATGCTATATTGGCCGAGCCCGCGGTCGCTCCGCTCGGCCACCCCGATTCAGAGCCTTTCGAGCAATCCGCGCTACCCGGCAACGCATCAGAAAACTTCGGCGCCTCCGCGCTGACTTCCCATCCATCCAAGAGGCCTCGTCGTTTTACGAAAAACTCCTCGTCTGCAAAATAATTGTCTGTAAATTCAAAGGACCGCAGCTATGTCGAAATGCAAGTTCCCCCTATGGCTGGCGCTGATACTCCTCTCGACCATTGCCGTCAACGCGCAATCGCACGAGTCCCTTCCCGAATTGATACGTCGCGTGAAGCCAGCCGTTGTCGCTGTCATCACATACGACGCTAAAGGCGAGATTCAGATGACGGGCAGCGGATTTTTTATCCGCCCCGGTCAGGTGCTAACAAACCTTCATGTGATTGATGGCGCGGACCACGCGCAGGTGCGGACCTTCGATGGAAAAGGAAGGACCTACGCGGTCGATGGCATCACCAGCCTTGACGACGAGGGAGACCTCGCCGTTCTCAAGATTGCGGCGCCCCCGGATCGGTCTCGCACGCTGGAGGTCGCGAACTCGCTTCCGGAAGAAGGCGAGGACGTGTTTGTAATTGGAAATCCGTTGCGACTCGAAGGATCTGTATCCAACGGCATCGTCTCGGCCGTGCGTGAAGTGCCAAACCTGGGAGAGATCATCCAGATCACAGCGCCTATCTCCCACGGAAATTCGGGAAGCCCGCTGATGAATATGAAAGGTGAGGTCGTCGGCATCATTACCATGAAGGTGACCAATGGCCAGAACATCAACCTCGCCCTCGGCGCATCACGGATCAAACGCTTGCGTGAGGACAAGCTGTTAACATTCGACGACCTGGCCGCCAGAAACAAGACCGGGCCGCAATCAGAGATTCTTGCCGAGTGGTGGTATCGCAATGGGCTCAACTCGCTATGGCTGGGTAACTATGATAGCGCTCTGGGATATTTCGAGAACGCGGTCAATAAGAATCCAAACCGTGCCGAAGCGTGGATCCAGGTTGGCTATTGCAAGGTAAAACAAGGGAGGAACGACGACGCCATCCGCGCATTCCAGCGCGCCATACAGCTACGGCCCAGTTCTTTCGAAGCTCATAACAAACTGGGTGACGCTTATTATTATGCGGGCAGGTTCTACGAAGCCATTGCCGCCTACAAACAGGCAGTGAACCTCCGCCCGGAGATGGCCGAGGCGTACTACAACCTGGGCATGACTTATCTGGAAACGGGTGACCGAACATCAGCCTTCGCTCAACTGCGCACGCTTCAGCCGCTGGATGAGAAGCTGTATAGGAAGCTGCTGGGCGAGCTGGGAAGATAGTTGGCGGTGGTCGGTGGCCGGTGGCCGGTAAATCGTAGACAGTAAGATGGCGGTTCGGAGCTATCGAGAACTCTTAGCTTGGCAGAAGAGCATGGATTTGCTCGAGTTGGTCTATGCCGCAACGAGATGCTTCCCAAAGGAGGAGCTATTCGGGTTGACGAGCCAACTTAGACGCGCAGCTCTTTCAGTTCCGTCGAACATTGCCGAAGGTCAGGGGAGAAAGTCCACGAAGGAGTTTCTACATCATCTCTCGATTGCCCTCGGATCACTGATGGAGTTGGAAACGCAAGTCCTTGCGGCGGGACGACTACATTATATCGGACAGGAAGACGTTGATCGCCTACTTGACCAGTCCGCGCGTGTGGGAAGGCTTATCAACGGTCTTTACAATTCTCTGAAAGCATTGTAACGCGTTCACCACCGCCCACCGCCCACCGCCCACCGACCACCAACCACCAACCACCAACCACCAACCACCAACCACCAACCACCAACCACCAACCACCAACCACCAACCACCAACCACCAACCACGGTCAACTGCTAACCGCCGACTGCCGTAAACACGCTCGTATCCACTCGCTTGGGATCACCCAGGACGACGAAGCGAAGATTGCGCATGTACTTTTGAGCCACGCGCTGGACGTCAGCGGGCGTAACTGCCCGTAGGCGCGTAAGCGTGTCGAAGGAATTGTGCCAGCCGCCGCCGATTAATTCGTATTCAGCGAGATTTGCGGCTTGCGCCGCGTTCGTCTCCTGCCCCATGTAGTACGTTGTCAGATACTGCGAGATCACGCCGGTTATATCCATCGGGTCCAGTGGCTGCGTCTGCAGTCGCTTGATCTGATCCAGCATCACCCGCACAGCCTGATTCGCATCCACAGCCGTTACATATATTCCACCAACATTGGCCCCCTGGCTGCTTAAGAATGCATTGGGTGCGTACGACAGATTTCGCTTGACCCGCACCTCCTCGAAAACGCGGTCGCGGAGGACGCTCGAAGCAACCTGCATAGGATATATGTCCGTGGCTGTAAGCGACGGAGCAGCAAACAGACCTTGAACGTAATTAGTTGGCAGCCCGCGTTGTGTGATCTCGACGGTTGATGCGGCAAAGGAAAGCTGCGGCACGGGCTCTGGGCGATAGCTGCCTCGGGGAAGTTTGCCGAACGATGCGGCGATCCGATCACGCAATTGCGTAGCATCCAGATCTCCGACGACAACCAGAAGCAGACGCGAAGTTTCCATCATCTGCTGATGGTAGCGGCGAACGTCGTCTACCGTCAGACGCCCTACGGACTCAAGCGTCCCCAGCGGTCGATTAAGATATGGATGTCCGACATAGGCCACGCGCTCCTGCAACCGCTGCAAGTAAGTATCGGGGTCGTCTGTATCGTCACGCAGCGATGACAGCTTTCGGTCCTTGACGAGATCGAAGTCTTCTTTGGCGAAACTTGGATGCAATGCCACATCCGAGAATAACTGCCATGCTCGATCGAAGTTCGCTCGCGTAGAAGTCAACGACATTACCGAGTAGTCATAGTTCTCGCTGGAAGAGATCACCGTCCCCGTTCGCGACAGCTCCGAACGCAGCTTTTCGCGCGGAAAGCCTGCGCTCGCCTCGGTCGCGACGTCCAGCATCAGAGACTCGATGCCCGCGTTCTCAGCACTGAGATTGCGCGAACCACCTCGTATGAAAAGACCCGCGGCAACTGTTTGACTTCCGGCGCGGCGCTTGACGAGCACCTTCAGTCCATTGACATCGTACTCGGTGACGAGCGCGGCTGCCGTCTCTGCCGCTCGACGTTCGGCCTCAGCCTGTCCGGCGTTTTGTTTTGCTGACTCAACGGTCTGAGCCAAAGCGATCGAGGCAGAGCTCGAAATCATTGTCGCCAACAAAAACAGAGCCATTAAGAGCCGGGACACATTTGAAACCAGACACTCATCCCGCGGAGAGTTTTTACGGCCAACTGCCAACTGCTCACTGCCAGGTATTCTTCTCATTCTCCGATTAACTCCTCCGGTTTCAACTGTATCTGCTGTTGCGCCTCTTCGGACATCAGCGCCAACCCAACGTGCGGCTTGCCCTGAATATATGTCGTGATATAGCGACTAAGATCTGCGCGAGTGGTGCGGCGCAGGTTGGTTAGATAGCCTCGGAAATACTCCAGGCCGGTCGATGACCACCAGAAGCTCAGGGTGTGCGCATACTCACTCAGCTTCTCGCGCGAATAGAGATCGTCGGCTTCCAGAAGGGCTTTCGCGCTCTCGAGCTGCTCGTCGGTGAAATAGTCTTTGTCGTTGAAATGCGCTACCTCGTTATAGATCGCTCGCAAAGCGGCGCGCGCCTTGTCGGGCGAAGTCTGCGCGATGATTTGAATCGGCCCGACGTTGCGCTGCGTCAAATAGCCGATGGCTACGCCATTAACGAGGCCGGTATCCACCAGGGCGCGCTGGAAACGCGAGTTGGGCTGCGTCAGGATAAATGAGAAGACGTCCGCTGCGTAACTGCCGGGATTGTCCTTCCCGATCGAAGGACCATGCCAGCCGATGTCGAGCACAACATTCTGCACCTGCTGTTTCACAATTCCGCTTTCGCTCTTTGTCAGCGGCGGATGGTCAACCATGGGAAACTTGACGAAGGGATCTTCCGACCTGGGCCAGTCACCATAATAGGTTTGCGCCAGCTTGAAGACCTCTTCCGGTTGCACATCGCCGGTGATGACTAGGGCCGAATTATTAGGCACGTAATAGCGTGCCTGGATCAGGCGCATCATCTCTGTGGTTGCGGTGGAAACTGTGTGGCGATCGCCGAGAGGATTCTTGCGACTCGGGTATTTATAGAAGAGCCGATCGTTCATCTCTTTGTTGAGATAGTAGAACGGATTGGATTCGTTTCGATCGATTTCGCCGATAACCACTTCGCGTTCGCGTTCGAACTCGCCCTTATCAAAGAGCGGATAGCGGACCGCGTCGCGCATGAAGTTCATCGCTGTTGTCAGGTTCGGGCTTGTGGTGGTGAAGTAATAGTTGACCACTTCTTCTCGCGTCGAGCCGTTGTAAGCGATTCCCAGCTGGCCGATCTTCTGAAGATATTCTTCGGCGTTGGCGATCGCGCGGTTCGCTTTAAAGAACATGTGTTCGTAAAGGTGCGACAGCCCATTCAACTCTGGCGGTTCCGTGAACGAACCGTTCCTGCAGGCCAGCTCGATGGTTACCAGCGGGACTGAGTGGTCCTCGACCACCACGATCTCCAGGCCATTCGGCAGGACGCGATTGACGATTTGCGCCTGCGGCATCGGCGCGCGCGCCGATGCCGTACCGGTTGTTGCTCGCGGCGTCTGCTGCGGCGCTGCCGCACGTATCGGACTTCCGATAGACGACACCAGAAGCGCGAATCCGAGCGCGAGAGTTAGAAGATAGCGTTTCACTAAGAACTCCGTTTCTTGAAAACCTTATTAGTTGCCCCGGCCGCCGCTATCAAAGCGTCGGTCATTAGTCCTGAGTCGAGCGGCCTATC
This sequence comes from Acidobacteriota bacterium, assembly GCA_032160165.1. Taxonomy (GTDB): domain Bacteria; phylum Acidobacteriota; class Blastocatellia; order Pyrinomonadales; family Pyrinomonadaceae; genus QHXM01. The sequence continues at coordinate 10,594 of JAVHWA010000115.1, forward strand.
TGCTTTTGATGCCCTCTGTAACTGCCAACGCTCTCCGCGTTGTCGCATAAACGCTTACGCTGGCGTCAGCACCAGAGTTCGATGACGTCGAAGCCTTTTGGGATGTCAGCCCGCGTATGACTCATCCTGTTCAATCTTCGAAAGGACCCAGTCGAATTCCCCGGAAGTTATCTTGCCGCGACAGTATTCGCAGATCCCAGTGACATTAACTTTTAAGGGCGCCCCGCAATTTGGACAATTGAGGTCCGCGCGAGCAGGAGAAGGCTTAGCGTTTCGGTTGCGAACAAATGTCCAGTATTCGCTCCAGCGTCGCAGCTTGGAGTTCGAGCCGCTGACGATCTTCCCGTTCGCGTCAACCGTGTAATCGTTGCCTTCGGCCCATATCCGCATTGTGATCGAGTTATAGAAGGCGTCTTCTTTGATCTTCACCGGCTGCATAGCGGTAATACGGAAATTGTCGAGCGCATTGCGCAAGCCCTGCCGTTTGTAGGCCTCAATCCAGTATTGATGCATCTGGAAGATGTTGTCAGTTTCGTGCGGGCGGGCCCTTTCCCATTCGAGTGTCGACCACGCCAGTTGCAATTCGTTGAAGATCAAGCGGACCCGCGCTTCAAACTCCTGCCAGTTGAACGAAGGATTGTTCTGCTGGAAATAGGCGCCCACGTTTTCGAAATTCGGCTGTACCACCGAGGGATAGTTCGTCCCAACTTCGGGAACGTCAGATGTAAGCAGTGGCCCACGCTCTTCGCTGCTGACCAGCATCGCTCCTCGAACGAACCACTGAAATTCGCCGCTTTCGATTCGCACGCCACAAAAGGCGCAAGCGCCGGTGGAGTCCTTCATCAGGGCCGCGCCGCAACGCGGACAATGCAGTGCCGTCGCCTGGGCAGGCGGTGGCGACAACAGGTCGCGTTTTCGTTCGAGCACCCAACGCTCAACCACGTAGTACGACATCGCAGCTGGCGTCTGCCCTTCGGCGCCCACGAGCTCGGTATAGTTCGTCTCAAATTCGACGCTGATCATTACCACCGGTGAAGTCAGGCCCTGCACGCCGGCGACCTGCATCGAGCCAACGATGATTCCTGTGACCGCTTGCAGGTTTGGCGGGTTGCGCTGGATGAGAGCGTTGCGCGCGTTCTCGCTAAGATATGGCGAGAGTTCGTCGAGTTTGCCGCGCCCGCGCGCATCGTGCGCTCGCGCATAGAGGGCGTAGCAAAAATCCGTAAAAGTTATTTCTGAGAAATTAGGATCAAAGCGTCGGAGCTGGTTGAATTCCTGAGCAAAGCTCTGGTGTGTAGGAGTGATTGCTCCCACGGCGTCGGCCGAACAGACGGATGGAGCGGTCTTGTCTTTCTTGAAGTAGACATAGGCGATCAGGCCAACGATAACGATGTCGAGCGGTATCCCGATCACTGGATACTCGAATGTCAACAGGAGGAGTCGTAGGAGTAGCCATATTATGAGGCCTGCGCCGCCCCCACCACCGCCACCTCCGCTGCGCCCCCCGTACGATTGACCTCCGCCCACACGCGCCAGAGCGTCGGGAGCAAACAGACAAACGACGATCAGCGCCAAGCCAATCGCACACGCGAAGACGACGATGCTCGACAAAGCCTTTTTCCGACGTTGGTCCTTCATTTGAGATCGAAGCGCGGCATGTCGGGCAATTCGTTCGGATTTTCACCAGTCGGCGGCAGATGTTCCGCAAGAAGCTGACCCAGGTCCTGTAGGCATTTCAGAAGGGATTGCAATTCCGGCATACGTCCCGCTCGATGAAGCTCGTAAACGCACTCGTTCCATTCCAGAGGCGGCGCCGCTTTGAGGATGCCTCGATCGGCGATCAGCTCCAAGCGCCTCTCCAGCAACGATAGATAAATAAGTACGCCCATCTCGGCCTCAGTGTTCGCAATTCCTGCTTCATAGAACATGGCTGCTGCGCCGTTTCGGACAGAGTCGGCGCGAAAGTCTTCCGTAGTCAACAGCCTTCGAAGAGCGTTGCTGCGCGAACATATATAGGCGCCAATCACAAACAACAGCGCAACGTCGATCGCAACCCAGTAATGATTGAACTCAAACGGTGAAAAGAGGAGGAAGATTAAGGTCAGGAAGCCGGCGATGGCGCCAAAAAGATAATCAGCATGTCGATAATAGCCGGAGCGAGCGCGCACCGCGATAACGATCTCCGCATCGGTCCTGGTTTCTATATCACGAACGCAACTGGCTAGCTGGTCGCAGGCGGCTTGATCGAACCGGGGATGGCGCATAAGGGAAAGGTTACAGCCTCTTTCCTGAATTAAGATTAATCCGGCAAAAGCGTTAGCTATCTTTACATGTACGGCGAGCGCGCGACAAGCGAGCGGAGGTGATGGCATGCTCAAAGGCGTGAAGAGTGTTTCAACGCGGAGGTCGCGGAGAGTTCAGGGGACAGAGAACTGCACTTCGCTCTCCCTGGCGAAATCCGCTCCAAGCTTCAATTCTTCTCTGCCGCCTGCGCGACCTCTGCGTTGGAAAATCATCTCTACGTCAGGGAAGAGTCGCGATAGTCAGCGCCGCTGTTGAATCCATCCCTACTGACCAGTAATATTCACTCGTTCTTCGTCATCCAACCCGAACCAGGAGCAACTTCATATGTCCGACCAAGCGTCGCAACCAACACCCGAGCTATTTTTTCAAACAGTCAACGGCTACCAAGGAAGCGCCGCCATAAAGGCGGCCATCGAACTCGACGTCTTCACCGCTATTGCCGAAGGCAAGCAAACCGCTCCGGAGGTGGCTGCGCGGTGCAAAGCCTCTGAACGCGGCTCGCGCATCCTTTGCGACTTTCTGGTGATAAACGGATTTCTCACTAAAGCCGACGGCCGTTATTCATTGACACCAGACTCTGCGCTCTTCCTCGACAGCCGGTCGCCCGCGTACATGGGAGGCACGCTCGAATTTCTACTCTCGCCGATGCTGACGGGCGCATTCGAGAATCTGACCGAGGCCGTACGACAAGGCGGAACGGTGATGACCGAAGGAGGAACGGTCGCCCCGGAAAACCCGGTTTGGGTGAAGTTTGCCCGCGCGATGGTCCCCATGATGGCAATGCCGGCGCAGCAAATAGCGGCGCTCGTGGCGGACAATCGAAAGTTGAAAGTGCTGGACGTCGCCGCAGGTCATGGGATCTTTGGCGTCGCCATCGCAAAGCAAAATCCAAATGCAGAGATAGTCGCGCTCGACTGGCCTGCCGTGCTGGAGGTGGCAAAAGAAAATGCGAGCAAGGCAGGGGTGAGCGACCGCTACAGCACCATCGAAGGCAGTGCTTTCGATGTCGATTACGGGAACGGATACGACATCGTGCTCCTGACAAACTTCCTCCATCACTTCGACCCGCCGACCTGCGAAGGTCTGCTGCGAAAAGTGTATGCGGCACTGAACGAAGGAGGGCGTGCCGTCACTCTCGAGTTTGTGCCGAACGAAGACAGGGTCTCGCCGCCAATCCCCGCGGCCTTCAGCATGATGATGCTGAGCGGTACCCCTAAAGGCGACGCCTACACATTCTCAGAGCTCGAACAGATGTTTAGCAATGCGGGCTTTGCGGAAACCAAACTTCATCAGTTGGTAGCCTCGCCGGAGCAAGTTCTGGTTTCGCGGAAATGAGAATCGTCGAAGGCCCAAGGTCCAAAAGTCCAAGGTCCCCTGCCGCGAAATTATTGACACGTCAAAGTAGCGTAACTAAGATGAGGCGGCTCAACAATGGTTCTGCCGGGAACGTCCCAAGCCGATGTGCTCTTTGAGCTCCGGAGCACAAGGCCACAGGGGAAAACCATGCGCAACACTTTGCTTCGCTTCCTCAGCCTGAAGGTTAAGGGATTGAGTATTTGTTTGCTCGTCACACTCATGTTTGCCGCGAGTGCGCTGGGACAAATGGGACAAACAGAAATCGCTAACGCGGCGGCGCCGCCGATCGACGCTGGAAAAAACGGCTCGGCAGTTTTCAGCAGTGACGCTAAGGAGAAGCGGGAGAAACCAGCCGAGGCCCAAACACAACTACACAACACCGACGATCTAAAACGTTGGGCGCTGAGCATCCACGCCGGCGTCAGCATCCCGCATGGGCATTTCAGCGACCTCTTCAATCCAGGCCCAAATCTCGCCTTCGACGTTGAATATCGAATCAGCCGCACTTTCTCACTGGAGGGAATTTACGGCTATCACCGCTTCAGAGGCCAGCAGCTTGGCATCTTTAAGCTGGCCGACATCAACTTGCACGAGCTTTCCGTCAATGGAAAGGTCTACGGCGGGGGTTCATCAACGCGGCCTTTCTTGAATTTCGGTGGCGGTGCCTACGTGTTTTCACCCGGGTCCGATGTGCATGGTGGCCTCAATGTCGGAGGTGGTGTGCAGCACGACATATCGCCGGGCTTCGCCGTTGAGGGCATTTACAAATTTCACAATATTTTCACTTCTGGATCAAACACACGGTTTTCCACCGTGCAAGGCGGTGTGCGTTTTCGTTTCTGAATGCTGGAGAAGATTCCGTGCGGTTTGCACGACCAGCCCAGCCTTTCTTTGGTCCGCACGGGTAAGTCGCACCACGGTAACGTAAACTGAATTTATTGACACTGCTTACACGTGTTAACTACGATGACCGGACCTCGCAGTTGATCTCTAACAAAGTCCTTAACACGATCTGAATTCCTGGGTTCAGATCATAAAAAGTCACAGGAGAAGATCATGCGCAACGCCCTGTTTCGCCGCTTTGCCATTGAGGCTAAAGGGTTAGGTATTTGTTTGCTCGTCACTCTCTTGTTCGCGTCGGTCGCAGTTGCACAAACACAAATCTCCGCAGGGACGATCGAAGGTACCGTTTCGGACCAGACAGGCGCGATTGTGCCGGGAGCAACAGTCGAGGTCAAAAACGTAGATACCAATCAGGTGCGGACGCTCACTACGGATGCTGATGGGCGATTCGTTGCTCTGCAGTTGCCGCCTGGCCGTTACAGTGTGACAGTGTCTCGAGCAGGCTTTGCCACAATTGTTCAGGAAAGCTTTCCGCTCACAGTGGGTCAGGCGGTTTCGCTTAATCTGAGTATGAAAGTCTCTCAGGTAGCAGAGACGGTTACGATTGCTTCGGTACCGACCATCGACACGATCAAGACAGAGTCAAGCACGACACTCAACGAAAAAGCAGTCAGCAATCTTCCCGTGCTGGGCAGAAAGTTTGAAGACCTGCTCACTCTTACTCCCGGAGTAAGCATAGTCCAGGGGCCGGACGGCGATGAGATCAACTTCGCCGGCCAGCGCGGGGTCTTCAACAATATCAGTCTGGATGGAGGTGATTACAATAACGGCTTCTTTGGCGAGCAGGCGGGCGGTCAGCGCGCGGCAATCGATATCACGCTCGATGCCGTACAGGAGTTTCAGGTGGTGGCAACCGGAGCAAGTGCCGAGTTCGGACGCACGGCCGGCGGCATCGTCAACGTCATCACCAAGTCGGGCACGAACGAGTTTCACGGCAGTCTCTTTCATTTCCAGCGACTGGAAGCGCTCACCTCCAACACATCCGACGGCAAGCCCCTTACAGATTTCCACCGTGAGCAATTCGGAGGTACCGCCGGCGGCCCGATTAAGAAGGACAAGGCATTCTTCTTCTTCGCCCTCGAGCACGTGCGTGAAACCCTGACCCGGCCCAATTTGAGCGAAGCGCTCGGCACGCCGTGTACAGTTACGACACCCACCATTCTGGCAAACGAGGCCCTGATCAACGGCAGTCCCGACTGCCAGCGACTCGCACTGCTTAACTTTTTCCGCACTTCAAGAAATCAGGACGAAGGACTTCCCATTCAACGGCCGATCAGGAACACGGCCTTCCTGGGTAAAGTCGATTTGAATCTCAACGCGAGCAACAAGCTGGCGTTTTCTTATAACTTCGACTACTCGAAAAACCAGAACCAGACCTTTGACGTCGCCACGTACGGCACCTCTGCGAACGGAGACGAAGGGCCTTCGAAAATCCAGGTCTTCAACTTAAATCTGTTCAGCAGTATTTCACCGACGATGGTCAACGAAGGGCATTTCACGTACTCGCGCGAGACCCGGCCGCGTTTTGCCACCACCTCGAATGTTCCGGCTGACACCGCGATGGGTTTCGTGACCACATTCCGATTTGGTCATCCCTTTTTCTTACAGCCAAGGGTCGATGAGACGTTTTGGCGAACGCATCTCCGCGATGCGGTGTCGATCGTCAAAGGACTACACACTATAAAGTTTGGCGGCGAATGGCTGCATAGCTTGAACTCGCAGGTCTTCCGTGGATTCTTTGAGGGCAGGTATATCTTCGACAGTGTCACTGGGTTCCTTCGTTATGCGTCGCCTGCGGCGGCTGGTGGGTTCGGACCCAACACGGTTGGATGTTCGAACGGCACGTACGTTACAGCTCCGGCAACCTGTCCCGTAGGAACGACGGCTACAGGCGGTCCGCTGCTTCTTTATCTACAGGGCGCGGGCCCGGCCGGTCCGGCAACCGATGCCGCAGGCGCGTCTGAGATAAAGAATGAGGACCTCGGTCTCTTCGCACAGGACTCCTGGAAAGTTCGCCCGAACTTCACTCTTAACTACGGCCTTCGCTGGGAAGCGCAGATCCTTCCCAAACCCGAGGTTGCTCCTACGTCGACCGCCTACGGGCTGTTCTTAAACGACCCGCGCTTCCCGTCGGACGGGACGCTGCATAGCCCGAAAAAAATGTTTCAGCCGCGAGTAGGATTCGCGTGGGACATCTCGAAGGAAGGGAAATCGGTACTGCGCGCAAGCTTTGGGGTCTACTTCGCGCGACAGAACATGCTGACGCAGGTTGGCTCTATAACCACCAACGGAGTCCAGCAGCAGACGATCTTTCTCAACACGCCGATCATCGCGAGCGGCGTACCAGGTCCTGTCTGGCCCGGACTAGTCACGCCGACCGCAGGTACTTGTACGGCAGGCGGACGCACCAACCCATTCCCATGTTTCTCGGGTGTTCGCGTCTTCAGTCGCGACTACGCTAATCCGCGTATCTATACGGCGAACGTCGGGTTCGAACAGGAGCTCGCTCGAGACCTCTCGCTTTATTTCGACTTCACGCATGCCAAAGGCGTTCATCTTACAAGGTTCCTCGACTACGCGCGTACCGGGTTCTTCGCACCTTTCCTGGGAGAAACCATGGTCGCCAGTGCTGTGGGCAAATCGCTTTATCGCGGTTTCACGGTAGGGATGCGAAAGCGTTACAGCAAGGGGTATCAGTTGGAATGGAACTATGTCCTTTCGAAGGACGAAGACGATGACTCAAACGAGCGCGACCCGTTCACTGATCGCTCTTTCGACTTCAACAATCTTCGGCTGGACTATGCGCTCTCGGATCGCGACATCCGCCACCGATTCAATTTCTTTACGACGGCGGAGTTGCCATGGGGATTCGAAGGCAATGCACGCATTCAAGCTCGCGGTGCGCTGCCCATCACGCCGGTGCCGCGGACCGCAACCAATCGCAACTCGCTGAGGAAAGATAACCAGTTCTTCTCGTTTGATTGGCGTCTACAGCGGCCATTCAAGTTCGGCGAGAATGTTCGCCTGATTCCGATCTTCGAGATGTTCAATACTTTTAACAACAAGAACAACGTCAACCCCCTCGTGACTCCCGGGTTGTTCAACTTCGACGGCTTCCTGCGACAGGGCGTGGGCGATCCACGACAGGTCCAGCTGGCACTGAAGTTTCTGTTCTAACCGTTCTGCATGGATCTGCGAGAGAGCCTCAGGAGCGACAACTCTTGAGGCTCTTGCTGCACGCGAATTGAACGAAAAGATTCTCGTCCGCGCAGCGGACGACTGAAAATAGCCCAGCATTTCAATGCTGGGTAAAAGAGCGGGGATGTCGATAGAGCCCGTGAAGCGGGCGGCTGAAAGGCCGTCTCATAATAAGCAGGAATTCAGTCGTCCGCTTCGCGGACTGGGTAACCCGTTATCTGCGATATCCCCAGCGATGAATCGCTGGGCTATTCTCAGCCGTCCGTTTCACGGACGATATTTCAGGCGAGGCATATGCTTAAGCTATGAAAAGAGCAAACACTATCGTCGTCCTTGCCTCTCTCCTTCTAACACAGACCACGCTTCTTGCTCAGCGAAAGACTCAAGGCGCCCGCGTGCAATCGCGCCCGTCGCTCCTCGTCGATCAGAATGGCAAGACCCCTTACGATTACGTCAATCCGTTCATCGGAACCGGCGGCGAAGGACACACTTATCCTGGCGCAACGGTTCCCTTTGGGATGGTTCAGCTCAGCCCTGAGACGGAGGCCCCGCCTTTTCGTGGCGGCTTCCGTTATTGCGCAGGCTATCAATATGGGGATACCTCGTTGCTCGGCTTCGCTCACACGCACTTCAGCGGCACCGGCCATTCGGACATGGGAGATGTTCTGCTGATGCCGACGGTCGGTCCCTTGCAACTGGATCCCGGTACACGAGACAAGCCGGATGAGGGTTATCGTTCAAGGTTCTCGCACGATCAGGAATCGGCTTCGCCAGGGTACTACGCGGTAGTCCTGAAGGACTACAACATAAAGGCCGAGCTGACGGCGACGAACCGCGTCGGAGTACACAAATACACTTTCCCGCAAAGCAACAGCGCGCACATCATCCTCGACCTGGTCAGCAGTATCTACAACTACGATGGAAAAGTTTTGTACTCGCAGGTCAGAGTCGAAAACAATAACCGAGTCACTGGCTATCGGCAGACCAAGGGCTGGGCCGCCAATCGGTTCGTCTACTTCGCAATCGAGTTTTCCAAGCCGTTCGAATCGTACGGCGTGCGCAACGAACACGAAGAACTGTACAAAGGCTTCGGCAAGACGGGTAAACTGCTGGAAAACTATCCCGACGTAGGCGGCCGCAAGCTGAAGGCCTATTTCAATTTCAAGACCGGTCCGTCAGAGGTCATTTACGTCAAGGTTTCGATTTCATCGGTCGGAACCGACGGAGCGCTGAAAAACCTGCAAACGGAAGTTCCGGGTTGGGACTTCGAAGCCGTGAGGGGAGCCGCGAAACGCGCATGGTCACAGGAGCTGGGTAAGATCGTGGTCGAAGGCAGCCGCAAGGACAAAGAGAACTTTTACACTGCGGCTTACCATACGATGCTGGCGCCTGTGACCTACATGGATATAGACGGCCGGTATCGCGGCCTCGACCAGAACATTCATCTTGCGCGCGGCTTCACCAATTATCACATCTTCTCGCTATGGGACACGTACCGCGCGGAGCATCCGCTGTTTACCATTACTCAACCTGTGCGCGACGGCGAGATGATCCAGTCAATGCTCGCCCATCAGCAACAGAGCGTGCATAAGATCCTTCCCATTTGGTCGTTCGGTTCCAACGAAACCTGGACCATGATCGGATACCATGCCGTTCCGGTAATCGTCGACGCCTATCTCAAAGGGATCCGTAACTTCGATGCTCAAGCTGCATACGTGGCGATGAAGCAAAGCGCAACCTACGCGCCTTACGGGGGCCTCGCTCACTACATGAAGTACGGCTACGTCCCCATCGACCTCGAGACCGAAGCCGCTTCGAAGACTCTCGAATACGCGTATGACGATTGGACGATTGCGCAGATGGCCCGCGCGCTGGGAAAGACAGGCGATCATGCTGAGTTTGATAAGAGAGCGGCCAGTTTTCGAAAGATCTACGACAGCGCCACGGGTTTTATGCGAGCGAAGAAAGCGGACGGCTCGTTTCGCGAACCATTCGACGCGATCTATGCGCAATACGGGAGCGACTACACGGAAGGAAACGCGTGGCAATACACATGGTATGTCCCGCAGGACGTGCAGGGATTGATCGATTTGATGGGAGGTCGACCAAAGTTCATCGAGAAACTGGACACCCTGTTTGTTCTCAAAGGCGACGAGGCGAAGTACAAACAGGTCGAGGATATCGCAGGCTTGATCGGCCAATACGCCCATGGCAACGAACCAAGCCAGCACATCGCCTATCTATACAACTATGCCGGCGCGCCCTGGAAAACGCAGGAGCGCATACACCAGATCATGAACAATCTCTTCGACAACACTCCGGAAGGGATCAGTGGCAACGAAGACTGCGGGCAGATGTCGGCGTGGTACATCTTCAGTTCGATGGGATTTTATCCAGTGTGCCCCGGCAGTCTCGAATACGTAATAGGGAAGCCGGGACTAAGCAAGGCTGTGATTAATCTGGCCGGCGGCAAGACCTTCACCATCATCGCGAACAATCTGTCGGAGCGGAACTTCTATATTCAATCAGCCAAACTAAACGGAAGGAATTACGAGAAGAGTTACCTGCGTCATCAGGACATAATGCGCGGCGGTACTCTCGTGTTTGAGATGGGGCCGTCTCCCAACAAACAGTGGGCAAGCGGGCGTGATGCCGCGCCGTATTCGATGAGCAGGTAGACGCCCTCCACCTCGCGACTCAGCGTTACAGGATGGCAACGACTGAGGGGACGCGCGGCTTACGTTCACTGGAAGTGATGCGTAGTACCGACGTTCCTTCGATTAGTCGGTGAGCAATGAAACGCGCGTCAACGAAGGGCGCCAATAGCAAGGACCTTGCCATGAACTCAATCCACTGGTCTCGGTTCTGTAGCTCGAAACCGTAGTAGTGATAGGAGCGGCCCGATTCGAGTATTGCTCCGCGTTTTTGGCCAAGTTGCTTAAGTGCTATTCGGGTCCTCTCGAGATTCATCGGACTCGGAACACAACGAAAGTCCATCATTGGGATATGCCGTTCAGAACCATCCAGCGCTTCACACCTCGAGCACAAGGCCAGCACCCAACCTGGGGCCAGACACGCGACCGCCTGACGGATTCGGTCCGGGGTCAGTTCGTTCGTGCGAATATCAAATCTTGTATTTGCTTCGCGGGCAACATCGTGACGGAGGGCTTGATCAATGAGCATGTCAAGCCTTGCCGTGGACCAAGATGAAACTATAATAGACTCCCAGTACGGTAGGTCGTCGCCTGAAAGCGCTCTTAGTTGCTGCGCCCTTTGAAAGATTTCGCGGAGTGTCGCATCGGTGGATTCTGCCAGTCTCTCCTCGAGCCCGGGCCCGGGAAAATACGTGTGAAAGGTTAGCATTGCCAGAGAGCGTATTAGCCTCGGAAGAGTTAACACCAGTTGAGGTGCCCCGTCCCCGACGCCTGGTGCGATGGCCGTGGACTCCACTATAGGCATTAGATTGTTCATCAACAGCCTTAACCTATCCACATGTCTGGTTCAGCTCGGCAACTTGCGAAACCCTACATATGAACCGAGTGCTAACATCATTAAGCCCAAAAGCTTGAGGACCGCAATCCAGTCCAGACGGAAGTGGGCCAGAGTTTCGGGTGTCCATGATAGGAGAAAGGCTCCCAGAGTTAGTAAGACAACCGCTATTAGAAGAGTCCCCTTGCGCGGTGACAGCTTAATCAGAACGTCGGCCCGAGGCGAGCCAAACGTATTGGGTTCAGCAGGGGGAACGCGGAGCGAAAGCATGCTGCTTTCCTCGTCGAACGAGCGCTTGCACTGAACTACGAAATCCGCTTGAAAGCCTCCCGATCTCTGTCTCACAAAGGGACCGCTTACAGAGGCGACGCTTTCTTTCACTATCAACTCCGGGTCTCGATAAGAAGCACGGCCGCCCCACATCAATAGGACACTAACATCGTAAGTTCCCCCGCTTTTCAACAAGTAGGTTGTCCGATTCTGTTCGTTGCCGGGGTTTGGAAATAGAGGAATTGGCGGGCCTCCGAATTTATCTCGCTGCTGCACAGAGAAGAAAACAGCGTCGTGCAAACCCTCAACGTTGGAGATGTGGGTGACCAAGGGCGCCCATCCCTCGGAGAAACCGGCTTCGTTCCAGCTGTCATCTTCTCGAACAAAGCGCGGTTTGGCTGCATGGTTGGGATGGTCAGTCTTATTCGCGGTAATGAATGTCTGAAACCTGTCGATCACGTCTTGAACGTCATCGCCGTACGCCGCATAGTCAAAGAATTCGCCTAACTGGAGAGACAAGGTCATGAAATCGAACTCGCCGGTCGCCTCAGAGATTACCGCACGTCTCACCGGGTGAAATGTGAAGTAACCGGTGGGCTGTTTGGTCCGTTCACAATAAATTATCAGGGCCTCCTTCCCTCTTAAGGCTGCGGGGGAAGATCGCAGGTGTTGTGGAATCCACTTTGTTCTGTAGGCGAATTGAATCTGAGTTCCGGGGGACTCGCAGCAGACGTTGAGAATATCGCGTTTGTATAAGGGTCGGTTGTCCCTTACTGAAGTGAAGATCAGTATCATTGGGCTAGCCTCCGACTAGTGCGGGCGGTGGGGTAAATACATGGGGCAACTCCGGAGTGTGTTTAGCGCGATCCCTTCGATCCAGAAGATAGGCGTAGAGTTCGAGCGGACGTAGAGGCTGCTTGGAACTCGTTATCCTACGTCCCAATAAAGCTTCGAGCTTCTGCAAATCTGCCGTTCCGTATTGCTTTATCATTGCACGGTCAGTTACATAATTGCCATCGAGATAAAGGTACCGCCTCTTATTCTCCTTGCCGAAAAAGATCCAGTTCGTAGCTTGATAAATCGTCCCGCGGAATCCGAGGTTCGGATCCAGGTAAGTTATGAGCATCCTTACTTCCGGCCTGTGCTTGCGAACCCATGAGAACGTCAAGCCGAGGGTGTGTGACATTGCGTTTCGTGGGCACCATGAAAACGAGAACAAACGCGAGAGTAATACAACCTCTTCAGGGCGAATTCCTAGTGGTAGGCCGCTTACTATGTGGGGTAAGTCGAATTTTGAAAAGGTGACGAGGGTCATCAGATGAGGACGCCGAAGAGTGGTATTCGAGAACAAGCCCAAGTGTATTCCGTTCCCCCGAGGGCTACCAAGATAATGATAGGCGCCGTGCACCAGCTCGGCAGTTGTTGAATCAACGAGTCCGAGGTGGGTAGACTGCAAATCCACCTCAAACGGCTGACTTAGGTCATCGGGTACCGCTTCCAACTTGGCATTGACTCGCTCGGCGACTCTTCCGATCTCCCGTTCGAGCACGCCGGGAGTATTCAATTCGTCAATGCTGAAGCGATGAATCTGTAATAGCACCTGTCTCAATAACGACTCGGGAATCCTCGTTTCATCGATACGAGACATAGCAGTTGCCACTTTCGCGCCAACTGAATCTGTGATTGATAGAGCGGAATCTGAGGCAGACACGGATCCGTTGCCCTCTTGCATTGCGAGATGACCATCAGTATAGCACGGCCCGGCCTCAAAGTTTTTAGAGCAGCCAGCTGCCGTGCAAAAAGTCTGACCAGTGTGTTACCAGGTCCTTCTAATCGGATGCGCTTCTGTGTTGAAGACGACGCGGGCGAAATTTAACGCCCGCGGCGGAGCAAACAGCAGATAGAAGTACTTGAATGTTTCCGCGAAAAGAAAACTCTCCATCGAGTCGGCCTTTTCTTTGGTGACGACACTCTTCAATGCGGCATAAGCTACATCGGTGCGGCAGTATTTCCTGAAGTCGCTAAATAACGTTCTGCCCATTAAAAGGTATCGCGGCTCTCTCGTGAACTGATGCAGATAATACGCAGACTCTACGATCTCGGGACGCAGCGCATAGCCGGGATCGCCAACCTCCATCGTCTTGTAGTTGAATTCTTCCGACTCTATTCCGTGAGTCGCCCACATCTTGAATGAGGACGCCTGTAACCTGGTCGCGCGATCGAGATCGCCTGAGAGGGCGAGAACAGCCGGAAAGAAAGCGTCCAACGCTCCATACATCGTAGCCGACCGCTTGCCCGTACTCATCTCCGCATGTCCGTACCAGAGCCCCGACGCAAAATCATCTTGCAGGTATTTGTTTATCGCGGCGACACTCTCGAGCCACATGCGCCTGCAATCCTGGTCGTCAAATAGCCGCCAGCACTTGAGCAGATATTCATAATACGAATCTATCTCTGCACTGATGTGGCTGTCAGTTTGTGTCCATTTGCCTGTCTCAACGTTAATTCGTTGTCCCACAAGTCCGATTGGCGAACGGCGCTTATAGAGTTCTACCAGGGCCCGCTTGGCCTTGTCATAAAAGAGAGGCTTGCCGGTCAACTTCGAAAGGGTCCCGAACTCAACCAGCAGCGTACCAGCCTCGGCAGGGTTTGTGACTTCGCCGCGGACCTTGCCCGTTCTCAGATTTACGTATCTGTAAGGGATGCCGGTGGGCGACTCGAAGACGGGCAACAACCTGGTTCCCAGGTCATCGGCCAAAGCCAAAAGGCGTTTGTCGCCGGTGAGTTGATAGCTGGAAAGCAGGCCTCCAAGGAGTCGGATAGTGATTTCGAAATTCTTGACGTAGATATCTTTGTCAAAGGACAGGTGTTCCAGTATGTAGGCCCTGGTTCGCGCAGCCTCGCCGGTCAACCCCATTAGGATCATCGTATCGAGCGCATCGACCGGCGTCATGAAGAGAGACTCCGGATACCAATCATGTGGCGCCTTTGTGAGGGGCCGCAGGTCATCATGGCCCCAGGCATATTTCTTGTAACCCTCCCACGCGTGCACGAACTCGTCGCGCACGTCGGCGGCGAGCTTGGCTCGTTCCACCCGCCCCATGGTGGTCGATGATTGCGACAGCGCGCGAGGCGCGAGGAACGAAATCGAAAACACAAGGATGAGGGCAAGCAGTCTAGATCTGTTCATGATCGTGGCATCACCTCTGAAGTTGGGAAGGGGGCAAGCGCAGCGCGTCCCCGCGATGGGACCGTCCACAGTCCAAGGCCCGAACGTTCAATGTTCAATGTTCGATGTTTGATACCGAAGCGCCAAGTATGATTTCGACGGGACAGTTCCTGGGCGGACGTTGGACGTTGGACCTTGGACTTTGGACGCGGAGACGACGGCAACGCCGGGAACCTTACTAGCCCACCCCTCCAGCAAGGGCTTCAGTTCGGGAAAACTTAGTCCTTCTTCTCGCCAAACGTATTCGCTCAAACCGGCAACCGCGTTCCAGGTGGGATGATATCGCATGTAAATATCTTTCTCGTGCATATCGCCCCAGCTTCCGTCAGGGTGCTGATGCGTCAGATAAAACTCCATACCGCTGCGAATGAGCGGGTCATTACTCGTTAAGCCGAAAGCCCGCAACGTATCCATGAACTCTCCCAGCATGTCGTCGTCTCTCTGCGCAATCGCTTCCTTCAGGTTCGATTTCAGAAACGCGAACTCCTGAGGCAGAAGGCGTGGCGAGAGCTTGTATTGGCTATAGTTATTCAAGGTGTAGACGATGTGGGTTACCGCATAAACCGCATCGTAAAACTCGTCGTCTTTACTGTTCCTCATTGGCCGATATGGTCGCAAGCTGGGAAGCCACTTGAGCACGTCAACGTAGTGTGCGCCCAGGGTTATGCCCGAGCGGTCCCCTACATAGGTCGTGATCAGGGCGTCGTACCAGACATCGTAACGCGTACGCATCACCAGTGGGGTCTTGCACACAAAACACACTTTGGCGCCACGGACGTTGTTCGCTCCGCACCTCTTGCACTCATCCGGCACGTCGGACGGCGGAGGTTCCGTAAGCGGATCGAAGAGAAGGTAATCGCGTGCCTTGAAGAATGAGGCCGCGCGCTTGAGCTGTTCTCGCAGCGATTCATCGCGCAGTCCCAGACTCTCGGCAGCATCATTGCCATACGCGAGATCCGCGATGGTTGTCGCGTCGGCGTCGGAAGGAACTGAGGAATGCTCGCGCCTCCACACACGCGCGCGCTCCAGTCCCATGCGGCGCGCGATCTGTCGCACGTCTGGGTCCTTCACTGCAGTCGAGAGTGTATAGAAACACCAAACGTAATCCGGGCCATACTGGCTGAAGTTCTTTCGGTTGAGCGCCGTCCGATAAATGAAATTTAATCCTCGAATGACCGCGCGGGTGCGATCGGTTTCGGTAAAACGTGAGCCCGGCCAAAGCGGGCGGCCGTGCCTCGCCGCCGGCGAATGCAGATGATTGACGGGTGCGGAGCCGGAGTGCGAACGGAACCGCCGAGCAGCCGAGCCTATTACCGGTGGGCGCGCTGAGACCGCGGCCGAAACCGTAAAGAAGGCCAGCAAAAGGCAGAGCAGCTTTCTGCGCATAAAAGACTCCTCCGGAGCTTAGCGATTGGGTGAGTGTACCGCAGGGAGTTCAGAAGCCGTTAGTTTTCAGTTTGATGTCCGGCAGGCTTGAGCTTGTCGCTACTTCGACAAACTGAAGTTTGCCGGACACCATACCCGGCCCAGAAGTCCAGGGGCTTGCGCTCGGCGGGAAATTTCAGGCATACTCGTTGACGTTCCTACTCTCGCGCAACAATGGTGATTGCGCCTGTCCGTGACCGTAATGCGACGACGTTCGGCTGAGGAGAGAGT
>JAVHWA010000155.1:0-68680 GCA_032160165.1 Acidobacteriota bacterium
CTTGTAGTTGTTGCGGCCCGAGATATAGGAAAGGTTATCGATGAACTGCGTGCGCTTGATTGTGGTTTCGCGCGGGCTGAAGTTGTTGCGCCCTATGTTGAGATTCCCCGAGCCGGTGTTAATTACCGCTTCAGGATCGGCTGAGTTGGCCTGGCCGGGTTCCTTGTCACGCGCCAGCTGAAAACGAAATTCGTTGACCAGGCTGCGCGTCAGAGTAGAAGCCAGCGTACCCGAGAAAGTATCGCTGCGGACCAGGCTGTCGCCCGAGTGTTCTTCCGCCGAGAGCGTTCCGTTATTTTCGTTATTGGCTCCGACGAACCCTTGATGGTTATAGCGAAGCGTTAGTTGGTTCCTGTCATTGAGCGCGAAATCGGCCTTGCCCAGATAAACATTCTGGCTTCTCCCCACGTCATAGTTGTTCAGCTTTGGAACCAGAATGGCGCGAGCACCGGCAGGCGCTGTGGCTATACCGGGCACGTCGAGCACCTGCGGCACGTTTGAGCGTTGGCCATCATAGGTGAAGAAGAAGAACGATTTGTTCTTAACGATCGGGCCGCCCAGTCGGCCACCGAATTGATTGATCCTGGAGGGCGGTCGCTTGTTCAGTCGCCCAGCGCGCGCCTGAGTGGCTTTGTTGACGGGATCGTTGGAGTTCAGTGCCTCGTCGCGGAAGTATTCGAAAACGCCGCCGTGAAACTCGTTAGTTCCGGACTTGGTGACTACGTTGATCACCGCGCCGCCTGCCCGACCAAACTCTGCCGAGAACCCATTCTGGTTGACCTGAAACTCCTGTACAGATTCTTCCGAGAACTGATAAGGCGGACGCACACCGCCGCGCCCCAGCGCCTGGCCAAAGAAAGTATTGTTGTTGTCTACGCCGTCGACCTGAAGACTGTTGAATGTTCCTCGCTGACCGCCGACAGACAGATCTCCGCCGCGGGGGTCGCGTACTACACCAGGGCTTAGCGTGGCAAAGTCCTGAAAGTTGCGGCCGTTGATGGGAAGATTATCAATAGCTTTCTGATTGATGGTTGTGGAAACGGAAGTGCGTGTAGTTTCGACAACGGGCAGCTCCGAGGTAATCGTCAACTCACTCGTCTTCACTCCGCCCACTGAGACTTTGATGTCGAGGGGCGTTCTGCCGCCGACGTTGACCGTGACGTTTTCTATTGCGCGCTGATCAAATCCTTGCGCGGTGGCGCGCACCGAATACGTTCCCGGCGGCAATAAGATTATTTGATAGTTGCCTTCATCGTCGGAATTGACGCTCTTTTCGCGACCGGTGTCCTGGTTGGTCGCGGTCACCATCGCGTTTGGAACAGCTGCTTCGTTGGGATCGAGCACGCGCCCCTCAATATTTCCCGTGGTGGCCTGCGATTGGGCCAACACTCCGATCGAGATAAGCAACAACGACGCGACCAGCGCGAGCAGTCTGGTGAAGTGGGCGACAGTGTTTCTGAACATGATTTCCTCTCGAGTAGAGTTGAGTAATGGAAGCTAACGCGCGTTCGAACGGCAGGTAACCGTCGTTCACGATTGAAGAATTGCAATAAAAAGGTTGCGTTAAGTCCGTGCGGAACGCCGGGATATTAAGACAGAATTCAGGTGAATGCAAGGCACTGTTCAGACAAGGTTCAGCTGCAAAATGTGCGACTGCGCGGGCCTGCAGGCCTCGTCCTCAGTTCCGGCTTCGGGCCATGATGCGTTCTATCTCGTCCGCCGCGGAAGGAATGCCGCCGGAGAGTTTCTTGAGCGTTCCGTCCGCCATCACCAGATAATCGTCTTCAATTCTCACGCCGAGCTTTTCCCCCTGGATGTAGACTCCGGGTTCGATGGTGAAGACTTCGCCCGGTTGCAGGGCATGGACGTTATCGGCGACGTCGTGCACATCCATTCCCAACGCATGGCCCAGGCCATGAATGAAGAAATGGTCCATGGTGTATTCGCGCCCGTCAGCGTCTTTCGCGCGCAGCGGACTCTTTCGCAGAAACGCTTCCGCGAACTCGTGCAGTTGCCTGTTGGTAATCCCGGGCTTCCAGTAAGCGGCGGCGGCGGCTTGCGTATCCAGCACAAGCTGGTAGATCGCTCGCTGCCGGGCGGTGAACTTTCCGCTGGCGGGGTAGGTGCGCGTGATATCAGCAGTGTAGAGTGAGTATTCCGCGCCTATATCGCAAACCACCAGATCGCCCGGATCGATCTTCT
Source organism: Acidobacteriota bacterium (assembly GCA_032160165.1). Lineage (GTDB taxonomy): Bacteria > Acidobacteriota > Blastocatellia > Pyrinomonadales > Pyrinomonadaceae > QHXM01. Next base: position 2,203 of record JAVHWA010000155.1, read on the forward strand.
TATGGTTCTCGGAGTAATGAAGAATGGTCGAGTAGATCCCGCTTCCCACGATTGATGGAAATCCTGGACGTTCGGAACCGCCGCGCGTAAATGCCGCTTCCAGAATTGCCTGGATCTCGTACTCATTCATTCCCGGCTTTAGTTTGAGAGCGATGTCGCGTTGCGCCTCTCCGGTGATGTCGATTGCTTTCTGAAGGAGGGCCACTTCCGAGGGCGACTTTACCCGCCGCAAGGGGCCGACTATGTTGGCTGCCGATCGGACCTCGATGCCGGGCAGATCGTGTTGTGCACGTTGGACGAATTCATACTCAAGTACCCTGCCGTTACTCGCTTTGCGCGGGGCGATAGTGTAGAGCTTCATCGCACTCTCACCATTCGCGTTCTTGAAAGCGGGCAACGAAGCCGCCTCTTTCAATTTAGTCCAGAGCTCGTCCATCGACAGCACACTCTCGACGCCGAAGACTTTCGCGGTCTCCGGGCCGGGAGCGAGCTGCACCCCGGTCCATCGTTCGGCGCCAAGGTCCCGCGGCGGTATGAATACGATCTCATGCGCGCCGTTGGCGGACGGAAGTCCTTGCGGGATGAGCATCACGGCGGCACTTGGCGTGCGAACGCCGGTTAAGTAAGCGAACCAGTTGTTCTGGCGATAGCGCATCTCAACGCCGTTGTCCTCTTCGACGTTCCCCAGAATGACCACAATCCCGTCTTTGACCTGTGACAGGACTTTCTCGCGACGCGCGCGATATTCTGCGACGGGCTGATTCAGCAGGCGCACGCCTGGCTCGTCCCAAAAGTCGCCGTCGATTCCGGCGTTGGCGGTAGAGTAGAAAGCGGAAGCGGCGATCAAGAACGCCAGGAACAGAGCGACGATGAACCGATGCGACTTCATAAGATCATTCCTTAGGCTGCTGTGATTCAGAGAACGAGAAAGCGCCCTCATGCTTTTCTACGATTGAGGGCGCTAAGAAGTTTTGGGATAAAACGGCGATGGATCATTTGTTGGGAGCTAGACCCGCGGCCCCGATGCCAGCGGTCGCCACAAATTCTGCAGACGCTGACCGCCAGTCGTTTGCAGCAGACTCATAACACCCATGTAGCCGTACCCGAAGAAGAAGAGGGAAAGGAACGGGATTGTGCCCCACAACCCGAAACGCATCGCATATAAGATGGCGAGCAGGAAGTAAACCGAGAAGCCCAGCTCGAGCAGTGGAAGAAAGCCGTGCTTGCGCTTGTACTTTTTCCGCTTCCAGGTTTCATCGCGCTGCTCTTCGACCCGGTACTTCGGCGTTCGAACGAACTCAGTCTTGAACCCGACGAGCGCCTCGATGACGGCGCGCGCATTGGAAAACGCGAGTCCGATACCGAGGCCCATGACCAGCGGCAGGTGCATCAGCCGCGAACGCCTGTCCTTGTTGAGATACCAGACGCCGGTGCCGTAGAAGAAGAGAACGGAAAGGGTTGAAAAGAAGAGCAGCGGCACATCGAAAATCATCAAGTGATAAAAGCCCTGGTTGTACCGGACTAAAAGCAAGGGAAACTGCAGGAAGCTCACAAGGATCATCAAGGGGTAACTGATGTTGCCGGTTAGCCTGAAGAACATTTCCAGTTTGACGCGAAATGGTAACGGCGCGGCCCATATTCGGCCAAACAGTTTCAGTCCGACTTGCATCACTCCCTTGGCCCATCGTCGTTGCTGTGCCTTGAAGGCATTGATCTCAACAGGAATCTCAGCCGGAGCGACCTCGTCCAGAAGGTAGACGAAACGCCAACCCATCAATTGAGCGCGAAAGGAAAGATCGGTGTCTTCAGTGAGCGTGTCGTGCTGCCAACCGCCGCTCATGTCGATCGCCTTGCGCCGCCAAATACCCGCCGTCCCATTGAAGTTGAAAAAACCGCCGGTTCGGTTTCTGACCGTCTGTTCCACCACGAAATGCCCGTCGAGCAGGATCGTTTGGAGACGTGTCAGCAGGTTGTAATCGCCGTTGATATGCGCCCAGCGCATCTGCGCGCAACCGACGAGCGGATCAGTGAAAAAGTCTACCAGCTTGCGCAAACAATCCGGCTTTGGCACAAAGTCAGCATCGAAGATGGCGATAAGCTCTCCCTTAGCGCTCTTCAAGCCGTTTTCCAGCGCGCCCGCCTTGAACCCGGTCCGGTCTGAGCGGTGGATATAGCTAATATCGAACCCGGCGCGCTTGTATCCCTCGACGGTAGCTTCGGCGAGTTTGATCGTCTCGTCAGTCGAATCGTCGAGGACCTGAAACTCGATTCGATCGCGCGGATAGTCAATCTCCGTCACCGCCTTGAGCAGGCGTTCGACGACGTACATTTCGTTGAAGAGCGGTAGCTGGACCGTGATTATCGGCAGTTCGTCTTCACTGTAGAGTCTGGCGGGGCTAGGCACGAGTTTGCGATAGCGCCAGAAATCTATGACCTGCTTTACGCGATAAACACCGTAGATAGCGAGTACGGAAAGGATGCTGAAATAGAGAATAAGGACGGTCCAGTCAAAGGAATCGAGCTGGTAGACGGTGCTGACATTGGCGCTCGCCTTATCGACCACCTCGCAGATCTTGGGGAAGGTCACGCAGATGTCGTCGGACGACTGGGCCAGGGCAAGGAGATAAAAAGACATTTCTTTCGGACCCGGAAGTTGGAAGTCAGGACCCATTAGGGAACGGCTGGCTTCGAATTCCACATTTATAGCGGTAACAGCAAACAGGCAGCGCACCTTCGCGCTGCCCGGCACATAAGACGCTAATTGTAACCCAGCGGATGCTCGCGACAAAGGCAGCAGTTAGGTACGGGTGCTACTTGCCCTCCAGATAGCGAAACTACCGACTCCAAGAGCCTCGAAAGCGCCAACGGCGCGAAATGCAGTAGCCTGGGCCAGCGGCCCAGGGAAGGTTTGCGTTTAGAATTATCAAGCGCTGTAGGCGCGTAATAAACGGGTCAGCTCATTTCGCGCTTTCAGCGCTCCGATGGGTCGGGTGCGCGGAGACCTGGGCCGTTGGCCCAGGCTATTGCATTTCGCGCCCTTAGCGCTGAGAACGGAATTAGGCGAAAGAGTAAAATGGCGAGTCTCTGTTAGTGGCTCATGCTGTCTCATCTTCTATCACGGTGCTTCCTGCCCGGACTGATCAAGTGGTGGCGGTGCGTAAGCTTCACCAGGCGGGCCGGCATCGACGGGAGCCGGTGGCGGCGGCGGCGGCGGCGGAGTACCCGATCCATCAATGCCTCGGCTCTCAAAGAGCGCGACGCCGATAATCCCGCCGACGAGCGACAGCGCGATCTGCACTATCATCGAGAGAAGCCCGACCAGGAATATGATTAACCCGTACGAGAAGTGCTCGGGGTCCATGCCGGCCCGGCGGATCTGGTCCTCGTAGAGCGATCTGTCGGTGACATAAAAGCTGACGAGCAGAAGCGCGGCGAAAGCGATCAGCGCGCCAACCACCCCGGCAAGCAGTCCGATGATTGCGCCGTCTCCAACGCGCGCGGGAACCGGCGACTTCTTTATGAAGAGGTACGCCGCGAGCGCGCCGCCCAGGATCGCCCAGATACAACACGCGAGTCTGACGAATGGAATCTGGGGAATAACCGTCACTGCGGACAGCCCGCCTATTACAGCTCCACCAATAAGCGACGCTCGCAATCTATTGCTCATCCTAGGTCACACCTCTTGTTCATATTTCGTTTCTCTGGAGCGAGACCATCCTGGCGACATTCTAATCATATCCAGTAAAGCGGGGACGACGTAAAAAGCTACGACGGAACCTAAAAGTGCTCCGCTAAGAGAACGCGTGAGACGCGTGTTCTGCCAAATGCCAAGATAGTCTAGAGCAAAATCCAGGACTGCAGGTGCGAGCGCGATCAGCAGCCACCTTCGCGCGGGGGCAGGATAGCTTTGCGCAAGTGAACGCACTACCGGATAAAACAGTACGCCGGCGGCAAACCCAAAATAGATTCCGGTGCAGCGAGCGCAGACCGCCAGCGGATGGCCATCGACATAAAATGAGCGTTCGGGAATCTGGTGGCAAAACTTTTCGAAGGACTTATAAAGGACGAAGGCGGCTGAGTTGTGACCGTGCGCGAGAGCCATCGGCGCGATGACGATCAAGCTTACGAAGGCGAGGGTAAGCAGAGCAGTGATTGACCAAACGACAACAAGGGATGAGGGATGAGGGATGAAAGCAGAGGTACTCGATGTCAAAGATGTACTGGATAGTCGACCTCTCTTCTCTTCATCCCTCATCCCTCGGCCCTCATCCCTTAAAACCGGATTACCGCATCCGGGCCACCCTCAACATGCACCGTATCAACGAAGCGTATGTGTCTGGATTCCGTCGTCATCACCAGCGAATGCGTGCGCTTGCCGGCTCCGAAGAAACGAACTCCGCGCAGCAGCGCGCCATCGGTGACGCCTGTGGCCGCGAAGATAATCCGCTTGCCCGGGGCCAGATCGTCTGTGTCGTATACCTTGTCCGGGTCTGAGATTCCCATTTCCTTCAGCCGCCCGAGTACTGTTTCGCGCGCTGGAACCTTGTCCTTATCAACACCCAAACGTTCAGGATCAAAGACCAGCCTGGCCTGTATCTCGCCATTCAGGCACTTCATCGCTGCGGCGGTAATAACGCCTTCGGGCGCGCCGCCTATCCCCATCAAGGCATGAATGTTAGTTCCCGCCACCGCTGCGGAGATTCCCGCCGAAAGGTCTCCGTCAGAGATCAGGCGTATACGCGCGCCCGCCGAGCGCACATCGTCGATCAATTGCTTGTGCCGAGATCGTTCGAGCGTAATGACGGTGAGATCTTCTATGTCGCGTCCAAGCCGTCGCGCGATGTTCTTTAGATTGTCTTTGACGGGAGCATCAATATTAACTGAGCCGCGACAGGAAGGACCCACGACGATCTTGTCCATATAGATGTCGGGGGCGTTAAGAAGCCCGCCGCGTTCGGCCGCCGCCAGAACTGCGATCGCGTTGTTGCCTCCCAGTGCGCAAAGGTTCGTACCTTCCAGCGGGTCAACGGCGATATCAACTTCCGGAAACGACGCACGAACTTCCTCGCTTGCGCCCGCTCCGCCCAGTTCCTCGCCGATGTATAACATCGGGGCTTCGTCGCGCTCGCCCTCACCAATAACGATTCGCCCTCGCATCGGAACTGTGTCCATCACTTCGCGCATGGCTTCGACCGCGACGTGGTCCGAAAACTTACGATCGCCCTGTCCCATGGTGCGCGCCGACGCGATGGCGGCGGCTTCGCAGACGCGTAGAAAATCCAAAGAGAGCTCGCGCTCTGTTCTTAGCTCGTGTCCCATCTAACACTCTCCTAGAGATGAAGTCCTGGTCAGAAGCCTCACCTGTTTGACCAATTGTAAGAGATTGGAAATGCGGCGGTATAGTAGCAGAGCGTTCAGCCTTTTTGTAAGCTTAGGGTCAGTCGATGAGTTTGGCGACCAGGGCTTTCGCTCCTCCGAATTAGAACGATCCACGAAATCCGGCCAAGGGATCACCAAGAGGCTTAATGCGCCTAACAAAACTGCGGCGCAAGCAGGCGATAAAGAAGGATGGCTGCCAAACAGGGTATCGAGTAGAAGCAGCGCCCAGGGCGCCACCGGTGTCCCGGACGGCGGTGAGCGTGTCAGAAAAGTTCCTCGGCCAGCGCGACGATGATGCCTGCAGGGCCTCGCACGTAGCAGAGCCTGTATTTGTCCTCGTACTGTACCATCTGACCGATGAGTTCTGCGCCGTGGGCACGCAGGCGGGACACGGTGTCGTCGATGTCTTCGACCGCGAACATGATCTGTCGGAGGCCCAGCGTGTTCGGCGGGGCATTCGCTGGCTCGGTCCCGACCAGCTCAGGGTTGCGGAACTTCGTCAGCTCGACCCGCCCGTGGCCGTCCGGGGTCCGCATCAAAGCGATGTCGACCTGGACGCCTTCGAGCCCGTTGAGGCGGTCCACCCAGGGGCCTTCGACCGGCATCTCGCCTTCAAGTGCCATGCCGAGGGTGGCGAAGAAGGCAATGGCTGCTGAGAGGTCGTCAACGATGACACTGACATGGTCCATTCTCTTGATCGTCATGTTCCTAGGTTAGCAGGGGCATTGAGCGACCGTCCAGGTTGTCTGTTCTACCGAGTTGGATGTCCAACAGAACCCGGTTAGCCGAGGAACCCAGGGAACTGAGGCGACGCCTAAGGCATACCGCTAGCGATCTGCTATCGGGTACTCTTGTCCAAAATCACGCCGCTTCTTCCGCAAAATGCAATGACTCTTTCGTATTCCCGATGTAGCTGGCGGAGCTCCCCTTCACGCGGCGAAGCATCTCTCCTAATAACAATTCCGCGGAGATATCATGTCGAAAATAAAGACGCTCGTCATTATCCTTTTTCTGTCCACCTTCGGCGTTTCCGCCCAGGAACTCGGGCGCCAGAGCGCGCAACGCTGGGAGCCGTCAAGGACCTGGGTTGTCGCAATAGGCATTCTCGAATGGGAAGACGGAGAAACCTGGAATTCGTTTCCCAAGGCAGGTCGCAAAGATGCTGAGCTGGTGGAGTTTTTTAAACAAGCCGGAGTCCCTCGCGATCAGGTCCTTTTCCTCAAGGACCGGGAAGCAACGAAGGAACGCATCGAGCGGATGATGGCACGTCACCTTTCGCGGGCGGCCGAAGGAGACATGCTGATATTCTATTTCACCGGGCACGGCGGCCAGGACGATGCGGGGAAAACCTATTTCGCCAACTACGACGCGGGAGACGATCTGGAGAAGACCGCCGTCTCAGTGCAATCCATATTCAGAATCATAGAACGCAACTTCCGGGGCGATCATGTTCTTCTGACGGCGGACTGTTGCTACTCAGGAGCGTTGGCGGTCGAGGCGGCGAAGCGAAGGGTCCCGATCTCTTACGCAGCACTGACTTCTTCTCGCGCAGACTCGCTTTCGACGGCAGACTGGACGTTCACCGAAGCGCTGCTACGAGGATTCAAAGGCAACGCGAAAGTAGATCGAAACCAGGATGGGGAAGTCGAACTCTCGGAGCTTGCAGGCTATGCCAAATCGCGGATGTGGTCGGTAGAAGGACAGCGAACAGCTTTCGCCACGACCAGGGAGTTCTCGGCGGATATGCGGTTGGTAACCGTCGCCACGCGCGCGGTCGCGAGAGTAAACGCGCGAGTCGAAGTCGAATGGGAGAACAGCTGGTATCCGGCGACCATCCTTGAAGTGAAAGGATCCAGATATCGAATTCACTATCTCGGCTATGGCTCGGAGTGGGATGAATGGATAGAGGGCGCGCGCATGAGACGCGCGACGACGCCAGGTGCAGCAAGTGAGAGACTTAGTCTGAATGAAGGCAGCCGCCACTTCACATCGTTGGTTTCGGCGAATCGTCTGATGATGGGGGCGCGTTTCCCTTTCCAAGCGCAGAGCTGAAAGCAGATTCTCCACTCGTTCACCTCTCAGGTAAGGAAGGGGGCAAAGCCCCCGCTCCTTTTTTGGTCAATGTAAAAGTCAAGACATACAAGGCAGACTGACCACAGCGGGGGCTTTGCCCCCTTCCTTACCTGAGAGGTGAATCTGCACTCGCGATCCAATTAGCAATCCCCCGGATGAAACCTCAACGTATTGGCGGCTGCGACCTATCCTCGTTACAATGTTCCGGTCTTCCCGTTACGGAACCATTCTGGGATTTATGGCGATCAAATTCAGAGCAGCTTCGCTTGCACTCACCGTCGCGATACTGGCGATACCTGCCATAGCCCAGCGCCCACCCGAACAGGATTATCTGGTTTATGTGGTCTCAGAGTCTTCTGACAGAGTCAGCCTGATAAGATTTGGTCCAGGCGGCGCGCGCGTAGAGAGAGATTTTGAAACCGGCCTGATGCCGACCGACGTCGACGGCCCTCACGGATTGTCGGTCTCGCCTGACAAACAGTTCTATTACGTGTCGCTGGGTCACGGACGCCCGTTCGGCTCCGTTTGGAAATATTCAGTGAAGGATGATTCGGTGGTCGGGCGGGTCACACTGGGACTCTTCCCGGCGACGATGGACGTTTCTCCCGACGGCGAGTTTCTCTACGCCGTAAACTTCAATCTGCACGGTGACATGGTGCCTTCGTCGGTTTCGGTGGTTGCGACGCGAGAGATGTTGGAAGTCGCGCGGGTTAATACCTGCATCATGCCGCATGGATCCAGATTTAATCCGCAAGGGACGAAGCACTACTCCGCCTGCATGATGAACGACATGCTGGTTGAGATCGACACCCGCACGCTAAAAGTCTCGCGCCATTTTCTGCTGACGAAGGGCAAGGAAATGGGGATGGCCGGTGCGCCGGAGGTTCATTCAATGAAAGGAATGCCGGGCATGGATATGGGCGTTCACGGCATGGAACCGCCTAAGCCCGGCGACGTCACCTGCTCGCCCACATGGGCGCAACCTTCAGCCGATGGATCGTCCATCTTCGTGGCTTGTAATAAGTCGAGCGAGATTGTCGAAGTCGATGCCAACAAGTGGAGCGTCAAGCGAAGAATCCCTGCAGGGGCTGGTGTCTATAATCTGGCACTGACGAAGAACGGACGCCTTATAGCAACAAACAAGCGAGACCAATCGGTCTCTATTTTCGATGCTGCCTCAGCGCGGGAGCTGGCGCGCATTAAGACCAAACGCAGAGTGCTTCACGGCGTGACCGTCTCACCCGATAATCGGTATGCATTTGTCTCGGTAGAGGGAATTGGATCTGAGCCGGGAACGGTCGAGATAATCGACCTCGAAGCTCTGAAGACGGTTGCTACTGTGGATGTGGCGCCACAGGCAGCGGGGATTGATTTCTGGAAGATGGAAAAAGGAACGGATGGAAAATAAACAAAGGTAGCCAGCGAACGAGAATTGATGAAACTCTTTGAAGTCCGAGGCGTGAAGGAGGGGTACAGACTGTTCAACCCATCAAAGGAGCACATATGAGATTCTCAATTCGGAGAGCACTGCTAATCGCGAGCGTGCTGGCGGTCTTCGCCATATCTCCAATCCTCACCGGAAAGTTAGTCGCTCAGGAGGCCGATGGTTCCATTCGCACTCGGCTTGTCCTCGTTCAAGCCGACCAGAAATGTCATCCTGCATGGCTCAAATTCCTCTCGTTCGGACGGCAGCCGAAGGACGCGGTACTCGCGCAGGTCACGGTGGAGAATACGTCGGACAAGGTAATCACCGCCGTAAAAATGGACTGGAAAGTCTACGCCTATCCGGACCGAACGAACATGTGGCAGGCCTTCTGCGGTCCGCAAAGAGACAAAGCTGAAGTCCTTGCGTCGGGAAGCACGCCGCTGTATGAGATCGGTGTGTTGGTGCCGAAAGGTATGTGCAATATCGCGATAGATCCGGTGCCGGCCCCTCCTCCGATGACGCCCGCCGTCACCACAAACGTCACTGTCGACCGACCAATGATAACCGCCGCCGATCTAAAAGATCTGCGCCCAAATGATCCGCCGCCGAAAATCAAGTATGTGGTGGTAGTCTATCTTTCACAGATTCGATACGACGACGGATCTTCTTGGCAGGCGAACGTAGGAACAACAGAGACAGCGCACAGTGAGCTACTTTCGCATCGTGTCCTAAATTGAAGAGAACAGGTTCTCTGACCCGTCTGGAGGAATGAACTACGAATCCACACGACATCACACGAAGGAGCCAAGTGTTGGTGTTGCTTCGTGTGGATTCGTGGATTGTTTCCGCCTTGGCTAACAATGACGAGTTGAATCTGCAATTCCTGACCTTGAGATGCGTTCGTCAGTCGGCAGTGCGTCGTCATACTTAGTCCTGACTGCTTCCTGCTCCTGCCTCCTGATTACTATTTCCCCGGCTCCGTCGTCGAACCATATCCCGTCCTCGCCGCTCCCAGCTTCGCGATCCATATCCCCGAGTTAATATCATTGAAATAGATGAGGCCGTTGTGCGGCTGGGCGCCCCAGGCAAACGGCAAATTCGCGCGATATCCATCGGGACTTCCCGTCCAAAGATGGGCGATCTCGCGTCCCTGCCGATAGAGGTCGCCGCGCAACTCGCCCGAGACATCCAGCACGCGCGCGCCCCCGTTGTAATAACCCATGTAGAGCACATCGTCCAGCACCCAAACATTGTGCGAGCCGGCTTCGGGAACGCCGTACTCAGCGACTTTGCGCGGATTGGTGATGTCGGATACGTCAACCACGTGGACGATGCCGCGCACTGGAATGCGCGTCTTGGCAGAGATGTTAAAGATTTCCGGAAAGACTTCATCTCCGACGAAGACATAGTTCTTGTAGCGGAAAACAGCATGAGCTCCTGAGAGCCAGCCATTTCCATAGAGCTCGTTATAGTTAAAGCGCAGCGCGCTTACGAACTGCGGCTTCTCAGGGCTGCCGCCTTTGATTCCGTTGCCCACATCGAGAATCACCAGACCGTCTCTCCAGTAGGCCAAATATGCCAGACCATCTTTGACCTGCACGTCGTGGACGTAACGTCCGCCCTGGATCCCGCCCTCTTTGACCAGCGGATTTTCGAGCTGCCAGCGGGCCACTTCTTTCGGGACTTTGATATTGCTGAAATCTATTACGCGTAACGAACCAGTGGCGTCGTCTGTCAGATAAACGTAATGACCGTCGATGAACGCGCTGTGGACCCCACCGGTTACCGTCTCCGTGTATTCGGAGACGACCTTCGGATGTGCGGGATCAGTGGTATCAAGGAAGACGATGCCATCCTTCCGATTCGAGGCCCCTTCGCGCGTCAGGACTCCGATGCGACCGTCGGCGCTGACGCTGATGTCATTGACGGTGTGCGCATCGACCTTGATCGTGTCCGTCTCTTTTGGCTTGGCCGGATCGGAAATGTCAAAGACCACTACCTTGTCGGAGATCGTTGAGACATAGGCGTAGTTTCCGAAGATCCATTCCTCGGCGGCCTGCATGTCCTTGAGAGGTGCACGACCAATCACTGTCAACTCGCGGCCGACCTCCCTAGGCGAGACGACGACTGTGGCTACCGCGGTATGGCCGCCGCTCGCGGCCGTGATGACATAAGAGCCCACACGTTCCGCTACGAAACCTCCATCAGGATCTATGGTCGCGCCATCTCCAGTAACTGCCCAGCGAACCGAGGGGTTACTAACCGGACCACCTTTCATATTCTTCGCCACGGCGCTGAAGTGGACGACGTCGCCGGTACGCGCGGTAGTTGACGCCGGCGCGATGGAAAGCGACCGAACGGGATTCGCAACCACTTGAACAGTGACCGTTCTGTTGGTCCCCGCCGCAGTCGCGAGCAGGTTCGCCTTGCCGGGCGCCACTCCTGTGACGAAGCCTGCCGAGTCAACGGTTGCGATGCGTGGCGTCTGGGAAAGCCAGGTGACCGCCACATCGTTGCGAGGGTTGCCGTTTGCTACTCGCGGCGTGGCGTTCAGCTTGAGAGTTCCACCGACTGACACCTGGGCTGTGACTGGATCAAGGTCTATGCGGGCGACTGGCGCGGGTTTGACATGGACTTTACCAAAGGCGGGCTTGCCATTGACGATGGCAACGACTTTGATCTCTCCCGGTTCGATAAAGGTCACCGCGCCGTTCGCGTCGGCGAAGGCTGAATCCACGGGCAAGGCTACCCAGAGCGAGGGTTTGACGCTGATCGGTTTGCCGTCTTTGTCCTTCGCTATGACCGAGAACGTCTTCGTCTGGCCTACCTCCGCTTCCGACGCCGCCGGGTTGATCTCAAGCGTGGCGGCGATTTGCGTCGTAGCGGTGGCGGCGGCGCTTTGCTGCGCCCGATACGCAGGTGCGGCCAGGACGGACGTTAATATGAGCACCAAACCAATTGGTAAGCAGCGATTCAGCTTCATAATCTTTCTCCGGATAAGGACGGATTGAGGCATTCGATTGTTAACTCTGATAGAAGAGGAGTGGTCTTTAAATCAAGCGGAATCTAGCAACCTGCCACGCGTTGTGTCAAGAAAGTCGATGAGCTCAGTTCTATAGTTGTAACTTTCCCCAGCGATGCGTCGTATCATAGTATAGCCAAAAGCAATCGGGCATTTTAAGTTCATCAACAATCAATCCTTGGAGACTAACGATGCGTAATGTCCTACTTCTCTGCGCCCTGCTGCTTTGTCTGACAAGCGCGCAGGCTGCGAAGATACAAACGCCTGAAGACCTGGTCCAGGCGATGCAAAAGAAATACGCGAAGTCGTGGTACAAGACTCTGACATTCAAACAAAAGACCGTCGAGTTTCACGAAGACGGAACAAAGAAGGAGTCGATTTGGTACGAGGCGCTATCGGCCCCCGGCAGACTCAGAATCGACTTTGATCCGATCAAGGACGGAAACGGGATCCTGTTCGTCAACGACACGATCTACAGCTTTAAGGACGGAGCGGTCGCCAACTCGAGACCTTTTACTCACCCACTTCTGGTGCTGGGCTTTGATCTTTATTTTCTTTCCCAGAAAGATGCGCTGGAGAAGCTCAAGCAACTCAAGTTTGATCTTTCGACCATGCACGAGGACACGTGGCAGGGCAAACCTGTATACGTTGTTGGCGCGAAGGCGGGGGACTTAAAGTCGCGCCAGTTCTGGATTGATAAAAAGGACCTCTACTTCGTGAGGATGATAGGGCCTTCCGGTAAGGACGGCGCGAACACACAAGAAATCCAGTTCAATAAATACTTCAAGGTCAAAGGTGGTGGATGGGTTTCGCCTGAAGTCATCTTCATGGTCAATGGCAAAACAGTGACCACTGAGGAATATACTGAAGTGCAAACCGACGTTCCCCTGGACGAGAAGCTCTTCGACCCGCAGTACTGGAAGACGGCCCACTGGAAGTGAGCCGTTCTCCAATCCCTAATTGACAGGTTGTGCGGCCGGCGGCTTTGGTCCACCCCCGCGGGGCTTGTCGAACTGTGAGCCTTTTATCCACGCAGGCATTGCCTCTGCGTTTGCGACCCGCATACCCACAACCAAGCCGATCACGGCGACGGTGCGCGCGCCGTCCCAGTTCCAATCCGGATGAATGATATCTCCCGTTTGATGGTAGTCGGTCTCCATCCATTTCTGCGCGCGGGTTATCCACGGCTTCACTTCGCCTTCCGGTCCACCCAGCAACATCAGCGCGGGTACGCCTGCTTTGACGAAGGCGTAATGGTCAGAACGATAGAAGACACGTTCTTCGGGTAGCGGGTCTTCTGCGATCTGCCCGCCATTTGCTGTGACGACCGCTTCGAGCACCGGCCCTAAGTCCGAATACTCCGCGCCGAAACCGACGATGCGCTTGACGGGCGCATAGACCTCAGTACCTATCCCATCGAAATTCAAGTCGGCCGCAATCTTTTCCAGGGGCCAGGTCGGGTGCGTGACCCAGTGTTGGGCGCCCAGCAGCCCGTGTTCTTCTCCCGTGACGGCCAGAAAGATTATGGAGCGCCTTGGTTTCGTTGGCGACCTGGTGAACGCTTCGGCCATCGCCATTATCTCCCCGACCCCGAGCGCGTTGTCGGCTGCGCCGGGGAAGATGCGACCCGAGCTGTCAATGCCGAAAGCATCGTAATGCGCCGTGTAGACGACCGCCTGATCTTTGAGCCTGGGGTCAGATCCTTCGAGCAACCCAACGACGTTGCTCCCCGTAGTGGCCTCCTTCTTAACCTTGATCGAAAGGGTCGCTTGCTTGTTCAGGTCGCGAGAAACCATCTCACCGTTTTCGGCTTTAGCCAGCGCCGCGACGTAGGTGAGTCCCGTTCCCGCGAAAATCTTTTCCATGCCTTCGTCACTGGCGAGAATTATAGGTGGGAGTTTGAAAGGCATGATCGGCGTGTCGTTGAGCGCCACCCGACGGCGGGTTAGATACATGCTGATCAAGGAAAAGGGTTGTTGCTTAGAGCCGCCATTGGCGATCACCAGCGCCGCTGCGCCCCGCCCGATCAAGCTTCTGCCTATTGCCTGGGGATTGGCGGCCTTCTGCCACGTGGCCTCATCGATATTCTTCGGACGCCCATTCAGAATGACGACGACCTTTCCTTTGACGTCCAAGCCGGCCAGATCGTCTCGCTTGAGTTCGGGAGAAACCACACCGTAAGAGATGAAGACCAACTGGCCGCTCGCCTCCGTCAACTCGGACATGAAGGGCGGCGTGACAATATAGTCAGTCCCGAACTTTAGTGCGGCGTCTCCGGCAGTGAAAGAAGACCCGGCCAGCGGTTGTGAGCCGTAGAACTTGATGGCTTGTAAATAGCTGCCCGCGTCACCGAGCGGTTTCAAGCCGAGTTTGGCGAACTTGTCTGCAAGGTATTTAGCCGCGCGGTTTCCCCCAGGCTGTGCTGTCCCGCGACCTTCCATCGCCTTTGCCGAAAGATCGGCGGTCACTTCCTTGATAGTCTCGACCTTGACCAGCGCGGCGGCCTTCGTCTCATCAGCCGTTAGCGTGGTCGAGGGTTTTGTGGCAGACGCCTGCCCAAATGCCAAAGAGCTGAGAAGCGCGATAGTCAGCAGCGTGGCGGACAACTGCTTCCACAAAGGGCGCGTAACGGAATGTGACTTCATGAATTGACTACTCCAGGGTTTTGGTCGGTGACAGTTAGGTCAGTATGCCGATCTATCGGAATAGCAGCCGATCGATCAAAACGCGACCGCTGTTTCGCGCGAGTCGGCCGGTTTCCACGGAGGGAGCGTCTTTCGCGCGGGCTTCTCTTTCTTCAACCCGAGCGCCCAGTCAGCCTGCATCAAGGTATGTATGTCGCGAGTGCCTTCGTAGATGATCGCCGCTTTGCAGTTTCTAAGATAGCGCTCGACGGGGTAGTCGTTCGAGTAGCCATTCGCGCCGTGAACCTCTATCGCCATCGAGGCAGCCTTCTCACTGCAGATGGTCGCCTGCCATTTGGCCAGGCTGGTCTCTTTGGCGTTTAGCTTTCCCTCGTTCTTCAGAAACCCTGCACGGAGCCAAAGCAGATGGCACATTTGATAGTCCGCTTCCATCAGCGCGATCTTCTGTTTGACGAGTTGATGATTGGCTATCTTGGTGCCGAAGGTCTCTCGCTCAAGCGCGTAAGCGACGGACGCATCGCGCGAGGCTCTTATCACGCCAGTTGCACCCGACGCGACTGTGTATCGTCCCTGCTCGAGCGCGAACATGGCGATCTTGAATCCTTCCCCTTCTTCGCCCACCATGTTCTCGGCAGGGACGCGAACATCCTGTAAAGAAAAGTATCCGGTGTTTCCGGCGCGGATCCCCATCTTGCCGTGGATGGTCCCGGAAGAGAACCCCTTCATCGAGCGTTCTATGATGAAGCATGACATGCCGGTATGATCACGCTTGCGGCGCTTCTCTTCGTCGGTCCAGCAGAAGAAAAGGAAGTTGTCGGCCACATCGCCGGCGAGGCTGATCCACATCTTCTCGCCGTTCAGCACCCATTCATCGACTTCGCGGCGGGCAGTGGAGCGCGCGCCGACAACGTCGGACCCCGCACCCGGTTCCGTCAGGCCGTAGGTTGCAATCTTTTCGCCCCTGGCCTGCGGCACCAGGTACTTCCGCTTCTGTTCTTCTGTTCCCCAGGTCAGCAGCGTCAGACAGTTCAGACCTGTGTGTACGGACATCACGACCCGCATGAAGGTGTCGACTGCTTCCAGCTCTTCGCAAACCAGTCCCAGCGAGATGTAATCGAAGCCGGCGCCACCATACTCTTCGGGGATACACACGCCGAGCAGATTGAGCTCAGCCATCTTGTCGAGGATCGAACGATCGAACTGCTGCTTTTCATCCAGTTCCTTGATACGCGGCGCGACCTCTTTCATGGCAAAGTCGCGTACGGTTTGTCTAATGGCCTTGTGGTCCTCGGTCAGTTCAAAGTCAATCATTCTCTGGTCTTCCTTCAAAAGGATGTGAATATCGGGTTTCGAGCAACCGCGTATCTTACCTCAGGCTGATGGGGAAGGTGAAGGCAGCGACGAAGTAGCGCATACTATCAGTTTGCGTTCGAACAACAGGAGACGACCATCTCAAGCTAACAGTTTGCGCTACAGTCCACCGATAATTCTCTGCGCTGTCGCTCTCGCTTCTTCAAGCGTTTGCACGCGCCCGTCCAACTGCATCTCGTAAACTGTACGGGTGATCTCGCCGATTCGCGGTCCAGGCTTGAGTCCCATTTCGAGCAGATGACGCCCCATAAGAAGCGGCTCGGGTGGACGCTCCTGGACGTTCAACTCTCGCGCGCGAGCGATGAACCAATCCTGTGCCTCGGCCGTGAACCACTCTTCGCGTGGGATCCAATCGGCGTTGCGACCGAGCGAATCCGCCTTTGCCACGCGGTACAAAAGCTCCAGCTCGCATCGCCGCGCGAGTCGGCGAAATGCGCCGTCACTAACTTCGTCCTGCTTCTTGTAAAACGCTCCCGGCTTCAGATGATCACGTACCAAAGCGATGGTTTGGGCGCGAACGTCGTATCCGTCCAGGGTATGAACATTCAAGCGATCGAGAAAGTCTTCGGTTGGCTTGACGCCGCCTTCTTCATGTCCGCGCGAGCGAATGCGTCCTTCGGTGAATTCTGTGGTGGCAGGTTTGCCGAAGTCATGGCAGAGAGCTCCCAGCATGACCGTCACCTGCTTTGCGCGCGGCAGATCGTCGATCAGTTCGCGTGCACGATCAACAGTCAGCCATGTATGAACATCGACCGTGCCTTCAGGATGCCATTCAGGCTCCTGCGGGACGCCGACCAGGGCCTTCAGTTCAGGAAAGAGTTGATCGAATGTGCCGAACCGGTGCAACCAGCGAAAACCTATTGAGGGTCGCCGCGCCCGCAGCAGGAGCTTTTCCAACTCGGCCCAGATCCGCTCACGCGCCAGATCGGTGAGATCGATAGCACGGCAAAGCTGGACACTTTCCGGTTCGATGTCGAATTCGTAGCGGGCAGCAAACTGCGCCGCCCGGAGAACGCGCAAGCTGTCTTCCGCAAAAGTTTCCGGCGATACGGCGCGCAAGAGTTTGCTGTCCAGGTCGGCCCGTCCGTTGTAAGGATCGATGATCTCGTCCGTTAGCGGGTCCTGAAGTATCGCGTTGACTGTAAAGTCTCGCCGCTTGGTTGCTTCCTCGATCGTAAGAGTGGGATCGCCTTCGATCACAAAGCCGCGATGACCTCGTCCGCTCTTGCGCTCGCGCCGCGGCAACGAAACATCCAGATCGCTTCCTACTTTATAAACGGTGAACGCTTCGCCAACTGCGTCTACGCGCCCGAACCTGTCCAGGATCTCCCGCAAGCGCAGAGGTTCGACTCCAAAGACCTCGACATCCCACTCGTGAGACGGAACTCCAAGGAGCGAGTCGCGCACGCAGCCGCCAACCAACATCGCGCGGCCACCCTCAGCCCGGACGATCTCGGCTAGTTCGACGACTTTTCCGTGAGTGGACATTGGAAAGGATGGTGGAGAGCGAAGCCCGACTTATTCGTCAGTCTCGAACGACTCGTCTTCGAAGTCTTCGTCATCATCGAAACCGGAATCATCGACCACGATCTGGATGCCCCGGGTCGATGGCAGACAGCTGATTACTTGTGCTCGTTCGATCTTCTTCAACTCAGACGCCGCCGTGTGCCAGAGCTTGACCCAAAAAGTGCGGGTGGCAGTGTGGACGGCGAAGGTAGAGCCATCGAGCATAACAGGGACCGGCTCTGCAATCGTTCCCTCCCGCAAAGTTTCGATAAGTTCGGGTATGTAGGGCTTGAACTTTTCGAACTGCACGATCACACCGGCCTCGTCTATTTCAGCCGGAGGCAACTCGATCGGTTCATCGCCTTCGAGCAAGAGGCGCGTTTCCGTCTGCAGGTTTCTCTTCTTTACAACAGGCATAGGTCAATTGGGGATTTCGGATTTGGGATTTCGGATTGCGGATTGAAGAAAAGTGGAGCCCTCCCTGACGCCCGGGCTACTGCCCCCTCCCTTAATCCGAATTCCGAATTCCGAAATCCGAAATCCGAAATCCCTTCATTGGCTCTTCTTTATCAGATAGACACCGGAAGTGGCTTCAATGGTCGATACCACTACCGACGCGAAATAATTGCCGCCCGACATGTAAAGCATGAACGAGACGACGACAAATGCCGCGCTCATTACCAACGCCGAGTAGCCCAGAAATTTGTACAGACTCTTGTTTAGAGCCATAGCTGACAATCGAAGGCAGCGGCGGCCGCTTATTCGTTGCGGACCGGCGGTTGAAGCCGTTGGCGCAGATGCTCTGCCAGATCTGAGACGCGCACGCGTTCCTGCTCCCACGAATCGCGGTCACGAACGGTGACGGCCTCGTCCTCCAGCGACTGATGGTCAACGGTGACGCAGAATGGCGTACCGATCTCGTCCTGCCGAGCGTAGAGCTTGCCGATCCCGCCAGTGTCGTCATAAACAGCGCGCAGCACTGGCTGTAAACTGCGTTTGATCGCTTTCGCCATGCCCACCATCTCGGGTTTGTTCTTGGCAAGCGGCAACACGGCGGCTTTGATGGGCGCGAGCTCCGGATGAAACTTCATGATGACTCGCTTCTCACCCTTTTCGTTTATCTTTTCCGAGTAGGCATCCATCAGCACGGCGAGGACCGTGCGATTGACGCCCGCAGCAGGTTCAATCACGTATGGATAAAAACGTTCTTTGGTCGCCTCGTCAAAGTAAGAAAGGTCTTCAGTCGAATCGGGATTGAGCCGCTTGCCCTCTTCGGTTTCCGGTTTCTTCGAGTGCGCACGGAGATCGAAGTCTGTTCTATTAGCGATGCCCATCAGCTCGTCCCACTGACGTTCGTCGTCGGAACGTTCGGGAAAGAAACGATACTGTATATCGACGGTGCGCTTCGCGTAATGCGCCAACTCTTCCTTTGGCTGTTCATAATGCCGAAGATTCTCTGCCGAGATGCCCAGGCTGGTAAACCAGTTGAAGCAGTAGTCAATCCATTCCTGATGCACCGGCTCGTCTTCGCCCGGGCGTACGAAATATTCCATCTCCATCTGCTCGAACTCTCGCGTGCGGAAGATGAAGTTGCCGGGAGTCACTTCGTTGCGAAACGATTTGCCGATCTGAGCGATGCCGAACGGTATCTTGCGGCGCATCGTCGTCTGCACGTTTAGAAAGTTGATAAAGATGCCCTGCGCCGTTTCGGGACGAAGATACACAAGTGCGGACTCGTCATCTTCAGCCGTGGCGCCGACGTGCGTACGGAACATCAGGTTAAAAGGCCGTGGATCAGTCCATGCTGTCTTGCCGCAATTAGGGCATTTGATTTTGCTGAAATCAAATGCCAAAGCAGGCGCGCCTGCTTCTTCAGCCAGTTTGTCCGCGCGGAAGCGGCTCTTACATTCGCGGCAATCAACCAGAGGATCGCTAAACGTTTCTTCGTGTCCTGAGTATTTCCAGACCGAGCGATTAAGGATGATCGAAGAATCCAAGCCCTCCATGTCGTCGCGCTCGTAGATCATCCAGCGCCACCAAGCCTGCTTTACGTTGTTGCATAGCTCGATGCCGAGAGGGCCGTAATCCCACGCGCTGCCTAGCCCGCCGTAGATTTCAGAGGAAGGGAAGACAAAACCCCGCCGCTTGGCAAGGCTGACAATGGTCTCTATGTTCGGTGCTGGCACGTGTTCCTTTGTGAGCCGTAAATCGTAAATAGTAAATCGTAGATGGCGATTCGGTAAAGCCGGAGTGCTGAACAATCTAGGGTATTCGTGTGTTGCTTATCCCACGCCCACGGAACCTGCTCGCTTTCACTAGTAGATCAATGATACGTTCAAGACAGTCCTCAATTCAGCCCGCAAGGAGAAAAACGCATGAAGTCTAAAGAAGACCATATTGATTTCGAGTCATATATTTCCCGACAAATTGTCCCGGAAATAAGAAAGGCTGCCGGCGTCCCGCTCCTCGTGCTCCAGTGCATGGATTCTCGCTACCCACATCGAATCATACAAACAATGGACGCCGAGGGTTTACGCGGGAAATACGATCAACTGATATTAGCAGGCGCAAGCCTGGGAGTAATCCATAAGCGGGAGTGGCAGATCACTTTTTTGGATCAACTCGGCTTTGCGATCAAGGAGCATAACGTCTCGCAGGTCCTTATCCTGGATCACCGGGACTGCGGTGCTTACAAGAAATTACTCGATCCCCCTGTCACTCCGGATGATCCGGCGAAAGAGAAAGAGGCCCATATCAAGATCTGTATACAGGCCATCAAAGTCATCCGTGGCAAGTTCCCGCAATTAACGAAAGTTCGTTCTTTGCTTCTGCCCATCGAAGACGTCGAAGAATTAGTCGCCTCGCCCCAAATCGTGACCCGTTCGAGGTTCTGAAAGAAAGAAGAGAGGAGCACGACTGCTCATGCTCCTCTCGACAGGTTCGCGCGCGCGCCCTACGTGCTACTTGGCCGCTGGGGCGCTCGGTGCCGACGGGGCCGAAATGTTCACTTCAGTCTTTCGCCCTCCGAAGACTCCGAAGAAATAGAGCGCGATCAATACAACGATCACGAAAATAACCAAGACAGCGACTACACCCGCGCTGCCTCCACCACCATTATCATCACCCATAAATACAATCCTCCTTCGAAAGCTTGCAATTCAAACAGTCAGGGGAATCTATTTCACGAAAATTGGCGGGGAACCAACGAAGCATTGTTACCACATGCCGAACATTAGTGACAAGCAAAAAAGCAACAGGTGACGAGTAAAATAATTACATCGCCACCTGTCACCTGTTTGCTATCGCTAAAACTCAGCCGCGACGGGAACGGCGCGGTCTCGGGCTAGTGGGCGCCGGCTGTTCGTATCCTGAATCCGCGGTGGGCGTCGGCTGAGGCGCGTCGGCTCCCTGAGGCACGACCCAAAGTTCAAAGTAGTCAGTGTCTCTATAACCGCCATTGATAACCGATAAGCGTGCGGCATCAATTCCGCGCTGCATGACCAGGTAATCCTTGGCCCGCTTGATCAGGCGGTCCGCCTGCCCAGCTCGGCTACCGCGTCCGGCGTAGACGATGATATAGCCTTGAGAGGTCGGGCTGTTCTGCAGCTCGATTGCAAGGTTATCCAATCGGGCCTTGGTGTCGTCAAAGGCGGTGAACGGGAAACAGTCGTAGCATTTTCTCTTAACTTCCGGCAGCGGAATAACATTGGTCGTAGCCTGCGCCGTCTGCCTGCAGACGCGCTCGCCGGAGCCATCATCTACAACCAGGATGGCAGCTACACGCTGTTTGCCCAAGCCGGTTGTATCGACCATGATCGTTGGCGTGCCTGCGCCGCTGACGATTTGAGCGGATGCCGGACTAACCGTCCATGTGTAGTTGAGCGCCGATGTTCCACCATAGGAAACATCAGAAGCGAAGGTGATCACGTCGCCATCGTTTACGACAGAAGGCGCAGAGACATTGACCGGATACGGGCATGGCAGCTTGGCTGGAATCGGAATCGACTTGGGCGCGTAGGCAAGGCCGATGCAATAGACGCGGCCCGCGTTGACATTGAA
This sequence comes from Acidobacteriota bacterium, assembly GCA_032160165.1. Classification (GTDB taxonomy): domain Bacteria; phylum Acidobacteriota; class Blastocatellia; order Pyrinomonadales; family Pyrinomonadaceae; genus QHXM01. The sequence continues at coordinate 23,684 of JAVHWA010000155.1, forward strand.
CTCGCGCGTCCAGCGCTCTTCGTTGGGGAAGAGAATTTCAACTGTGTGCGTCCCCGGAGGCAAGTCCAGAAGTCGCTCGCTGAGAGTCGTCTCACCCGCAGGTTTGCCGTCAATCAGAATCGGATAGCCGCCGGGCGTCGTCGAGATTTTGACGCGGCCATAGCTCGGCTTCCTATCCGCATACGCCGATCTCACCAGCGACTGTGCGAAGAGCAGAGAAAGTGCGATCAGTGCAAAGCCGACTTTCACTCGTGTAGCATTTGAATAAGCGTTTGCTTCGTGTCTTTTCGCCATGATTACACCTCAGTCGAAGTTGGGAGATCCCTGCCGGGTTTGGTTAATCGATAGCGACGACGAGCGCCGGCTCCCAGAGCGGCGAGTCCTGAGCTAAGAAGCAACAAAGTTGCAGGTTCCGGAATACTCGTGCAGGTGGTGCACACGGTCTCCTGGCACTGGGGACCTTCGCACTTGTTGGATTTGCAAACGCCTGTGGCGCAGATCAAGGGCACACCCGCGAGCGCCAGCCACGGAAACTTAAATCCACCGGGAATCCGGATCTCGCCGCAATCGCAAACCGTTCCGGAAACATCTCCCTCTTCGATTACTTCAATCGTTCCCTGCTGGCCTTGCTGTGTTCCAGCCGCGGTAGAGATCAGCGAAACTGGAGCAGCGCCGCCGTCTTGTTGCGGTGAACTCTGGTCTGGCCCTTTAACATCGCCGCTGATTGGCGCACCGGCCAATTGCGAAACGCTACGCAGGCGAAGTTCCTGAGTATGACCGCCGCTCTGCAGACCACCGAACACCTGGACAACGTCACCGAACGGGACTGGTCCCGCCTGCGCGGGAATCGCCGCCAACAGCAGAACGCTGAGTATCGCAGCAACGGGGCGTATGGCTCGATTCCTCATCGTGTGGAAACTCCTTCTAGGCTCTCCAGTTTGTAACTGGGCGCGAGGCACAGCCAAACCTTTAGGCTAATTTCGATTTATGAACTTTAAGAGACGGCTCACCCGCATGGGTCCGAGATTCCATTAGAACCAGGTCGCTATTGGCGGCCCGGTCCCGAAAGCTCGTCAGCCTTATCAAAACATCTGTAAATATGGAAACCGCGTGATGGGCTTTCCCTATTCGCTATGGAAAGACGGTTAATGCTGTGTGGATTCCAGTTTCGCGGATGCGATTAAACCCGCCTTTGCCCCCTGATGTCAAGAAAAAACACCGGGAATTAGGGAAAGAAAAAGACAAAAGCGGCGAAACCTCCCGGCCAATCCCGCTTTTGCCTTTTTCCCTAAAGATTCCGCTGGTACTTAGTCGGCTTCACCGCCCCCGGCGGCCTCAGCCTTTTGCTTCTCCTCACGGAGAACTGCCTTCCTCGAGAGCTTGATCTTATTGCCCTCTTTTCCGATGCATTTGACCATGATCTGCTGGCCTTCCTTCAATTCATCACGGACATCCTTGACCCGGCGGTCAGCGATCTCCGAAATGTGAAGCAGGCCGTCGGTACCCGGAAAGATCTCGACGAAAGCGCCGAAGTCGACGATCCGAGACACGGTGCCCAGATAGGCTTGTCCGATTTCCGCTTCGGCAGTAATTCCGCGTATACGGTCAATTGCGGCCTGGGCGGCGGCGCCATCAGCCGATGCTATCGAAATCGTTCCGTCATCCTCCACGTCAATCTTCGCGCCGGTCTCCTCAACCAGGGCCCTGATTATTTTTCCACCTGGCCCGATGACGTCGCGAATCTTGTCCGGGTTGATCTTGATCTGGATGATGCGCGGAGCATAGGTAGCGATCTCCGGCCGCGGTTCCGCGATGGTGCCCTCCATTACATCGAGGATGTGCATGCGGCCTTTGTTCGCTTGCGTGAGTGCATCGGCCATGATCTGAGCATTGATGCCTCCGATCTTGATGTCCATCTGAAGAGCAGTGATGCCTTCGCGAGTGCCCGCCACCTTGAAGTCCATATCACCGTAGTGGTCTTCCGCGCCCGCTATATCGGATAGGATGGCGTACTTGTTTCCTTCCATCACTAATCCCATGGCTACGCCGGCCACCGGTCGCTTTAGAGGCACTCCCGCGTCCATCAGGCTGAGGATGCCGCCGCAAATCGAGGCCATCGAGGAGGACCCGTTCGACTCTGTGATGTCCGAAACGATGCGTATCGTGTAGGGAAAGTCCGACTCGTCGGGTAACACCTGCTCGATTGCGCGGCGCGCCAGCGCGCCATGGCCAATCTCGCGACGCGATGAAGAACCAAAGCGTCCCACCTCTCCGACCGAGTAATGCGGGAAGTTGTAATGCAACATGAAACGGCGCTTGACCTCGCCTTTTTCGATGTCGTCCATGAACTGCTCGTCGTCTTTTGTGCCCAGAGTGGTAGCAACCAGGGCCTGTGTCTCGCCACGAGTAAAGAGCGCGGAGCCGTGAACTCGGGGTAACCAACCGACCTCGCACGTGATTGGTCGAATTTCATTGAAGCGACGACCGTCGGGCCGGCGGCGATTGTTGAGAATATCGTCGCGGAAGATCTTCTCCTTGATGTGGTCGAAAATCTTCTTAGCCATTAAGCGCGTTTCCGGTTGGTCTTCCGGATAAGATTCGACAACTTCCTTCTTCAAAGCATCGACAGAAGCGTAGCTCGCTCGCTTGTCGACCTGAGTAGTGTCGAGGGCGGCGCGAAGACGATCGGAATAGTTTCGCTCTACCTCACCCAACATCTCCTCGTTGAGAACGAAGGGAACGACTTCGCGCTTCTGTATGTCCAGCGCCTTATAAAGTTCTTTCTGCCAGCGGCAGAGACGATTGATCTCTTTATGCGCCAGCATAAGCGCCTCGACCATAATCTCTTCAGAAACTTCGAGCGCGCCGGCCTCTACCATGACGATGGCCTCTTCCGTCCCTGCAACAATCAGGTTCAGGCGAGATTCGCGCACTTCGTCATAGGTGGGGTTGATGATGTATCGGCCGTCGATGAGTCCGACTCGTACTCCAGCGATGGGAGTGGGAAATGGAATATCCGACAGGTAAAGCGCACATGAAGCACCGGTGATTGCGATCACGTCCGGATTGTTATCGGGGTCAGCCGAAATAACCGTGGCGATCACTTGCGTTTCATTGCGGAAGCCTTCGGTGAAGAGCGGGCGGCAGGGGCGATCGATCAGACGGCAGGTCAAGGTTTCCTTTTCGTTGGGTCGGCCCTCGCGTCTGAAGTAATTGCCGGGAATACGCCCGGCTGCGTAGTTAGACTCACGGTATTCAACCGTAAGCGGGAAAAAGTCTATGCCTTCGCGCTGGCTAGCGGCTGCAACGGCAGCGACCAAAACCATCGTGTCACCGTAGCGTATGACCACTGAGCCATCCGCTTGTTTGGCGACCCGACCGGTTTCGACGGTCAATTCCTTGTCGCCGAGCTTGATGGATTCCTTGAGATACTTCTTTACTGGCATGTTTTGTCTCCTAAAACCGTCTGAGATGAATCGTGAGCGACGACGGTGCGCGTTGTGCAACCACCCTGACGTCTATTACCCCTGACGGCTTCTCAAAAATCGAAAGGCGGCGATAGTCCCTATCCGTGAGACCATCGCCGCCTTTTGCTAAATGTGCTAAGGGCTCTCGCGTCTGCTTGAGTTTCGGTCATCGCCGTCACGTTCGGCACCTTTGGCAAGCTCTTCGATTAGACGCGTGCTATGTGCTTTTGAGATTCGAAGAATTCTCTAGTGCGTAAATTGCTCGACTGGCCGTCCAACTAGCGACGGAGACCAAGACGATTGACTACCTCGTGATAGCGTTCGATGTCCTTTCGCTTGAGGTAATCGAGTAGACTCCTGCGTTGCGAGACCATCTTCAGCAGCCCGCGCCGCGAATGGTTATCCTTCTTGTGCACCTTGAAATGTTCGGTCAGCTCGTTAATTCGCTGACTGAGCAAAGCAACCTGCACCTGCGGTGAACCAGTATCCGCTTCGTGCGTGCGGAAATCGGTAACAATCTTCTCTTTTGTTTCTTTTACTAACGACACTGCTGTTGATGGCCCTCCCAGACCGCAGTACATCCGCCCCATTGGCGGCGACCGCTTAGACTAAAATACAGGGCAATCTAACATGGGGTTTGAGAGCATGTCCAGCAGGCAGTGTCCGACAAACGTTCGGTTTGTCGCTGCGCCGCCACAAACTCGAGCTCGTCGGACATCCACTACTTGATATCCGGCGCCTTCTCCTTAAAGCCTCCGACATAATCAATTACGCACTTCGAGCCGAACGCGAGCGGATCGCTGACCGAGATCCCAGTCACCTTGTAATTGGGGTCGAAAATGTTTCGCCGGTGGCCTCGAGTCGGCACTCCATCGTCTATGATCAGCGCGATCATGATCTGACGAGGGGTCGAAACTTCATAAACGATAGTTTCGCCGATCGACGATTCCCAATCGCCGTAGCGGTCAACTCGGGCGTTGGGCGTGCTGCCGTCGCTGCCGCGATGTCCGTCGATGCCCTTGCCCGCAAGGTCTCTGGCATGATCAGCGGCGGCAGAGCACATACCCTTGGCTATATCGAAGGCGGGCAAGGGCCGTTGAGCGCGCAGGAAATTGACGGCTTCATCAACAGCCGCTATCCCATCATTGGTAATGATTGCTTTCTTTCTGCCGGGGACGGTTAGCCGATTGCCGTCGTAATATTTCCTGTATTCATCCACAAACGCGGCGTATTTCTGCGGCTCAGTCCGAGCGAGATTCATTTCCTGTATGATCTCCTGCTCGAGCTGAGATATGAAAGCGAGCGCTGGGGCGTTGGCCGCTTTCGGCGGAGCTTCCGTCCTGGCGACGGCCTCAGTCTGGGAAACGGGGGTAGCTTTCGCGGCGGTCGTAGACTTAGCGGCGGTCTTGCTCTTCGGGATGACTTTCCCTTGCGCGAGTGTCGATGCGGGGAGTAGAGCGAACAAACAGACTACGACGTAGAAGGGGAAGAGTGGAGCGGATTTCAATTTCACGGGTCTGATCTCCTTACCGAGCGGTGCGTCGCACGGCGACGACGCGGGGAACTCAAAGGGGAATCCGAGCGCGCTCGAGAAATTGTCTATCAGCGCCGCGCGGACTTGTGCTGCCGGGCGAATGAAAAATATGACTAATACGATGGGCGTGTCAATGGTAGATCGAGAGTCTCCGACTATCTCGACCTGGCCGATTTCGCCCCTTGATCTACGCCGTAATGATCAGGACGACGACTCTTGTGCAGAACGGCTCCCGTTGTCAAGCAGGTCGTGCCAATAGAGAGTTGGTCTGGTACTATCCGGCGAAAATAAAAAGGAAGACACATGGCCCATTCACGGTCTCGCATTTTGATTGTAGGCGGCGGCTTCGGCGGAGTCTTTACCGCGCTGGATCTCGCGGGAGCAGGCGATGTAACGGTGATCAGTCCCGAAGATCACTTCCTTTTTACGCCCATGCTCTATGAGTATTTGAGCGGAGAGGTAGAAGCGTGGCATATCGCTCCCTACTACAAGGAACTGTTCGACAACAGCGTGCGCGTCGTCCAGGGAGAAGTTGCCGGCATCGATTTCATGACTTGCGAAGTGTCTCTCTCTGGCCGCGATACGCGACTCGGCTATGACGTTCTCGTGCTGGCCCCTGGCGGTATCACCAACTTCTGGAACATAGAAGGCGCGGAAGAGTTCGCAATGCCTTTTCGCAAACTGGCGCACGCTGACGCGCTGCGCAAGCGCATGGTGGATGCATTGGACAACGTGCCTCCAAACCTTGCGCCACAGGATGCGCGTCGCGCTCTGACGTTCGCAATCGTTGGCGGCGGAGCGAGCGGAGTAGAACTCTCTACCAAGATGGCTGATCTCTTGAGGGACGCTTTTAAACGCCGGGCACTCCGAGGCGAGCCGCGCGTGATGGTAGTTGAGATGGGCGAGCAGGTTGTGCCCGGCATGGGAGAAGAGATCCGCACCTTTGTTGAAGATGCGCTCAAAAAGTCGCGCGTGGACGTTCACACCGGCACGCGCGTTCTGGGAGTAGCGAAAGATGGTCTAACAATCGAACACGAAGGCGAGCAGGCGATCATAGAGGCTGCGGGAGTTGTCTGGACAGCCGGCGTAAGAGTCAACCCTCTGATTGAAAAGCTCGACTTGCCGAAGGATGGCCGAGGACTGGTCCTGGTCGAACCGACTCTGCAGGTCAAAGGATTCGAGAATGTTTTTGCGTGCGGCGACATTGCGCTGTACAAGGACGTCGTACCGACGCTGGCGGGAACCGCCCAGCTCGCCAACCAAGAGGCCACACTGATCGCAAGCAACATCAAGGCCCTCTTGGATGGACGTCGACTTCACGCGAGACACTTTGTGGAGCTTGGCGAAGCCGTCAGTCTCGGCACAGCAAACGCGGCAGTGCTGGCGGGTGGGCAATCGTTCAGCGGTGCGATGGCCCGTCGCGCTCGTTTTGCGCTCTACACCGCGCGGCTTCCCACATGGCATCATCGATTGAAAGTTGGAGCAAGCTGGTTCTTCGAGGGAACAAATCCACGGCCATTGAAGCCTTTGGGGTTCACGCGTTAAGCGGTTATGAGCGAGTCGGTGACCGACATACATGCACAATTTTCGTCTCGAATATGAAACGGGTCTCCTTAAAGACTTAATTCTCATGATCGATGAAAAAGTAGCTGAGCTCATCGAGAGATCAACTAAGGTTGACGACCGGACGCCCTTGGATACTTTGACAGCGCAGAACATCTTACTGGATTTGGTTTCGTCGCTTGTCAAACTTACATGACCGCGGCGTACGGGATTCTAGTAATTGCGAAAAAAGACGCTCTTTTAGCGGGTCCAAAGCATTCAACAGGATCGACAATAGCTTCACTGGTAAATCACGGTGCGAACTATTGGAAACACAACAACGAATGGTCTGTGTCCAAGAATCCAAGCCAGCGTGAACGCACCGAAAAAGCATTCGAGTCTGTTGGATTCCCCGTAGACGTCGACTACCCTCTGTCCGGGATGCTCACTGAGCTCGCTTCTCCACGGGAGGCTTCGTTCGCACCGATTCTGGAGAAACTTGAAGATTGGATATGCGACCTACGAACGGGTGCTTAGCAACTATTCAACCCGACCGTTGAAGGCGTAGCTCGCAGCTAAACTCACCCTGGCAGTCACGACCTTCGATGGCTATAATGCGAGTCACATGAGCGCACTTTTTGATCAACTAGAAAAAACAAGCGCGGCTGCTCACACCTCAGGAGAAGGCCGCTCTCGCACGTATTCTCATCGAAGAGCTGGATCCCGCCGCGGATCGTCAGGTTGAACAGCTGTGGATTGCCGAAGCGCAGCGCCGTTATGACGCTTATCTTCTGGGCGAGATGGAGTCTCATCCTGGCGATGATGTCATGTCTCGAGCGCGGTCCCGTCTCAAATGATCGGTTATCGCTTCCTTTCTCCCGCTGAAGAAGAGATGAACGAGGCGGCGGTGTTTTATGATGCTGCTTCGAAGGGGCTGGGGCACGATTTTCTTGATGATGTCCAGCAAGCGATCGATCGGTTGTGTGAATATCCTCAGGCCGGAGAGTGGGTCAGCTCAAAACTAAGAAGGACGCTGCTACACCGCTTTCCCTTCAGTATTTTTTACTCTGCAGAAACGGGTGTAATTCTAGTCAATCGCGATCGCGCATCATGGCCGGCGTCCCGGTTATTGGCAGACGCGCGTTGACGGCTAACCAACATCGACAGAGACTAACATCATGAACCTGACCGATATCCACGAAAAGCTCGTCGGGAACTGGTCCGGCACAAATCTACTTAGACTGAGTTGGGTAGATCCGCCGGACTACAACTCCTCAACCAACTTGTCCGTCGTGCCGGTGGCCAAAGCCAAGTTTCTCTCGTTTAGTTATACGTGGAGTCACGAAGACGTTGCGCAGGAAGGCCTACTGATCGTGGGATACGATAATAAACTAGCTCAGGCGACAGCCGGGTATATTGATTCGTGGCACATGAGCGGCAAGGTCATGCCTTTCACGGGCACGATAAATGATCAGGGTGTTATCGATCTGCTCGGGTCCTATGAGGCACCGCCGGGACCGGATTGGGGATGGAGAATCGTGATCAAGCCATCTGACGGGGCTCTGCAGATGCTTATGTACAATATACCGCCCGACGGCGAAGAAGATCTGGCGGTGGACGCGAAGTATAAACGATTGCCGTAGCGGCAAAGAATGATTGTTCGGGCCGGCAGCCTCGTAGAGGCGGCATATCTCTAGCCCAGCGCGTGAGCGCTGGGTGGAAGCGATAGCGAGAACGAGAGAGAGCCCCGGAGGGGCGACACCGCTGTCGCCCCTCCGGGGCTCTCTTCGACATTAGCCGGTCTCTACCCATGACTTGCGTCATGGGCTAGAGATATGCCGCCCCTAACGGGGCTGAGCGGCAAGCCAAAATCCCACCTGATCCGTCCGACTTCTAACAGCCACTACCCAACACTCGCGGCTTCGCACGAATCCAGCACCGGCGCTTCCTCTTCCACCGCGCTTGCGCCCGCTTCTCCGTAATACGGTCTTCCTTCGGCCACTGCTTCAAAGTATTCCGAGATGCGATCGAGGATCTCGGTAACCGAGTGCGAGTGGTAGATCGTCGTGCGGAAGAGCGCTCCTCCCTGCAATCCTCGAGTAAACTGTCCCGCGAGCTGCTTAATCTTTCCGATAGCCGCCATCTCGGGCATGTCATCGCGAAGCATTTCAAAATATTCAAGCAGGACTTCGCGTTTCTCTTCAAGCGTGGGTTGAAAGGCCTCTCGCCCCGCGAGAGTGTCTTCGATTTGGCGAAAGATCCATGGATTAGCCATCGCGCCGCGGCCTATTAGAATTCCGTCGCAGTTCGTTTCCCGCCACTTCTGTAAAGCGCCTTCAACCGTGGTCACATCGCCGCTGCCCGAGACCGGCACACTGACAACCTCCTTGATCTGCCGCACCAGCTCCCAGTTGGCCAGTCCCCTATAACCCTGTTCCTTCGTCCGACCGTGGAGCGCGATGTGCTCGACCCCGCAAGCCTCCGCCAGCTTCGCCGTGTCGACCGCATTAATCGTGTGATCGAAGTAGCCGGCTCGAATCTTGATCGTCAGCGGAATCGTAATCGCCTTCTTGATCGCCTTGAGAATAGTCTCGAGTCGATCGTAGTCGCGCAATAAGCCTGAGCCGCCACCGTGCTTGACCACTTTTGGCGCAGGACAGCCGCAGTTGATATCCAGAATATCGGCGCCCACCTCTTCAGCCATCTCTGCAGCCATCCGCATACGCTCCGGTTGACCTCCGAAGATCTGTACGGCGAAGGGACGTTCCTCTTCGAAGAAACGCATTTGCCGTTTTGATTTGGGATTTTGGCGAGTCAGTCCTTCGACCGAGATGAACTCAGAGACAGTCAGACCGATGCCGCCACGGCGCTTGAGCAGACGCCGAAACGATATGTCGGTCACCCCGGCCATGGGGGAGAGAATCAGCGGCGGGCTGATCTCAATGTCTCGGATCTTGAATGGCGTGGTCACTATCACCCTCAATAAAGATTAAAGTTATATTCGATTTGGATGTATTGCGAGACGAGCACATTGTCCTTTTCAGCTGGAAGAAATCTGATGGACAGCGCTGCCTCGACAGCTTTGCCGGTGAGCCCGTCCTTCAAGCCCGTAACAACTCTGACACTACTCACTTGGCCATTTGCCTCGAACACCCCTCTCAAGACGACTGTGCCCATTATCTGATTCTGCCGCGCCTCTTCCGTGTACTCTGGCGCTGGCCTCCATATTATGGTGGCCTTACGCGAAACGTCCCTTGGGCTGAAAGGTCGATCTTGTGATTGCGTAGCATTCGACTGTTCTGAAAGCGCATTCTTATAGATCTCGCTTTCTTTCATGTCCACCACATTCCCGGTAGCAGGCGAAGTGATCTTATCCCCCAGCATCAGACCTGAAAGAAATTTGGCAAAAGACGGATTATTGTCTTCCCGAGAAGCAAGCGTTATCAGATAAACATGTTGCTTTGTGACGAACGAGAGATACTGGCTGTGAAAACCCTCGAAGCCGTCGCGATATTGCTTCCCGCTGACACCGCCAACTAAAACTTCGCGTTCGAAGACCATCCTCGAACAATTCGTGCTCTCAAGGTCCAGTAATAATTTTTGAGGCCGAGCGGCTCGGTATGACTCGATGGCAAAGCCGAAGCCATCTGCGTAAGCGCCATAGCCGCGTTGCTCTAAAATTCTCTCACCATCTTTGCGCAGGACGAGTTCGCTCGACAGCCTCAGTATGGTCGGAGCAACCGGTGTCAGGATGGAAAGCTCTTCACCTTGTGGATTGACTCTTTGCCACTCACTTTCTCTTCCCGGACTGTCAACTAAATAGCCCAGTGTTCGATGACCTGCTTCTTCCCTCCCGGCAGCTACGCTCTGCAGCGGCAAGATCATTAGTGCGACCACAAAATAGGTTGTTAGGGACAGGCTTATATCTCTTCTCATGAGTCAGTATCTTTCATTCCAGCCGTTCAGGCCTTCATCGGCTTTTATGATTCTCCGTGTCTCCGCGCCTCCCTGGTTATTTTCGTTTGACGACCAGCGTCGCCCCGTAGTCGCCTTTCCTGATATTCGAACCCTGTTTCGGATACGGATCGAGTTTCAACAACTTGATGTCAAAATCGCCATACATGCTCTCCTTAGGGTCGAGCATCGTGTTGAGGTTTACCTTGCCGGGAGTCCGTCCTCTGAGGCTGGCAAGCAAAACGACTTTCCCATTCCCTGCCCACACGCACTTCACATTTTCGGGACAGCGCGAATCTTCGGCAACCTCTATGAAGTGGATCGTCAAGCGAGTGCCTGCTAAAGAGATCGTCTCGCCGGCTTTGATGGTGAACTCCTGGTTCAATGCAACCGATCGCTGGTCGCGTCCACACGGGCCCACGAAAGCGCTCAAGGCGAGCATCAATGAAAAAATCGCCGACTTCATTTCCTGCCTCACTGTAACCAGTCCCTCAGATCGAGCAGTCGAACTTCACGCCGAGATAGCCTGCGAGTCAGCAGGGCCGCTCGTCACCTCAGGCTCCGCCGGCGCGAGTTGCTTCTCGCCTGTTTCGAGTTGCATTACGATTCGCGCATACTGCGCCGCCTGCCTGGAGGTCGTGCGGGCCAATCCGATATCGCCACGATTCATGGCGTCGAGCGCGGCATCGCCAAACGATTGCGCGATCGCCCGGTATTGATTTATTTGTTCCCGTTCGTTGTCGTCCATCCTCGTTACCCTGCTGTTCGACAAGCTTTTGCTTGTCATATCCTGGCGACAAACTGAAAGTTTGTCGGCCATTGACACAAAGCCGAAAGTTCCCTAGGTTCTTTCAACAGACGCCGGGATTATAACAATGCAACACAGGCTCATCCAGTCGGTCGGCATCGCGTGGACGATTCTATTCGCCGCGTTCATTATCTGGATCTACGCCACCGAGCCCCGTACGTTCAGGGAAGTTGCCGCCGGCGCGAAGTCCGTGACGGGGACGTACGAGATCGATCAGGGCAGATTCAACGCGGCGCTGGACATGTTTCAACGCGAACAGTTTCGAGCTGCGCGACAGGAATGGGAACTTGCAGACCCGGGCCACAAAGATGCGCGGACGCAATTCTATATCGGTTACGCTTTCTACCGTGAAGGTTTTGGACACTGGTACTACGATACCGATCTCTTCAGGCAGGGACTGGAAGCTGCCAACCGCGCCATCAACCTCTCGCCTGACGTCACTCTGATCATCGACGATCCAAACCTGCAGATGCACACTGCGGCAGAACTGAAGGCCGAACTCGAACAGGGAATTGAACGAGGCCTGGGCGACGTAAATCCGCTTAAGGTTTTTCGCAGACGAAAATGAACGCACGAGAACGCTCAAGAAATCGCGCTCTTATGCGCTTCATCCTGCTGCCGATGATTTTCCTGGCGGTGGCGCTGCTGGGCGGCCTTCGCATAGACGCCGATACTCACGCCTTTGTTTTCATTCCGCCGCCTTTGATCACCCTCATCCTCTCGGTACTGGCCATGGTCCTGTTTGTACGCGGCCACGCGATCGAGTTGCGCGATTGGGTGAACAGCAATCAACCGGCAGTCACAAACATCTCGCATGTTTTGACTCTGCTGGCGGTTTATTTCGCTACCGCGCAGGCGTTCAACTCAGTCCTCCCGGAGCGCGGCCTGCTGTTCTGGCTCTTCTCTTTCTTCTTTCTTTGGACGTTGTGGAACAATCAATTCTCATCGTTCGATGCTCGAAGGCTTATGCGAAGTCTGGCCGTGCTGTTCGGCACCGCCTTCTTTCTGAAGCACATGTTTCTGGCGAGTCTCTTCTCACCTGACGGCGGGTGGGCGAAGAAAATTGCGGGCTTCCTGCTCGAAGTGGGAACGCTGGGGACTCTCGACTTCCAGGTCTTCGCGCCGGCAACCGGATACATCTCTTTCTTCACCCTCGCGCTTTATGTGGGAGGTCTGATGCTGCTCACACCGACACCGGAAGCGGAAGCGATGAACGCCCGCGCGCTGATACGAGCATATGGGGACCTTCCAGCGCTCGAGCAAATGTCAGTGCGCGTCGCCATACTCGATAGTAATCCTTCATCACCGGGACCCGAGCAGGCCCTCGCCAGGGTGGATGCGAATGTCATCCGAGGCGAGGTGTTGGAAACATCCTCAGAAGAGACGATGAACGCGCGCAAACTCGACAATCAATAAACAACAACGCCGCATGAACGCGTTTCATGCGGCCCTGTCGCACTCCCACTCGAGTGGTTGGGGTGAGATCTCTTGTAGAAAAAATCAGCCCTGGAGTCTTATCGACTCGAAATTCCTATCGATCCAGGTTGTTGATTGAGCAACGGGCATGCCAGCGAGATTCTTGCTCATTCTCTAGCAAACTCCGCATCGGAGTGTCTTTCACTGGAAGATCCGTATCAATTACCCGCGACGATTGCGCTCCAAAAGCGGACGGTATCGGTTGCAGTGATGAGAGTGGCGAAGTCTAAACGTTGGCGTCGTGAGCTCAGTAGTATCTGCGGAGCGGGCGGGCTGAATGCTCGGGGCCTTGAACGCTGTCGGCGTTGAACGAAGACTACTCCATCGGTTCTTCTGCGACGGGCTCATCAACCACGAGCTGGTACAGCTTCGAAGCATCGCCGCGTGAAGTTTGTCGCGTGTCGGGCACAGACAAAACGCGGACCGCTAACAGTCGCTCGCGTCGACGTATCTCGATCATATCGCCTGCGCGAACCGTGTGGGCTGATTTGGCGTGCGCGCCGTTGATAGAAACCACGCCGGCGTCGCATAAGGCCTGCGCCGCCGATCGACGCGGGCTGAGCCGGCTGGCTTTGAGGAACAGATCCAGACGCATGAAGTGGGTGATAAGTGATGAGTGATGAGTGATGGGTAATGGGTGATGGGGAGGCTCTCTCTTATCACCTATCACCCATTACCCATCACCTTAGGGCTTTTTCGTTCCGGTCGGATTGCCGGTGGCGGGTGTAGAGACTGAGCTCGCAGTATTCTTTGCCGGCGCATCGGTTGAAAGCAGCGGGCCCACCGTTGCCTCGTAATCGGGAGCGAGCTTGATGTAAGCATCTTTGCGCAGAGTCTTCATGTAATCTAATCGCTCTTTGTCTCTGCGTTCTACCGTAATCGCCTCGCGCACTTTGTCCTCATCGAACGCCAGTGGGTCGCTGGCAGCGGTTCGCTCGTCGACGCGCAAAATCTCAAATCCTTCATCCAGACGAATCAGGTCAGTAACGCCTCCGGCTTTTACGTTCTTAATGGCGTTTACAAATTCGGTTTTCAAGTCAGGAAGCGCATAAGTGCCGACCTTGCCCTGATTTTGAACAGCCAGCCGCTGTCCATTCTGATCGAGGCGCTCTGAGTTGGCGGCGGCGAGAGTCTTGAAATCTGCGCCCGCGCGCAACTGTGCCAGGACCTGGGAAGCTTTGGCGCGCACCTCGGGTTCCGATTTTCCGGCCAGACTGAAGAAGATCTCAGAAAGCGTCACAACCTCCGGCTTGCGAAATTTATCGCGATTGGCGTCGTAATACTTCTTCACTTCCTCCGGTCGCAGATTGAAGAATATCTTTGCGTCCACTTCTCGCGAGAGGACGGCGTTCTTCATGAACTGAGTTCTCAATGTCTGGCGAATCGAACCAGGATCGATGTTCTCTCGACGCATCGCTTCTTCCATTTCCACAATGGTCTTAAAATTCTGCTGCGTCATCACCCTCAACATCTCGCGGTTTACCTCCGCCTCGACATCTTCGGTGAGGTTCAGCTCTTTGCCTTTTTGCACCAGAAGCAGTTCGTTAACCAGACTGGCTATGATCTCCGGCTGACGTTTGTTGACTTCCTCAATAGCTTTCTGTTCAGCAACCCCTTGTTGCTTAAATGCTTCTATGGCCTCTTTGATCTCGCGCCTTACCATCGACAGCATCACCACATCGCCATTCACCTGCGCGACTGTCGAGTCGACGATCACAGGCTCGCCTTCCTGGGCCCACGCAACCGAATGCGAGCCTGCCGCCAACAGCGCAACAACAAAGCCCGTGAACATCAATAATGAAAATTTGAATCTCACAATAAGTACTCCTTACAATCAGTTGTCAGTGCCCAGTGGTCGTTCGTCAGCTAAAGACGAAAGCATGTCGCCGCTATTCGTCTCTCCTGACGAACGACCACTGACCACTGACTACCGCGCATTCTAAGCTCCCGCCCTGATTTCCAGCAACACGAGATGAGCAGTTTCGAGCAGGAGGTCGAGCTCGCTTTCTTCCAGATCTAGCTTCAGTACGCCGCTGGGAGAAAATGTTGCTGTCTTGCGTTTGGCTATCAGGGCCATCAATTTTTCCGGATCTACCCGAGCTTTTTCAGCCAACTTGATCGCAATCCCGGTGTGGGAGCGATCAATGGACGCTACCCCAATCTCTTCTGCCGTCCGGCGCAGCCGAGCATAGTCAAACAGTCGTCCCACAGGTTCAGGCAATCGCCCGTAACGGTCCTGCGTCTCCGCCAGAATGGCGCGCAGAGTGTCTTCGTCACGCGAGGACGAGACGCGCTTATAAGTACGCAACCTCTGTCCCATATCCGAAATGTAGTCATCCGGGATCGCTACGTCGACGCCCAGATTAATCGACACACTGGTCTCGTCTTCGACTACTTCGCCTCTCAACTCGAGGACCGTGCGTTCGAGCATCTGCGTGTAAAGATCAAAGCCGAGAGCGTCCATGTGTCCCGACTGCTGGCCGCCCAGCAGGTTACCCGCTCCACGGAGCTCAAGATCGAGGGCCGCTATTCGAAAACCCGCGCCCAGGTCTGAGAACTCGCGAATGGCGGCAAGCCTGCGCCGCGCAATTGGAGAAAGGCCCTGTTCGGAGGGGATTAACAAATAGGCATAAGCGCGGCGATTTGAGCGTCCGACGCGTCCTCGCAATTGATATAGCTGCGAAAGGCCATAAGCGTCGGCGCGGTTTATGATGATCGTATTGGCGCGAGGGATGTCTATTCCATTCTCGATGATGGTGGTCGCAACCAGAACATCATACTTATAGCCAACGAAATCGAGCATTACCTGCTCCATCGCTTTCTCGTTCATTTGCCCATGCGCTACGCCAAGCCGCGCTTGTGGAACCAGCCTTTGAACGAGCGCCGCGATAGTCTCTATCGACTCCACTCTATTGTGTATGAAGAAGACCTGGCCGCCGCGCGCCAGCTCCAGCTCAATCGCCGACTTAATCACCGATTCCGAAAACTGCACCACCTGGGTCTGGATCGCCAGACGATCGCGGGGAGGGGTTTCGATAAGCGACATGTCTCGCAGGCCCATAAGAGACATGTTTAGAGTTCGAGGGATGGGCGTGGCGGAAAGCGTTAAAACGTCGACCTTCTTCTTCAACCGCTTCAACCGCTCTTTGTGGGCCACTCCAAATCGCTGTTCTTCGTCGACCACAACCAGCCCCAGGTCGCGAAAGCGTACGTCTTTGGAGAGCACGCGATGAGTCCCGATGATGATGTCGATCTCCCCCGCTTCGACTCGCTTTACTACCTCTTTCTGCTCCCTGGGCGATCGAAAACGGGAGAGCAGTTCGATCTTTACCGGGAAAGCAGCGAAGCGTGTGCGAAATGTTTCGAAGTGCTGGTAAGCGAGCACCGTCGTGGGCGTGAGCACCGCCACCTGCTTGCTTTCCATCACCACCTTGAAGGCCGCGCGCATTCCCACCTCGGTCTTACCGTAGCCGACGTCGCCACACAACAAGCGGTCCATGGGCATAGGCTCTTCCATGTCGCGCTTGACGTCCTCAATGGCTGTCTCCTGGTCCGGCGTCAGGACGTATTCGAACCCTTCTTCGAACTCGCTCTGCCATGGAGAGTCTGTCGAATAAGCGAAGCCGCCAACCAGCTTTCTTTCCGCATACAGCCGCAAGAGCTCGTCAGCCATGTCGCGCATCGCGCGTTTCGCTTTGGCTTTTGTCTTCTGCCATCCCAGTCCGCCCAGCCGATCGAGCGTGGGTTGATGGCCTTCGGCGCTTGAATACCTTTGGACAAGATCCATTCGCTCGACAGGCACATAGAGCTTTGACTCCTCTGCGTAGAAGAGCAGCATGAATTCGCCGCGCCTGTCCTGTCCCAGCTCGAGCGTTTGCAGTCCGCCGAAACGCCCAATACCGTGATCAACGTGGACGACGAAATCGCCTACCTTCAGATCGCGAAAGTCTGAGAGGAAGGCTGCGGTCTTAAATTTTCGACTCTTGCCTTTTTCTTTTTGTCTTTTTCCTTCAACGCGAAGCGAAGTGTCGCTGGCTTCGTCGAAGAGGTCGCTTTCGACATGGACGATCAAGTGGGGGCCCGGGAGTTCAAAGCCGCCCGACAACCGGCCAACCGTAACGATCACGCCACCAGCTTCCGTCGGATTCGATGTAGCGTCTTTGCCTAACACAACGCGAGTCTGAACATCGTAGTCCGCCAATATCTCCGCCAGGCGTTCAGCCATACCAAGGCTATGCATCACGAAGAAAACGTCATCGTGCCGCTCTCTGACTGTTTGTTTCAGGTCGCTCGCCAATTCCGGCAAACGTCCGTGATAACGTCTCACAGACTGCGACCGCCATTCACATTCTTCGTCTACCTCAACCGCAGGAAATAGAAACAAGGTGGTGGCGGACCCACGTGATCGACCGATCGTGATCTGAGGCTTGTCGGCATCCAGGGCGAGGCGTTCGTCGACTATCGCCGCCGCGCGACCCAGCGTTCGCAGTTCGAGGCGCTTGATAGAACTAAGCCGCTCGCGCAACTCTTCCGCGGTCAGATACAACTCCTCCGGGCGCAATGCCAAATCATCTGCGCCATCGGTTTCCGCGTATCGGCTCGAGAGGGTGTCGTATAGACTTCCAAGGTAAGTCTCAACGCTCACCGGTTCATCGATGACCACCACTGTGTCCTGGAGATAATCGAAGATGCTGCCCTGCCGCTCCTTCAGAATCTGGATCAGCCATTCCCAGCCTGCAAAAGTCTCGCCCTCGTCCGCGTAAACTGTTCTGTCGCGAAGCGCCCGTTCGAATCGCTCATCGCTCCAGCGCTCGCGCGCGGCCTCGGCCCAGAGACGAAAATCATCCGACGTAGTCGAGAGCTCGCGCATCGGCGCAATCTCAACCGACTGGACCTGTGCAGTCGAAAGCTGGGTCTCCGGATCAAACTCGCGTATCGAATCAACTGTGTCGCCGAAGAATTCGACGCGCACGGGCGCGGCTTTGCCCGGCGACCATATGTCCAGGATGCCGCCGCGCATGGAAAACTCGCCGACGGTGCCGACCGGGTCTTCACGGACATAGCCTGAAGCAATTAAGCTTTCGACCAGCGTTTCCGGTGCATGGTCTTCATCGCGTTTAAGCAACGCACCCGCTCGCGCTACTTCTTCCGGTCGCAGCGTTCGTCTTGCGAGCGCGCGCGCAGTCATCAAAACAAAGTCCTGCTGTCCCCGCGCCAAATGCCAGAGAGTCAATGCGCGCTGTTCGAGGGTTGCGACGTGAGGGGAAGCGCCGGCGTATGGGTCAGACTCCGACGAGGGAAGCGTCAATACTGTTTCATCGCACTCGGTCGCCCCGCGCAAGGCGCAATACCAGAAACGCAGATCGCGTTCCCACGCTTCCAGGTCGCGATTAGCGAGTGTGACGACGGCGAATGGCTTTCCCAGTTCAAGCTGCAGGGCAGCCAGGACCAGCGCGCGAGCCGGGCCCGATGTAAGAGCGCTGAGCGAGATCACACGCGCGCCGCCGCGCACGCTGCGGACAAGCCGCGCGTACTCTTCGCATTCGATCACGCGTCGCAGAGTGTCCTGAAGTATGGTTGTGGGATGGACCGTGCTAGTCATGTCTTCTGGTGATGAGTGATAAGTGATGGGTGATGAGAGATAAGCAATGCCGTACTTTCTTATCACCTATCACCCATCACTTTTCACTCTTTCAATTATCGAACTCGTCGATGCGCCTTCAATGAACGGCAAGGCGATCACACTTCCCCCGGCGGCCTCGACCTCCTCGCGTCCGTGGATCTCGTCAATCTGATAGTCGCCGCCCTTGACGAGCACGTCGGGTAACACCTCCGCGATCAAGGCGCGCGGACTGACATCGTCAAATATCGTCACGTAGTCGACCGAACCTAGCGCGGCAAGTATCTCGGCACGCTCATCCTGATTCATCACCGGGCGTGCGGAGCCCTTCAGCTCGCGCACTGTTCGGTCGCTGTTGATCGCAACCAGAAGTGCATCGCCGAGCTCGCGCGCGCGCTGAAGATATCGAACGTGGCCGACGTGGAGTATGTCGAAGCAGCCGTTGGTAAAGACAAGACGCTTGCCCTCCGAGCGCAGGCGTGTCCGCTCCATTCGGAGTGCATCAATCGAAAGAATTGTTCCGCTCATTTGAGAATTGAAATGCTAACACGAGGCCGCCGGCATTAGTAAATGCCGGGTATCAAACGCCCGGGCGTGCGGACCGTATAGTTCTCCCAGTCGGAAGCGAACTCGCTGGCCAGTACGCGTTCCTCGTGCCTGATGCGTCGGAGAATACACACCACCAGCACCAGCCACGCGCCAAGTCCGAAGATACTGCGAAACACCAGGGCCGTACCAAGCGAGCGAATCAAAAGTCCCGTATAGCTCGGGTGGCGCACGTAGCTATAGATGTTATCGGTGATGAGGCGATGGTCCCTCTGAATGGTGAGGAAGACACTGAAGAATCGTCCGAGATAAAGATACGCCCATACGCGTAGGGCCACACCCACGGCGAAGATTGCGAGTCCGGCATAGCGGAGCGCATTCGATTCCGCGAAGACCAGTAGTCCGCGTCGATCAAAATAGGGTACAGCCCAGTAACAAACAAAGAATCCCAGCTCGAGCAGAAACAGCGTGCGCCATTGCCCGCCTACCGGCCGCACTCCTCGATCCATGCGCTCGCTTTCGCCCCAGTACGTGATGAACGGAGTGATGACGAGGACGACCACGACGCCTGCACGCGCCGGATGCGCGAAGAAACCGCGCAGATTTCGCCATGCGAGCAACATCAGGCCGATCTCTGAAGCGCTAAAAAGGAACTCTCTGATTAGGCGTCGCATGGAGTGATGGGTAATGAGTGATAGGTGATAAGTGACGCGGCGTGAGTATTACTTATCACCCATCACCTATCACCTATCACTGAACTTTACCATTTACCGTTTACCATTTACCATTCACTACTCATGGCGATCCCTTTCATAGAAGATAACGATCAGACGCGCGCAAGGGCCGAGCACCTGGAGAAGTTGCGCGGCTTGGTCGGCAACGTCTATCCCAATAAGTTCGAGCGCAGTCGCGTGACCGAAGCTGAAGACACAATCACCGCGGTCATAGAACGCTTTAGAAATCACGAACCGGAGGTCAAAGAAGGCGAGCGTCCCGCTCAGGAAGTGCTGGAGCGCGCCAACGAGGAGCTGAACAAGGTGGAGGTTCGCATCAGCGGACGGATCAGTACTCCTCCCAGAATTATGGGCAAGGCCGCTTTCGTCCATCTTTCGGACGGCGTCTCGCGCCTGCAGATCTACGTTCGCAAAGCCGATGTCAAGGCCATACACAACGACGACAAGGCTCCCATCGAAGAGGGTTGGGAAGTCTTCAATCTGCTCGACCACGGCGACTTCATAGGAGTCAGCGGATATCTCTTTATTACGAAGACTGGCGAACTATCGGTCCACGTTCACGAGTTACAGTTTCTGGCGAAGGCCATGTTGCCCATGCCGGACAAGCTGCATGGCATTGCCGATCCCGAGATTCGCCAGCGTCAGCGCTATGCGGACCTGATCGCGGGCAGTCTGAAAATTGAGACCACCCGGGCCGTCGAACCACCTTCGATGGACCTTAGCTCGCGTGAGGTCTTTGAGCGTCGTTCAAAGGTCATAACAGCGATGCGCCGCTTCCTCGACGAACATGGCTATATCGAAGTAGAGACGCCGATGCTTACTCCCAAAGCGACAGGCGCAGCCGCGCGGCCATTTAAGACGCATCACAACGCGCTCGATATAGACCTCTACGCGCGCATCGCGCCCGAGCTGTATCTGAAGAGGCTAGTGGTCGGAGGGTTCGAGAAGGTCTACGAGCTCAATCGCAATTTTAGAAACGAAGGAATAGACCGAACACACAATCCTGAGTTCACCATGTTGGAGTTTTACTGCGCGTATATGGATGTGAACGGGATGATGGATTTTTGCGAGGAGATGTTGCGGTCAAGTGTTTACACCGCGACGGGTCACACGCACATCCGCGCGGAGGGACACGACATTGATTTTTCGCAACCGTTTGAGCGGTTAAGTATGAAGGAGGCGATTGCTAAGTATTGGAAACCCTTGTACGGAAGAATTGCAGAATGGAAAATAGATGAAGACTGGCTTAGCAATCCTAAGAATATTGTGCTATTTGCCAACTTCCAGAAGATGTGGAACGAATTCGGTAATCAAAGATTCCATCTGACTGCTCGAACCGATGAGCCATCAGAAGCGCCGGAAATATTTGCAGCAGCCGTAAATGGAACGTTAAAAGAAGCTGAATCAGTGGCTAACAACTCAAACCAACACTCAGATGAAGTTCAAGTTGGACAGCATCTAGCCTATATATTTGAGGAGGTTGCTGAACGCCAATTGATTCAACCCACGTTCATTACTGATTTCCCGAAGCCAATCTCCCCGCTATCGAAAGCATCCCCAAACGACCCAACCGTGGCCGAACGCTTCGAACTCTTTATCGGCGGCCTCGAATGCGCGAATGGCTTCTCTGAGTTGAATGATCCGCAGGAACAGTACGATCGATTCCTCGATCAGGCCCAGGCGCGCGAACGTGGCGACGACGAAGCGATGTTGTTGGATGAGGACTACATCCGCGCGCTCTCGTACGGTATGCCGCCCGCTGCCGGAATCGGCATCGGAATAGATCGTCTCACGATGTTGCTCACCGGCAAGCGCTCGATCCGGGATGTCATCCTCTTCCCTCACATGAGACCTGAACAGCCGGGGCAATAGCTGGCCTGTTACGCGCCAACCGCCAATCGGCGCAGTAGTCCGCCGTCAGCGAGCGCATCGATGGATTGCCCTGGTCGCCGATTGAGATGAGAGTAGTTTCTGGTTGTGCAATTGGATTGAGCACCAAAGCGATCAGAGACGCACGACGAACGACTATTGCCACGCGTCAGTAATATAAGTTATAGCGCCGGTATCCAAATAAGTGTTTGTGCCGACAAATGCTCTGAAGTGATTACCCAATAAGTCAAGAACCCCGTGCAGGTCCGGGTAGCGCGGCACAACTGTCTCCACGATAATACAGGGTTTCGCGAGATAAAGAGTGAGTTGCCATTCTTCCGCTCGCTTTCGGAACACTGGACTGTCCTCGACTGCCCGTAAAAAGGTCCTCCATTGATCATCGGCACTAACCGTCGGTCTCAAAACAACATATGCTCGAATCTGATTTGGTGCATCAGGCTTGAGTTCTCGGATGATTAACCCCATCGCAATCAAACGATCGGCCACTCTTTGGCATTCCCTGAGTGGCGCAGCGCGCTCATGTTCGTCGTGTTTCGTCGCCTCCCTAATGCAGGTGTTGAGGGCCAAGAGGTCGCCCCCGTGATACCCAGGAGTGTGTTCGGGCTCAGGAAACTCCCGCTCCGGAGCTCCTGCCCAGACATATTCGATCCGACTTATGGTGTGAAACTCATAGGGTTGTAGGGCGGTCGCTGCTTCCGTGTTGGCCGGGAACTGGCTGGCGATGCGCGCGCGCAACTCTTCCCACTGTTCATCTGTGAGCCAAATTCGAATAATGATATCGTAGCTGCCGAATACTTCGAACCTTGAATATCTATCGGAGTACTGGTCTGTAATCATTCTTAACACACGCTCTCGAAGTCCATAGCGATCCAGTTGAAGTAGCGCAAAGCGAAGCTGCTCTTTTCTCTGCTCGTGGACTGCCGGCGCGAAGAGGTATCTGGGCACAGACTCATCAAAGAGTCCCCTTTCCTCTTTCCTCTTGTACGCTTCCTCCAGTAGGTATTCGACGCGTCGCATGATTTGTGGCAAATCCGGCCGGTCCAATTCGTTTGGCCGCGTCATATCGTTCAGCAAGGCATCCAGATAGGGACTGTCAATCCCACAGTCTGCCAACACTCGCGCCAGCCCCGTCCTATGCACCTCCTCGATACACCCAATATCGTCTCTGCCACATGAGGAAAAATCCAGGCGCGATCGCCCAGTTAAGATTTCGAAGAAGGTCAGGCCGAGTGAGTAGATATCTGATTTGGTAGTTGCCGGCTGCTTGAATTGCTCCGGCGGCATGTAACTAGGTGTCCCTTGTATACCTTCGTTCGAAAATATCTCTCCGGTAACAAGTCTGGTTATGCCGAAGTCAGTGAGCTTGAAAATCAGAAACGGCCTGTGTTCACTTGGGAACAGGAGAACATTGTGCGGTTTCAAGTCGGAGTGGATGCGGCCTTTTGCATGCAAGGCTGATAGTCCGCGAAGTAGCTGACGCAAGACAAGAGTTGCCCATCTAAGGTTTTGTCGCAGATAAGTCGAGACGGGTCCGCTAAAGGCATGCATGTTTATGGTTGCCCGAGCGTCACCCATCTCCGACAGTTCCATTGTGTATCCAGTAATGAGGTGTTCTTCAAAAAACTCTCCAAACCCTCGCTTGATTATTACAACGTTCTCATGGTCGACGTTTGATAGATGTTCTATTTCCGAATCCATTCGGCGTCGCGCTGCTTGCGCTGTGTCGCCGGTTCGATCTTGACTGGGAATGGCCAAGATCTTTGCTGCGACAAGCTTCTTTTTCAGGGTTGTATCCTCACACTCCCAGACTTGACCTTGCGCCCCAATTCCCAAGAGTCGACGAAGGATCAGCCCGCTGTCGCGAAGATAAAGATCCGGTACAAGGATGTGGTCTTCCAAAACTCACCTCCATGAATGTCTGAGTTGCTCGTCAGCTATGCCTCGTTGAGCTGAAACGCCGATTGAAGTGTTCTACCTGCGGGCTGTGAGCTAAGTGAGAGGTAGAAAAGAGTCTTACAAATAACGGGATGTCTAATAGTCGAAGTGCAAGTGGAAGTCAAGCGCGGAATAAGAAGGAAATATGTTTTGACAATCCCTGCATTTGGATTTAGAGTTGCCGCGTCGATCCACTCGTCCCAGCTGGAAGCTGGCGACAAATCCAAGTGGTCGCGAGGAGAAATAAGAATGAGTAAAGCTATTAAAGCTGCGGACGTAGTCCGCCAAGAATACGTCGAACTCACCTACCACTCGCTCCGAAACATCAGTACTCCGGAAGACATAGAGAGCAACCGAAAGGTATACGCGGGCAGCATTCTCTGTGATCGCACGCTGGGACTACCAACAGACGAAAATGTCCGGGAGTATCTCGTAGAGGCTGAGGGTAAGAAGCGTCGCGCTAAGACCCAGGTTCATCGCGCGATCGAACGCACCTTATACGACCGACCACAGGATTTCGCGGTCCTCAATGGAGGACTCGTTCTGGTCGCTCGTGACGCTACGGTTGATGACGCGAACAAGAAGATTCGTCTCGTTAAGCCCAGCATAATAAACGGGGCTCAGACCCAAGGCGTGCTGCGGGATTTCTATAACTCGTGTGACCGTGACAACGTTACTCCTGATCCCATTCACGTTAAGTTCGAGCTCATTGTCACCGATGACGATGAACTGATTGGGGAAATTTCAATCGCGCGGAATTTTCAGAACGACGTTCTGACAGTTTCGATTGTCGGCAGACGGGGCATGCTTGAGGAACTCGACCAGCGGTTTCAGGCGTACGGCAAAACACCTGAGAACATGATGCTGCGGAAACGAGAGACGGATCTGTCAGAGGACTTCGTTCGAACTGAGCGGTTAGTTCAAGTCCTCACAGCGCTCACGCCTGAATCGTTATGGATGAAGCCATTTGAAAACGGGTACCCGAGCAAGGCATACACATACAGCGCTTCGTCCAAATGCCTAAAGGAGTATCAAGACATCTTCACTCTCGCCAAGAGCGAGCCTTCGGATGACGATACCGACCATAGACGGGAGCAGCGAACGAAAGCAATCGCGCTGTACGAGTTCTATCTCGATGTAGTTGGTCAGGCGTGGGAGCTGTATGAAAAGTGGAAAACCCACCAAGGCTTTAAGGGTACGGCACTGCGGAAGATCGATCGGGACGAAGCGAAGAACGTGACCAACGTCCCTGATGGCATCGTCTTCCCCATTTTGGCGTCACTCTCCGTTTTCGCTAACAAGCATCCTAGAAAGGGTTGGCAGGTTACCGTTCCGTCACACGCGGACGCTCAGCTAATCCAAGCGGCCAAGCAGGTGTACATGAACTTAGCGAATTCGAACCCGAGCACTATGGGTAAGTCGCAAGCATGCTACGCCCTACTGAACATGATCTCTGCCAACCTGGCGACACGACCGCAAAATAATTAACAAGAAGCAGATCCGAAGATCTCCGTCGCGTGATAGCGGTGAGCCCCGTAGGGGCGACACAATTTCTGTCGCCCCTACGGGCTCGAACAATTCTTTGTGAACTCTTACCCAGGGCTTGCGCCCTGGGCTACAGATATTTCGCTCCTACGGAGCTCGTGCGTCGTCTCAGATAATCGGCTACTGCCCTGTGCGCTCGTCGGCTATTGACTACTTAGCCCTCGCTAACTCTCGGCTACTGCACTGTCCCTCTCCGCTGAATCGAGCGATGCAGTTGGCGCGCACGGACCGGATCCAGCTTCAACAGGACCCTGTATTGAGCGAGTGCGTCATTGCGGTCCCCTGAGCCTAGATAAGCCAGACCCAGATTGTGATGAGCCTCTGAATATCCGGTCCTTAATCGTATCGCTTCAGTCAACGGTCCGATGGCATCGGCATAGCGCCTCAGGCTGACATACGCCCAACCCACGTTATAATGCGCATAAGCGAAGTCGGGTTTTAGCCGCAGCGCCTCCTGAAACTCGGCCAATGCCTCATCCCATCGGTCAGCGAATCCCAGGCCAACTCCACGATTGCGATGCGCTTCCGCCAGGTTGGGCTTGAGCGTCAAAGCGCGTTCGGCCGAGATCTGCCCATCCACATGTCGACCCATTCGGTTATAGGTGTAGCTTAGATTGTTGTGAGCTTCGGCAAGCTGAGGATTCAATTGAATCGCCCGCTCGTACTCGGACGCCGCGTCCTTCAACCGATCCAGTCGCATATAAATCACACCCAGGTTGTATTGAAACTCGGCGTCGGTCGGATCCAGCCGGATCGCTTCCTTTAGTGCTCGAATGGCCTCGCGGAACCGTCCGATCTGACCGTACGCGAGGCCGAGATTGTTGTGCGCTGCGGCATCGTCACGATCACTTGCGATGGCGCGTTCGTAGATGGAGATCGCATCCTTGTTCTTGCCTGCGTTGAGATACGAATACCCCAACCGACGAGCTTCCTCAATTTGCGATTGTGTCGGAGGCTTGATGCGCAGGGTCTGGTTCTGACGGGCCGACATCGCTGTGGGAGGTTTGATGCCGAGCTTGACGATCGGCATGATCGCGCCGCCCGACGGGTCCTGCAGCTGCCCTGGGCCGAGTAGAATGTCCTGGGCATGAACAGCGTTCGCCTGGCTAGACAGTAGAAGAGCCAAAAGCGCGAAGGCGACCCACATGGAACGTACGAAGTTTCTGTTCATCAAATCGTCGTATGCGGCCAACGTCCGTTGCTCGAATGAGTCAATTTCCGAAGTAGGTAATCCACGAAACATCGCGAACGAGTCACACGAAGCAACGCGAATCTCTTTTCGCGCGGCGTTTAAGCGCCCGACAAACTTTTAGTTTGTCGCAATGACGCGACAAGGTGAAGTTTGTCGGACTTAGAGCGCTTACCAAATCTGACAGCGTTGCTCGCGAACCATCCCATCTCCAGGCTTGCAACCGAAGGCCTGTGCGAACGACGGCATGTTTGAGAGCGGTCCGTTGACGCGGAATTTGCCCAAGGGATGAGGATCAGTGGCTGTCAACAGACGGGCTGCTTCCGGGCGAACGTTCTGGGCCCACACCTGCGCCCACCCAAGGAAAAACCGTTGCTCCGGTGTAAATCCTTCGATGTCCTTTGGACGCGGTTTCCCTTCAAGCGACTTCTGGTAGGCGGCGAACGCGACCGTCAACCCACCCAGGTCGGCGACTGATTCACCCACCACCAGCTTTCCGTTCTGATGCAAGCCAGGTTCGACCTCGAACGAGTCGAATTGCTTTACCACGCAGTCAGTGCGTTCACTGAATTTCTTAAAGTCCTCGGGTGTCCACCACATCACCAGATTGCCGTCCGCGTCAAACTTCGCCCCCTGATCGTCGAACCCGTGCGTCATCTCATGTCCGATGACAGCGCCGATGCCACCATAGTTATACGCGTCGTCGGCCTTGGGATCGTAGAACGGTGGCTGAAGAATTCCCGCGGGGAAGACAATCTCGTTCATGGATGGATTGTAATAAGCGTTCACCGTCGGAGGAGACATGCCCCACTCGGTGCGGTCGATGGGCTTGCCGATCTTGCCCAGGTTGCGTTTGAACTCGAATGCTCCGGCATTGACCAGATTGTTGTAGTAAGGCCCGCGACTTACTGTTAGCGCTTCATAGCTGCGCCACTTGTCAGGGAACCCGATCTTTCGCATAAAGGCTTCGAGCTTCGCGGTCGCGCGCTGCCGGGTTTGCGCGCTCATCCAGCTAAGCGTAGAGAGGTCTGCCCGCAGGGCTTCGATCAAATTCTTGACCATCGCCTGGGCTCGGACCTTCGCCTGCGGCGTGAATGTCTTGGCTACGTAAATCTCACCAAGAGCTTCGCCAAGCGCGCGGTCGGTGCTTGCCACGCAACGTTTCCAGCGGGGAAGCATCTCTTTGGTACCCTGAAGGTATTTGCCGTTGAAGCTGAAGTTCTCCTCGACGAATTTCGATGGGAGCGTAGGAGACGCAGCGTTCACCAGATGCCAGCGAAGATATACCTTCCAGTCATCCACCGGAATTTCGGTAAGTAGCTTGTCCGCGCCTTTGAAGAAGTTGGGTTGAGCGATGTTGACTTTGCCTACCTCAGGAAGCCCTATTCCGCGAAGGTATCGGCCCCAGTCGAAGTGAGGCATCATCTCGATCAGCTCTGCCTTGATCATGGGATGATAGTTGGCCTCAGGATCTCGTCGCTGCACGCGGGTAACAGAATTCTCGGCCAGCCTGGTCTCGATATTCAGCACGGTTTTGGCTTCCGCCGCGGAACGGTCCGCATCATCACCCATCAGCTCGAAGGTACGCGCGACGTGCTTCATGTACTCCGCGCGGGTGGCCTTCGACTTATCGTCGTCCTTTGTGTAGTAGTCGCGGTCCGGAAGACCCAGCCCACCCTGAACGGCCTGCGCGATTACACTCTTCGAGTCCTTGAAGTCCTGCGCCACGCCAAAGCCGAAGACCGCCGGAATCCTATGCGCATGAAAGCGGGCGATCCCGTCCTCGAGACTGAGCAGGTCCGTGATGTCGTTGATGCGCTTGAGTTCCTCGTTGAGCGGATTAAGGCCTTCGCTCTCGATCTTCGACTCGTCCATGCAGGAGGAATAATAGTCAGCCACCTTTTGCTCATTGCCCGGGCGCAACTTCTTCCTGGCAAGCAATTCATCCAGGATCGACTTCAGGGTGGTGGTGTTTCCCTGATCCAACAGCTCGAACCTTCCCCACCTTGAATAGGCCGCCGGTATGGGATTCTTCGCGGCCCAGCCTCCGTTGGCGAAACCATTGAAGTCCTTACAGGCATTTACGCTTCGGTCCAGGTTCGCGAAATCGAAACCGGACTTAACAGACTTTTGAGGAGAGTCAACGAATAAACCCAGAGGATCAGAATCATTTGTGGTCAAAGCTGCCCTGCTGGTCCGGCTGCTGATTATCGATAAGGCAGCGAAGGCCAGCAACACCACGGCGAACAGCATGCGCCGGCTAAGGAATGTCATAGCAGAATCCTCCTCACTGAAGTCGTTTTCTCGAATTGGCAGGGAACGGGAGGAATCTTATCAATTAAGAATTGGAAATGGAAATCCAGGACGACAGGCTAGAACACCTCGCTGAAGCGAGGTGTGAATGAGATCAGCACAACCGATGATCCTGTGCCTTCTCTTGCTTTCAATATTACTTCTCCGGAGCAGGCGTCGGCCCTGAAGAGACCGCGATCTTCTGTCGAAGCTCCGCCAGACGCTTGGTCGACCAATCATGCACACGGCCAAGACTTGCGTTGATGCGAATGTAGGATTCCATCGCGGCTGCCGCAGCCACGAGGTTTCCTTGTTTCTCTCGCACGCGGCTCAGATCCAGCAGGAATTGCGGATTCGCATCACCGAAGGCAGCGATGGCATTCTCGAACGCTTCGGCCGCGCGATCAAGCTGGCCGAGCGCCTCATATTGTCGCCCGATATGATAATAGGCGATCGGATAGCGCGCGCCTTCGCGGCCGACCAGCGTCGCCAGGACAGCAACCGCTTCGTCGTATCGCTTCAACGCGGTCAGCACAAAGCTGAGTTCCAAATTGGCCGGAGGGAAGTAGCCGTCATTTCGCGACAACACTCGACCATAAAGCGTGATTGCCTCTTCGTTACGCGCGTCTTCGCGGGCCGCTCGCGCGCTCTGAAGCAAATCATATGTCTGCTGATCCACCGTGAGATGACGCGGCGCCGGAGAACTATGCTTATCATTTCCAGACTTCGTCGACCCTGAGCTGGATGTTGCCGAAGCACCTGGGTCTTTTGTAGAAGATGTTTCCGCGCCGGTCTCGCCGCCGAAAAGGATCTCGCGTCGAGCAGCAGTCAGTTCCGGGCTCGAACCTCGCCGTGAGATAAAAGCGTCGAGGATGCCAAGGCCACGTTGAGCATTACCCTCCTCGGCATAAGCCCTGGCCAGCGCGATGGCCGCGTCGGCATGGTCCGGCTGTACGATCAGAGCTCGACTCCACTCGCGGATCGCCATATCTGCTTCACCCCGCATCGAATAGACGCGTCCGAGATTGTAGCTGGCCTCAGCATAGCGAGAATCCTCCAGCCGCAACGCGGAAATGAATGATTCCTGCGCCTCATCCCAATGACTTTGTTTCAGAAGCAGCACGCCCAGATTATTCAGGGCGCGAGCGTAGTTGCCGTGCCGTTGCTTGATCGCCTTGCGATAGGATTCGATCGCGCTGTCGGTGTCCCCTAAACGCGCGAGGGCGTTTCCAATATTGTAGAAGCCTATCGGATCCAGCCTTTCCTCGTGCGACATCGATCGAAGCTCGTTGATTGCCTCAGACTTCTTGTTGAGCGCGACCAAATAGTCGACCAACGTTCTGCGCAGTCGCGTTCGCTCGCCTTCCGTCTTCGCACTTGCGATTTGATCGCGCAGAGCGGCTAGCCGATCCACCACAGGCGCGCCAGTATCCTGTGCCGTCGACTTTGTGGCTGTCGAATCGTCACCGTCGGGTTCAGCGCTCGATTCGGCCGCGCGTGCGGAACTCTTATCTTGAGGTGCCGGCACCGTCGGCTTGGCATCATTCGAGGCCGGCTTATTGGCAGGTTGAGTCTGTGCAAGCGTTGAGATCACACAGAAGAGGAGCACAAAGATCGCTCCCATCAAATGAGGTGACATCTGATCTCCCCGCCGGCAACTATCCGCTCGCATGATGTTGGAGATGGGCGATGAGGGATTGTGAGCTTGCATTGATTCCTCCGAGACCGGCGCTTAGGGAAGACGACGCGCCCCTACGCTCGACGGTTTCCTTCAACGTTTCTATTTTTGTTTAAGCGAAGGTCGCTGGGTAGATGGGGCGTCGGATGTGTAAGCGAGGATGGTTCCGCCGAAACCCACTGCCCAACCTCGCGCGCGGCCAACAAAATATAATCGTTCGAGCGCGTGTGTGGTGCCGCTCGGTTCAAGTGCCCAACGAAAACCGCCGTCAACAGTGTGAAGCAACGTGCCGCCTGCACCGACGACCCATCCTTCAGCCGGACTAACGAACTTCACATCGTAAAAATCCGAGGCCACATTTGAGATCTGCGGGGCCCACGTTCGTCCGCCGTCCCGAGTGGCGAAGATGCGGCCTTCGGTGCCGACGGCCCACCCAAGTCTGGCGTCAACAAACGACGCGGCTGTGAATCGCACCCGGGGGGCAAGCCCTAAGCCGGAAACGGGTTCGGGCCCAGTGAGCCGGCCGGTACTCCAGGTCGCGCCGCCGTCTGAGGTCTGCAAAACAGTTCCGCCTGTGCCGACCAGCCAGCCCTGTTTACCGTTGAGAAACGAGCCTCCAAGCAGGAGGTTTCGCGTCGGCACGCGTTGTCGTTCCCAGTTTGCTCCGCCGTCGCGGGTCGTGAATAGCGTGCCCGCTTCTCCGAACGCCCAGGCACGTCCTTCGGCCGTGAAGAGCGCGCGAACCAGACGAACATCCGTATCGTTACCGATTATGTTGACCTTGTTCCAGGTGGTCCCGCCATCGGTGGTGCGCATTAGGAACGTTCGCGGCTCATCGTTGGTTTTCAGATCGTAGATGCTTCGCTCGCAGACTAACCAACCGGTCTTCTCATCTGAAAAGTAAACATCTCGCAGGCCATCGTTCGTGGGACGGCCCTCAACATGCCACTTCTTTCCGCCGTCGGTGGTGGACAGAAGGACGCCAGTTCCGCCAACAGCCCAGCCTCGGTCAGCGTCAAGAAAGTAAACAGCGTGTAGCCAGGAAAGTGAGCCAGAGCGTTGCGGCATCCATGAGCCCGCGGCGGCGGCAGTAAGCAGTTGGCAGTTGGCAGTGAGCAGGAAGAAAAAAATAGTTGGCAGTAAACAGTTTGCAGTTGGCAGTAGGCGACGCCATCCGTGTCGGCCACTGCCCACTGCCAACCGCCTACTGCCTACTGCTTTCATGAATGTCCGCCGTGAGCGGCGTGTTCCGCAACCTCGGGTGTGTCGCGGCGAGTCGCGGAGAGGTGGCGCAACATTACCAGCACCGGCGTCATGTCGCGTCCGAGGACAAACGCCTGTTGCGCCGCTGAAGTAATCGATTGAACAGGCTCGGGGGAGAGTGTTTCCCCGGCACATTGAGCGCAGACGTTGTTACCGTAAAGTTTCTTCAGCAACAGGTGAGCGTCTGTTTTCCCAAGCAGTGAAAGAACCTCGCCGGGCGGTACTCTTAGCCCATCCGCCAGCCGTAAGGCGCTCTCCATATTCACCGTCGAAATCACGGACGATTGGAGCTTGGACAGCAGTCCCTGATCGAAGCCCGTTTGTCGGCAAAAATCCACTTGCTTAAGGCCGAGGTCCTGGAGCCTTTGGGTTATGAATCTCGCCAGCGGCGTGATCGGATACACAGAGTTCTTGGCCATCGTGCTTTCCTTAAAATCCGCCAGTGAAGATTCGAGCAAAGCTGATGATCGGCACCAGCTTCATGATCTTGTCCAGTATTTTCAGTTTATTACCGGGGACGATGACCTGATCGCCGGGAACAAGAAAGGCCATCTCCTTTGCGCGGCCTCTTTCGATCTCCTTAACATTGACCACGATCGGTCGCATGTTGCCGTCACCCTTTTGTCGTAAGATGACGACCTTTGATTTGTTCCCGGTCTCGAGCACACCACCGGCCATCGCCAACGCCTCGGTAATGCTGTAGCGCCGCGTCATCGTTCTGACCCCCGGCTGGGCGACGTCGCCTACCACCGAGAAGGTTGCCGATACGGCCTTATCCAACGAAACGGTTACCTGAGGATCGATGATGTATTCGTCCAGGCGTTGCTTAATCATCTCCTGGACCTCTTCGGTCGTATGGCCTACCACTCGCACGCCTTCGGGGATTAACGGATAACTGATCTTTCCATTGGGCGGCACGATGATATTTGATTTCGAGTAACGAGGCTGATTGAAGATCTCGATCGAGATCACGTCGTCGGGCCCCAGGTGGTAGCTCGTTAGAAAATTGTTGTAGTAAGGCAGAATCGCGGCTTCCTCTTCTGAAAGTTGTCCCCGACGTCCGGCCTGCGCTTCAGGAGAGAGGTCGGATGGAACCGCATTGGTGTCGTCCGGTTCGAGTCGATCGGCTGTCTGGGGAGTTGGGCTTGGGGTTGTCGCCTTTTGCTCTGTCTTCTTTTCCTGCTCTGCCGGGCCCTGCGCCAGGAGAGAAGCGGAAGACATCGCCAACAGGATGACACCCAGAGCGAACGCCTTGATGTAGTAATTCGTTTTCATTTCATCAAACCTCCAAAAATTCGCGATCGCTCAGCGAGCACCGCGACCGAACAGAATTGTCTTGATCGTCTCAAAGAGAATGCCTGCGTCGAGCATCAGGTTCTGATTCTTGATGTAGTAAAGATCGTATTGCAGCTTTTGCCGCGCGTCCTCAATCGATGAGCCGTACGGATATTTGATCTGTGCCCATCCGGTCAAACCGGGTGCGATGAGATGTCGCTGGTCGTAGTAGGGAATCTCCTCCGCAAGCTGTGAGACGAAGTGGGGGCGTTCTGGTCTTGGACCCACGAAATTCATGTCGCCTTTCAGGATGTTCCAGAACTGCGGTATCTCGTCGATACGGATCTTCCTGATTATCTTTCCCACTCGCGTGACCCGATCATCGGCATCTGAGGCCCAAACCGGTCCGTCCTTTTCGGCATCAACCCGCATCGAGCGAAACTTCATCACCGTAAAATTACGTCCATTGCGTCCGACTCTTTTCTGCTTGTAAAGCACCGGTCCACGCGATTCGAGCTTGATCAAAAGTGCAGTCAAGAGAGCGATAGGCAGCGAGAGAACGGCGCCGATGAACGCGACTAGCCGGTGGAGCGCCAAACGGATGATGGTATTCATCCGCACCTGACGCTTGCGTCCCGAGAAGATGAGCCACGACGGTCGCATCATGTTGAGATGAACGCGGCCCGTCACTCTTTCATAAAACGAAGCTCCCTCTTCGATCGAGACGTCTCCAGAGAGACTAAGTTGTAAGAGTTCCTCCACAGGGAACTGGCCGCGACGCTCGCCCATCGCCACCACAATGCGGTCGACGTTTTCGCGGCGAACGATCTCGCCCAACTCCGAAGTCAAGCCGATGACCCGGGGGTTGATCAAGCTTTTCCCCACAAGCTCTGGATTGCTGTCCGCGAAACCGACGATACGAAATCCGGCGTCCGGCCGATTCAAAGCTTCACGCGCCAGCTCGATTGCCGTCGGGCCTGAGCCCACAATCAGGATGCGCTCGCCGATCTGCGGATGCCCGAGAAACCAGTGGATGATTAGCCGCCATCCGACCATCATCAGGAGCGCGAGCGGAAGTGAAATCAGCGATACGCCGCGTCCGATCATCAAATGCGGAAAAGCGTAGAAGGCCAGCGCTAATGCGACCCAAGCCAGGCCGAGCGCCTGCATCAGTCGCAGGACAAGCTCGCGCCTGTCGTGCATGATGATGAAATCGTAGAGGTCGTATAAATAGAACGAGCTCAAACAGAAAACAGTCGCGAGTCCGGCTTTGTAAAAGCCGTGCTGCTCGATTAACTCGAACTCTGCGTCGGCTGCTCCCAGCCTCAAATACACCGCTACGATCAGACCGCCGAAAAGCAGCATAGCTTCGACGATAATCAACAGAATCGTCCGAGCATTGAGGCGATTGGCTCTCAACTGGCGATTATGACCCCCTCTTCATCTTTCACTTCGGCACGAGGCTTGGCGGGCGCGACCGCCGCCTGACCACGCCGTGAGTAGCGGCGCTGATAATAGTAAGAAGTCTCGTCCAATTGCTCGTCTGTTCGATTGAGTACGACGCCGAGTATTCGTTCGCGTGGAAGCTGCTCAAGCAGACGGTCCAAAGCTGCATAGCGAGTCTTCCCCGAACGCACGACGACGAGTGCGCCATCGGCTCGATTGATCAGGACGTTGGCGTCCGTGAAAATTCCCATCGGTGGAGCATCGATGATGATGTAATCGAACATCGTGCGTAGCTCTGATAGGACCTGCCCAAAGCGCGGCCCCGAAAGAATCTCGGCCACGTCGTCGCGCGCCGCGCCTCCGGGGAGAAAATGCAGGTTGGCGGGTTGGAGCCGAATGATCGCTTCTTCCAAAGTCGCATCGCCTGACAGGACCTCCGAAAGTCCAACGGGCGTGTCAATACCCAGGTATTCGCCGGCGCACGGTTGACGCAGGTCGCTGTCGATCAATAGAGCGCTTATGCCGTCCGTTTGAGCCAGCAGCCACGCGAGATTGAGCGCCGTCAGTGTCTTTCCTTCGGCGACGTTTGAGCTGGTGATCACGAAAGCCTGCATCTTCTTACGCTCGCCCGCCTGCAATATCCGTGTGCGAAGGCTTCGGTACTGTTCGCAGTAAGCTGAGCGCGGCTGTGTGATCGCCACTAGATGAGGTTCGACGCGCGTTGCGGAGATGTCCAAAGAGACAAACTCAGCGCGAACGCGCGTCGTCCCAGCAGCGTCCAAAGTTGCCCCAGCAGCACGCGAAGTCTTCACGCCGGAGAGTGCCGACCCGGTGTGTTCCTCGGTGTGCGCAGTGGACGCTGAATCGTGCGCTGCGTTGCGCGCGAAGAGTGGAGAGCTATCCCATGGATGTGTCTCGCCATTCTTCGCCGGCGGGACGCCAGCCAGGCCATGCCCGGCGGTCGTACCTTTGCGGCGCGTCGGAGTATCGGTTTTCTTCTTCAGGTTCGTCCCGGTTTCGCGGGTCGAACTCGCTCGTTTTAATGCGTCGTAAACTCTACCCATTATCTGTCTCCCATCAGACCCGAACGGCGAAACGCCGCGCCGACTTCATCGGCGCCGGGCGCGGCCGCACTATTTGAATCTTCACGCGGTGTTGTCGACGAGCCTCCCTCGGCGGATGGCTGGCTTGCGCCGGCGGCCCACAGCTCTGCGCGACCAGCGGCGGTGAAAATGCGCGCGGGGGCTTCACGCTCTTCGCCCATTTGCCGACCTCGCTCGCCTCTCGGCAGCATGTCGAAGGTGTCGGCGACCTCTTCGATAATCGAGCGTCCGATGGTCGATTCGCCTGCCGCGAAGCCGGTCAGCATTGAGTTGTCGCAAAGATTGTTGATCTGCCGTGGAATGCCTTCGGAACATCTGAAGATGTAGTCGATGGCGCCCGGCGAGAAGATATCAGTCCGTTCCGCCCCGGCAACCAGCAAGCGAGAAGTTATGTAACGCTCCGTCTCTTCCACGTTAGGCAGCGCCTTGATCTCGCATCGCAGGGCGACTCGTTGTTTGAGCTGGCGAAGCTCCGCATTATTGAGCACGTCCCGCAGTTCAGGTTGGCCGGTGAGAATTATCTGCAGCTGCTTGGCGGTGTCTGATTCAAAGTTCGAAAGCAGCCGGATCTCTTCAAGCACGTAAGTGGAAAGTCCCTGAGCTTCGTCGATGATCAGCACGGTGCGAAGGCCGCGCGCGTGCCGGGACTCCAGTGTGCGTCCGAGCGCGATCAGCAGGTCTGATTTCGATTCCCATTGCTGGACGTCGAAGAGAGTTGTGATGTGCTGATAAAACTCCGGGACAGTCAATCGCGGATTGAAGACATACGCGACAAGCACTGTTCGATCGAGCCGCTGCATCATCCATCGCAGGATTGTTGTTTTGCCGGTCCCCACCTCACCGGTAACGACGATCAAACCTTTGCCGCTTTCTATCCCATAGTGCAGGTTGGCCATCACCTCGGTGTGCGATGGAGTGAAATAGATGAAGCGCGGATCAGGCGTCAGCGCGAATGGCAACTCTTTTAAACCGTAGAATTCTCTGTACACTTATCGGGTCTCCGCACGGTCAAGGTCAGAAATTACTGGCCAGAGTGAGCAAAACGATCAGGGCTACAGGTCGAATCCCCCACTCTGATTGATCAATCGTCGGCTAAACAAACCGATCGAAGAAGTGCGACTTGGTTAGAACGAAAGCAAGCGCTGGGATGCTAATGATGGTGACGACGAATGCCGCCGCCAGATACTGAAGACGACGACGCGGAATCCTGCGTGCCTCGTCAGGAGTCAAAAGCTCGGGCAGCGCAATCAACACCGGCAAGCCGGTGTAATGCTCGGCGTCGGTAGTCGTCTGAACCGTCATCAATCTCGGCACTTCAAATAGAGCAGCCAGAGCCAGCCCCGCGCCCAATCCGGCAAAGATTCCCAGAAGCATCAGCATCATGCGCTTTGGCGCGACCGGGTTCTCAGGCAAATTTGCGGCGTCGACCACCTGAATCGACTGACCCTGTTGACTCGAGGTGATGTCCGAGATCGTATTGATCTTCTGTTGTTCCTCGCTCAGCTTGTTGTAGGCTTCCTGCTTCGATTGGTATTCGCGATCAAGAGTATCCAGGCCGACCTGGACGGCGGGGGTCGCGTTGATCCGCCCCTGGATCGAGCCAATCTGGGAATTGGTGTCGTCCAGCATTTTTTGCTGTCGCGCGATCTCGCCTTTTAGATATTCACTGTTGTATTTAACTTCGTTGAGGCGGGGATCGATCTGAGCTTCGTACCGTCTTCGTTTCTCGTCAGCCCGCGCTCGACCGTCATCGAGGGCGGCTTTCATCTTTCCGCGAACGGCATCGATCTCTTCCTGCTTCTTAATCACGTCAGGGTTTGCCGGCCTGAGAGTGGCCAACATATTTCGCTTCTCGGCTTCGAGTGCGTCTTCCCGCTGCGTGAGCTGAATGTAGTCGGCTGATTTTTTGGGATCGTTGCCTTCGTCGATGATGTTGTCGATTTCC
Source organism: Acidobacteriota bacterium (assembly GCA_032160165.1). GTDB lineage: Bacteria > Acidobacteriota > Blastocatellia > Pyrinomonadales > Pyrinomonadaceae > QHXM01. Next base: position 60,926 of record JAVHWA010000155.1, read on the forward strand.
TGTTGCCGCTGTTTTTGAAGGTCGCCCAGCCGCTGGCTGAGAGTATTCTGCTGGTCGCGCATTCTCCCGATGTCGGCGATGAGAGACTTCTGATTCTCGTAGAGCCCGGTCAACTGCACACCCAGAGTTTCCGTTCCGGAAGGTAAATTCGGAAGGTTCTCCTTCATAAAATTGAGCCGTCTTTGCGCTATGTCGTCGAGTTCTCCCTTTAGCTGCGTTCGTTTCGTTTCGAAGAACTCTTTGGTCGCCTGTCCGGACCTGGAACTGTTTTCGGTCTGCGCATCGATGTACTTGCTCGCCAGTTCGGCAGTCACCAGCTGTGTAACGCGCGGATCTCGCCCGCGAAACTTGATATTGAATCCGTTGGTAACATCGTTGCGCGTTGTGTTCAGTTCGACCCGAATGTCTTTGCGCACATAGCCCACGATGTCTTCCATGGTCTCGCCGTGCGCGCGCTCTTCTTCGTAAATTCTATATTTCTCTACGAGCGGCTGGAGAGAACTGCGGCTGGTGACGACTTGACTGATGGCAGCCAGCTGTCGAGTCAGCATGTCTTCCGACATGGCGGGCACGACAGCCTGGGGGATGTTCGAAGGCTTAACGACGATTAGTGTCGACGACTCGTATACATTCGGCAGTCGCCGAACTACCCAAATGACAGAGGCCGCGATTGCGATGGCGGGAAGGATTATCAGCCATTTGCGTTTCCAAATTATCTTCAGGTACTCGCCAGGAGTTCTCTGGCGGAAATGAACACTCATCGTCGGCACTCCTTATCGTCTAATACTGTTCGCCAGGTTTCTTTTGACCAGGCCCCCCGGGCAACGACGGGACCTGCGCGAAACTTGGTCAATCTCAATTACTGCATTCAACTACAGAGTCGAAAGGGTCCTGCGCGCTTCCTCTGCGTTCGGGAAGCTCGGTTGCTTCTCTCCCAGTCTGAGAGCTTGTTCGAGCTCGCGTCGCGCACTGGCCTTGTCGCCTTTGCCTGCGAGCGCCATTCCCAAATGGAAGCGATACGAGGCGCTATCGCCTGCCTTGGCTACGACCTTCTGTAATTGCTCGACCGCCGAGGCGTGTAAGCCCTTCTTGTAATAGATCCAGCCAAGCGTGTCCGTGAATCCGGGAACATCGGGAAATCTTTGGACCACGCCCTGTGCTAAGGCTACGGCCTCGTCAAGGTTTCCCTTGCCATAGACCGCATAAGTCCACGCGAGATTGTTGGCGGCGATAACGGCGCCAGGATCTAGCTCGACCGCTTTGCGATAGCTGTCGACAGCAGCATCGTGATTTCCGCGACTGTCTTCCAGCATTCCGATCAACGTATAGGTCGAGGCGTCGTCAGGTTTGCGATCGAGTATCTTACGATACTCCGCGATAGCCCGGTCCTGTTGGTTCGTGTTTACGAAGAGAGCGGCCAGATCGAAATACGCCGCCAGGTAATTAGGATCAAGCTCAAGCGCCCGTCTTAACTCTTTCTCTGCTCCCTCAACTCCAACTTGTCTGTCCGGCTCGAAGCCGTAAACGTGAGCTTTCAAGTAATGCAAAGCTGGACTATTGGGCTGACCTCCCAGCGCCTGATCGACGCGCGCATGTGCCAGGTCCAGTCTCTTCTGCTTCGAGTAGACGTTGTTGATCAGACCATTTAGCGCATCGAAGTCTGTGCTGTCAATAGCAAGCGCTCTCTCGTAAAGCGCCGAGGCCTCTTCAAGGTTATTTTCGACAAGCGCTACCGTGGCGAGGTTATTGTACGAGCCGGGGCTGCTGGGCGCAGCGTCACGCGCGGCAGTTAAATCCTCACGCGCCTGTTTGGTTTTTCCGGACTGCAAAAGGGCCATACCACGAACGGTGAACGTTCTGGCGCGCAGTTCGGCCAACATCTGGGGTGAGGTTTCTGCGTCGGGCGCCGACCTCGACAATCGCTCCATCAATTCGTTTGTTTGGGCCAAGGCGGCCTTGACGTCCTTGGATGCGAGGGTGATCTGCGCGCTCATCAGCTTCGCCGGCAAATAATCAGGATAGAGCCTCACCAAATCTCCGGCGAAGGCACGGGCCTGTTCGACCTTCCCTGTGCGGAAGTGCGCGTCGGCCATGTAATACAAGGCCGTTCGTGAGTTGGGCTCCTGCTTGAGGACTTCCTTCAAATCCTCGATGGCGCCGGCGGCGTCGTTGCTTTGCAGGCGGATACGTGAGCGAAGGAGCAGGGCCTGCATATCGCGCGCGTTGTTCTTCAAGACGGCGGCGACCTGCTCTGTGGCGCCCGCAACGTCTCCACGCTGAAGCATGATTTCACTTAAGCGATAGCGACTGCGCAGGTAGTCAGGTACTTTCTCGACTATGTCTTTGTAGATAGCGACAGCTTCGTCATAACGTCCGATGGACGAATAGAAATCTGCGAGAATCGCGCGACCATCTGGTCGATCCTTCTCCAGATCGGCGAGTGCCTTATATGCCTCTTCAGCTTTATCAAGCTGCTTATTGACGAGATAGTAGCTGGCCAAAACGAAACGAGCATCGTGACTGGTGGGCTCAACCTCCACTGCGCGACGAAACTCAGCTTCGGCCTGGTCGCCTCTTCCCGTTTGAACCAGAAACTTCGCATACTCCGAATGGGCAAGCGCTGAATTCCCGTTTATCGAAATGGCCTGATGGAAAGTCTCTTCAGCTTTCGATTGGTCCTTAACGTTTACGTAATAGCGTGCAAGGCTGAGAATGGATTCGACGCGCGCGGGCTCAAGCTCGATAGCGCGTTTGAGCTCGGCCAGTGACTCGCTCGTCTTGCCCTGGGCGTACAGGACCGTGGCCATCAGGATATGGCCCTCTATATGGTTCGGATTTTTTTGCAGAACTGCTTTGGCGAGACGATCGGCTTCTGCGATCATCTCGGGGCTGCGATTGGCTGGCGCCAGGAAGTAGTTGCCGAGCTTAACATGAGCATCGAGCTGGTTCCCATCGAGCTCGACTGTCCGTCTCAACTCGTCGATCATCTCGGCCCAACGCTGCAAACCTTCAAACGCCCGCGCTAAGCCCCAGTGGGCAGACGCCAGTCGATCATCGAGCTGTATCGCGTTGCGAAACTCGATCGAGGCTTCCTGAAATCTCTTGTCTTTGAGAAAGGCTTCGCCGCGTTTGACGTGTTCGGCCTTGGCCGCTTCGCGGTTCTTACAGCCGGACAACGCGAGCGTGGCCACGAGCAGGGTAATAAGGAAGGCAGTGATGTAGCGTCGTTGGGGGCACTCTTTGTGGTTCATTTGTCCTGAAAGCTCCTTGGCGAGTCCTTCTACAATTAAGCTGGGCAAGCGGCCCGTAGAATTGACCTGCGCTTGTTAAGGCCGCGGAAGAGACCGTGAGATGGCGGCGGGCAAAGCCGCCACTTCACAGTCTCAACGCGCGAGCACGTTGACTGCGACTGGCATTTCGTATCGTCGCAGGATGTCAAAGGGTCTTACTCGTGTTATCTGATCTAATTAGATCAGAGCATAAACACTAAGTTGAAATGACTAATCGAGGCGCTTTCCCAAAAGAATATGACATCTACATAAGCCAGTAATCGCTCTTTTCTCGCGTATTGCGGCGCAATTCGGCTGCAAGTCGGCCTCCTTCGGCCTCAATCGGGAACGAATCCTGGCAATAAAGGAGAGAGCTGAGACGCCATGTCCGAGGCGGCTGCCAGTGCCTGCTCCTCCGATTTTCCCACCGGAACCATCACCCGGACCATCGCTCCATCAGAACGCCGTCGGCGGATGCTGTCGATAACGGTGTAGATCTTGCCCCAGTATTCACTGGCCAGCTTGCGCCCGCGTCCCTGGTACCAATAGATCAGCAACTGTTTGTCGTCACCGTTCTGAATGATGTACCTGTTGGCTTCGAATGCCGTAGAACCATCGGCTGGAGCGATGGTGATCGACGCCGGATCGTTCATCTCCCATCCGGATCCGGGAAGACAGTTAAGCGGACTGTGATAGGTCGCACCGCTCCGTTGAGAGGCGTAGTATCCGACATAAACCGAAGCACCAGTGCCGCTCGGGGCCACGTATGTACGCGAGAGATAATCGTCCGCCCTGAGGACGCTCTCGGTCTGCGCGTCGAATCGCTCGTCCGGCCCTGACTGTCGCCACGAGCCAACCTGCGCCGGCATGTCCTGGAGCATTCGCCGGGACACCTTCGCTTCACCCGCGCTCTCCCAGACTCGTATCACGCCACCACCGACGAGCAGGAGCGAAAGCATCATAATGAAGCGCGACGACTCTTTAAGATTAATTGCCATCGATTATTCAGCTCCCTCCGCCGGAATAACGTTAAGCGGTGAGCTGCCCGCTGTTGTCGCCGCTTTGGTGTCGGGCTTTGCGGCGATCTTTGATGAAGCATGTCCTCCGCCCTTACCGCCACGACCTCGCCTTCCCAGACGGTCGAGCAACCAGCCGACCGCGAACAGCAAAAGAAAGGCGACGATGTAAATCACCCAGCCGGAGAAAGAATGGAAGAAGCCATCAGCGACCTCAGTCCCGTAATAATGAGCCAGGATCCCTGTACCGCTTACACGCAGCGCGTTGGTGAGGATCGCGATGGGAATTGCCGAGCCGACGAGAATGACAGATCTCCAGAAGCCGAAGCTTTTCACTCGCTTCAAGAACCCGCCTCGATCGTCGTCGCCTCGCGGACGAGTGAAGTATGCGAAGACGACCGCCAGAGTGACGAGGGTCATCAGTGAGCGAATGCCGCTGCACGCCTCGACCACCTCCAATTTTTTTGACTCACGCGCGCCGCGCGGCATCAACTCGATGACGTTGCCCAGGCGCAAGACCGGAATGTCGAAGAGGCGCATAGCCCAAACCGCACACTTCGAAGCAAAGAGTTGAAGCGGAAACGCGATCTTATTGAACAGGATGGCAGGAATCGGTATGGCGAGAAACAGTAAGCCGAGGGGAACGAGCAGCAATCGCAGGAGTCGGAGTCCCCAGAAGTATATGACGATGCCGGCGAGCATGATCAGCAACGAGAGACGCTGAACGTAGAGCTCAGCGCCAGCGGCACCGACCCACAAGCTCATCAGCGCGAAGACGACTATGGCTCCGCCCCAAACGACAGACCCACGAGTCCTTACACTGGCCAAACGATCGCGTTCGACCCAAATGATGTAAGCGATAACTATCGGGATCAGAAGGCCGTGAGAATAGTTCTCGTCCGTCCACCATTCGTATCCGAGCTTCAGCAGGACGCTGAAGTAAACGAATGCGACAGCAGCTGCAATTGACAGCGGTTTCCAGGGATTGCGGGGGATAGAGACACTCATCAGGGTATTTGGGCGGCTGGGCAGCTTCGTTTCAAGAGGGGCAATCTCCGAAACGGAACTACGCGTAAAGCTAGAAGCGACGCAGAGGAAAACCTGTGCGTCACTTTAGCTTAGCCTATATGTGGGTCAGGGAACAATCAAAAAGTTTACTTCCGTGGCCGGGGCTAACGAAGACAACGTCTAGCGCCAATAGGGACGTTTAAAAAATCCGAAGGCAAAATCCCCAGATCATCTGATCTCGACGGAAGCCGTATTGCTCCTCAAGCCCCCCGTAATGACAGTTAGTTCAACAGCGCCCGCCCCTTTTAGTTCAGCCGGCAGTACCAGGTTGACCTGGTCCAAGCCGGGGCACGTGCCCTGCGAGCCGGCGTATTCGACTGTTAAGTTGTAGATCCTGCCATCGCTCGTACGCGCTTCGACGGCAACTGATTCAGCGAAGTTCGGCGTAGACGTCCCGGACAAAGAAAGATCATTTGATACGTCATAGTTATTCAGGCTGCCGCTAATCCCCGTCGTGAAGAGGATGAGACGCGTTCGCTTGTCCTGGCTTCCAGTAGACGCTGCGACATCAAATGGTCCGGTCATGAACGCGTTGGCGTTGAAAGCCACCGCGTCACCAGTTCCGTTTCCGGCCTTGGTGAAAATTCCGGGGGCGAGGGCAGCTACCATAACGGTTCCGCGAGAAACATAGCCCGCCTGCAGCGTTACGATAACCTCTGCCTCACCGACCGAAAGACCCGGTGGGACCAGAAAACTGACGCGCGATGGCGAGACTGACAAGACTTGCGCTGCGCTCCCGCCGACCATGACGCTCACTCCATTGAGTTCATACGGCAACTGGCCGTCGACGGTTTGTGTTGCCGCAACGGTCGAGGTCGAGAGCGGGCTTTGACTGGAATCGCCCAGGACTGTTCCTAAACTTCCAGCGGAGAGCACCGGCGCAAAAGTCGCACTGGATCGAGCGTCGGCTGGACCGATGACCGGAGAAGCAACAGCATTTGCTGACGCGTGCGAGGTGGCCTGGTCCTCGACCACTGCGCTGCTTCCCGTGACCATCAGAGAGTTGACGTTGTTGAGGTACGACGCGGAGATTTGAAGTCTGCCCTGGACCATGGGAGAAGATGCACGGACCTGGCCGAGAGCGTATGCAGCGCGAGCGAAATAGAGGGCCGCGCGGAGTCCCTTATCGATATTGCTCGCCGAAGGTAGGTAATTTGACTCGGCGAGAAACGTCGCGTAGGTCTGTTCCAGGGAAGTGACCAAAGGAGCGATCTGCGCAGAAGTTGGATTCGAAGCACCGGCCAGGTTTGTCGCAGCCGCGAAAGCGCCGGAGACCAAAGCTGGAGTTGACAGTGCAGGGGTGAACGTAATCGCGTCGAAGTCGGCGACCACGCCATCAATGCCGTTATTGTCAAATGTGAGCCGCAGCACGTGAACACCGCGCGAGAGCACGACGCCCCTCTTGCTAACAGTCTGGAAGTTTTGCCATCCGCCGGTTGCGGTCGCGTGCATTAGGCCGGTCACGCTTCCCCCATCCACTTCTACGTAGAAGGTGCCGCCCTCATTGCGGGCTGCGTAGCGAACGCTTAGATCGTAAACGCCGGAGACCGATACGTTGACGGTGTACTTGAGCCACTCTCCAGCGAATGCATTGAACACCACCATGCCGTTGCTGCCAGTCGAGGCGCCACGTACGTCCACACTACTAGAACGGTACTGGCCGCCATTGTTGACTGGATCATTGTCGTGATATGCGATGCCTTCGCCGCCATTGTCAAAGTCCTCGACTTCGATCGTGCTCGGGACCGATGAAGCAACTCCTCGATAAGGCGTCTCCGGAGCCGGAGTGGGAGTAGTCGTCGGTGTCGGTGTCGGCGTAGGTGTAGGAGTCGGTGTAGGAGTCGGCGTTGGTGTCGGTGTAGGAGTCGGCGTCGGCGTCGGTGTAGGAGTCGGCGTTGGCGTCGGAGCCGGCGTTGGAGTTGGTATCGGCGTTGGCGTTGGTGTCGGCGTAGAAGTCGGCGTAGGAGTCGGTGTTGGTGTCGGGCTGGGTGCCGGCGATGGAGTTGAGCTTGCCGCAACCAGCGCAGCGAGATCAATACCTACGTCTTTGCCGTCGGTCGCGAGACCCTTGTAGGGAGAAACCGGCGCGAGGCTGTAGTCATCCTGTGATGCGTTGTTAAAGATCACCTGGTCCCACGCCGAGGCAAAGTAATTGTCAGAGGGATAGGCGGTCGCGTTGGCCCCAACAATTACACTGCGTCGAACGATCGCTCCGGGCATATATGTGTTAAGCGACGCCGTTCCCGAAGCCTGGTCCTGGCCGATGATGCCGTATGAGTTGTGCTTGAGGATGTTGTTGGTAAAGACAAAGCCAGTGCTGGCTGGTCCATAGGTGGTAATCATGTTGCCGTTGTGGACCACCGTGTTGTGATCAACCACCGTATCGGGCATGTTGCTGATCT
>JAVHWA010000097.1:0-6997 GCA_032160165.1 Acidobacteriota bacterium
CGCACACGAAGTTCAAGGCTGAAGCCTACGTACTGACTAAGGAAGAAGGAGGGCGACACACGCCGTTCTTCACCGGGTATCGGCCGCAGTTCTACTTCCGCACAACGGACGTGACCGGAGTCGCGCATCTGCCTGAGGGAGTGGAGATGGTGATGCCGGGAGACAACGTGGCGATGGAGATCGAGCTGATAGCGCCCATCGCTATGGAGAAGGGCCTGAGGTTCGCCATCAGAGAAGGTGGAAGGACTGTCGGTGCCGGTGCTGTCTCCGAAATTGTCGAATAGCCTGTGAATTGAACAAAAGAGGCTGCTCTCTGTATTGGAATTGATTTAGAAGGACCACTTATGCCGCGCGATAACATTGTGCTTCAGTGCACCGATTGCAAGAGTCGCAACTATGTGACGACCAAGAACAAGAAGACCACTCCCGAGCGGCTTGAGTTTCGCAAGTTCTGCCGCCGCTGCCGCAAGCATACGGGGCACAAGGAGACCAAGTAAGGGGCCAGGTGTCAGGGGCCGGGTGCCGGCAAGAGCTTGCTTCTGACCGACACCCGGCACTTGGAACCCGACACCCTTTTTGGAGGGGTATAGTGTCAATGGTTAGCACGTCGGTCTCCAAAACCGAAAGTCCGGGTTCAACTCCTGGTACCCCTGAATTTCGTACGACGTGAATGTTACGAGCGGTTGGCGTAAAAAGTAGTCGAAAGAGTCGACAAGATTATGGCTGATAAAGATGAATCGGATGAGCTGCCCCCCGAGCCGGAGCCACCACCGGGGCGTTTGAGTTCGTCTGACGTGCCGGCCAGCCTGCCCGGACCACGCGCCGCGCGGTTCGGCGAAGGCCCGGAAGGCAGAGGAGTAAGGCGTGAACACGGCGTGAGCGGTCCGCGCGCGGGGTTCTTCGCGCGCACCGGCCAATTTCTCCGTGATGTACGCGCCGAGATGAAGCGTGTCTCGTGGCCCAGTGCGCGGGAAGTCAAGAATACGACCATCATCACGCTGGTAGCCGTTGTCTTTTTCGCAGTTTACCTTTGGGGAGTCGACCAGGCGATTGTCCAGATTGGACACTTCGGCGGTTGGTTGCTTTCATTAGTCGGGCTGTCCTGAGAAGAGGTTTTCTGATGCAGCAGTGGTACATACTTCACACATACTCGGGGCACGAAAAGAAGGTGCGTGACAGCCTGAAGGCGCGCATTCGCGACACGGCTCTGCAGGAAGAGATCATTGAAGTGCTGGTTCCGACCGAAACCGTGGTCGAGATGCGTGGAAACAAGCGGGTCGAGTCTTCTCGCATGTTCTATCCGGGTTATGTGCTGGTGCAGATCGAATGCGACGATCGTGGACACATACCGGACAATGTCTTTCACGCGATCAAGTCAACGCCGAAAGTAACTGGATTCGTGGGCGGGCAGAACCCTACGCCGCTGACTGAGAAAGAAGTCGACCAGATCGTACACAACGTGACTGAAGCGGCGGAGAAGCCAAAGCCCAAGTTCTCGTATTCGTCGGGCGAGACGGTGAGGATTAAATCCGGTCCCTTTGCGAGTTTCACCGGCAAGGTTGAAGAGGTCAACGAAGACAAGTCTACGTTGAAGGTCACGGTTACGATCTTCGGACGTTCGACCCCGGTTGAATTGAATTTTCTCGATGTCGAGAAAGTGACGTTTGCGGAAGAAGAGTGAGGATAAGTTTTGAGTGTTGGGTTTTGAGTTTTGAGTTGAACGCCGGAGTTCGTTAACTCAAAACCCAAAACTCAAAACTCAAAACTCATGAAATTATGGCAAAGAAAATTACAGGCTATATCAAGTTGCAGGTGCCGGCCGGAAAAGCCAATCCGGCTCCGCCGATTGGTCCGGCATTGGGTCAGCACGGCGTCAATATCATGGAATTCTGCAAAGCTTTCAATGCGAAAACCGCGCAGATGGATCCCGACCTGAAGATACCGGTGGTCATTACCGTTTATGCTGACCGCTCTTTCACCTTTGAGACAAAGACCCCGCCGGCGGCGGACCTGCTGAAGAAAGCGGCCGGCGTCCCCAAGGGATCGGGAAAGCCCAATCGTGAAAAGGTGGGAAGCATAACGCGAGCCAAGATCGAAGAGATCGCCAAGACCAAGATGCCCGATCTGAACACGACCAGCCTGGAGAGCGCCATTAAGACGATCGAAGGTACGGCGCGGAACATGGGACTGACAATAGAGTAGATGTCAGATGCTAAATGCCGGATGGTGGTTTTTTTACTAACATCTGAGATCTAACATCCAGCATCTATTCCGACAGAGGGAGAAGTAGACTAAGGAAAGACTACTTCGCTTGAACCTCGGAGGACAGGCAATTGAGAAAGCACGGAAAGAAGTATCGCGCCGCGGCGGAAAAGGTTGAGGTCGGGCGCAAATATACATTGGACGAAGCTGTCGCCAAGGTGAAAGAGATCGCCTTCGCAAAGTTTGACGAGACGGTCGAGCTGACGATGTGGCTTGGCGTCGATCCCCGCAAGGCCGACCAACTGGTGCGCGGCACGGTCGTTTTACCTCATGGACTCGGTAAAACCAAGACAGTCCTGGTCATCACGCAGGGTGACAAGATCCGAGAGGCGGAAGAGGCCGGAGCGGATTTCGTCGGCGGCGACGATATGGTCGACAAGATAAAAGGCGGCTGGCTCGACTTTGACGCTCTCATCGCGACTCCGGATATGATGCGCTCGGTGGGACAATTAGGAAAAATCCTTGGCCCCCGCGGGCTGATGCCTAATCCAAAAACCGGCACGGTGACACCCGATGTAGCCACAGCCGTCCGAGAGACGAAGGCCGGTAAGATCGAGTACCGAGTCGACAAGACGGGCGTCATTCATGCTCCCATTGGCAAGGTCTCGTTTGACCCGCAAAAGATCCAGGACAACGCGCGGATGATTCTCGACGCGGTAGTCAAAGCAAAGCCGGCTACAGCGAAGGGAAAGTATGTCAAGAAAGTGAACCTCGCGCCGACGATGGGTCCGGGTGTGCTGCTTGACGAGATGGCGTACGTCAAATAGGTGAGGAAAGGTCAAAGACAATGAAAACAAGAGCTCAAAAACAAAAAAATCTTGAAGCCCTCACCGAGCAGTTTCAGAAGGCCCAGGCCGCGATGATCGTGGGCTTTAATAAGCTGACGGTTCCCAAGGACCAGGAGCTGCGTAACCAGCTTCGCGAATCCGGTGTGCGATACGAAGTGGTGAAGAACACGTTGGCGCGCAAGGCGGCCGAGGGGACACCTTTCGAACCGGCCGCCGAGCACTTTATAGGTGTGACGGCAATCGCTACCAGCGAGAGTGACCCGGTGGCGCTGTCCAAGGCTATTGCCAAGTTTGCGAAAGCCAACCCCGACGTGTTTTCGTTCAAGGTTGGAATCGTGGAAGGCAGGGTCATGGCGCTCGGCGACGTAGAAGCAATCGCCAGCCTGCCGTCGAAGGAAGAGTTAATATCGAAGATCATGTTCCTGATTAATTGCCAGGCACAGCGGCTGGTCACGGTTATTTCGGCCGTACCGCGCAATCTGGCAATAGTCATCAAACAGATCGGCGAACAGAAAGGCGGCGAAGCCGCCCAAGAGATTTGAAATTTGAGATCTCAAATTTGAGATCTTAGAGAACGGCCGGACCAGGGAAAGCGAGCGGGACGATTTGTCAGATCGTCCGCCATTGGCTCGGATACCTACCGCGTTTGCGATGCAGCAGACACAGTTGGTATCCCGTGGGTTCTGCGGCTTGCAACTAGTAACGATCAAGCAACAAGAGAACCCTTTGTGAGGAGGATAGAAACGTAATCATGGCAGCTACACGTGAAGATGTAATCGAATATCTGAAGGCGATGACCCTTTTGGACGCCTCTCAGCTAGTCAAGGAGTTGGAAGAGACCTTTGGCGTATCGGCGGCAGCGGCAGCAGTCGCAGCGGCACCGGCAGGCGGTGGCGCGGAAGCGGCGGCTCCGGCTGAGGAGAAGACCGAGTTTGACGTTATCCTGCAGGCCGCCGGCGCTAACAAGATCAACGTTATTAAGGTTGTCCGCGAGGTCACTGCCCTCGGTTTGAAGGAAGCCAAGGACCTGGTCGAAGCCGCTCCTAAGGCCGTCAAAGAAGGCGTGTCGAAGGACGAGGCCGAGACTGTCCGTCAGAAGCTGGCGGATGCGGGCGCAACCGTCGAAGTCAAATAAGTCCAAAGTCCAAAGTCACGACGGCGCTTGCGGACTTTAGACATTGGACATTAGACCTTGGACTCATTTTCCTCGGCTTGACAGTATTAAGTGATCGCGTTTAAGGTGGGGGAGTATTGAGGCGCGGCGTTACTCCCGAAAAATTTGACGACGAAACTTAATCGCTCTCGCTTTGAAGCGGTCGGGGCATTGTGCGCCCCGACCGCGCTTTCGCGTCTCCAGGCTTAGTCGAACCAGTGATTAGTGACAGGTGATAAGGAAGAGCGTGCCCATTCCTATCACCTTTCACTCATCACCCATCACCAAGGAACACAGATGTCTGCAAATCCGCTACAAATTATCGCCAGTGGGACCGGAAGGCGCACAAGCCAGGCGCCGGAACGTCAGGACTTTTCAAAGATTGCGACTGCGGTCCGAATCCCGAATCTGATTGAGATCCAGCGCGAGTCCTACAACCGCTTTCTGCAAATGGATCTACTGCCGGACGAGCGCGAGAACACCGGTCTGCAGGCCGTGTTCCGTTCTGTCTTTCCGATCGAAGATTTCCGTAAGACGGCAATGCTCGATTTCGTAGAATTTCAGATCGGCAACTGGCAATGTAAGTGCGGCAGACTCGAAGGCTTGAACTATCTGCGCGGCAACTGCAAGAACTGCGGCTCGACAGTCAAGGTTGATCCGCTCACGCCCGGCGAAACTCTTTGTCACAGTTGCGGCACCTTCAACAACGTTCGTCCGCAACTTTGCGACAACTGCGGCGAGCCTGTCGGACTTAAGCATAAGCACGATCAGCAGGAATGCCAGGAACGCGGCATGTCTTACTCGGTTCCTCTAAAGGTCAAGATCCGCCTGACGGTGTTCGATAAGGACCCGGAGACAGAAACGCTGTCGATTCGCGATATCAAAGAAGAAGAGGTCTTCTTCGGCGAGATCCCGCTAATGACGGACAACGGGACCTTCATCATCAACGGCACCGAGCGCGTTATCGTTTCTCAGTTACACCGAAGCCCGGGCGTGTTCTTCAAACGCGGCCCGCTTTTTGTCGCCAAGGTCATCCCTTATCGCGGCTCATGGGTCGAGTTTGAATACGACCAGAAGAACCTTCTATACGTCCGTGTAGGAAAGCGTAAGTTCCTGGCGAGTATCTTTTTGCGTGGGTTGGGAATCTGGCTCAACCCGGGGTTCGATCCGAAGGCCTTTCGCACCGACGCCCAACTTGAAGAGGCGGTCAAGAACTCTTCGTTCTCGGATGAAGACCTGTTGCGCGCCTTCTATGTGGCGGATGAAATTCGGGTCGACAAGGGGCGGCTCGTTATCCGCGTGCCGGAATCGGGCCCCAGCAGCCTGGTGGGAATGAAGGTTGACGCTGACATCAAGGGCCGCGGCGAAGTGATCGTGCGCAGCGGAAAGAAAGTTACCAACTCGGCCCTGGACGCGATGCGTAAGGCGCACGTCAAGGATGTCGAGATCGATACCGCACAGTTCGAAGCGGCTTACTCGCTGGCTGACATCGTCAACATCGAGACGGGCGAAGTAATTCTTGAGGCTAACAACGAGATCACTTCAGCCAAGCTCCAGGAAATTACGGAAGCAGGTATCCAAAGCTTTTCAATCTTCTTTCCTGAGCGAGACGACCTCGGGCCGGTGCTATCACAGACCTTGAAGAAGGACGTCATCACCAAACCGGTCGACGCGCTATTGGAGATCTATCGCAAGATGCGCCCGGGCGACCCGCCTACGGTGCAGACCGCCTACCGTTTGCTCGAAGGGATGTTCTTCGATCCGCGCAAGTTTGATTTCTCTCGCGTTGGACGCCTGAAGTTCAACATCAAAATGGGCAAGCCTGAGCGCGATCGAATTGAGGACCCCCTTCTGTCGGCGCACGACTTTGTCGAGGTGGTGGCTTACGTCCTGAAGATGCGAAAGAACCCGGCTGAGTATCAGTCGGACGACATCGATCACCTGGGCAACCGTCGCGTTCGTGCGGTGGGAGAACTTCTGGAGAATCAGTTCCGGATAGGGCTCGAGCGCATGGAACGTGCGATCAAGGAAAAAATGTCGATCCATCAAGAGATGCAGACGACGATGCCGCGCGACCTGATCAACGCCAAGCCGGTTACGGCCGCCGTCCGCGAATTCTTCGGGTCGTCGCAGTTGTCGCAGTTCATGGATCAGACGAATCCGCTTTCAGAAATCACCCACAAACGCCGTCTTTCGGCACTGGGGCCCGGTGGACTCTCGCGTGAACGCGCCGGGTTCGAGGTGCGCGACGTCCATCCGACGCATTACGGTCGCATCTGCCCGATTGAAACTCCTGAAGGACCGAACATCGGACTGATCTCGTCGCTCTCGTGCTTTGCGCGAATTAATGAGTTCGGATTTATCGAATCTCCTTACCGCAAAGTCATCGACGGTCGTGTGGTTGAGTACGTCCGCATCATCAATGGCGGCGACACAAAGTTCAAGCCGACCGATCACGTGGCCCTCGAGGATGTTGAGAAAGCCAACAAGCGTGTCGGCAGCGACGGACGCAAGGCGGAATCCGAGCCCTGGCCGTTCTATCAAACGGCTTGGGAAGAAGATAAGCATGTCATTGGGCAGGCAAATATCGAGCTCGATCCCACCGGCTACATCATCAACGAGCGCAACGCGGCGCGCAAAGCTGGTGAGTTCATTCTCTCTTTGAGGAAGGACATCGGATTCGTCGATGTTTCGCCCAAGCAGCTTGTCTCGGTTGCGGCTTCGCTAATTCCGTTCCTCGAGAACGACGACGCTAACCGCGCGTTGATGGGTTCTAACATGCAGCGTCAGAGCG
>JAVHWA010000111.1:0-7108 GCA_032160165.1 Acidobacteriota bacterium
CGCCGTATATCTATATCGTAACCGCTGCCACGCAAGCAGGGACCGGAGAGGCCCCAGTCGATCGCATCCTCGGCGGAAATGTAGCCGATGCCCTGTGTCCGTTTCTGGAAAATTCGATTGCCCGTCAATAGCGTGTGAAACTGGTCGACCGAATGGAGGAATCCGTCCAGGAACTGTTGCACCCGGCGTTCGAATCCAGACGGCAGATCCATCATCAAACCGCCAATGCGGAAGTAGGATGGCGTTAGACGTCCGCCTGAAGCGGCCTCGATCAGGTTGAGAATCTTCTCGCGCTCGCGGAAGCAATAGAAGAAAACCGTCATCGCCCCGATGTCGAGCGCGTGAGTGCCGAGCCAAACGAGATGCGAGGCGATCCGTTGTAACTCGCACATCAGCACACGAATTGTCTGCGCGCGTTCAGGGATCTCCAGTCCAAGTAGCTTCTCCGCAGCCATCACATACGCCAGGTTGTTCCCCAACGGATTGAGGTAATCCATGCGGTCGGTTATGACGATTCCTTGCTGGTACTTCTTATACTCAAACAGCTTCTCCATTCCAGTATGGAGATAGCCTATGTCCGGAGTCGCCTTCACAACCATCTCGCCGTCCATAACCAACTCTAGCCGCAGAACGCCGTGGGTAGAAGGGTGCTGAGGGCCCATGGAGATCGTCATCTGCGTGTCAAGCGGACGATCGATGATCTCGAGTTGTGGTGGAAGAGAAGAAACCATGGTTATAGGTTCTAAGTTTTGAGTTTTGAGTTATGAGTTTAGAGTGCTGAGGTGGCCCTTCGATCTGAAGACGAACTCAAAACTCAAAACTCATAACTCGAAACTTAGGTCAGGCTGTACGGCTCATAGCCGCGCAGCGGAAAATCCTTTCGCAGGGCATGGCCCTCCCATTCATCCGGCAAAAGAATCCGCCGCAGGTCCGGATGATCGTCGAATACTATTCCCAGAAGATCGTAGGTCTCTCGCTCGTGCCAGTTGGCCGTACGCCAAACGCCCGTGACTGTAGCTACGTGCGGATCGTCATCCGTCAGAACGACCTTTAAGCGAAGCCGGTGATGCTTAGTTGTAGAAAATAAGTGATAGTTCACTTCGAACCGCGGCTCTTCCTCCGGGCCACGATCGACGCCGCAAAGATCAGCCAGGAAGTTGAATTCAAAGTCCGGCGCCGTCTTGAGGTACGAGCAAAGCTCAACGATCTTATCGCGCGGAACAATCACTGTGACTTCGCTGAACGCTTCGCTGACAGCATCGGCCAGGTCCGGACGTTGAAGCTGCAACGCCGCCACCAGTGGCGACGGCGTTGAGCTGTCTTTTGCAGCGCCTGCATTCTCAGTGTCAGCTTGCCCTTGCTTGATCTCGTTCGACATAGCGGTTCGGTGATGGGTGATGAGTGATAGGAGTGGGATGAAAGCTGTTCTTATCACCCATCACCTATCACTCATCACTGTTCAGGTTGATTTTCGACGTTCATGGCGCGATGGAATCGTGTAAGGGCGCGATTCCGTTTCCCCGGGGGCCTCACTCATGATCGAGACACCGGAAGCTGGAAGCGTGCCCGGAGGCACGGCCTCTCGCGCTTGGTCGATAAAAACATCTTTACGATCGCGCACAGATTCTTTGGAGACCTTCTGCTGCAACATCATGACCGCATGGATCAGCATCTCCGGTCGCGGGGGGCAGCCCGGTATATAGACGTCCACCGGAACAACTTTGTCTACGCCCTGGACGATCGCGTAATTATCGAAGATACCTCCAGACGTCGCGCATGCACCCATTGATATGACCCATTTGGGCTCCGGCATCTGGTCATAAATACGTCTTAGCACAGGGGCCATCTTGCGCGAGACGCGGCCGGATACGATCATCACGTCTGCCTGGCGCGGGCTCGCGCGAAAAACTTCCGACCCGAAACGGGCCAGATCGTTGCGCGAGCTGGTTGCGTTCATCATCTCGATGGCACAGCACGCAAGGCCAAACGTCGCGGGCCAGAGCGAAGACTTGCGCGCCCAGTTGATGAGCGAATCAAGCTTTGTGGTCAGGACCTCAGGAAGCGCCTCGCCTATCTTTTGCTCGAGCCCCATTACTTACCTCGAATGTCTTTCCTGCTTACGCCGCCTTACGCGCGGCGATCTTTCCGCGTTTCTCAGTCTCAGCCAGTGCGCGGCCCTCTGCCTCCGCTTCGCGACGGGCCCGTTCACCCCAATCAAACGCGCCCTTTTTGACAATATAGATGTATCCGACCAGCAGCAGCACTACGAACAGCATCATCTCGACATAGACCAGGTTTCTAAAGCCGCTGGCGACGAATGTCTTGAAGACAACCGCCCAGGGGATCAGAAAAATTACTTCTATGTCGAAGAGGATGAAGATCATCGCGATCAAGTAAAACTTGACCGAGAAGCGTTCGTGCGCCGAACCGACGGGATCCTTGCCACACTCGTAGGGCATCAGCTTCGTTCGCGTGCTCTTGCGCTGGCCGACAAACTGCGAGAGAAGTACGTTGCCCACAGCGAAGCCCGCAGCCACAATGAACATGAGCAGGATCGGCAAGTAATCTTTGAGATTAAATTGGCTCATCCCACACCCGCTTGAATGCTTACACCCTTCGCTGCAGCTACTCTTGAAATGTCTTCAGGAGTAACTCAAAGGAGATTGAGAATCATGGTACAAGGTGAATCCTAGTTCATGAGCATGGGTGTGTCAAGCTGCGTTTCCGGGAGGGAAAAGCCCTTTCAGACAAGTATGTTGACCGTCCTAAAATCGATGTGCTACTGTTCAAAACAGCCCCGCAGAATATCCCTTAACCGACGTCAGATACTCTTGAGCAGCGAAATATTGTGATTACCGGCTTCAACACTGATGTCGAGCACGACGGCGTCGTGTATCACGTTCAGACCGAAGACAAGGGTGTGAAGTCCCCGCTCATATTGTCATTGGTTTATGTGGGCGGCACGATCCTGGCCAGCAAGCGTACGCGCTACGACGATCTGATCGCGTCCGGATTCGATGAGAAGACGCTGGCTGAGCGGTTGAACCGACAGCACAGGCTGATCTGTGCCGCGATTCACACCGGCCGCCTGGAAGACTTGAAACGACAAACCGAGCGAGATTCAGCGACTCGCGCACAGGTGCGGGAATCGCCGAAAGATGAGCGGATCGAGACTGCTGGTGACGCCGGTTTACTGGATGCTCCATCCGCAGAGTTCGTCGGAATAGTAAACCAATATGCCACGGGTCCGACGGATCCGCCGCAGCAAGAGGCAGCGCCGCAGGAGCCAAATCCGGAAGAAGCGATCGCGCAGGAGCCAGCGCCGCTGGAGGATTTATCGATCTTCGAGCTCGGGAGCATCGCGGACAACATGCCTCCTGCAGCGTTCAGTCCGCCGCCGCCCGTTATCGATGAACCTGTTGCAGCGGACGAGGTCCCCACGACAAACGTCCCCTCTCCACCGCAGGAACCACTTCAACCGACAGCGGAGATTGCGCCTCCGGCAGAAGCGTGGGGACATGTTGACTACAGTCGAGTAGTTGATTATTCGACCGATGCCGAGAGAAACCTTCGCGAGCTGCATATCAGTTTGCTGGACGAAACGAAATACGTTGCAGGCGAGTTTGTGAAGATCCAGCTCCACGTTGGACGCGGCTGGGATGGGCACAGAAGCGTCGTGGGCGCGGCAGTTACCTTGAAAGTTCTGGGCTCAAGTTTTCGGCCAATGATATTCTCGGGGAAAACGCTGGCCGATGGCACTGCCATCTTTTATGCGATGCTGCCGTACTTTACATCAGGCCGCGCGGCCATCCTCATAAGCGCCGCCGACCAGGGCGAAAAGGCGGAGTTGCGTCGCGTCATTCACCAATCATAAGCGAACGGAGTTGGACCCGAAAGTGATTATTCGTGTAAATGGCGAGGCGCGGGATGTGTCGTCGTCGACCCTCGCTGAACTGGTCGAGGATTTTAAACTTGCAGCGGAACGAGTGGCTATCGAACTCAATCATGAGGTCATCCGGCGGACGCTTTGGCGAGAGACAGTGTTGAGGGAGGACGATCGCGTCGAGATCGTTCATTTCGTCGGGGGCGGCGACGGAAGGCAGTTATGAGTTTTGAATTATGAATTTTGAATTGCGGTCTCCAATTCAACATTCACAATTCAGCATTTAGAATTCGCGCGCTGGCCCCCGGCACCTGACACCCGGCCCCCGGCTTTGCTAGAGTGGATCAATGGCAACTACGGTTCAATCACGGCAGGACAAGCTGGTGATCGCGGGTCGCGAATTTGGCTCGCGGCTCATCATCGGAACAGGGAAGTATCGCTCGTATGCCGAAATGAAGGCTGCACATCAGGCGTCAGGCGCCGAGATGGTTACGGTAGCAGTCCGTCGCGTCCCGCTCGATCATGGTTCGGAATCCTTCCTCGATCACCTTGATCCGGCGTTAGCCATTCTTCCGAATACGGCCGGTTGCTACTCGGCCGAAGAAGCAATACGTACCGCCCGTTTGGCGCGCGAAGCCCTCAACACCGACCTCATCAAGCTCGAGGTTATTGGTGATCAGACGACGTTGTTTCCGGACAATGAGCAAACCCTTGAAGCCGCCCGCGTGCTGGTTAAGGAAGGCTTCACCGTACTGCCCTATTTCACCGATGACTTGATAATGGCGAAAAAGCTGCTGGACGCAGGCTGCCCTGCGGTTATGCCGTTGGCGGCGCCGATAGGCTCGGGACTCGGAGTGCAGAATCCTGCGAACTTGCGGATCATGCGCGAGCAACTCCCTGACGCCACCATCATCGTTGATGCGGGTGTAGGAACCGCGAGCGACGCAGCCATAGCTATGGAGCTGGGTGCGGACGCGGTTCTGATGAATACCGCGATAGCCGAAGCAAGCGACTCTGCAAAGATGGCTACGGCTATGCGCCTCGCGATCCAGGCCGGACGACTCGCTTATCTTGCCGGACGAATGCCAAAGCGCCTCTACGCCAGCGCATCCAGTCCGCTTGCGGGTGTTGTGCGCTAGCAGCCCGAACGTCTTTCGACTCCTCAGCTAACGCTTAAGTACCTTCGCGGTGAATGGTCCCTTGATCGAAGTGTCACCGCTCGTCAGGTTCAACTCGCCCGAAACCGTATCACCAGAAACCGATGCGATCTTTACTTCGCCCGTCAGTCCGCTGCGGTCGACGTTGATCTCATTGTCCTGCCCACCCTTGCGACTAACGATGCTCACGTCCTCTACCTTCATGAATTTGTCTGCTTTTGCCGCGTAGGTACCCGCTTTGAGAGGTGACGGGTCCTTAGTGCCTTCTTCACCTACGAGGCTAAAGACGACGCGCGCCTGATCGTCGGCCGTCAACGGCTTATTCATCGACATCGCGTACTGAGAAGGGTCCAAATCATAGTTTGCAACATAGACACGATAGCTGGCGGCGGTCGTTATCTTGTTCTCTTTGTCGGTGAAACTCTTGGTCACGGCGTAAGCGGCGCCCGACTTGGCTGTGATGTCACGTTCGTCCATCCCGGGAGCTTTAACGTGTATGCCACCGCCGGCAGCGCCGCCTTCTCCGGACTTGCCGCACGCGCCGAGCGCCAATGCGACTGCGATTAATAGGAACGTCGTGCAGATCGAGAGGTAACGCCGCGGCGTCACGGCGTGCGGGTCAACTAGAAAGTCAGAGATTCGCATTCAGCTTCTCCTCTTAGGGGATAAAGTGTAGAGCTACGAACGAGGATGGTTTCAGGCGTGCTGGGTATCGAACGTGAAGCTTGTACGGGATTATCCGGGGTGAGTCAATGGATATCGATCAGAAACCAGGAAGCAGGAGGCAGGAGCAGGGGAGACGATCCACGAAGCCACATGAAACAACACTAAACTTTCTTCGTGGGGCTTCGTGTGATTTAGTGGATCGTTCTGATCGAGTTACGATTACTACTCAAGCGATACAAACCCGGACAACGCTCGAACCTTGCACTCCATACCAGCGCTACTAAGACCTGGGCGCCACGTATGTCCGACGGGCCTTGACGACAAGTTTCTCGTGCGACTTCTTCGCGCTTGAGGCGAGGTCGATCTTGAGCTTTCGGGTGGTCCCGTCGCGCTTCTTGTTGGTTGAGACGAAGGCCATGTTGTAACGAGTTCTAAGGTGGGAGATCAGCGTATTGAACGTGCCGTCCAGGTTCTCCGGCTTGTCCTGCAAGACCTCGCCGCCTGTTTCATCAGCGAGAGTTTGGATGTTCAGGAATGATGCACCGCCAAGCTTTCCGATCCGGGTGGCCCATCGCATCACACCGTTCTCCACCGCCTGCTCGCCGCTCTTGGGAATGAGACCGCAGACGACCGCTCCTGATTCAAAAATCGCCTGGGTCGCTCCCTTGCCGGATGGGGCGAACTTACAATCGAAGTTGCGCGTGACACCGGTGATCGCGATCACAACCCGACGTCCGATAGGATTGCCGGACCTAAGCATGTAAGTCGCAGCCTCGTAGAAGGCGGTGTTGAGGCAATGATCCGCCATCTCATCATGCGGCGGAACGCGGTTGAGCGCATCCGCCACCAGCCCCCGGTCTCGGGTAAAGCCCTGCAATAGTTCTGCGGTGCTGTGGTAGCTCATTACCGCCACCTCGTCGGTTGGTTTTAAGCGCGCTATAGCGTCGTTGGCTGCGCTTCTAACTTCAGAGCCGAAGGGATCAAGGCAACCACCGCGATCGATCAGCAACAGCACGGAGAGCGGCAGACTGTCCTGGCTGAAATGTGTGATTTCCTGTTTGGCTCCGTCTTCTAAAACGAGGAAGTCCTCTCGTTTCAGATCTCCGACCACGCGAGCGTTGTTCTTCTGCAACACCAGCGCGTCGATGGTCACAAGGTCTACATCGACCTTTAACACATCTACACCTGTTTGGCTCGCAGCAGGACCGACCGAGCTTGGCGGCTGGACTGCGCTTTCGGTCTTCGAAGCTGTGGCTGTGGAATCGACGGTTCGCGGACGCGTTTGTGAGTTGGCAGGCGAAAAGAAATAAGGAGAGAAGACTATCGCTGCGAGGATTAGTAGGGGGACCGAGAACTTGAGGAGTTTTAGCGTCGGGGATTTAAGAAAAGTCGGGTACGATTG
>JAVHWA010000045.1:0-33473 GCA_032160165.1 Acidobacteriota bacterium
ATCCGGTTATGAGGAGATTGGCAGAATGTTGGGAAGCATGATTGCACATCCAGAGTGTTTCAAACGCTGATCCCTCGCGTTCTGCCCCCGCCTCCCGCGTCCTGCTCCTGCCTCCTGCTCCTGCCTCCTGCCTCCTGCTCCTGCCTCCTGCTCCTGCCTACTGCTCCCGCCTCCTGCTCCTGCCTACTGCTCCTGCCTCCTGCCCCCTCTAAAACCTCACATGCTCTTCCGGAACGCCCGATTTACAGTCACCACAGTCTTCCGAGGCGTCGTACATGTGCGACTCAAAGTTGACCAGCGACTTTATGGGGACGTCTCCTATGCTCTCAGGCGCGGAAGTAAACCGCACGATCGTGCCGCAGCCGATTATCGTCGCCCCCAATTCCCTTACCAGCCCCGCCGTCTCCTCGATCGCGTGACCACTGCGGATGATGTCATCCACGATGATGCAGGGATTGATCTCGCCCTGGTTTACGTACTGGCGAAACATGCGCTTGCCGTCTTCTCTCTCTGCCCAGTAAATCTGTTCGGCGCTTAGCGCTTCACGCACACCGAAGGCGACGGGTATTCCGCCGGAGCTTGGGCTGATGATCGCGACCTTGGGCAAGTGGCTCGAGATATCTCGATCGACCCTGAATTTGCGCGAGAGTGCGACCGCCAACACGCGCGCCGTATCGTAGTAACGGAACGCCAGCGGCATTTGAAAGTAGTGCGGCGTGTGTTTACCTGAAGGATAAACGAAGTGGCCCTCGCGATAAGCTGCCGTGCGTTTCAGGATCTGCATCACGGCATCTTCGGTTGGAATCAGATTTACCATTTTTTTGTCTCCAACAAAGTGATAGGTGATAAGTGATGGGTGATAGGAAAAAGGCGTTTGCCTATCACCCATCACTTATCACCTATCACTCTTTCTCGTGTCGCACAGCATACATCAATCGACCTCTTTTGCTCCAACTCCGAGCGCTCGCCAGATCAAGTGGCATTGATCGTCTGAGAGTTTCGAGGCCAATCGGCCGAGCTCGCACCACTCGATGCCCTTGATCTCTCCGTTTTGTCGTCCCGTGCTGCCGCGGGCTTGACAGCGAAAGATGATTTCGACCTGAGCGGGGTTCTTTAGAGTGCGAGCGAACGCGAACTCGACGTGTTCCAATTCAAGTCCGATCTCTTCACGCAGCTCGCGGCGAAGAGCTTCCTCGGGCTGCTCGCCCTTCTCAATAAAACCACCGGGAATTCCCCAACCTGACCCGGCGCGGAAAACATGGTTCAGCAGCAGTACTCGCTTGTCCTTATCCAGGATGACCGCGCCCGCGGTGACCATAAAGCGCGGTTCGACAAGTCGAACCCCCCACCGCCGCACGCGCTTTGGAAGATAACGCCACAGCGCACCGAGCATCTTGTTCCACATGTGAAGGACAATATAAGCGGAAAAGTCTTTCGGGGAAAGACTGGACCGTCCGCGTGCTACCGACAGGGCCCACAGTTCGACTACGACGCGGCTGTTGGCGCTCGGAATCAAGCTTGACAGTCAGGCTATGAAACCGCCTATTATCATTCCAGAAAGACTTCCTGGCTCAACTAATGAAAGCTCCGACGAGGGATAGATAGTTCGTTATGTCAGCAAACGCGACGGACACAAACACGCAGACGAGTGCTCCTGCTCAAGCGCCGAGTGCCGAGAGCAGCGCTCCCCGGCGGATTACAAACGCGCAAACCGTCTGCAATGTTAAGAACGAAAAGGGCAAGCTCTGTAACGGACACTTGAAACAGTTGCGCACCGGCGGAGAAGAAGCGGAAGTACATCTGCGCGGGGACGATGTGCTTTACAAGTGCCAGTCGTGCGGAACGCTTTATATGGGACCGCCGCTCGGCCATCTGCGCGACCCCTATAAACAGGAACGCTTCGTCGAGATGGAACTCTCCGAGCTCTTGCAGGCAGCAGGTGGAACCTTACCGGCTATCATCAAGAATGAGCAGGGAGCGTTCGTGCTCGCAGAAGTTGCTGCTCCGCATGCGCCGGCCAGTGCTGCAGCGAAGCCAGCTGTCGCGTCAGCGACCAAAGCTTCACCGGCGGCGAAAACTGGAGAAGAAGCGGCCCCAATCAAAGCTGCCGCGCCGGCGATATCCGCGGCTGCCGCTTCGCTAGGGCCAATTCCTGGAGCCGATGGACCTGTCCCCGGCGAGACATTCGAGCAAAAGCTGGTTCGATTAAGAGGAGTGATCGCAGAAGCCAAGCGTCGCAGCGAGTTGGTTGGGGGCGCTGGGGGCGCAGCGGCTGGAGCAAAGCCGGCCGGACAGACTAGACCGACCGCGGCTTCGACCTCAGGCACGGATTCATCGCCGCAGGCTGATGCGCATCGTCCGGCCGCGGAAGCTCAAGCCGCAACCGGCCAAGCCTCCGCCGCACCACTCAGCCCTGCTGCTGCAACCGCTTCACCAGTTGCAGGACCGGAGAGCGCAGAAGATCTTGCGCCAGACACAGTGGTTGCAGCAACACCCGCGGCGCCCGCCCGCAGAGCTTCGGCGAGCGGAAAACTCCATCGCGCGGATTATGATACCGGTCCGGTTCCGGGCGAGACTTTTGAACAAAAGGTCGAGCGGTTGCAAGGCGTGGTGGCTGCCGTAAGGGAGCGAGCGGGCGGATAAAAGTTCAAGGTTCAACGTTTCGCATCGGTCGTGCACCTTCTCATCTCCTAAACATTAAACGTTGAACGTTGAACCTATTCACATCCCACGAAGCTTCTTCAACATCGTCACCGCGTTCGCGTTCGACGAATCCAACTCCAACGACTTCTCGTAGTTCTTAATTGCGAGCTCCTTGTTGCCCTTATTCATGTAAGCCTCGCCCAAGCTGTCCCAAACGTTTGCCGACCGAGGATACGCTTCAGTGTTCAGCTTAAAGACCTCGATCGCCTGATCAAGACGATTCATTTCCATCAAACGATACCCAAAATTATTCGTTGCGCTTTCAACGTTAGTGTATGCGTTGGTCGGGTCCGCCAGGTAATCGCGAAACCGCTTGGACGCCAGCGCCATGTCGTTCGTCGTCAGCGCGTCCATCAATTGTTCGGTCAGCTCTTTCTTCGGACTGTAGCTGAGGATTGCATTGAGCGCGGGATCATTGTTTGAGAAGTAGTCTTTCGAAGTCAGCTCCGCAGCAATCTGCGGCCCGGTCCAGACACGACGATCGCGAGGATCGAGATTTTGCCACCAGAGAGTCGAAGCTCTTATGACAAGTCCGCTGTTCGGCAATTCAATGCGCGCCGGATCGCCGTAGAAGTTGACGTTCTCACCCGTCGGCTCGCCCACGAAAATGGTGTTCGTATACTTCTCTAGCTCGTTGACCAGATTCTGAGCTGCCGAGAACGTATATCGGCTGGTGATGGTAAATAGCTTCCCGCGTTCATCTACCTTCGACTTGATTAGACCCACGATCAGCGGTTTATTGAGGTAGTTGTTTCCCCCTCCGTTCCACCTAAGATCGAGCACCAGCCGATCGACCGCGTTCTTTGCAACGAAGTCGAATAGGCGTTTGCTGAAAGCCTCGACCGTCTCATTCTCTTTGTCGGCCACACCGTTGAATTGAACGTAGACGGTTTTTGAATCGGCAAGGTACTCAAACCAGAACAGATTATCGCTGTCCTTGAGCCAGAGAGGGACCGGCGCCTTTGCACCGTCGCGAGCGTCGATCCAGCCGTCAGGCTTGATGTAGCTTCGACTGTGTCCCATGGTCGGGGCGGCACGCACGAACGGCTTGAGCTCGATGGTCATTTGCTTTCCGTCTTTTTCCACCACGTACTGCGCGCTTTCCATGTTGTCTACAACTCCGACCGCGCTCAATACCTCGGGCGAAACGAGATACATGGTTGCGACACCCTTTAGGCCGAACTCGTTATTCTGATCATGGAAGACTAATCCTTTGACTGCGTCGAGCGCGCGCTCTGCGGTGGCGCTGCCGATCTTCAAGAGGCGGCCGCCGACGGCTGCTGCATGTTCACGATCTGCAGCCAGGACAAATAGTCCGTCTTTGAAGAAGTACAGCGTCAGAGGATACGAGCGAAAGCCGATCTTCGGATCAAAGAGCAGGCCTCCCATATTGGTGTGCCCGTCCTGCACCATCGCAACGATGCGGGCAAACTCAACTATCACCTGGCTGCGGGTGAGCGTGGGGATGCGATCGTTGAGGCTCGTTATCGCCGCTTCGAACTGTTCACGACTCGTCGTGTGAAACAGGTTCTTGTGCCGCTTCAACATTTCTTCGGCCATAAACTTCAGATCAACGCGCCACTTTTCCGCTTCCGCGCTTGTCAACGCTGCGATTGAAGAGGCATTGGTGTTTTGGGCCAACACTGGGATGATTGAAAAGACCGCCAGTAAAAATGCGGCCAGACATAGTTTGCTTCGTGTTGACATGGAAGGTTCCTCAATACTTATAAGAGACGCCGCTTACTTGAATCTGTTATCCAAATAGAGTGAACGTCACCGGGCGGGTCAGAACCATCCGGGTAAGGGATTGTGTGAAAACTGCGCTTGTCAGCGCCAAAGGCGCGGAATGCAGTAGCCCAGGGCAACGCCCTGGGGTCTGTTGCTCCCATCTAAAGGAATTCAACGCTGAAAGCGTTCGCGATGTGTTTCTCTACAAATCTCGGCAACACTTTCAGTGTTGCCCCGAGCCTAGCTATGACCTTTACCCTGGGCGTTGCCCAGGGCTGGAATTCGCCAACGCCTTCGGCGTTAGAGCCTGACCCGTTTGGCGGCACTCAAAACAGTTACGACGACAAGCTCACTTACGTTGATCGGCCACAAGTTCTACTGGATTAACACCGCCGAGAACGGATTCGTGACACCTATTTGCTGGGTTCCTCTTGGTCCGCAGCCCAGTAATCCGGCCGCTCGACAGTATTCGGATCGTGCCTTTCCATCCATCGCTCTGGCCGCTTCAACTCGACAAAGCCGAAGCGCCGATAGATCTCATGCGCGTCCTTCGTTGAAAGCACCCAGCGACGAAATCCCTGCAATTGAGGATGTGAAAGAATTATTTCGACCAGCCATGTGCCGAGACCGTTTCCACGAAACGATTCAAGGACGAATACGTCAGCCATCCAGGCAAATGTTGCATAATCCGTCACCACGCGTGCGAAACCGATCTGCTGTCCATTTTTGTAGAGCCCGAAGCTCAGCGAGTTTTCAATCGAGCGCGCGACGGTATCCAGCGTTCGTCCCGTCGCCCAGTAG
The DNA here is from genome assembly GCA_032160165.1 of Acidobacteriota bacterium. Taxonomy (GTDB): domain Bacteria; phylum Acidobacteriota; class Blastocatellia; order Pyrinomonadales; family Pyrinomonadaceae; genus QHXM01. The sequence continues at coordinate 5,233 of JAVHWA010000045.1, forward strand.
GTGTTGTTGCTCAGGTAGGAGTGCACCGCGCCTACGTCGAGCCTGGCTCGATCGGTGCTGATCACAAAGTCCCTTCGTGTCCATTCAGTGTCCATATATTCACCTGTCACGATCGGCGCCTCAGCCGTTTAAGGGCGATGACTCCGATGCCCGCCATGATACTTACTCCCCCAACTACTATCCGCCAGGTTAATTCCTCGCCGCGTACAATCATCCCCAGGGTCACGGCGATCAGAGGAGTGACCAGGGCGATAAACATGGTCTTGGTCACCTCCATATGCCGCACCAGCCAATAGTACAAGAGAAACGCAACCGCGGATCCGACCAGCGCCAGGTAGAAAAGCGAAAACAAAGCCAGCGGAGTCCAGTGCAAATGAAGTGGGTTTCCCTCGAATACAATTCCTATTATCAGGAGCGGAACCAGACCAAAGATCATTTGGCCGGCAGCGAGCGTGGCGTAATCCAGGTTTCCTCCGCGCGACTTAACCAGGACGTTCGAGTAAGCGGCGCCGAACGCGCCGATAACAATCGCGACGCTCCCATTAAAAGCGGCTGGCCCTCCTGTTTCCATCTGATTCGAGAAGATCAGCGCTACCCCCGCGATACCCATGATGACGCCAATCAGCTTTGGCGCGGTGATTCGTTCCTCCGGAAGATGTATGTGTGCGAGGACCAGACCGAAGACGGGAATGATTGTTTGCAGGATCGCAGCCAGTCCGGAAGAAGTGCGATGTTCTCCCCAGAAGAGCAGACCATAGTTGATAGCGAAGGCGAGAATCCCAGTCCCTGCGATCAACAGCCAATCACGCCAATCGCGGGGCAATGGTCGCCGTCTGATCAGCACGACCAGGGACAGAATGAGCGCGGCTATTACAAACCGTATTCCCGCGAAGGTGAAGGGAGGCAGATCTTCCAGGCCGAGCTTGATGAAGAGCCACGTCGAGCCCCAGATCAGACAAAGGACCAGCCAGACGAGTATCGGAAGCCTCGAGCGCTGAGCGTCGGATAGACGACGGGGTTTCCGATTTACGGTCTGCTGTTGGACCGCCGGAGCAGGAGGACTTGTGATTTCAGGAAGCTGCAGGTCGAACTCGGGAGCGTCTGGGGGCATCAAGACATCATAAACCGAAGGCCAACGAGGTGGTAGTCCGACGGTAGAGAGTATACAGATACTGGGTTGCCAGGCGCGGCTTGCCGCATCCCAGTGCGGTGAGGCTTGCCTCACCGCCACGGCCAGCGAAGTATTTCGCGGGAGGCTGAGCCTCCCGCGGACTCTCTAAAGGACACTGCACGGTAAGGCAAGCCTTGCCGCACTGTAGGGAGGCAAGCCGCCGGCCGTTGTTAACATCAAGTTTCGATCGAATTCAGACGGATGTAACATCCCTCGCTTAGTCTTCTTCGTTCTCAAGCTCATCAACTGCCCGAAGGAGATTCTCGAAGTGTCCCCAACAAAAACTTTCGCGCGCCCAATCTCTCTGGTTCTCGGTTTGTGTCTGGTCGCATTTCTTTATGGGTGCAGCGGACAATCCGGTGGGGGAGGCGGCGGGACTGGCTCGGTTCGTCTGAACGGAATGGGCGCCACGTTCCCCAACCCGCTTTATCAAAAATGGATGAGCGAATACGGCAAACTCAATCCCAATGTCACGATCGATTACAACTCTCAGGGCTCAGGCGCCGGGATCCAGGGGATTATGAAGCAGACGGTGGACTTTGGCGCGTCCGATGCGCCCATGAGCGATGCGGATCTGAAAGCAGCGCCCGGCGAAATCCTGCACATACCGACGGTCCTGGGTGCAGTCGTCATCACCTATAACCTCGAGGGCGTCTCGCAACCTTTGCGATTTTCGCCGGACGTCATAGCGGATATCTTCCTCGGCAAGATCAAGAAGTGGAACGACGATCGTCTCAAGAAGGATAACCCCGCAGTTGCACTTCCCGATGAAGAGATCACAGTAGTTCATCGGTCCGATGGCAGCGGGACGACGGCAGTATTCACGGACTATCTGTCGAAGGTGAGTCCAGAGTGGAAAGAAAAAGTTGGCACAGACAAGTCGCCGCAGTGGCCAGTCGGGCAGGGTGGCAAAGGCAACGAGGGCGTGACCGGCCAGATAAAGCAACAACCGAACACCATCGGATACGTAGAGATCGCCTTCGCCATACAGGGTAAGCTGCCCGTCGGTCTGATCAAGAACAAATCAGGCAGCTTCGTTGAGCCTTCGCTCGATGCCGTCACCGCAGCTGCGGCCGAATCTTCGACAACCACTCCCGATGATCTGCGCGTTTCCATCTCAGACGCGGCCGGACCTACCACTTACCCCATTTCCAGTTACACCTATGTCCTGGTTTACAAGGACCAGAAAGACGCGGTGAAGGGTAAGGCGCTGGTGGATTTTCTGTGGTGGGGAATTCACGACGGTGAAAAATTTGCGAAAGACCTGAACTATGCGCCGCTACCGGCTGACATCGTCAAGCGCGCTGAGGCGAAGCTGAACTCGATCACTTCAGGCGGTCAACCGCTCCGAAAATAAGTGGGGATCGGGGAACAGGTCCACAATCCTGGCTTCGTTACCTGTCGGTCACTCATAATTCCGCAGTCATCAATCCACGTTAGCTATGCCACCCACGCCCGACGCAACTGGTCCTCGAGCCCGCGCCTGGAATTGGCGCCGCCTTCTCTCGCCTACCGGGAGTCGAGGAGATACGCTGTTTCGCGGGCTCCTGTTCTTATGTGTGGTGGTGATCCTTCTGATCGTCGCTTCGATGATCGTCTCGATGGCGTCGAATTCACGGCTCTCAATCGACAAGTTCGGTTGGAGGTTTCTAACCGGACGCTCATGGAATCCGGTCAAGAGCGACTTCGGCGCGTTGCCGTTCATCTACGGCACAGTGATGTCGTCGGTTATTGCGCTCGTTCTCGCGGTGCCACTCTCTTTAGGCGTTGCAATCTTCCTGGTTGAACAGGCGCCCGTAAGAATCGCTCGCCCGCTGGCGTTCCTGGTTGAGTTGCTGGCTTCGATTCCATCAGTGGTCTACGGATTGTGGGGCATATTCGTGCTGGCCCCTTTCCTTCGCGAGCATGTCGAACCTGCGTTAGGGCATTGGCTGGGATGGATTCCTCTCTTTCGGGGCACACCCACTGGAATCGGCCTTTTTACGGGTGGCATCATCCTCGCGATCATGATCACGCCAATTATCTCGGCGGTGGTGCGCGACGTGCTCGAAGCGGTGCCTACATCTCAACGCGAGGCAGCGCTCGCACTGGGCGCCACCAAGTGGGAGACAACGCGCGTGGTGTTGGCCAACGCTTCGTCCGGTATTGCCGGCGCCATCATCCTGGGGCTGGGTCGAGCCATAGGTGAGACGATGGCAGTCACCATGGTCATCGGCAATCGGCCCGAAATTTCCGCCTCGCTCTTCGATCCGTCTTACACAATCGCTTCCGTGATCGCCAACGAATTCACGGAGGCGACCGATGCGCTCTATCTCAGCGCTTTGGTCGAGATCGGCCTGATTCTCTTCCTCGTGACTTTCATGGTAAACGGCGTAGCCAAGTTATTGGTTTGGAGCGTGACGCGAGGCACCAGCGGCACAGCGAGGGCGGGATGATGGAGATGCTCGCTCGCCAAAACAGCCGGCGGCGGTTGACGAACAGTATCATGACGAGCCTGACGGCCCTCTGTGCGTTTGTGGCCGTGGGTATTCTGGCGCTGATCCTGGGCTATATAGCCTATCGCGGTGTTACTTCGATCAGCCTTCAATTTCTGGTCGACACTCCGAAACCCGTCGGCGAGGGCGGAGGCATCGGGCACGCGATTGTGGGGACACTGATACTGCTGGCGACAGCGTCTCTCATCGGACTTCCAATAGGGATCGCGGCGGGGATCTATTTGGCGGAGTTCGGCGATGGCTGGTTCGGAAGAATCGCGCGATTCGTCACCGACACGCTAACCGGCGTTCCCTCAATCGTGGTCGGTGTCTTTGTCTACACCTTGATAGTGCTTCCAATGAAGCATTATTCGGCCCTTGCAGGAGCGCTGGCGCTGGCCATAGTGATGATACCGATTGTGACGCGGACGACCGAGGAGATGATCCGGCTTGTCCCCACCAGTTTGCGCGAGGGCGCCCTTGCGCTTGGCGCCCCCCAATGGAAAGTGACAATGGGCGTGGTGCTTCCGGCGGCGGCGTCCGGGATAGCAACCGGCGCAATGCTTGCGATTGCACGCGTCTCAGGCGAGACCGCGCCCCTGCTCTTCACCGCCTTCGGGAGCAGGTTTTTCAATTACTATCTGGACCAACCGATGGCGTCACTGACCGTGCAGATTTACAACTATGCGATCTCGCCCTACGATGAATGGCATGCACAGGCGTGGGCTGCGACCCTTGTGCTGATGGCGCTCATCCTGGCGATCAACATCGTCGTTCGCTTCGTTACGCGAAAGAAGTTCTGAATTCCAGGTTCCAGGTTTGACGCTCATATCACGAAGTTTTTGGCTTGAAGCCTGGGGCCCTCAAATTGAACCTTTTACGATGTCAACGCAAATGACCGTTCCCAAGCCAATCTTTGTTCCGCCGCGCAGTGAGCATCCAAACGTCCGGCAGAGTGAACTACCAGTGAGCGCCCAGGCGAAGATCGAAGTGCGCCAGTTGAGCTTCTTTTACGGACGCGTAAAGGCGCTGCACGATATTACGCTGAACATCCCCGAACGAATGGTAATGGCCTTCATAGGACCGTCCGGCTGCGGCAAGTCAACCTTTCTGCGAGCGCTCAATCGAATGAACGACACGATCCCAGGAACGCGCGCTGTGGGTGAAGTCAGTATCGACGGACGCGACATCTATGCGCCGGGAACCGATGTTGTCGAGCTGCGTCGAAGGGTCGGGATGGTGTTCCAGAAGTCCAACCCTTTTCCTAAATCCATTTTCGATAACGTCGCCTACGGACTGCGCATAAACAATCTCGCGTCGAGCAAGGAAGACTTAAGCGAACGCGTTGAAAAGGCGTTGACCGACGCGGCGTTATGGCCGGAGGTAAAGGATCGACTAAAGACCTCAGCACTCGGTCTTTCCGGAGGACAGCAGCAACGCCTTTGCATTGCGCGCGCTCTCGCTATCCGACCCGAAGTGATATTGATGGACGAGCCTGCGTCCGCGCTTGATCCCATCGCCACCCAGAAGATCGAAGAGCTGATAGTCGAGCTGAAGCGCGACTATACAATCGCCATCGTCACGCACAACATGCAGCAGGCCGCCCGCGTTTCTGATCGGACCGCCTTCTTCTGGCTCGGCAAATTGATTGAGATTAACGATACGGAGAGGATCTTTACCAATCCGGACGAAAAGTTGACGGAGGATTATATAACCGGGAGGTTCGGGTAAGACAGTGGTCGGTGGTCAGTGGCTGGTGGGCGGTGGGCGGTGGGCGGTGGACAGAAAACAACTCTTCGCGTGTCGTCAACTGATCACTGACCACCGACCACCGACCACCAGCCACTGTCCACCGGCCACCAGCCACGGGCCACTGACCACCGACCACTGACCACAGCACTTATGGAACAACACAGACGACTTGACCGTGAGCTGGACTCCCTGCGCGATCGCTTATTGCTGCTCGGCGGTGAGACTGAAACTGCTATCCATCGCGCGATCCAGGCGCTCGCCAACCGTGATAGTGAAATTGCCAGGGCTGTGCTTGAGGAAGACGATGCCATCGACAACCTCGAGGTTGAGATCGATCGCCTTTGCGTAGATATCCTGGCGTTGCGCCAACCCGCTGCGCGGGACCTTCGCTTCGTCATCTCAGTGGCAAAGATTACTCCGGTGCTCGAGCGCATCGCCGACCACGCCTGCAATATCGCGCGCGCGGTAATCGATCTAAATGATGAACCGGAGCTCAAGACTTACGTCGACCTGCCGCAAATGGCCGGGCACGCGGCATCGATGCTGCACGCCGCGCTCGACGCCTTCACTTCAAACGCCGCCGCCGCCGCGCGCAGTGTCATCGCACTCGACGACGCGATCGACGAGAGCTATAACCGGATATTTCATGATCTGATCGACATGATGGTTGCGGATTCGACGACCACCACCCGCGCGGCGCGCCTTCTCTTCGTAGCCAAACATATTGAGCGCATTGCCGATTACGTGACGGACATCTGTGAATTGACCGTCTATATGACGGAAGCTGCGTTTATCAAACACAGCAACTGAAAGTAGTTTTGAGTGATGAGTTTTGAGTTTTGAATTATTGCTTTGACTCAGAATCCCTAACTCACAACTCAAACTCAAAACTGTTTTATGTCACGGCCGATACTGATTATTGAGGATGACCCGGACATCGCCGAGAGTGTGCGTTACAATCTCGAGCGAGATGGACTGGCTGCGCGAATCGCCGAGACCGGCGAAAAGGGACTTTCGGCTGCGCTCGATCCGAAGAATTCTCCCTCGCTTATCATCCTGGACTTGATGCTACCTGGAATGAGCGGTAACGAGCTCTGTCGCCGCCTACGACGCGAACCTGCCACTCGCAGGACCCCGATCATCATGCTCACCGCACGGGTGTCCGAGTCGGATCGCGTCGCCGGCTTCGATCTGGGCGCGGATGATTACATTATAAAGCCTTTTTCCGTCCGTGAGCTGATGGCGCGTGTCCGCGCGGTCCTCAGACGGGTAGACGAGAATTCGCCTCCGCGTTATGACGATGATCGGCTGGCGATCGACTTCGCGGACATGCACGTGGTTTGCGACGGAGCCAGCGTTAAGCTGACTCGCAAAGAGTTCTCACTGCTGGCCACTTTGACGAAGAGCGCGGGCCGCGTCTCGACCCGCCAGCGTCTGCTCGATGAAGTCTGGGGCCATCAGTATTACGGTGACACGCGAACGCTCGACGTGCACATTCGTCGCCTTCGCCAAAAGTTGGGACCCTGCGGCGATTGCATAAAAACGGTAGTGGGAGTTGGTTATCGTTTCGTGGGATGCCAGGGGACGCCGACCGGATGACCGATTGGGCGCGTGAGTCCAGAGTCCAAGGCCTCAGAACAGTTTTCGGGTTCCGAGTTACAAGTTTCGAGTTGGTTGCTCGCATAAATCCTTGAATCTGGAACCCGAAACCCAAAACTCGAAACCGGCTTTGGACTTCGGGCCGTTGGACCTTGGACTTTGGACATATCCCGATGTCGCAACGATTCAAGCTCATCTTCTTTCTTTTAAGCGTCGGAGCGGCGGCCTTTGCCGCCGGCAGCGTCTGGAACTGGCGCGTTGCCGTCGCTCTGTTCTTCTCCCTGATGGCCGGAGTTTTTGTGGCCTCCTGGCTATTGGGGAAAGGTGCTCAGGCGAAGGAACCTTCGGCCGCCGCGGAGAGTACCTCAGTAGTGCTTGGACGCCGAACCCAGCGTGCGGAAGACGCGCACACCAGCGCGTTGCTTGAAGCAATGATGAATGGAATGCGAGAAGGCATGTTGGTGGTCAATGACGATCTGAGAGTGGTCGCGTCGAACCGAAAAGCTCGCGAGATCTTCAGCAACGCCGAAGGAGGGCTCGAGTCCTTTCGATTAAGCGAGTTGAGCCGAAACCCTCAGATCAATTCCGCGTTCACCACTTCCCTGAAGAACAACCAGCAAGCCGAGGTCAAGGTTGAGATGATGGGTCCGTCTGGTCCGATCTTTGATCTGCGTGTCGTGCCATTGAGGCTGGACGAAGCGGGCGCTCGCGGGGCGATGGGAGTCTTCTTTGATATCACACGGCTCGAGCGTCTGGAACGCGTAAGGCAGGAATTCCTATCCAACGTCTCGCACGAGTTGCGCACACCTCTCACTGCGATTATCGCCTTCGTAGAGACTCTGGAAGATCGGCGGATCGACGATCCCGAGAACAGTCGCCGCTTTCTCTCCATTATCAGGAAGAATGCCGACCGGATGACCAACCTGATAGACGACATACTCGAGCTTTCGGAAATCGAAGCGGGGATGGTGCAGGTAAAGATCGAGCCGATCACGCTTCGCTTGTTGGTTAATGACGTTGTGACGGCGCTTGGCTCTCGCGCAGCGTCAAGCAACGTGACCCTTGCGAACGAGATCCCTGAAGACGTCATCGTATTTGCCGATGCCCGTCGCCTCGAACAGATGCTTTCGAATCTGGTCCACAACGCGATCAAATTCAACCGCGAGAACGGTTCTGTAACCATCGCGCATCAGCGAGGCGCGCGCGATAGCATCAGCATAGTGGATACAGGCGATGGAATCCCGCCCGAGCATGTAAAACGGATCTTCGAGAGGTTTTATCGAGTCGACCGCGCCCGCTCGCGTGAGATGGGCGGGACGGGGCTCGGACTGGCGATCGTAAAGCACCTGGCGCGCGCGCACGGTGGCGAAGTACGCGTTGAGTCTACTCCCGGCGAGGGATCGACATTTGTTATTGAGTTGCCTCTTGAAGGGGCGAGGCAGTTGGAAGATTCGCCGCGCGAGAGATCGTCAGAGCGTGCCGCGCATGCCACTCAGCATTAGGCTATTGAGAGGGGATATTTTAAACGCGGAGGTCGCAGAGGTCGCAGAGGTCGCAGAGCGAATAGAGGATTCAATTCGGCACCAGCAGCTTTAAGATCTAACATCTGACCTCCGGCATCTAACATCTGCGTACGATCACCCTCGCGTCAGATGCCTATACTTTATCCTGTGCGGCTGGTCGGCCGCTGCTCCTAGCCTGGCTTTTCGGTCGGCCTCGTAATCGGAATAATTCCCTTCAAACCAAACCACCTTGCTATCGCCCTCGAACGCAAGAATGTGCGTGGCGATGCGATCCAGAAACCATCGATCGTGGCTGATGACTACCGCGCAACCGGCAAAGTTCTCAAGCGCCTCTTCCAACGCCCGCATGGTATTTACGTCCAGATCATTAGTGGGCTCGTCCAGCAGCAGCACGTTCGCCCCCTCTTTGAGCACCTTGGCCAGGTGAACACGGTTCCGCTCGCCGCCTGAAAGAGTGCCGATCTTCTTTTGCTGATCGGTTCCAGAGAAGTTGAACCGCGCGACATACGCGCGCGAGTTGACCTCGCGGCTGCCCAGCGCTACCACATCTAGCCCTCCAGAGATCTCTTCCCATATCGACTTGTTGGCGTCCAGCGTGTCGCGGCTTTGATCAACATACGCCAGGCTCACGGTCTCGCCGATCTTTATCGCTCCGCTGTCCGGCTGCTCCTGATCGGTGAACATGCGGAACAGAGTTGTCTTGCCGGCGCCGTTCGGTCCGATGATGCCCACGATTCCACCCGGAGGAAGACGGAAAGACATCTCATCGATAAGCAGACGATCACCGAAGGCCTTGCTAACCTTGTCCGCTTCGATCACGTTCTGTCCAAGCCGTGGTCCGGAGGGAATGTAAATCTCTAAATCCTGTCTGCGCCGTTCACTCTCCTGATCAAGCAGCGATTCATAAGAGCTGATGCGTGCTTTCCCTTTCGCGTGGCGACCCTTGGGCGACATTCGGATCCACTCGAGCTCGCGCTGCAAGGTTTTTTGGCGTTCACTTTCGGACTTCTCTTCGCGCCTCAACCGTTCCTGCTTCTGTTCGAGCCACGACGAGTAGTTGCCTTGCCATGGAATGCCCTGCCCTCGATCAAGCTCGAGGATCCATCCGGCAACATTGTCGAGAAAGTAACGATCGTGGGTAACGGCTATGACGGTACCGGCGTATTTTTGCAGGTGTTGTTCCAGCCATCCGACGCTTTCGGCATCCAGGTGATTCGTGGGCTCGTCGAGCAACAGGATGTCAGGCTTCTGCAAAAGCAGCCGGCATAGCGCGACGCGGCGCTTCTCACCGCCGGAAAGCGTTTTGATCGGCGTGTCGCCGGGTGGACAACGCAAAGCGTCCATCGCCATCTCGAGGCGCGAATCAAGGTCCCACGCGTCGCCGGCGTCCAGCTTTTCCTGAACCGCGCCCTGCCGTTCAAGAAGCTCGGACATCTCTTCATCAGCCATGGGCTCGGCGAACTTTGCGTTGATCTCATCGTACTCTTTGAGCAGATCAACGGTTTCCTGCACACCCTGCTCGACAATCTTGCGCACTGTCTTGGTTTCATCGAGATGAGGCTCCTGCTCGAGAAATCCGACCGTGTATCCGGGCGAGATAACTGTTTCGCCTACTATTTCCTTATCAACGCGGGCGAGAATGCGAAGTAGTGAGCTCTTACCCGAACCGTTGAGGCCGAGGACGCCGATTTTCGCGCCGTAGAAATACGAGAGGTAGATGTCCTTTAGTACCGGCTTCTTGTCGTAATACTTACCGACGCCGACCATGGAATAGATGACTTTGTTGGGAATAGTGCTCATATGACTTCGGATTCGGATTGTTTGTTTCAACGCAGAGGTCGCGGAGGTCGCAGAGAGTAGATGGAAAGAAACGTAGATGGTTCATCAGAGATCAGACTACTCAATCTCCGTCGTTTCAACTCTGCGAACTCTGAGTCCTCTGCGTTTAATAATTTGCTTTTGCGATCAAGCCCGCTTGGATTTACTTGAGAGCTGAGCGGTCTATTTAGTCACCGGCTTTCCTTCCGCGTCCAGGATTACGATTTCGCCGAGCTTCAACTCTCTTATGCCCGCTACGATCTTCGATCGGTCTCCCACAAGAAGCGTCGTGACTCCCCCGATGGCAGCATACTTCTTCGCCGCGGCGTTGACTGAAGCGAGCGTCGCTCGCTCCAGCTCAGTTGTCTCTCGCTGCAACTCGGACATCGGCAGACCGTAAGCCCAGAGGTCCGAGATCTTGTCAGCGATGCGATCGAGAGATTCGAACTGCTGCGAGTAGCCGCGTATCCGGTTGGCCTTGGCGTTCGCCAGCTCCTTGTCCGTGATCGGCTTGTCGCCGCCGAAGTACTTCAACTCTTTTACAAACTCTTCGACGGACTCTTTCGTCTTGTTGGTTTGCACTCCACCGGATGAAACCCATGCGCCATACTTGGAATGGAAGACTGGAAATGAAAAGACCCCATACGAATAGCCCTTGTCTTCCCGCAGATTGAGATTCAAGCGTGTTCCAAAGCCTCCGCCCCAGACAGCGTCAGCAAGGTTTATCGCGTAGTAATCATCCGTCTGGCGCGACGCGCCCGGCAATAGCTGAGACACGATCGTCTGGGCCGCATCCTGACGATCCACCAGGTAGACCTTTCCCGGACCAACCGGGCTTGGCGCAGGAATCGATGTGACAGGGGCAGAGCCGCCTGACCACGTCCCGAAGTTTTGTTGAGCAAGGCTCTTCGCTTCGTCGAGGGTGATGTCCCCGACGAAGATCAGGGCCGAGCTTCCCGGCTTCCAATAGGTTTCATGGAAACCCTTAAAGTCCTCGCGCGACAACTTCTGCACCGTCGAAGGAAGGCCGTTGCTCGGTCGGCCGTATGGATGCTCTCTTCCGAATGCAAGCATCTGTCCGACGCGATTGGCGATTGCATTGGGGTCCTGTGCGTCCTGTGACAAGGCATCGAGGCGCTGCTTCTTTTCTCTGTCTATCTCTGCCTCGGGAAAGACAGGATTGCGGACGACGTCCGAAAAGATCGTAAGCGCGGGAGTAAGGTTTCGCTTTAAGACCTCGAACGAAACCGCTGTGCTCTCGTTACCGGCGCCGCCGTTAATCGACGTTCCCAAATCGCCCAGAGCGTCTTCGATCTCGATCGCGTTGCGCGTGCGGGTACCACGTTCCATTGTCTGGGCCGTCAGGTCCGCCAGGCCGTCCTTCCCCTGGGGATCACTGACGCTGCCCGCTTTCGTCACCAGTCGCACTGCGACTTTAGGCAAATCGTTTCGCTCGACAACGAAGATCTCCATGCCGTTTTCAAGTCTTCCGGTCTTGACCGGAGGAACCATGAACGGCCGGTCGCCGCCAAGCGAAGGCTGTTTAGAGCGATCAAGGGCGATCTGTGACTCGCGTCCGGACGTTTCGGGATGAAAGCGAACTACAAGCCGGTTGCGAGTGTTGAGCCATTTGCCCACCGCATCGCGCACGCTTTCAATCGTTGCGTTCCGATGGCGCGCAATGTCCGCCTCAAATTTATTTGGATCGCCGAGGAAGGTGTTGTACTGATTGAGCAGGTCAGCCTTGCCGCCGAAGCCGCCTATGCGTTCGAGGCCGGTCACAAAGCCAAACTCCCATTTCGTCTTGGCACGATTCAGTTCCGTCGCGGTAGGTCCGTCTTTGGCCAACCGAGCGATCTCGTCTGTGACGATCTGCTCAATTTGCGGAAGCTTTGTGCCGGGACGTGCGGTCACCCAGACCACGAAGTTGCTTGAGTTCTCTTTCGACCACTGAAACGAGACCGTATCGGAAGCGAGTTGTTTATCGTAAACCAGAACTTTGTTGAGCCTCGAGGATAGACCGTCAGTCAGGATGGTGGAGGTAAGATCGAGGTCGGCGTCTCCCTGATCGAAGAAGGCCGGCGTGTGCCACGAAAAATACGTGCGCTCCTGCGGCACCCGGTCGTTGACCTCGACGATCTTTTCGCTATCGAATTTCGGCATGTCTTTCGGAGGCCGATCAAGCGCAGGGCCGGCGGGAATCACGCCGAAGTATTTCTCCACCAGGCGCTTTGCCTCCGCCGGATCGAAGTCTCCCGCGATGACCAGGGACAAATCGTTCGGCGTGTAGTAGGTCTTGAAAAACTCCCTAACGTCGTCGACGCTTGCGGCTGTCAGGTCTTCATGACTTCCAAGCACATCATTCGAGTACGGGTGCCGGTATGGATACATGTTCTCCATCACCAGCTTGACCCATCGCCCATATGGCTGGTTCTCCAATCCCTGGCGCCGCTCGTTCTTTACTACGTCACGCTGATTGTCGAGTTTAAGTTTCGTCAAAGCGTCGGCGAGAGTAGCCAGGCGATCTGATTCGAGCCAGAGGATGTTCTCGAGATTTCCTGACGGCACGGTGGCAAAGTAGTTGGTTCGGTCCCAGCTGGTGGTACCGTTGACACCGCCTTCGAACAGGTTTGCTCCGGCTTTCTCGACGTAAGAGAAGTATTCGCCTTCGGCATTCTTCGATCCCTGAAACATCATATGCTCGAAGAGATGGGCAAAGCCTGTTCTGCCGATTCTCTCGTTCTTCGAACCAACGTGATACCACTCGTTCACATGAACAACAGGAAGCTTGCGGTCGATATGCAGGATGACCTGAAGCCCGTTGGCAAGCGTGTACTTCTCGAAGCTGACTTTGGGAAGCGAGCCTGTTTGTGCGCCGGGAGCGATCGGTGTGGGCGGAGGAGTTGCGCCTCGACCTCTACGTGTCTGCGCCGCAAGTGGAGAAACGAGTAAGAGCAGAAGCAGCACGGCCGCAAGAGGAAGATGCCTGGGTTTGAGCGTGTCCACGTGGAATTCCTTTCAGGGATAGATGGCAATAGCGAAAGGCGGTCATTATAGACGAAGTTTCTAATTTCTGCGTTGGATTCGATGGAAAGGGGCGAGCGCCCAGTTGGAGTTGCGGTATTACGTTGGTTCGGTGATTTGGCTCGCCCTTCCCATGTCGCGATAGCGAGTCGGTCGGGACTCGTGAAATGGCACGACCTTAGTCCGCGAAGCGGACGAATGAGAATAGCCCAGCATTTCAATGCTGGGTAGAGGGCTCGGAGTTTGGTCAAGCCCGTGAAGCGGGCGACTGAATGCCCGTTTGGGCGAATGACTCCCCGAGGACTTCAGTCGTCCGTCTTGCGGACTCCATGCTCTCAAAGGCTCCTTTCCCCAGCGATGAATCGCTGGGCTTTTCTCATTCGTCCGCTTCGCGGGCTGTTGCGCCATTGCTCCTTCCGAGAGATTCGCTGACACCCACCGAGAATAGGATCTCAGTCCTTCCATCCTGACGCTTGTCTTTCCTGTCCTGCTGATCTTATGCTGCTGCATTCAACCGATCCGCAACCCCAGCGAAAGAGACTTGAGATGATCAACAGCAAGAACACGATGAGAAGTTGTGCCCTCGTCCTGATTTTGAGTACGACGCTATTGGCGCGAATTGGCATCGCGGACACACACCCCTTGCTCGGCTTCAGCGGCGAGAACTCCGCTCGACAACGAGAGCTGGAAACACGTTTTGATTCTCTTCTCAACAAGGAGAATCTGCGCGAGTGGATGAAGCGTCTCTCGGCGCGGCCACATCATCTGGGTTCCGCATACGGAAAAGAGAACGCCGAGTATATCGCTTCGCTATTCCGCGCGTGGGGCTATCAGACGGAGATCGAGAGATTCGACGTGCTCTTCCCCACACCGAAGTCGCGCCTGCTCGAAATGACGGGCCCCGAGAAGTTCACCGCACGCCTGGCAGAGCCCGCGCTCACGGAAGATTCTACGACCAGCCAATCTGCAGAGCAGCTCCCGGTCTACAACGCATACTCAATCGACGGGGACGTCACCGGCCAGCTTGTTTATGTTAACTACGGAATTCCTAAAGACTATGAAGCGCTTGCCGAACGCGGGGTAGACGTCAAAGGCAAGATCGTTATCGCGCGTTACGGAGGATCATGGCGCGGGATCAAGCCTAAGGTCGCGGCCGAACATGGGGCCATCGGGTGCCTGATCTATTCAGATCCGCGAGACGATGGTTATTTCCAGGGAGAGGTCTATCCCAGGGGCGCATGGCGCAATGAAAACGGGGCGCAGCGCGGCTCTGTCGCCGACATGCCGCTTTATCCGGGCGACCCTTTGACTCCCGGCGTCGGCGCGACCAAAGATGCCAAGCGACTTCCCATCAAGAATGCGCCCACGCTGACCACTATTCCCGTCATGCCGATCTCTTACGGCGACGCACAACCACTTTTGCGCGCGCTCGCTGGACCGATGGCTCCGGAAGAATGGCGCGGGGCGCTTCCCATTTCCTACCATATCGGCCCAGGGCCGGCCACGGTGCATCTCAAGCTGGCGTTCGAATGGAACATCGTGCCAGCCTATGATGTCATAGCCAGGTTAGCCGGAAGCGAACGGCCCGATGAATGGATCATCAGGGGCAATCACCACGACGCCTGGGTCAACGGGGCCGACGATCCGCTCAGCGGACTGGTGGCCGAGATGGAGGAAGCGCGCAGTATAGGGGAACTGGCGAAGAGCGGTTGGAAGCCGAAGCGCACGATCGTATTCGCCGCGTGGGATGGAGAAGAGCCCGGACTGCTAGGTTCGACTGAGTGGGTTGAGACGCATGCGGATCTCTTGAAGCGAAACGCCGCCGTCTATATCAATTCCGACACAAACGGACGGGGCTTTCTCGGTGTCAGCGGCTCGCACACTTTGGAACGATTTATCAACGAGGTCGCCCGTGATGTTCCCGACCCCCAGACCAAGGTCTCTGTACTTGAACGAAGCCGCGCGCTGAGAATCTCGAGAGCAAACTTCGACGATCGCCGCGACCTTCGCGAACGAGCCGACCTGCGGATCAGCGCGCTGGGCTCCGGTTCCGATTACACTTCGTTCCTCGACCATCTGGGAATCGCCTCGCTCAATCTGGGATATGGCGGAGAAGATGGCGGCGGATCGTATCACTCGATCTATGATTCGTTCGTCCATTACACGCGGTTCATCGATCCAAACTTCGACTATGGGATCGCTCTCGCGAAGACGGGTGGACGCGCGGTGCTGAGATTGGCGAACTCCGACGTACTCCCTTTCTATTTCAATGGAATGGCGGACGCAGTCGACAAATATGTGGGCGAAGTTGGAAAGCTGGCCGATGACATGCGCAAAGACACGGACGATAAGAACCGTCAAATCAGGGAGCACACTCTGGAGGTCATTGCTGACCCGACAGAGGTGTTCGTACTTCCGAAACCGGAAGCGCCGGTGCCCTATCTCAACTTCGCTCCCTTACAGAATTCGCTTAGGCGCTTGAAAGAGAGCGCGCGCGCCTACGATGCCGCCATGAACGACGGCGTAACAGCCGGGCGAACGCCCTCGCTCGGCACGCAGAAGTCGCTCGACGACGTCCTGATCAGGACCGAGCGTGCTATGACTCGCGAACAGGGATTGCCTCGCCGCTCATGGTTCAAACACCAGATATACGCGCCAGGTTTCTACACCGGTTATGGTGTCAAGACCTTGCCGGGTGTTCGCGAAGCCATCGAACAGCGGAACTGGAAAGAAGCGAGCGAGCAGGTAATCATAGTGGCGGAAACCATTGACCGGCTGAGCGCAGAAATTGATCGGGCTACAGGCATCGTGAAACGCGGGGGTTGACAAGCCCAAACCACGCTACTGGCGAGAGCAGTCGCAACACTAGGTATGTCCGCCGAATCGTGAGAGCTTGCGTGACCTCTCAGTTATGAGGGGGGCGAGCTGCGGCCCTAGCTGCAGCGCGCCCCCCCTGGAGCGCGTAGCGATTCCGAAATGAGAAGCTACATAGGTGAAGCAGCATAGTAAGAGTTGAAGCATCAGCGGGGGCGCGCTCGCTGCGCGAGGTTGCCCGCCTTCCCGACCTGGGAGATCTTCAAGCAGCGTGTTGCTCGCCATATACTTGTTGAGCTAACGCGATGAAAGATTGGGAGGAGACGAGATTTCAATGACTTCAGTTATGAAACGCTGTTCGCTGGGACTGATCTTGAGTCTCGGGATGTCAATGGCCGCTAATTCTAAACACAACCAGCCTGAGAGAGTGCCCGCGGACACATCACTCGCCTCCAAGATCCGCCGCTTTGCGCCGACCGTCGTCACGGCAGACATCTCTGGACTGTCGGCCAGCGACCGGCGCGCGCTCACCAAAATCATAGCCGCCGCCCGACTCCTGGACCCGCTCTTCCTAAGGCAGGTATGGAACGGCAACGAAGCTTTGCAAAAAAAACTTCAACTGGACAAGACCGCGGAGTGGCGCGAGCGCCTGCACTACTTCAAGATCAACAACGGTCCATGGTCGCGGCTTGATGGCAATGAACCGTTCGTTAACGGAGTGCCCAGGGAGAAACCGCCGCAAGCCAACTACTACCCCGATAACATCACTAAAGATGAGTTCAACGCGTGGGTGCAGGGTCTTAGTGAGGCGGAGAAAGAGCGCGCCACTGGGTTCTTCTATGTCGTTCGCCGCGATGCTAACGGGAAACTGAAAACTGTTCCTTACAGCGAAGAGTATCGCGAGTTTCTGGCGCCCGCTGCAAAGCTTTTGCGCGAGGCCGCGGCATTAACCACGAACCAAACTTTGAGAAGCTTTCTCATTAAGCGCGCGGACTCTTTTGCGTCCAACGACTACTACGCTAGCGATGTGGCCTGGATGGACCTCGAAGCTCCTATTGAAGTGACAATCGGCCCTTATGAGACTTATGAAGACGAGCTCTTCGGATACAAAGCGGCATTCGAAGCATACGTCACCCTGCGCGACGAGGCAGAGTCGGCGAAGCTGGCGAAATTCAGCCAGTACCTACAGGAATTGGAGGACCATCTGCCGATCGACCAGCGATATCGCAATCCGAAGCTGGGCGCTGCTTCCCCGATTCGTGTCGTTAACGAAGTATTCGCATCCGGCGAGGGAAACAGCGGCGTGCAGACAGCAGCCTACAACCTTCCGAATGATGAGCGCGTTGTGAAAGAGAAGGGCTCGAAGCGCGTGATGCTCAAGAACGTGCAGGAGGCAAAGTTCAAGCAGGCGTTGATTCCGATTTCGAAGGCCGTACTCGCTCCGGCCGATCAACGAGATATTAGCTTTGACGCCTTCTTCACGCATATCCTCGCGCACGAGCTGATGCATGGCCTGGGTCCGCATAACATCACGGTCGACGGCCAGGAGGCGACGGTGCGGAAACAGCTCAAGGAACTTGCCTCAGCATTCGAGGAGGCGAAGGCCGACATCACAGGACTTTGGGCATTGCAGTATCTGATTGACAAGGGTGTGGTCGATAAAGCGATGGAGCGCACGCTCTACACGACATTTCTCGCTAGCGCGTTTCGCTCCGTCCGCTTCGGCATTACCGAGGCGCACGGCAAAGGCATCGCTATGCAGTTCAATTATCTGGAGGACCAGGGCGCGATTGATTTCAACCAAAAGACAGGAAGATGGTCGATCAACCGGGGGAAGATTAAGGAAGCAGTGCGAAAACTGACGCACGACATCATGACCATTCAGGCCGAAGGGTCTTACACCAAAGCGAAAGAGATGCTCGATAAGTACGGCATCATCAGGCCGCAGATGCAGAAGGCGCTTGGCGCGATGACCGACATTCCGGTGGACATCGAACCGATCTTTCCCATGGCCGAATCGCGCTCTCGACGATAGAAATGGATTTGGACTCAGATCAAGGGGGTTTACTAACGCGTGGACGATAAGATAATCACTGGTGCGGCTGAAGCTGCCATCGAGGATTTGCAACTGGATTGCCGGGTCGAGGGCGTGCGCCATCTTTCGGGTGACGTCGAGTGGTGCGTAGAGTTCTCAGGAAAGTACGGACCGCTGCGAGACGACTTTAAGAACCAGTTCGACAAGGAGAACAGCTCGAAGGTCGTTCGAGAAAAGATAAAGCGCCATCTGCTCGAGCAGGTGACGAAGATTCGAAGCAACACCGGCAAAACCAAAAGACCCAGATCGATGTCGAAGGGTAAGCGCGACCATGGTCCCGGGAGTGAAAGCTCGTACAAATTCATCGACGAAGCGTTTGATCGCGCCGCAAAGCTGGCGGGACAGGTGGTAGAGCGCGTTTCAGGAGTCGCGGGCGCTGCGCGGGCGGTGGTCAGCGAGATCGCGGAGAAGCTGCCGCCCGTCACGATCGAAGTTCAAACGGTTGCACCTTCAACCAGGAAACGATCAACTCGGGCCGCAAAGCCCAAAGCTGCTGCCGCGCGTAAGGCGCCTACCGCACGCAAGAAAGCCAGTAAGAGTGCCACGTCGAAGAGCGGAGCGAAGAGTAAGAGAGCGGCAAAGAAGGGTAAGGAAGTCGCGAGGCGCAGGTAAAGTTGCGTGATCGATAGGATTACGAAGGGTCGCAGCATCGTTCCCGATGCGACCCTTCAGAATTTATACCACGACGCTCTTTATACCGAGGGCGTCTTTTAGTACTAGGGCGCCACGCCCGCAGGGGGGATGACGCGAGTTACGATTGCGGCGAGTTCGGTTTGGCTTCTCAGAAATTGCCGGAGCAATTCTCGTGGCCGCAGTCGCAATCGAGTTCTATTGTGTCGCCTGTGCCTTCGCACGAAGCGCTGCAGTACTTGGTGCCTTCAGTGGCAGGACAGCTGCAGGTCGGGTTTTTACAGATTTTTTCTTTCTCGTCTGCCATCGAACATTCCTCCAACTAAGTTTAGATTGCTGAGGTTCAGCACAGTAACACACACGGCCATGTGATTAGAAGTGGGTTCGAATCCTCGTAGGGGTGCGGTCTGGAATTTAGTTAGCCGTGGAGCGCCAACGGCGCTGAGAGCAAAGCTGAGGACACCATGCCTGAGACAGCTGATGTCGTCATTATCGGCGGTGGCATCATCGGTTCGAGCATCGCTTACTTTCTAACCGAAGCGGGGTGTTCGAATGTAATAGTCATCGAGCGCGAAGCCCATCAGGGAAAAGGCTCGACCGGCAAGAGCATGGGCGGCGTTCGCGCGCAATTCTCTACCTCGGTCAACATTCAGATGTCGCTCTACTCGATCAACTTCTTCTCGGAATTTGATGAGGTTGTCGGTTATCCCGCAGACTATCGCCCTCACGGTTATCTATTCGTCGCCACCAACGAGAAACACCTCGACTACCTGAAAGCGAACCGCGAGCGTCAGATCGCTCTCGGGCTAAAGAACGTTGAGCTGATATCGAGGGAAGACATTGTCAGCGCCCTGCCCCAGATCGCGGCTGACGACGTAGTAGGCGGCACGTTTTGTCCTACCGACGGCTTTGTCGATCCGCACAGCGTCATGATGGGTTTTATGCTGCGCGCGCGGGAACATGGCGCGCGCCTACAGCTCGATACGGAACTCACGGGAATAGATGTCGAACAGGGTCATGTGACGGGAGTCGAAACAACGCGAGGACGGATTTCAACCCGCACGGTCGTCAACGCCGCTGGAGCATGGGCCGCGCAGGTCGCGCTTCTGGCCGGTGCGGAGCTGCCGGTCGTGCCTCTCAGGCGACAGCTGGTTCCCACCGAACCATTTGATAAGTTGCCGGCTCGGTTTCCCATGGTGGTCGACATGTCGACAGGCTTTCACTTTCGCCGCGAAGGCTTAGGCATTTTGCTCGCATGGAATGATCCGCAAGAGACCATTGGCTTCAAGACCGAGTTTGACCCCTCGTTCATCGAAAAGATATTGACGCGTGCCGCCGTCCGCGTGCCTTGCCTGGCCGACGCGCAGGTCAACGCCGGTCGCGCCTGGGCTGGACTTTACGAGATGACTCCCGATCATCACGCGATCATCGGAGAAGCGCCCAACGTGGATGGTCTTTACTTCGCGAATGGATTCAGCGGCCACGGCGTCATGCACTCGCCTGCGACGGGGCGCCTTGTCTCTGAATTGATCGTCGACGGCAAGACGAGCCTGATGGATATCAAACCACTCGGGATTGAAAGATTCGCCGAAGGCCGCCTGTTCAAGGAGGCCGCAATTCTGTAACCGGTTGTTCGTTCTTTTGAGAGCGTTGGTACGCGCGCGGAAGGAGGTTGGGATATGAAACGGTCACTATTAGCCGATACCTGGCGTTTTCGTTAACCGTTCTTGCCATCGCGAGCGTTTCCTCAAGTGCGAGCGCTCAAGACTATTCAGCATACGATCTAACGACAGTTGACGGAGTAAACGCGGCCCGTGAAGCAAAGCTCGGACGAAAGCTCGATTCGTACAGCAAAGGGTGCGTAGAAATTCCAAAGCAGTTACCCGGCGTAGTGTTAATCGGCGGGTTCGCCTTTGATCACGGCTGCATGCTCAGCGACGCGATCATAGGTAAGCGTGGCGAGCCAATTAGCAAAGACACTTCCAGGGTCGCCCTGAGCTATCTTGGCTGGAAAGGTGCTGATAGTGAAAAGCGAGAAGCACTGGCGCTCGATTGGGTGAAATACGGACTGCTCGCCTTTGAAAACCCATTGACTCAGCCAACCAGCGACTTTAAGCCCGGCGTGTTCCAACAGCCCCAAGCGGTTTTGCATGACGGAAGTATCTCCGTTTCGCTGTGGGTGCAACGACCCTCAGGTATGCGTTGCGAGTCCGCATACGACAAAATCGAATATTCGTTCCTGAGGGATGGAAGCCTGGGCGCTGAGACGAGAGAGAACAGTTTCAGCGTTCCGTGTAAGAGTGGGGATTGAGGGAGGCGGGCTCATAAATCCAACGCCGAAGGCATTGCTGAACTCTGGTCTAAAGCCAGGGCGTTGCCATCGGCTGGAGTTCGCCAACACCTTCGCTGTTATATTACCTTGGGCCGCGATACTTTTCACGAATTCCACCCAACAACAACAACGCCCAAATAATCCGCCCGGTTGACTAATCGCCATAACGCCGAAGGCGTTCGCAAATTGCAGCCCAGGGCAACGCCCTGGGAAAACAGGCCCCCGTGAAACCCTCCGAACCCTGAAGGGGTTCTCCGTCCCCACCCGTAGGAGGCGCTATGCCACAATCGCTTGCTCGGGTCTGGATCCATCTAATCTTCTCAACGAAACATCGCTATCCGTTTCTAAAAGACGACGCTCACCGCAGGGACATGCATGGATTCCTCGCCACAACTCTTCGAACGCTTGATTGCGAAACATTAATCGTGGGCGGGGTCGAAGATCATATTCACGGGCTGTTCGCCCTTTCGCGAAACTATTCAATCGCCACGGTCGTGAAAGAAATCAAACGAACTTCGTCCGCCTGGATAAAGGAGATCGCACCGCGCCTGGCAAAATTCCATTGGCAAAATGGCTACGGTGCATTCTCGGTGAGCCAGTCGGACATTGGTGAAGTGGTCACTTACATTGAGAGGCAGGAAGAGCATCACAAGCGCGTAACTTTTCAGGATGAGTACCGCGCTTTTCTAAGAGCGTACCGAGTCCCTTACGACGAACGGTACGCCTGGGATTAAAGTCCCAAAACATGCAACCCTGAATGGGGCGACGCAGATCTCGCCAACCCCTTCAGGGTTGAAATGCCACATTGCTCGTCAGTACCCAGGGCGTTGCCCTGGGCTGGAATTTGCGAACACCTTCGGTGTTAGTCCGCAATCCGCAATCCCTACGGCTTCTTCTCCTCCGCGGTGTCGCTCTTTGGCTTCTCGTCAGAGGGATGTGAATTCTGCTCGGTCGCTGCCGGCGCCGTTTGACTCGGCGGTGTTGATGTAGTTGGAGGTGGGGTCGCTCGAGGCGCCGGTGCTGCCGGTCCGATCTTCGAATCCAATCCATCGAGCGATCCGTTGACCTTGCGATACAGCGATTCGATGATCGCGCGGCGAACGGGATCCGGCGAATAAGGATTGTAGCTCTTCAGATAAGCCGCCAGCGCTTCCTGCTGATTTCCGCTCGCATCCAGCGTCGCCCCCAGGTGCCACTGCGCTTTTCGCCACCAGACTGTGTTCTCCGGCAGCACGCTGATCGCCCGACGAAGGTGGGTCAACGCCTCGGTCCTTTTGTCCTGATTGAATGATGACCAGCCGATCAGATCCTCGATCCGACCGCGAAGAATATTGGCAAGCACGTTTGGCTGGACTTCCGTGACCGGCAAACCCTGTCGCGCTGACGTTGCCCGAGCCCGTGCGTCGCGCAATTCATCAGCCATCACGGCCAGCGTGGGCGCGGGAATTGTTAATGCCGCTTCGACTCCACCCCCCGCAGCCTCCGCCAGATCGATCGCCGTTTGCAGCTCAACTCCCCGTTGGAGCAAATGCCCGGCAACATAAATCTGACGATACGCGCGCAACGCGTCCTCACCCGCCAGAAAGTCCTGCTGACCGCTGGCGAGCAGCGAACGGTCAACGCTTCCCTGCAAGTCGCCGCTCATGCTCAAAACCGATGAGACGATTAGAAGACCCTTCAGCATACGCGCGTTCGCCTCGGTGTCGGCGGCGGTAAACTGAAAGATGCCGGCGCGACGTTCGGGCGCGAGCAGTTCGAGGAAGGTTGCGCCATGCGCGGGCACGCGCCCGGCCAGGCGGGTTTCGATCTGACCGTCCTTTATCGTGAAAGAACGGGCGAGCTCGGTGGCGGCTTCTTCATAGAGTCCGGACGCAGCCAGCGCGCTGGCAAGCTCGTAATCGAGGGTTGGAAAATTTCCATAGGTCCGCGCAAAGCGCAACACGCCTTCGGCATCGGGAGCGTGCTTCTGTGCGACGAGCGCGCGAGCGAGAGCTATGTGCGCCCAGGTGTAACGCGGCTCGATCTCGATGGCCTTCGTAGCCAGCTGCTGAGCGCGCAAAGGCTCGTTGTGCGCGGCGTACCAATAACTCGCTCCTACCAGCAGGGGTAAGTCCTTCGCATCAGCTTTGAGCGCTGACGCAAGCTCGGCCTCAGCCTCTTCTCGTTTTCCGAGATCCAGCAGCGAAAGAACGACTCCTGCCCGCGCGGTCTTGTCGGTCGGGTCATTGGCCAACTGCTCGCGATAAAGCGCCAGCGCCTCTTCGCCCTTACCGGCGGCACGTCGGGAATCAGCCAGACTCCGCTTGGCCGAGTGCAGCTTGGGGTCAAGTTCGACGGCGCGCGCGTATTCACTGGCCGCTTCGTCCAACCGCAAAGCGATGTGACGCGATGCGCCAAGCGCTTGATGTGCGGCGGCCATCTCGGGCACGAGTTGGATAGCGCGCTCGGCCAGACGTGCGGCTTCATCGGCCTCTTCTATAGAAAGAAAGAATCCGGCCAGTGCAAGCAGACGCTTTGCATCATCCTTGACCTTGGCTTCTATCAATCGCGCAGCCTCTTTTGATGTGCTGCGCTGGCCGCGCATGTATAGATTGATGGGTATCTGCGACACGACCCTGGAATAAAGCGCCTCGGACATTTGATCGGGAGTCAGTATCAGCGCTTCATTAAACTCCGCGACGCCGCCTTCCGCATCGCCCGCCTTCAGTTTCTCGTCACCCAGGGCGGCGTGCGCAGCGATGAGCAACTCAATGGCAAACGGTTTCAGAGTGGAACGCGGATGAGCATCGAGAAAGACCTTGAGCTTTTCTATCCGCTCAGCCGGCGCCGACGGAAGCGCGTCCAGTTCGGCCTTCTCCGGGACATCGCGAGACACAACCACAGTTTTGGTCCGGTCCGTGTTCGCGCCTTCCCTCGTGAAAATCTCTCTCAACGATTTCTGTTTAGCGGGTTCAGCTGCGGACTCTTTGGCCGGGGCAGCCGTTGTGGGTTCGCTCGCGGGTGCAGTTGTATCAGTTTGCGCATCCGGGGTCGGTGTTGGCGCGGCAACTGCACGCGCCTGCTCAATTCCATCAAGGCTGAAGCCGCGCTTTTCTGACATCTGCGCGATGAAGGTTTGCACCGCCGTCGCGAGAGCGTCGGCGTAATTGTGGCTATCGACCGGCGCACGCATGCGGCTTGAAATCTCACCCATCAAGCCATCGGGCATTGCTCCGCGTAGTCCGCGACTTATCTGTGCCAGATACTGACCGTCGTCTGTAGAGACGACGATAAGCAAGCTCTCGCCACTGCTCTGAAGCGAACCGATCTTCCACTCGCGAGCAATTTGAAGCGAGTAGTCGAAGATCTTCTTGCCTTCGGTCGACTTCACGGTCACCACGGCAAAATCGATCCCACTGCGGTCCTTTAAGTTTGCGAGCGTGTTCTCGAGACGCTCTTTGACGGTCGCATCGATAACTCCCGCGTAGTCGTTGACGTGTCCCGACTGCACCGGCGTCAGCGTTGCAGTCGTCTCCTGAGCACGCAGATACCCGGCGGGAAAGATAAACCAGCCGAGCGCGGCGAAAGCGAGCATGGCCGCTGTGCGTTTCGAAAAATGCATATGAAAACTTATCTACCTTCTAGTGTTGGATATTCCTTCGGTCAGGACGCGTCCCGCTGAATTACTTGGGGCCTGTATGCCTAAGATGGAAGCCAGCGTCGGCGCGATGTCCGCCGGCGTGGCCGCTTGCAGATATCTGCCGGGCGCAACTCCACTTCCCATCATCAACAAAGGAACGTGAGTGTCGTAGGAGTACGGCGAACCATGCGTCGCCGGTATCGTGTCGCCAAGATACTTATATGGCTCGTAGACGACAATCACGTCGCCGCTTCGACGGGGATAGAACCCATGAAGCACCCGGCGGGCGATATCATCGGACGGGGCTATTGCGTTTCGCTCGAGCTGAGTTCGAGTGAAACAACGGCTGACTCCCGGCACGGTCATCACAGCGCGGCAGGCCACGCGCTCCAGCGCTTCATTGTTTACCCCGTCGCGCTTGAGCGCCACCGGATTGAAGTAGAGGTTGCCGTTATAGAACCCGTCGCGACCGGCAAACTTTTGAATATAATCCGCCGTCGGGTCCGGCTGCACGTTCTTGCCATTGTATTCGGCACTGATCCCCAGTCGTATGGCGCGAAGCACGTCATCGTTCTTGATACGTCCCCCGGGCAGATTAAGCGCGCTTGCGTGTTCGGGAATCGGAGCCACGCCGTGATCCGCGGTAAAGATGACCAGGGTATTCTGCAGACCAACGTGTGCATCGACGAAATCGAGGAGCGCTGCGATCGATCTGTCAACGCGGAGCGTGATATCCATCACCTCCTGACTGTATGGGCCAAAACGATGACCGACGTAATCGTTGGCAGAGAAGCTGACGCTCAGGAGATCCAGGTCGTCATCGGCGCCCAGCTTTTCTTTTGTGATTGTCAGCTCTGCAAAAGAGAGAAGCAGGTCATTTGAAAATGGGGTGTAGTCCAGCGCGCCGTAGAATGCACTGTTCGGCGAAGTCGCGCCGCCGGTAATGGTGTGCGGAAAAGAATTCGTCTCGCCTGCTACGTTGCCGATGTTTTCCCAGGGGGGAGCGTCGGCACCTGCGCGTTTGAGATACTCGGCCTCAGGCAGCAGGCGGTCCCAGCGTTGGCCGAAGAACTTGTCCGCCGGACGAACGTCGTTAAAGTCGATGACCCACGCGGGCAACAGATTGAAGTAGTAATTCGAGGAAATCATCCGCCCCGTACGTTGGCTGAACCAATAGGCTGCGTTGGCGTGGCGGCCTGCGGGCAGAATTGCAGAACGGTCCTTGACCGATATGCCGATCACCTTCGAGCGGTCGTTTGTCCTCAGGCGCAATTCGTCTCCCAACGTTGAAGCCATTAGACGTCGCGGGCTCGCTCCTTCGCCCTCGTCACCCCCCAACAGAGTCGCAGTCGGGTCGGAAACGCTGGTCACACTTTTTCCTGTGTCGCGGTCAGGCCAATCGTTGCCGATGATCCCCGTCTCAGCGGGCCACGCACCGGTCATCAAGGTCGCATGCCCGGGAGCGGTATAGGTCGGCATGTGATCGTAGTTCGCATCGGTCCACGAAGCGCCGTCGCGCATCAGGCGCTGGAGGCCATTGGCTACGAAGAGCTCGCCGAAGCGCTCGAGGTAGTCGTATCGAAACTGGTCCACCACGATGAGCAGTACCAGGCGGGTGCGCTTGGGCGCAGCCGGCTTCGATGGATTAGCCGCCGAGTGAAGGGTGTCGCGCCGCGCCGCCGTAGGATTCCTTAGTTGGCCGGCGACGGGTTGGAAGTAAAGCGAAAAGAGGGCGAAGACAACAAGAAGCCCGGCGGCAGGCCGGCGTGGGGAGGATTTTTGTCTCATGTTTCTCATTCGTATAGCTGGGAGCGCACGCGCTGGAAACGCAGGGTTCATTGCCACTTCGCCAGGAATTGCGGATGTCGCCAGTCCCAAACCCGGCTGGGCTCCTGATCTATATCCACCGGCCTCACATTCCAGAGCGCGGTGGCATGCGTTGTGGCGCCAAGCGCGTTGATGGTCATGCTCATTAACAACAGCACACCGCCGAGTGCACTCTGCAATCTCCATTTCGCAGATAAGCCTTCGGTCTCGCGCTCCTCACTCGCCCTCAACATCGCCTGTACTCCCAGTATGGCGAGGAGGACCAGCCAGGGAACAATGCCGGTCATCAATCGTGGACCGTAGCTGTGTCCGCCGTACCAGTGCGGAAAACCAGACGTGGCTATCCAATGAACGATGATCACAAACAGCGCCATGACGACGAGTCGCCTCTGGGTAACGTGTTTACGATAACGCACCAGCGCGTAAGCCACAAAGAACAGGACGGGCACATAGACCAGCAGTCCGCGTGCGGGACTGATCAGATTTCCCGCCAGGGCCTCCCAAAAGTGGCCAAACGTCAAACGGCTCGCGAGATAATAGTTGGGCAGTAAGTGGCCGAAGTTGTGCCATGAGTAGGCGATGAACCCCGCAAGCCAAACCATCCCGGTCGCTACATACCAAAGCGCGACGCGCCGATGGTAAAGGAATATGTAGACCGTGATCGCGATAACTGGAATCGCGTAAGTCGGGCGCACAAGATACATCCATGCCAGCAGGGTCGCAAGCAAAACTGGGCGAATGTGGTGCTTGCCGGTCTCCGCCGCAACCAGCATCCAAACCACGATTCCCAGAAGGAAAATACCCCACGTGTCCGACCAAAGCGCTCTCGACGCCGTGCTCCAAACCTGCGTTCCCCATGCTCCGCCCAACGCGATTATCATGCTCCATCCGACTGGCAGAAGGACGCGGCTTGTGAAGTAGAAGATGCTTCCCAGCGCAGCCATCAAGAGCGCGGCCAGGCTTACTTGAATTCTCAAGTCTCCTTCAATGTTGTAAGTGCCATCCGGATTCACTGCCGAGAGACCGAAGCGGTTCATCAATGCGACATAAGGAAGCGAGAGCACAAGGCCGCCGGGAGGAGAGTAGTAGTAAAGGCGGTCGCCGACCCATTCAAGCTGATAGATGTTTCCGTTCAAAACGTAGTCACCGCGATCGACTCGTTCAAGCTGCGGCAGCGAGTATTGGTTCAGCGCGAAGGTGCCGTGGTCCAATAGACTCTGGCTGACCATCAACGAGTATTTGGAGTCAGCCAGCTGATGCACCCGCGAAATGAGAAAGGTGGTCAGGGTGGCTGCGAAGATGGCCAGGGCTACAAGCGCATCGCGTCTGTGCGCGTAGAGTGTCTGTCGCAAGCCTGGCTTCATTCGAGAAGAGTAACCAGTAAATGGCTATTGGTAAATCGTGAATGGGTAGAGTGATTTCACCAGAGAGATTTAACCACAGAGTTAAGCATGCGCCGGTGCGCACCACCGGACATGAAAAGCTGATCTTTGACATAGTAAGCTAACGTTCAGCCAACACGGAATGGAGATCGGAAGTGATTGGTGCCGGTGACTGCTCGCC
>JAVHWA010000070.1:0-21278 GCA_032160165.1 Acidobacteriota bacterium
AATGGCAAGCCATTGAAGGGTTCCGCATACCCACCGGGGACCGTCCTTTATCGCAGATCACATGCCGACTACGCGCAGGACGGACACACGCAAAGAGTTGAGGTCGCGGGTCGAGTTCAGGAGTTGCGCTCCGCGATTCTGCATGACGATAGGAAGCCGCTGGCTCATTGGATTCGGGCGCAGAGCCGCTATATGAAGCTTGAAGCGGACAAGCTGCTCGAATCCGGTTTTCGCCAACTCGGTTGGGCCGATCGTCTGCGTAAGGCCAGGTTCTTCGCGCCGCCGCTCATGCTGTTCTACTGCCTGTTCGTCAAAGGCGTGGTCCTCAACGGCCGCATTGGCATCTTCTACGCGCTTCAACGGACGTTCTCGGAATTTCTGCTCTCGCTTTATCTGATTGAGAATGATCTCAATGTGAAAGAACGGCGGAGAGGGGAGATTCGTCCAAGGTCCAAGGTCCAAAGTCCAAAGTCAGGGTCGTTATAGATCCAGGGCTTGTTAGCAACGCCAACTCCGTAGGCGTTCGCAAATTCCAGCCCAGCGCGACGCGCTGGGACAACGGGCCCGATTATCAACGAACAACCCTGACGGGGTTGTTCACATCGTCAACGCTTTCAGCGTTGAAGCTTTTGTACTTGGCCTGATAAACCCAGGACGGTGTCCTGGGCTAAAGTTCGCGAACGCCTTCGGCGTTCTGAAAAGCGCCGCCAAGGCAGCGCACTCCAAAGAAAAGCGGCTACGAGTCGCCGCACTCCCAATAGCACTCCAAAATGATAATCCTCGGTATCAACGCCTATCACGGTGATGCGGCGGCGGCGATCGTGCGCGACGGCGTGCTGGTTGCCGCAGTCGAAGAGGAACGCTTCAACCGGCGCAAGCACTGCGCGGGGTTTCCTTCCGAATCGATCAAGTACTGTCTCTCGGCTGCCGGCGTTGCCATCGAAGACGTAGAGCACGTCGGTGTCTCGCGAGATCCGTCTGCGCATCTGCATAAGAAGATCCTCTTCGCCGCCACCAATGCCGCAAGGGGCGTAGCTGCCGGTGTCACAAAGAGCGTCACAGGAGTTCCCGGTAAGCGCGATGAGGCTGCGACGAGCACAGCCAGGCTCGAGACTGGAGAGGTGTTTCACGAAAAGAACGGGCGCGGGATCTTCAGCGCAGTGGCCGATCGCCTCGCCAACACCGCGAAAGTCAGGAGCCTCAAAGACGACCTGGCAAAAGCTCTCGGTGTAACGAAGCACAATCTGCGAGCACAGTTCCACAACATCGAACATCATCGCGCGCATCTGGCCAGCTCGTTCTACGTCTCGCCGTTTGAGCGCGCCGCTCTCTTATCAATAGACGGCTTCGGCGATTTCATCTCGACCATGTGGGGCGCGGGCAAGGGCAATTCAATCGAAGTGCTGGGTCAGGTCGAGTATCCACACTCGTCCGGCATTCTCTACACCGCCACCACCCAGTTCCTGGGCTTCCCGCATTACGGCGACGAAGGCAAGGTGATGGGCCTCGCGCCCTACGGCACACCGCGCTTCATCGAAGAGTTTCGCGACATCATTCGCACTGACGAAGGCGGACGCTTTCGTCTCAACCTCGACTATTTTCGACATCACGCCGAAGGCGTCGATATGAGTTGGGACGACGGATCGCCGGTGATAGGCCGTATCTACTCTGACGAGTTCGCGAAGCGCTTCGGCCCGGCGCGCGAGCAGGGAACGTCGTTGACGGAGCGCGAGCGCGACATCGCCGCGAGCCTGCAACTGCGTCTCGAAGAAGTCGGCTTTCACGTCCTCAATCATCTTCATCAACGGACGGGCCTGACTGATCTGGGTCTTTCGGGCGGTGTCGCCTACAACTCGGTGATGAACGGCAAGATTCTGCTCAACACACCTTTTCGACGGATCTTCGTGCAGCCCGCGGCCGGCGACAGCGGCACGGCCGTCGGCGTTTGCTATCAAATCTACAACGGCATCCTCAAGCAGCCGCGCGGCTATGTGATGGAGGGCGCGTACACGGGGCCGGAGTTTACCGATGAAGAGATAGCGCGCGAGCTAGAGATTTCAAATTTGAAATTTGAAAAGCATTCGGACTCGGAGTTGACGAAGAGAGCGGCGGCTGACATCGCCGATGGCAAGGTCGTCGGCTGGTTTCAGGGTCGTATGGAGTTTGGGCCGCGCGCTCTCGGCAATCGCTCGATCGTGGTGGATCCCCGTCGCGCGGATATGAAAGACATTCTCAACCAGCGTATCAAGAAGCGCGAGCCCTTTCGTCCCTTTGCCCCGTCTATCCTGGAAGAGCATGTGGGAGATTATTTTGAGCAGACGCATCCCGCGCCGACAATGCTGATGGTCTATCAGATAAAGCCGGAGCGACGAGGGGAGATTCCCGCTGTCACTCACGTAGACGGCTCGGGGCGGTTGCAGACGGTCTCTCGCGAAGTGAATGCGCGGTACTACCAGCTGATCTCGGACTTTCGAAAGTTGACGGGAGTGCCTGTGGTTTTGAACACGTCGTTCAACGAGAACGAGCCCATCGTCTGCACCCCGCGCCACGCGATCGATTGCTTTCTAAAAACGCGAATCGATACGCTTTATCTCGGCAACTACGGAATCGGGAAGGACGCTTAGAGTCCAATGTCCAAAGTCCAAAGTCCAAAGCCCCCTGGTACGAGGTCCCACCTCAAACTGGAGGGATTGAAGGGGCAAAGATTAAGAGCATCGAGGACATTCAGGCAGGGAAGCTCGCACGCGAGCTGACGAACGATATTTAATAAGATCACGTCTTCAGGCAGATTCGATCGCGACTTTGCCCTGAAAAATCAGATTCGAAGGGCAGCCATCTCAATCGTGTCAAATATTGCGGAAGGATTTGAGCGAGGCGGAGATAAGGAGTTTCTACAATTCCTGGCTGTGGCCAAGGGTTCGAGCGGGGAACTTCGCGCTCAGCTAATCGTGGCTATGGATCAACTCTACATTACAGAGCTGCAGTTTCAGTCCATCTCGGAAAAGGCCAAGACAGTCAGTCAGCTGGTCGCGGGATTCATCAAGTATCTGCAGAGGTCCACACTGCGGGGCAGCAAGTATAAGTAGCCAACGGAAAGCGCTGAGGTCTAACGTGATCTGGTCTAGCGGACTTTGGACGTTGGACTTTGGACATTGGACGGTTTTAGTCGCGTGCGGATAGTAATCCTCAACCAGTTCTTCTACCCCGACCATTCGGCGACCAGTCAACTAATGACTGAGCTGGCTGAGAGTCTGGTTGAGCGCGGGCACCAAGTCACGGCGCTCGCCAGTCGCGGCCGCTACAACGGGGGCGAGACGTTCTCATCAGCCCAGGAGTATCGGGGCATCCAGATCAAACGCGTGTGGGCCACGAGCTTTGGTAAGAGGCGATCGATCGGAAGACTTGCGGACTACCTCTCGTTCTATCTCACGGCTTCGCTGAAACTGCTGTTCCTGCCGCGTCACGACATCGTGATGCCGCTGACAACTCCGCCTTTGATAGGTTTGATTGCACTCCTCATCGCTCGACTGCGCGGCATGCACACCGTCCAGCTCGTTCAGGATGTTTACCCGGATGTTGCCGTCGCGCTCGGGTCGCTGAAGCCGCGCAACCCAATCACGCGCTTACTCAATATGCTGAGCCGCATTGCTTTGAAAGGCTCCGATCGCGTGATAGCGCTTGGCGAATGCATGCGCGAACGAATCGTCGCCAAGGGTGTAGACCCTGCGCGAATTGACGTGATCCATAACTGGGCCGACGGATCGAAGATTATTCCGCTCGAAACAGAAACGAACCCATTCGTCAAAGACAATGAACTCAAAGGCAGGTTCGTCGTTCTCTTTTCTGGAAACCTTGGCCGCGTCAATGATTTTTCCACGGTTCTCGAAGCCGCACGAGCCATCCAGGATCATGACTACAGGGATGCAATCGAAGCGAAGTCCCAGGTCCTTTTCCTCTTCATCGGAGAAGGAACGGAAGCTGCCACCATCCGAGGTCATATCGATCAACATAAACTGGAAAATGTTCGAATGCTCTCCTATCAGCCGCAGGAGGTTATGCCTTTCGTACTCGCAGCAGCCGATGTTGCTCTCGTCACTTTGCGTGAAGGACTCGCAGGTCTGAGCGTGCCCAGTAAGACCTATGCGATTCTGGCCGCAGGTCGTCCCATTCTCTTCATAGGCGACAAGAAGAGCGCTATCGCGTGCATCATCGAAGAGAATGCATGCGGCGCGGTTGTTTCTTCAGGCGATAGCAAAAGACTAGCCCAACTCATCAACAGTTGGGCATCAGACAAAACCAATCTGGCCCAGTTCAATCGAGCGGCCCGAACGACTTTTGAAAAGCACTTTGATCGACCGAGGGCTGCCGCTGCCTATGTCGATGCCTTCACGAAGTGCATGGAGACTTCCCACGCTCTAAGCAATACGATTCCAAAACTCGAGGAGACCTCACCGTGAACACCTACATTGCGCTGTTTGTTTTAGCGCTCACCTCTTCACTCGTACTAACACCGCTGGTACGACGACTTAGTATCAGACTCGGATGGTTCGACACACCGCGAGACGACCGCCGTGTGCACGCCGCGAACACTCCGCGGATCGGTGGCCTGGCGATCGTACTTTCGGTAGTTCTAGCACTCTCGATCCTGCCGTTGGTCCGCAATCTCGTCACGCAGGAGCTCCTGGACCAACGATGGAACCTGATAGCGGTGTTGGTACCAGCCTTGTTCGTTCTGCTGGTGGGACTCTATGATGATATTCGCGGCGCCAATGCCACCCTGAAGTTCATCGGTCTCGGGATAGCGGGAACCATCTTCTTCTTCATGGGTGGTCGCGTCGAAAATCTCTCGCTTCCATTTCTGGAGTCGATCCATCTTCCCGCAGTTGTCAGCTATCTCGCGACGATCTTCTGGGTCATAGCGGTAACCAATGCGTTCAACCTGATCGACGGCGTCGACGGTCTTGGGGCCGGCGCGGGACTCTTTTCGTCGCTGGTGGTGCTCGTCGTCTCGTTGATGCTCGGTCATCCGCATGTGACGGTGATTGCGCTGGTGCTTTCAGGAGCGCTGATAGGTTTCCTGCGCTACAACTTCAACCCCGCTTCGATCTTCCTGGGCGACTCGGGATCACTCTTCGTTGGATTCACGCTTGCGGCGATCTCGCTTCAGGGTGCCCAGAAAGCTTCGACCGCGGTGGCGATCGCTATTCCGCTGATGGCCTTTGGCCTGCCCGTAGTCGATACGGCCTTCTCTATGGCCCGCCGCTTCATCAGCCGCAAGCCGATCTTTCAGGGAGACCGCGAGCATATTCATCACATGCTGCTCGCGCGCGGGTGGTCACAGCGTCGAGTTGTGTTTGTTCTGTACGCAGTTTGTGCCGCGCTCGGGCTCGCCTCTCTGCTCTTCGTCAACGAGACAAGCAGACTCACGGGCTTGATCCTCCTGGTCGTTGGCTCCGCGATCGTGCTTGGTATGGGACGGCTCCGCTATCACGAGGTAGACGAAGTAAAGGCGAGCATGAAGCGCAACTTTGGCGAGAGACGTTTGCGGGCAGGGAACCATCTGCACATTCGTCGCGCGACGCGTGCGATGTCGAAGGCCACTAATCTGGAAGAGCTCTTCACGGCCGTGCGGCAGTTGTTGGAGCCTGGAGAGTTTGTTCAAGCGACCGTGACGATCGGCAGCTCGAGCGATTGGGCCGGAAACGAGCGAGCGCTGGAGCGCGAGAACGGAACTCTGTCCAGCCAGGGGATTCAGCTGAGTAAGGGAATGATCTGCTGGACCTGGCGACGCAAAGGTGCCGGCCCATCGGACCCGTTGAGTTCGAAACGCTATTGGTCACTGCGTCTGCCGTTAACAACCGAGCGGGCAGACCTGGGTTATATCAATCTCTATCGTGAACTGGAAAGCAGCGCGCTTCTGTTGGACATCAACTACGTGTGTAATCT
Organism: Acidobacteriota bacterium; assembly: GCA_032160165.1. Taxonomy (GTDB): domain Bacteria; phylum Acidobacteriota; class Blastocatellia; order Pyrinomonadales; family Pyrinomonadaceae; genus QHXM01. The sequence goes on from JAVHWA010000070.1 coordinate 5,947, forward strand.
CTTCCAGCGTGAGATGGCGCGAGCGGTAGAGAGAGTGTTGGCGGAGCGAGTTCAGGAATCGGCTGCGCGCGAGATGGCGATGAGCGCGTCGTATGGGGACTAAAAACTGTCCAAAGGCGGGGAGGGTCCAAGGTCCAAAGTCCAAGGTCCGCGTCGGAAACAGACGCGTTGAAATAAGATCTTGCCCTTCGGAATAAGCGTTGAACATTGGGCCATGAACACTCGTGTTGGAACTTGAATTGTGAAAAGACGGACTTTGGACTTTGGACCTTGGACCTTGGACATCTGTGGACATTGGACCTTGGACATTCTTGGACCTTGGACTTTGGACATTTCTGGATGAGCGTTCTCGTCACCGGAGGGGCCGGCTACATCGGAAGCGTCACGGTTGAACTACTCCGACGACAGGGAGAATGCGTCGTCGTCATCGACAATCTGTCTAGGGGCCATCGCACTTCCGTCGCGGGAGATATTCCGTTCTACCAGGGTGACGTTGGCGACCGGGCGCTCGTACGTTCGATCGTGCGAGAGCACGGAATCGATTCCTGCGTCCACTTCGCCGCTTACGCCTACGTCGGCGAGTCGGTCGATCAACCAGCTCTTTATTATGAGAACAATGTGGTCCAGGGCCTGGCGCTGCTTGACGAGTTAGTGGCGGGTGGTGTCACGCGCTTCGTCTTTTCTTCGAGCTGTGCCACGTACGGCATTCCACAATCTGTTCCCATCCTGGAGGATGCTCCGCAATCTCCGTCCAATCCCTATGGATGGACAAAGCTTTTCCTCGAGCGGGTCCTCGATTCCTACGCCAAATCTTATGAATTGAACTTCGTTGCGCTTCGCTATTTCAACGCGGGGGGCGCGAGTGGAACATGTGGCGAGCGCCACGAACCGGAAACGCACCTCATTCCCAATGTATTAGCAGCGGCCGCCGGGGAACTTCCGTACGTCACGATCCACGGCAACGACTACCCGACCAAAGATGGAACGGCGGTTCGCGACTATATACATGTCGAAGATCTGGCCGTTGCCCACATAAAGGCGCTCGCTTACCTGCGAGAAGGCGGGCGCTCTGAGTTTATTAATCTGGGCAATGGACAGGGGTTCTCGGTTCTCGAAGTTGTTGAAACGGCGCAGCGTGTTACACAGCGTCCCGTCAACGCGGTCTTTGGTCCACGCCGCGCCGGTGATCCTCCGGCCCTGGTTGCGCGGGCGGAAAAGGCGCAGCAGGTCCTGGGATGGCGACCGACCCACACCACTCTTGAAGGGATAATTGACAGCGCGTGGCGATGGCGGACCGAAGGCTGTCCAAAGTCCGAGGTCCAAAGTCCAAAGTCCGCCTCGGAAGCAGACGTGTTGACATCAGAGCTTACACTTCGGAATAAGCGTTGAACGTTGAGCCCTGAACACTCGTGTGGGCACTTGAAGCGTGAAAAGACGGACCTTGGACATTGGACCCTGGACTTTGGACATCTTCGGTCGCGTCATTTTCTGCTCGCTCCTCGCGCTGATCGTCGCCGTCGCCGTTCCCTACGGGACGGTCGACCCCTGGTGGCTCGCTCTATATGAATGCATCGTCTTCGCGCTAGGTATCCTTTGGATTATCGATGGGCTCGTAAGCGGCCACTGGCTGGTCCAGAGCCAGAAGGTCTTTATCCCGATCCTGCTGATCGCGGCCTTCGCTCTTCTTCAAACGATATCGCTCTCATCCGCTTCGACCGCCTCCGGCTTCAAGATATGGAACGCGATCAGTGCCGATCCGTACGAAACCCGCCTCTCCGTCCTTGAGCTATTAGCGCTTGCCATCGCGGGCCTGCTTCTTCTCCGCTATATATCTACACCTGAGCGTCTGCGCGCGCTTATCTACACGCTCATCGCAGTGGGGATAGTAAGCGCGCTCTTCGGCATTCTTCGTCAGACCACACAACACAGCGAAGGCTTTTTCTTACCTCTGCTAAAACCCGGCGGGGGCTATGGCCAGTTTATCAATCGCAACCACTTCGCCTTCTTGATGGAGATGGTGCTTGGGCTGATTCTGGGGCTCATCGTCTGCGGAGGAGTGGCTCGAGACCGCGTGTTGATTTACCTGGCGCTGGCTCTGCCGGTATGGGTGGCCCTGATTCTATGCAACTCGCGCGGCGGGATCCTGAGCATGCTGGCGCAGATATTATTTCTGGCGCTGCTCTTCAGCTTCGCGAGAGCAAAGCGCGAGCGTGCGAGGGAAGCGACATTGCTTTGGCGAATCACCCATGCGGCCATCTTTCGGCCGCTGTTGATTGCCGGATTGATAGGCACGGTTTTCGTTGGCGCGATCTGGATCGGAGGGGAAGCGCTTACCTCGCGACTGGAATCCATTTCAACCGAGCTGACCGCCGAAGGCAGCGCGGGTAACGAAGGCGTCAGTCGCAAAGAGATTTGGCGAGCAACCTGGAAGATGTTCATGGACCACCCTCTGACGGGCGTTGGTATCAACGGCTATTGGGCGGCGATCCCCGGATACCACGATGCGTCGGGCCAATCGACGCCGCAGCAGGCACACAATGATTATCTGGAGCTATTGGCGAGCGGAGGAATCATCGGGGCCGCGTTGGTGGCGTGGTTTCTATTTCTCTTCGTCAGACGAGCGAAGCGCAGCTTTCAAGCGGTCGATCCGTTTTGTAGGGCGGCGAGCATGGCTGCATGTGCCGGACTCTTTGGCGTAGCCGTTCACAGTCTGGTCGACTTTGGCCTGCACGTGACGATCAACGCTCTGGTGTTTACCGCGTTGGTTGTCGTTGCGACCGGAAGCGTGGACTCTGACAGGATAGACAGGATGACGGGGATGAACAGGATGAATTGATCGTGGAAGTCGGATTGAAAACACCGAAGGTGTTGGCGAATTCCAGCCCAGGACAACGTCCTGGGTTAATGAGGCGGGGGTATGATGTTCAACCCTGAAGGGGTTGTCGAATTCTTCAACACCTTCAGTGTTGTCGACACTAACCGCGGAACGTCTAAACCCAGGACGATGTCCTGGGCTCGAATTCGCGAACGCCGTTGGCGTAACCAATACACAATCAAAACCCGAAATCCATTAATCCTGTCCATCCTGCAAATCCTGTCTATCCTGTTAAATTCTGTGACGCCCTATTGAGCGGAAATTGGCCGGGAAATATTGACAAGCAAGTGTCGTCGGAGTAGCCTACAGTCGATTCGTCGTCTACCTGCTTGTGAAGCTAGGCCGAATTACCTCGGCCGGGAGAATTCCACCATGAAGCCCAGCACCACCTCATCTCACAAGGCCATCGTTGTCCTGCTGGTTCTTTCGTTTATTCAACTTTACGCGGTCCTCGGGCTCGCAGCGCCCAGCGCCCCAGAGGAAACCGCAAGTGCGCTCGCCCCACAGACGCCGATGGGTAGGCTTGCCACCCGCGATAACCAGCCCATTATGGTAAACGGCATGAGTACCCGCGGCGGTACCACCATCATGTCCGGTGCCACCATCGAAACAGGCGACGCGGTAGGAGCTACGATCGATTTGCCTGGCATGGGGAGCATCGAAATGGCTCCAAATACGAAGATCCTCGTAGAGTTTTCCGCGGGCAATATCAAGATCACCATTACTCGGGGTTGTGCGGTCGTAAAGGTGAAGACAGGAACCTTCGGTCAGATCTTCACCGAGAAGGGACTCGCAACCAGCAACGATCCGGTCACTAAGCCGGAAGCGACCCTGGATGTTTGTTTTCCTTCGGGCTCTCCGGCTCCGATCGTTAACCAGGGAGCAGCGGCAAACGCCGGCGCCGGCGCCGGAGCCGTCGGGAGCAACGGAACGAACCCGCTGGTCTATGTTGCTCTGTTTGGTGGGGGCGGCACGCTTGCAGCAGTTCTACTCGCTAATCGCGGCGACAATAACAGCCCCTGAGCAATTCGGGCGAAATAGAATCTAACAGGATAGACAGGATAAGCAGTATGGCATAGAACCGAACGACGCGTTTTCGTTCTGCGCCTCTCGCTATCGCTGCTCTCGCTCCTGTCATCGTTTCCAAAATAATTCTCTATCTCTTCCTTCCTGCCTTATCCTGCCTATCCTGATAATCCTGTCCATTCTGTCAAATTCTGTCCCGCCTAACCTGCGGCCATCGTGATCAAAAATATTTTTGCCATCGTCGCGCTCGCGGTCCTGGGCTGCGCAATATGGACGGCATCGCACGCGGGACTTTCGCGGCTATACGCCGCATCGGCGGCGGTGACGCGCGACGCGGACTCCGCCACCCGTGCCATCAACCTTTCACCCAACGATCCCGACGCGCACTTGCTCCGCGCCTTGCTGCTAAAGTCTCAGAACCGCCTTACCGATGCGTTACCGGAGTTTGAGAACGCAGTCAGGCTTAGACAGCGCGATTATGTCCTTTGGCTCGAGCTGGGGCTTGCGCGCGACGAGGCCGGCGATACGTCAGGTGCAACTGACGCATTCAAACATGCGGTCTCAACGGCGCCGTCATACGCCGCACCACACTGGCAATTGGGAAATGTACTGCTTCGATCGGGTCGCATAGATGACGCTTTTGCGGAGATGCGAGTTGCCACTCAAAGCAACCCCGCTTATCTACCTCAACTCATAGACCTCGCATGGAGCGTCTATCGATCGGATATCGCAGCCGTCGAACGCGCAATTGCTCCGAAGACAAACGCAGCTCGACTTGCCCTGGCACGCTTTGCCGCGAGCCACGGTAAGCCGACCGAGGCAGCGGCTATACTTCGCGGAATGGACAACGTGGCCGACGATGAACGTCGCTCGATCATCAAAGACCTGGTCGCGGCCAGACACTTTCGTGAGGCCTATGAGATCTGGTCTTCCGGTCCACAAAGCGGAGTGCGCATCGATGGATTTACAGATGGTGGCTTCGAGAATCAGATCTCCCTCGACGAATCCGGTTTTGGTTGGCAAGTAGTGAGAAACCTCCCGACGGTGCGAGCGTCCATAGATCGGGACAGGCCTCGGACTGGGACAAGCAGCCTGCGACTCGATTGGAATGGAGATTCGAGTCCTTCGGCCAACATCATCTCGCAAACGGTGATCGTCGAGCCACGCACCCACTATCGTATGAGCTTCGCCGTTCGAACTGAACAGTTGGTTACCGGGGGACCGCCCCTCATCGTGGTCATCGATGCGGGCTCGAAAGATGGGTTGGAGCTTGGCCGCTCGGCGCCTTTCGAGCCAAAGACCGCGCCCTGGCAGGATTCCTTTGTCGAGTTCACTAGCGGAGAGGCGACCGAAGCCGTGTTGGTGGCTTTGCGAAGGCAGAACTGCGCCACCGGTCCATGCCCGATCTTCGGTCGGTTGTGGTTGGATGATTTCAAAACCGTCCAAAGTCCAATGTCCAAAAACTAAAACCGTCCAAAGTCCAAAGTCCGCTTCGGAACCTGCCGCGCGAATGGGTCGCCGCGCTTTGCCATCGAACGTTCAATATCTGTGTTCGAACCTGAAACTCGAAACTCGAAACTCGAAACGGCGGACTTTGGACCTTGGACCTTGGACTTTGGACATTCTGCCCGGATATTTGTTGAATAATCCACAGTCCTGCAATATACTTCGCCCCCAAATACAGGTCGAATTTCAGTCGCCCCCGGCTTTATCCGAACTTAGTACTAATGACAGAAAAACAGCTACCTCAACTTAAATATACGTCTACTTGAATGGCCAAGATTGACCGCCTAGGCTGGGCGGCCGGCATATCTTTCATAAGTTACGGCGTGCGTGTCGGGATTCGTGTCAATCGACGCGAAGCACTGGATACCATCAAGGAATATCTGCCCAACGGATGGAAGCCGACAGCGCGCAACCGGGTCGAACGGATCTACTCGATCATCGTCGGAGGCACAGGCACGCGTCCCGGCGTCAGGAGTTTCAATATCCTTTACGCCGATGCCGCCAGGCTGGTACGCAGCCTCGACTACGACGACGTGCTTGAGATATTCGAAAACGATCTTAAGCTCTTCGTGGCCGAAGCTGCAAAGCGAAGGGTCTTCGTCCACGCCGGCGTAGTCGGATGGCAAGGGAAGGCGATCGTCATTCCCGGTTCGAGCTTTTCCGGCAAGACCACGCTTGTGGCCGAACTAGTCCGCCGCGGCGCGACCTACTACTCGGACGAGTATGCAGTGCTGGACGAGCAAGGCCGCGTGCATCCGTATTTGAGACCGTTATCGATTCGAGTTGGCGACGGCAAAAAGATCGAGCGAGTGAGCGCGGCTTCTCTCGGCGGACAGTCGGGAACAAAGCCTTTGCCGGTCAGCCTCGTCCTGGTCAGCAACTACAAGCAGGGCGCCCGTTGGCGTCCGCGCAGGCTGAGCGAAGGCGAAGGCGCTCTGGCTATGCTGGCGAATACGATTCCGGCACGCAGCCGTCCCGACGAAGCGTTCGCAGCGTTCAAGCAGCTGGTGCCGCACGCGCAGATTCTCAAGGGCGTGCGCGGCGAAGCGAGCGAGATGGTTGATTCGGTGTTGCAACGGTTAGCCTGAGGAATTGCGAAATTGCGAAATGAAAAACACCGAAGGTGTTCGCGAATTCCAGCCCAGCGCGACGCGCTGGGTTACCGAGGCCTTCTTATAACCTTCAACCCTGAAAGGGTTGTCGAATTCTTCAACAGCTTCAGTGTTGAAGAGATAACGGCCAGACGTATAAGCCCAGGACGATGTCCTGGGCTGGAATTCGCGAACGCCGTTGGCGTTATCAATCCCCAATCCGCACTCGCACGGTAAACACAGAATCTGAACGTAGAGGGTTTAATCAGATGAGAACTAACGCACCACTCGCCCGCAAAGAGGGGCTCCTCGTACAAGAGTTGGCCAACGAAGTGCTCGTCTACGATCAGGAGCGAGACAAAGCTCACTGCCTGAATGCGACGGCGGCGCTTGTGTGGAAGCATTGCGATGGTCGCACTGATGCCAAAAAGATGACGCGGTTGTTGGAGAAGTCTCTGGGGACGAGCGTGGCTGAAGACGTTGTCTGGTGCGCTCTCAATCAATTGGAGAAGGACCATCTGCTCACGCACAAGATTTCATGGCCCATCGGTGTAGAGCGTCTCTCGCGCCGTACCTTAATGCGAAGAATAGGAGTTGGCTTGGTGCTCTTGCCCGTGATTACAACCATCGTTGCCCCGACTGCATTGGCCGGGACGTCGGATTGTATTGCTTCAGGTAGCCCCTGTTCTGGGGGCGGCCTACCTTGCTGTCCGGGCACCAACTGCAACCAATCAGGGTTCTGTAGCTAACGATCGAAGCGTAAAGCCGTGAATTCAACAACCAACCTTACCTTAACATCCAACGCGCGCCATCTAACGACGTTTCTCAACGGCGCGTGGCGCGCGTCTCCGCCGAGGCTTGCGATAACGAGCGAGGAGCTCTCCCAGATCGCGCCGCTGCTTTTGGGATCGGGCGCCGGCGCGCTTGCGTGGTGGAGGATTCGCGAAAGTGCCTTAGCGGAATCACCCGCCGGAAAACAACTTCAGGATGCCTATCGACTTCACACCCTACGCGCCCTGCAGGCGCAGGACAGAATCAAAAGTGTTTTTTCATTTCTCCGCGCAGATGATATTGAACCGATTCTTATCAAGGGTTGGACAAACGCGCGTCTCTACCCGGAAATTGCACTTCGTCCGTACGGGGATGTTGATCTATGCGTACGACCTGATCAGTACGCCGAGGCCCTTCGATTACTACCAAAGCGTGAGAACGTAAAGTTCTTTCCTGTGGATCTACACACCGCCCTCGGAAGACTAGTCGATGGGAGCTGGGATGAATTGCATTCGCGTTCGCGCCTGATTGATCTGGATGATGTGAAGGTACGTGTGCTCGCCCCGGAAGACCACCTTCGTATCCTCTGTGTGAACATGCTGAAAGACGGAGCGTGGCGTCCGATACAGTTGTGCGACATCGCCGCCCTTCTGGAGTGTCCCGACGCTTCGGGATTCGACTGGGACCTCTGTCTCGGCCCGGACAATAAAAGAGCAAAGTGGGTCGCGTGCGCCATTCGCTTAGCGCATGAGCTCCTGGGCGCACGTATCGACCATTGTCCGCCGCAGGTGAAGAGTGCGAGAGTTCCACACTGGCTTACCTCCAATGTCTTAAGGCATTGGGAGCAACCATGCATCAATGACCATCGTGTCCCTGAATCGATCTTGAGGACGTTGCGTCACCCAGCTCGTTTGCCAAGGGCTCTGGTGAAGCGCTGGCCCGACCCAATCGGCGCCACTATAAGAGTGAAAGGTTCGTTTAATGAACTGCCGCGGCTGCCGTTCCAGGTGATGGACTACGCCATGCTGAACGGAAGGTTTTTGAAGCGGCTGTCGAGTTTGAAAACTCTGCTATAGCAGATTAGCGCTTAAGCCCCTGACGGATCGGATCGCATTCGCGAAAGCGGATGACGAAATACGACTGGAGGGCTTAAGAGATGTCTTACACGAATCTGCTGTATCACATTGTATTTGCTACCAAGGGTCGCGCACCGTTGATTACGACTGATCTTGGCGCGGATCTGCACAGTTATCTCGGCGGTATTGCGCGTGGGATGGACTGCATCGCATTGGAAGTTGGGGCGTTGCCGACCACGTGCACGTTTTGGCAAAGATTAAGCCGACGATTGCGGTGGCAGACTTTCTCAAGGTGTTGAAAGCGAAGTCGTCGGGTTGGGCTGGCAGGAAAACCCGAGGCCGATTCGGATGGCAAACCAGGTATGCGGCGTTTTCCGTAAGCGAATCGCAGGTGGAGACTGTACGCGCATACATCCGCAATCAGGACGAGCATCACAGGAAGATGACCTTCGAAGACGAGTTGAAAGCGCTCTTGCGTGCTAATCGAATCGACTTTGACGAGAAGTTTTTGTGGTTGCGATAAGTCGAGTCTGCTTCAGCAGACGATGGGAGTTAAGCCCCTGGCGGAGCGGAGCGGAGCCTGGGGTTGAGGGATTGAAAATTGAATGGAGTCTGCGACAGCAGACGACCGTAGCATTCGACGTCCGCTGTCGCGGACTTTGAATCCTTTGGGGGACCGGACCCCAGACTCCGCGCTGCGCGCTACGTCAGGGGCTTAACTCCCGGCGTCCGCTAACGCGGACTTGCTCGCGACGCTAACGCGACGCTCCGTCAGCACAGAAGAAGATGCCGACTCGAAAACCTCATTACCCGGTGCTACTGGACGCAGAGAAGGTGATACGCGTCTGGCAAGTAGATTCGCATCCGATTGGCGATCTTACGCCCGCGGTGATCCAACAGAAGGCCGACGATCTGCGCGCGTTGGACACAGAGGTCGACCAGTTGCGCGCTGCCTTGGCAAACAAGCTCGACCAGTTGGCCGAGGGAACAAAAGAGCTGAAAGCCATGGTCGCGCGCGGACGTGGAAACGTCGGCGCGATATACGGCCGGGACTCGAGACAGTATGAAGAGGCGGGCGGCAAGCCTCCCCGCCGCCGGCGTAAGTAAATGAGTTAAGAGATAGTTGAAATTTTTGGAGCGGAGTATGTCGTGCCCTCTCCGCTCACTCCCAAAACCTCGATAGTTGGAGTTGTCCTCATGAGAAAACTTATAAGCCTGCCAACCGCGATCACTCGCTCGATTTTCACACGCGTCACTGCGTTCAAAAGAGTGAGGTTGATTCTTGGAGTGCTCATCGCCGTGACGATTCTGACGGTTGTTATCGTGGTGCAAGCAGCACCTTTGCTTTTCTGGAGAACTGATGGTACGGCAGGCCAGACTTGGACTGGAGCCAATTGGAGCAATCCGGCATCAGCCACCGGTGGTACGGCATGGGTCTCAGGAGACGACGCACAATTTAGCGCGAATTCCACTCTCACGTATGTTACCGCAACTCTTTTTGGAAACGTGAAAGTGGATGATGGTGTTACCACCACAGTAACTGCCGCGGGAACTGCCTCCGCTGGCGCGCACACTTACGACATTGGCGCTGGTTCCTTGCTGACTTGGATAAGTCAAAACTTCACTGCCAGCGGCACGAGCTTTATAAAGAACGGCGCTGGAACTTGGAATATGGGAGCCATCACTAACGGCTATACTGGTGGTTTCACACTTAATGCGGGAACCGTCATAGTCTCCGGTAACAATTCCTTAGGGGCTGCTGCATTAACTGTCAACGCTGGAACGATCCAGTCGTCGGGCACCAGAGCGTTCGGGCCGACGTCGCTGACTATAGGCGGCAATTTCACCTTCTCTGGCACAGGTGACGCAACCTTCGGCGCACCTGTGGGCCTGGGAACCTCCATACGCACGATTACAAATAATCAAAGCTCGGGCAGTTTGACCTTTAGCGGTGTTATCTCTGGCGGATCTGGTGGCGGCCTTGCGTTTAGCGGAAACGGCACCAATATTCTTTCCAACGCAAACAATTTCACCGGCGGCGTTACGATCAATGCCGGCATCCTGAGAGCGGGAAGCACGACAGCACTCGGACCAGCGGCTAACGCGACTCTTACTTTTGGCGCATCGAGCACGGGAAAATTCCAGCTCAATGGCTTCGATACTACCGTCATTGATCTGAACACCAACGCCACAGTAGGGACTCCTATCATAGAAAGCGGCTCCGCCACCGCGGGAACAGATACGTTCACGGTGAACACGGCCAACACCGATACTTTCGGTGGTGTGCTTCAAAACGGCGGTACTCGGCTGCTTGCTCTGACCAAATCCGGCAATGGAACATTGACGCTTTCCAACGCCAACACTTACACAGGTCCCACTACAATCAGCGCCGGCACCTTGAAGGTGAACGGTTCGACTGCGGCTGGCAGCGCGGTCACTGTCGCCAGCGCCGGCACGATTGGCGGGACCGGAACAGTCAACGGTACAGTCGCTCTCAATGGAAAATTGTCACCAGGCGCCAGTCCAGGAACACTGAATACCGGCGCGACCAGCTATAACAGTGGCGGTACTTATGTTTTTGAAATCAATAATGCAACCGGAACAAAGGGCGCGGACCCTGGCTGGGATTGGAATAACGTCACCGGTACTCTCGATATCGCTGCCACCACCGGCAGCCCGTTCACAATTGATATTAACGGCTTGAACACCGGCAACACGCCGGGCACAGTTTCTAATTTCGACAGGCACATAAGCTATTCGTGGATCATCGCCACAGCAAGCGCTGGAATAACCAACTTCGCCGCAAATAAGTTCATCCTATCGACCACGAACTTCACTAACAACAACAGCATCTCCGGCAATATCAGCAACGGTACTTTCTCGATTTCAGTTGTTGGAAATGATCTGGTGCTCAACTACACCGGCGCCTCCGATAACTATTATTCGAAATCAACAGGCAATTTGGATCTCTTATCAACTTGGGGAACTAACACGGACGGCACGGGCACTGCGCCTACTAGCTTCACTCTTGCGGGTCAGATCTTCAATATCAGAAACAGAACCAGCGCCACGATCGGGGCCAACTGGACGGTGTCCGGCACGGGATCAAAGGTTATTCTCGGCGATCCGTCAGTAGCCGCTATCAATTTCACTGTCCCGAGTAGCTTCGCGTTCAGCGGAACAATCGATATTCCGGCAGCCAGTGCAGGCTCTAATACCCTGACCCTGCAGAATTCAACCATCCCAACGTTCGGCACACTCAATGCCGCGAGCACTGTCAATTACAATCGTTCAGGCGCGCAGACGGTCTCTGCGGCAACATACGGAAATCTCGTAATAAGTGGCAGCGGGACCAAGACAGCCGCAGGTAGCTTGAGTGCAACAACCCTCGGAGTCTCAGCTGGAACCTTCGATCAAGGCGGCTCAGCGGATATTTCTACAGGAGCCGTCACTGTGGCCGCGAGCGCCGTCTGGACGAACCTCGGCACGGGCGACTTAACGCTTTCGGGGGACGTCTCAAATAGCGGCACTATTAACTTCAATGCCAATGGAACGACCTGCGGTCAAACCGACGATATTCTTATCCGATCGTCTTCCACCGGGACTCAGCGTACATGGTCGGGCGCGGGAACATTTTCCTTGACCGACGTCGACGTTCAGGACCAAAAGGTCCCGGGTGGTCTTACGCCGCCGCTCCAGATCATCGCTAATAGTTCGACCAACTCTGGAAATAATACGGGCTGGACGTTTACGAATGATGCCGCGTGCACCTCAGGGACATACACCTGGGTTGGCGGTCTGAATGCCGATTGGCAAGATCCCACAAGTTGGTCGCCGGTACGTCCGACGGCGGCGAGCGCAAGCACATCCGATACACTTATCTTCAACGGAAGTGTTACTCCCAGTCCAATCATCTCGAATGTTCCGTCTCAATCGGTTGCAAAGATTAGTCTCATCAATACGATCGATGTGACGCTTAACGGCTCCGCTGTCGCTCCGCCTGATGTACTTACAATTTCTGGAGGCACAGCTTCAGCTCTCGACATTCAGGCCCTAAGCAGGCTTCGGCTCTCAGGGACAAATACGCTCAGGGTGACACTGACTAACAGTTCCACAGGGAGCGTAGCAGGGTCAGTGATCTTCCTCGGAAATGCGCCGCACCAACTCACTGCGGTAAGCCCCAGCACCGTGACGTTCGCCAGTGGTTCGATCTTTACGACTGATTCCACATACAGCTCTAGCACCAATCCATTCGGTACGGGCGCGGACGGCAACAGCTCAAACAATTCGATCGTCTTCCAATCAGGCGCGGACTACTTCCACAATAACGGAGGTTCTCCATTCGGTAACCCAGGCCCGGTCGTCGTCTTCCAAACCGGAAGTAAAGCGGTATATCTGACGGCAACCGGATTCGATGCGAGTGGCAGGACGTATTCGATTCTAACGATCGGACAGACAGATCCTAGCGGTATTGCAGTAAACGCCAGCCAGAGTGGCACGGGCAATTTCCAATTCGACGAGCTGAATGTGGAAAGCCCCGATTCGGGGACTTCGTCACTTACATACAACGGCTCGGGTGCGAGCGCGGTAATAATCAAAGGCAGCATCTTCAGCGACGGTATTGGGGCAGGCGGCGCTACGAACGATACGACGCTGACTGCCGGCACCGGCGGGATTTTAATCAATGGAGGCGGTATACAGGAACTCTGCGGCGACAGCGATCGCACCACTACGTTTGGAAGTAATGCAACCGTGGCCAGTGGCGTGAATTTCACCTTAGAGAGAAACCTGATAGTCACTCCGACAAGCAGCTCTACTCTCATCATGTCGAGTGGCTCGACATTGACTGCCGGAGCATCGCCGGCCGGCTATATCATCGGAAACCTCCTCAAACCCGTAGGCGGGGACACAACTTTTGAAGTAGGGACGGCCAACGGCTATTCGCCCGCCTCGCTCCTGAGCGTCACGGGCAGCGGCGATTTCACGATCCGCGCCAATCAAGCGCAGATACCGAATTGGAACAGCACTGGGAAGGCGCTGCAAAGATACTGGTCTCTCACCAACGGCGGGGGGATAGTCAGCGCGAAAGTCTCGTTCAAATACCTCAACGCGGATGTTCCCAGCGGTACTGACCTGACAAAGTTGAAGATCATTAAGGACACCAACTTCGCTGCTCCTATCACTTTCCCCGAAGGCTCAACCGACAACGTTGACGAGAGCAACTTCACAGCAACTACGGCCAACCCCGTCGGCACTTTCTCAAACTGGTCTGCGGGCGAAGGGAACCAGACCACACTGGTTAAGTTGGGGTCGTTCAGTTCGTTCTCATTCAACAACGGCAACCTGGTCAAGTGGCAGACGGGCTATGAAGTCGACAACGTTGGCTTCAATGTCTATCGCATGTCGGGCGGCAAGCTCGTCCGCATCACGCCTTCGCTCGTAGCTGGATCCGCGTTGCTTGCGGGACGCACGACGCTGACTGCTGGTCTCACATACTCTTGGTGGGACCCGAAGGGTCTTGCTGATTCGGAATACTATGTCGAAGACATGGACCTGAACGGCACGCTCACAATGCATGGGCCGATCAAGACAGAGTTCGGCGGCAATATAAATTCGCCGAACAGGGAACAGGCAACGCTGCTTTCTCAGATCGTTGCACTGCAATCCGATACTTCAAGGTTCGTGACCGGGTATCCTGCGGGCGGCCAGCAGAGCGGAGTGCAGCAGACGAACTCGGTCTCGCCCGAATCTGCAACGCCTCAGTCTGAGCCTGAGACGATGATTCAGACGGCGCCCGCACCTGAGGCGCCCCAACCTGCCATCAAGCAGAGGCTATATAACAAGCTGCAACTGCTTGAGAAGGACGATATTCCCGATCCTGTGCCGTCGCAGCGCACGCGAGAGACGGACGGTTCGAATGCTTCAGCTCCGACCGTCACCGCTCCGACGCCGGGTGACCGTCTGGGCCCACTAAGCATTGCCAACGACGAACCCATCAGGAAACAGCGCACCATCGCTGCCGGTTCTGCGGTGAAGATCGCTGTTCGCCAGGCCGGATGGTATCGCGTCACGCAGGCCGAGCTGGTTGCGGCTGGACTCAATCCAAACGTGAGCCCGGGTCTGCTTCAACTCTACGCTGACGGCAACGAGCTTCCGATCATCGTTCGCAGCAATGGATCACAGTTTGGCTCTGACGGATACATAGAGTTTTACGGAACCGGCATGGACACGCCCACAACCGATACGCGCACATACTGGCTGATCGCGGGCGCGACACCCGGCAGGCGTATCAACAACTCGAAGGGCGGCGCGATCTCTGCTGCGGGGTCGGAAGCGTTCTCCACTGCCGGCGCTCCGGATACTTCGACCAGGGCGATCACAGATGTACCGACAGGCGCATTCAGTTACACGGTGCAGAGGAAGGACCGGGTAATATACTTCAACACCCTGCTTAACGGCGACGTTGATAATTTCTTTGGACCCGTTATCTCGAAGACGGCGGCGAGACAGGATGTGACACTGCACAATATCGATCTAACAGCATCGAATACGGCAACGCTTTCCGTCTCTATGCGAGGTCTGACGATGCAGGCCCACAAGGTCAGAGTCGTGGTCAATGGCTACGATCTGGGCCTGGTCGAGTTCGCCGGCGTGGATAGTGGCAGGAGAGAATTCTCGATTCCGAGTTCGTACCTGGTTGAGGGCAATAACACGGTTTCGCTGACCGCAACGAATGGCGACGCGGATGTTAGTCTGATGGACACCCTAAGGCTGACATACTGGCGTTCATACCGCGCGGAGAATAATTCCTTAACCTTCACATCATCGAGCCCAACGCCGATCATTATTGACGGATTCACCACGAACGACGTTAGGGTCTTTGACATCAGTAATCCAGCGGCAGTTTCGCAAGTGGCTGCCAAGGTCATTAACAACGGCTCGACCTACTCGGTGAAGGTCCCGGGAGGTCTGGGATACAACCGCTCG
>JAVHWA010000095.1:0-5842 GCA_032160165.1 Acidobacteriota bacterium
ATCCGGATGCTCCTTGGATCATTCCTACGGCGGCGTATGCTTGGGCGATGCAAGCGGCGTAGGGCTCAATCTCGCTTTTGTAGTATCCCTTGTTTCGTTCCAAAATCATCCCGCCCTTACCGCAAAAGACTGATATCACCATCAAAACGGCTCCCGTAGCTTCTGAGACGACGGGATAGCACAGCAGGGACCCATCCTTGAGTGTCGGTCTTCCGGCGGTCACCTTGAACCGGCAACTCCCGCCGGGCAGCCTAATCTCTTCTCGAATATCTTCGACAATTACCAGGTCCCGGTCCTTAATGCATTGCCGAAACGTGGTGCCTTCCTCGTTGAGTTGCTGGGCGGTGGAAGCACTGGCTGTTCGCGCCGGCTGCTTGTACCTAGTCACATCGACGATCTGACCGTCCCTAACGACAGCCCCTACGACCTTTAGATGCTCGGCCCCCTTTTCAGGGTCTGTGAAGATTACAGTCGCGAAGACGGCCCAGAGGTGGCCAAGGGCGTGCATGACGGCGTTTTCAAGCAAGACATTGGTGTTAGCCACCCCTGCGCCCATCGACTCCCCTTGAAGCTTCTCATACTCGAGGCTTGTCATCGCCACGCAATTCCGCAACTGATGCAGCCGTGAGCCGGCGCGATTCGCAACGCTGAACGAGGCGCGCTGCTTTCGGATGTCATCGATGAACCGAAGAACGATTCCCACTGCGCCGCCGATCACCAGCCCCCAGAACAAGTAGCTCTCGGTTGGCGGCGCGAGCGATGCCCTCAGGCTGGGATTGCTTGCGACGGCGCCCGAATAGTAGTCCTTCCACATGCCGGCTGCAATCGGGGTCAGTCCGCAAAGGAGCGTCAGTATCCCCCATGCATAGGGACCAAGCCAGGTCTCTCGGTGTGCGATGAGTTTGCGCGTCCGAAATCGCCGGATCGAGCGTTTGATCCAGAGACCCCAGCCGTCATAAAAGGGCATTAACGTATTGTAGTACAGCAGCAACAGCGGCAGTGGACGGAGCTAACGCGTGTACTTCGAATCCCGGATGTAGTCCGGCGTCCGGTCCTTGCGCGGTGTGTCGTCGGGCGGGAGATCGTTATTGTTCAGGAAGTCCAGGAGCGCGCCGCCCACGACCATCGACCACTCGTAAGCTGACAGGACCATCCAGACCTCGCCTTTGAAGTAGAGGGTGTAGACGTCATGTGGCTTGCAATGGATGATCAGGTCTTTGCCGATCGCCGCGGGCTGGAAGCGGTGGATCGTCTGCATATCCGCGTTCGTGATCGTGAGCTCGGGCGTGATGTAGGTTTTGGCCTCGAGCAGGCGGATGTAATAGTTGGCGTCATCGATCGCGCGGACTTGGAATGTGCGGTTTCCCGAGACGTGGCGCACCTTAGCACGGTTCCGGGTTCGCGTCCGACTCGGGCACTAAGTGAATGAATCGCATCACGTACGCCTCTGCCTTGCATCCGTAGCACAGAGTCTCCTCTTTCCCAGCTATTTGATCGCAGCATGCGCAGAGATTGATTTCTAGCGGGTGAGGCACGTTCTGAAGTATATGCCGCACGACATGCAAAAAACTGCCTGCGATACAACCCGGAGAATCCATTAAACTTCGACATTGACCGCCAGCCATTCATCTCCTGAGAGTGGGAGACGGTGCATACCTCGGACGCCTAAGGAGCACCTTTTCGTCGAAGCTGTCTCAGGTGACGGTCACTGAACCACAACCTCCCGTCTTCATCGCGCTCCATATCGCAAGCGTGATACAATAGTCCCCACCTAATCGCAAGGCCCCTGGTCTTCATTGAGGACTCTGATCTGAGCCGAAATGTGCTTCACAAAAACGCATCCCAGAGTGACTGAGGCTCAGCAGGCTATGACTGGACTCAAGCAGTGTATGAATTCATATGCCGCTAAACGTACGGGTAAAGTCGTCGGTCAATTCCTAGACAATGATGGGGCAGGAGAGGATCAGGAGGGAATCTACGGGACGGCGGCTTGGCTCATCATGTCCCGAGATTCCCCACTAGGCGACCATACCAGTGCCCTGCGACAGCGTTCCCTTACCTGGTTATCAAACCTCGTCTCGTCGTCCAAAAACTACTTTTCGTTACCCAAGCAAATCAATCAGCCCATTGACGTAGTTCCGGGCTCCCTGCCATCGCCTGCCTCTCCAGACACACAAACGACACTTCCAGCAGTAATTCAGGAGCACTCGTTGGTGGTTGTAACCGCTGAACTCGCCAAATCTATTGGCGTGGGGAGCAATTCGTATGAAATCACGAGAGTAACCCCCAAGATGGCAGCGACTCTTGAGGCGCTAAGTCTTTACCCGGAAGCTTCGGCGGAAGCTCATGTCCTGGCCAGCAGCCTCGCAGCGGCCCGCATACCGACGAAGGGGTGGCCGTTCGTTGTGGGAGACGACAGTGACGATCATTTGGCCAGCGCAGCCGTAGTTCGAAGCTTAATCGGCATGCCCGCTTTTGAGGATGTCGTGAGCTCAGCATGTAATTATCTTTACGGCGAAGTTGATAAGATATCCAACCTCCCAAAACGGCTGTATGTCCTTAATGTCTTGGCGACGGCGCGCGAAGCAGGCAAGTTTACGGGCGACATTCCACCGAAGCTGCGCACAGCAATTAGGCAGACTATTCGGAAAGGTAGCTCGGAGCTCACCACTTTGCCGAACCCTATCAGCATTGACTTTCACGACCACGGCCGAACTCGTTTCTTGAGGTTTAGTACGGACCTGCTATTGTTAGAAGCGATGCGTCACGCAAGCGGGAAGTACCTCGCATACTTGAACTGTTCCCCCGGAAGCAAGATATTCAGAGCACTTGTCAGTAACCTGAAAGATCAGACGACGTTCACAACTGATACAACGGGCCATGGCGCGTCAGCTGGGTTTTATCTGCAGGCATACCGCTTCTTACGTGGATGTACTGACATCAAGTATCGAGCTGCGTTTGCGAATCTGCAAATACCCTTAAGCTCGATGCTCTTAGCGCTTGTAATGCATTTCACGCTACCTTTTGATCTCATCATGCTCGTTGTGATGGGGGCGGGCGCATTAGTGTGCTGGAAGATTGGGGAAGAGAAGTTCGCATTGCTTTTACTAGGCGTTGCGGTTAAGTCTCTGATCGATGTTGCAAGAGCTTTTTACAACGTAATGAGGCGAAACTTGGAATGAATCAAATAACAAGCGAGCAGCAGGCATTTGAAGTAATAAAATCTGTGTTGCCAGATGCAGTTTTAGACAGCCACGGTGGTGTATTGCTGGGCGTATCTGATGGGGACGACGCCGCAGTGGTGACATTGCCGGCGGGTGATTCACTCGTCATCGCATCGGATTTCGTTCGTGGTAGTGGGTTTTATCTGTTCGAGCTGAACCTTATCAACTATTACGACGTGGGCTATTACCTAGCCGTTGCGAACATTAGCGACATGGCCGCGATGGGCGCGAAGCCATTAGGGCTTCTTACCGTTATTCGATACTCGAAGCAGATGTCGATTGATGACTTTCGCGCTGCGCTGCAGGGCGTGAAGGATGCCTGTAGCCTCTATCAGGTCGCAGTAGTGGGCGGAGACACGGGAGGCTACCATGCCGATGTGTTTTCGGCAACTGCATATGGCAGCGTTCGCGGCCAACCGTTGTGCAGGTCGGGTGCTACGCCCGGCGATCGAGTTTGCTTGGTTGGCGAAGTAGGGCTGCCAATTGCGGCGCTCGCGTACTTCAAGGTTCTGCGGCCCAAAGGAATGAAGGTAAGTGACGAGGAAGAGCAGCGCCTTTTATTGTCGTGGCGCCGCCCACAGGCGCAAGTATTGACAGGGCAGATCCTAAAAATGTCTGGCTGCGTCACAGCGTGTCAAGATGTGTCGGACGGACTATTGGCTACCCTCCGTCAACTTGGTTCGGCAAGTAACGTCGGATGGGTAGTGGACGAAGAAAAAATCCCCGTTGCCGACGTTGTCGTCCGGGTCGCAGAGCTAGCGGGTGTGAATCCTCTAAGATTGGCCGCGAGCGCTTCGGTTGACTTCTCCCTACTGTTCACGGTAAGTCCCTCAGGCGTTGACTCTTTGCGGAAGGAATTGGCAAGCCATGGCTTAACCCTGGTTGAACTAGGCGATGCACGCTCACAGACGGGAACTTACATGCAGCGGCCGGGCGGATTGACGCTTATGGATGGAGTTGAGTGGCAACAGCAGACGGGCGATTATCTAGCAGAAATATTGAAATGACTGAGGATTGCCTATTCTGCTCTTATGCATCGTGGACTCAAGAGTCGCCGCTTGAGAATCGGGTCCTGTACGAGTCAAACCATTACTACGTCAAGCCGGCTCTGGGCAGCTTTGTGCCCGGGTATTGCTTGGTGATACCCAAGCGTCACGTTCTCTCGATTTCCTGTCTGACTCGCACTGAACTGAGGGATCTCGATATCTTAAGACGAGACCTGGTCGATTTTTTGAGTGGTGCCTTGGACTCAAATGTAATTTGCTTTGAGCACGGCCCTTGCGATGGCACTTTCAGGGCTGGTGCTTGCTACGAGCACGCCCACCTGCATGTACTGCCCTGGAGGGATGATCCATCAAGCCGGTTGCCGTTGCTCAAGTTCGCTGCACAACGTGATATCACCGAACTGGGCTGCGCCGACTGCTCATATCTGTACTACGAGTATTGGACCGCCGCAAAGAGCGGTCCCGTTCTGAGGAAGTCGATTTTTGCACCTATCGCCGCTCATCTTCCATCGCAATACATGCGACGCAAGCTGTCCGAGTCGTTAAATTTGGGGATCTGCAGTTGGGACTGGGCGTTGTTTCCCTTCTATGAAAATATCGAGCTCACTATGACGGCATTGTCGCCGCTCCGATGCAAGTAGTTGGAGCACCGGTCAGGGATTCCTCGCGATCTGTCCGGCAACGATTCCCTGGCAGCGAAACTTATGCTTGTTCCTGATTTTGTTCCTTATCCGTAGTTTCTGCCGCGCCATACTCGGCCTCTTCTTCCTTGCCGGAGCTCGCTTCGGCGAAATGATGGCGATGACCGTCGGGCAACTCCGCTCTGATTTTCGAAAGCGGATGCGTCTCAGGTGCCGCCGCGCCGGACTGCGACGTTCAGAAAAGCCCGGTTTCTACAACCAGCATCTCTATGGCTCAACGGGAACGCTCGATTGCTCGACAGTCGCCTCGCGTGTGTCAGGCGAGCATCGGCTCCAAACCACCACGCCCGAAATGAATTAGAAGCAATTGAAAAAGAGGCGGAGGGAATCGTGCTGGGCATCGGAGTGCTCGTTTGCGGTGTCCATCACGCCTTCGAGCCCGAGGGCTTGTTGTCGTTGCGGGCATCAATGGCGACGATGTTCTCGGCCTCTAGCATGTCAAGTTCTTCAAGGATGCTGTAGAGCCTGTCCCCCTCCTGGGCGGTAAAGAATACTATCACCTTTACACTCTTCTTCGTCTCGTTGGCAGCTTCGTAGACAGGAAGCTGATTCTGTAGGTTTTGCTTCAGCTTCTTGTTTGACGCAATCTTGAACTCGATAAGGCTCTTATCCATCGAGCCTATTGAGGCTTTGAAGTCCACCGGCCCTCGTCCGTTATTGACCTCTGCGTTTACATCGAATGCGGAGCGAAACCACGTCAGCTTGAAAATGAGTTGAACGTCAGACTCTCTCCTCGGAAGTAAGTTGCCGTCGTCCCAAAAAATTCGATACAGGTCCTGATCTTCGATTACGTGCTTCAGGAACTGAGCTCGTTGTAACGCGTTCGCGTATGAGTCCGCCGGTACGTCGTAGTAGCCCTCTTCAGAAAGTGCGGCGGCAAGATCCTTGGTGTTAGAAAGGAAGAGTTGGCGAA
>JAVHWA010000009.1:0-16639 GCA_032160165.1 Acidobacteriota bacterium
AAGTGGGGATGCAACGTGAGGGCTTATTGCGGAGGAATATTATGCATCCGAATATCAGTAATGAGCCAAGGGATTGTTATTGCTTTGCAGTAGTAAAGTGAAAGGGAGAAGCGATGAGTAACATATCTGCTAGATGGTCCTCGGCTGCGCCGTACCTGCGTAGCCTGCTCCGCATCGTGGCGGCGCTCATATTCATAACGGCCGGCACGACGAAGCTTTTGGCCTTCCCCACTGGAATGCCGGGCGGTGGCACAGCGCCGATGTGGTCTCAGACCTGGTTCGGAGCGATGCTCGAGATGGTGGGCGGTGGGCTACTTCTGCTTGGGCTTTGCACTCGCCCGGTTGCGTTTGTGCTCGCGGGGGAAATGGCCGTCGCGTACTTCCAGTTTCATGCGCCGGCAAGCTTCTGGCCAACGATCAATCAGGGCATACCTGCCATCCTGTATTGCTTTATCTGGCTTTACTTCTCGGCCGCAGGCGCAGGGCCGATAAGTCTGGATGCGATGCGAAAGTCCGGATGAGCAGTGCTTCGGACCACGCCGCTTGACCTTTCGAGTTCGGTAGATTACAAGTGGGACGATCCACACCAACAACATTATTGAGGTAACAGGAAGGGAGCAACCCATGAGCGGAGTGCGGGTTTTGGTAGGTACACGAAAGGGCGCTTTCATACTGACATCGGACGGCAAGCGCGAAAACTGGGATGTCAGTGGGCCGCACTTTGCGGGGTGGGAGCTTTATCACATCAAGGGATCGCCGGCCGACCCGAATCGGCTATATGCGTCGCAGACCAGTGGATGGTTCGGTCAGATCATCCAGCGTTCAAGCGATGGCGGCAAGACCTGGGAGCAGCCCGGCACGCCGGCAGGCGAGCCGTCCACCACGCCGGAGGGCATGCCGAAGGGCGAGAGCAACAAATTCGTTTACGACACATCTGCCGAAACCGGAAAACCGCTAACCACCCACCAGTTTTACGATGGCACGCCAAAGCCGTGGGAGTTCAAGCGAGTCTGGCATCTTGAGCCCTCGTTGACCGACCCGGACACCGTTTACGCCGGAGTCGAAGACGCCGCCCTGTTTCGCTCAACCGACGGCGCGCAGAACTGGCACGAGCTGGCCGGCCTGCGCGGCCACGACACTGGAGCCAACTGGCAGCCTGGCGCGGGTGGGTTGTGTCTCCATACCATTCTTTTGGATCCAAGCAATCCCGATCGCATCTTCGTTGCGATCTCCGCCGCAGGCGCATTCCGAAGTGACGACGCGGGAAAGACGTGGAAACCGATCAATCAGGGACTAACCTCGCAATATATCCCTGATCCGACCGCAGAGATCGGCCATTGCGTTCACCGCATCGCGATGCATCCGTCGCGTCCAGACGTGCTTTATATGCAAAAGCACTGGGACGTTTTGCGGAGCGACAATGCAGGCGACCTTTGGCACGAGGTCAGCGGAAACCTGCCGACCGATTTTGGCTTTGTAATAGACGTGCACGCGCATGAGCCGGAGACTATTTATGTGGTCCCGATCAAAAGTGACTCGGAGCACTATGTCCACGATGGCAAACTTCGCGTGTTCCGCAGTCGCACAGGTGGCGACGAGTGGGAAGCGCTGACTAACGGATTGCCGCAACGCGACTGCTACGTCAACGTGTTGCGCGATGCGATGGCCATCGACTCACTCGACTCGTGTGGCGTTTATTTCGGCACCACCGGCGGACAGGTTTACGTGTCAGCCGATGCCGGAGACAACTGGAAGGCAATCGTGCATGACCTCCCGGCTGTGCTCTCTGTAGAAGTGCAGACATTGAAATGATCCGAGTCGTGCTTCCAATGCATCTGCGCACTCTGGCGCGGGTTGATGGCGAAGTGAACGTCGACGTTCAGGATGTTGTCACGCTGAGTTCGGTCCTCGACGCGGTCGAGGCGAAGTATCCAATGCTGCGAGGCACCATACGCGAGCACGTGACTCTCAAGCGCCGGCCGTTCGTCAGGTACTTTGCCTGCGAAGAGGACCTCTCTCATAAAAGCACAGACACGCCTTTGCCTGAGGCAGTGGTATCAGGGGCCGAACCTTTCCTGATCGTGGGCGCCATTGCCGGCGGTTAGCTTGGGATCTTAGAGCGCTCGCTTCGCGCGGTAGCGCGGCATCATCGCAGTGACCATTACTAGGGCCGAACGATCCGCGACCGGCAGACGTTCGGCCTCTTAGCGTGATGTCCGACAAGCTTCAGCTTGTCGTGGCTCGGCGACAAACTGAAAGTTTGTCGGACATGCCAAGTGGGAAAACCATCTTGACCGATCGTGAGTTACTTCAGAAATTTGCGAGCAGGCAGCCCTTGGGCTCCGCAAGCGAAGTCCCTCCGGAAGACGCGTTGATTGACCCGTCAGAGATTGAAGACTTTCTCAACATCTCAAGTGCGAAACTCCAAGAGGCCGAACTGAGCGATATTCTTCGCCGGGCGATCAAGTTCCTGCTTCAATCGCCCGACGCCGACATCGAAGTGCAATTCATTAGTTTCTACGCCGCGCTGGAATCTGCACTCACCTTCTTTCGCCGCAATAGCGAGTTCCGAATCATCCCGAAAGATCAGTTCGCCACCTTGGAGCGAGACCTGCGGCAGTGGCTAAAGCAGCATCCACTAATGGTGGACGACAGTGCTAGACGCGGGCTCATCTATGAAAAGATTCGCGAGTTGAACCGCATCCCTTTCTCACACATGTTCCGTCGTTTTTGTGAGCACTACTCTTTGGACTTGTCGGACCTATGGCCTGTGGTTGGCAGTGCGGACGAATGGCCTCTGATGGAGATTCGCCATAGATTGGTACATGGCGACCCATTCGCGAGCTGCCCGGGCGAATCGATGATTTGCGCTGGGGAGCATCTGAGGTGGACGGTCGAACGAATGCTGCTCGTTGTTTTAGGCTGGCCTGTCACACGTTCGAACGTCAGTGATGACTACCTTCGACGCACGAGTTACATGTACAAAGAATGGCGAGCTGAACGGGTGAAATTCGCGTGACCGTGCGTGCCAGGTCGGTCCGCCAAACGTGTCCGACAAAGTTTCAGTTTGTCGCAGTGAAACGACAAGCTGAAGCTTGTCGGACTTTCGCGCTCGGCGCTTAAGTCAGATACAATTGCACCATGAAACGCTCGGGCGTCGCTGATCTTCCTCTTCATGGCGGGCGTGTCCCTCCCTGGCTTGCCGAACGCATGACCAAACTCGGCACGGCGATCACCGAGACAATCATTCATGATTACGGCACCAGCGCCTTTCTCTCGCGGCTGAGCGACCCATTCTGGTTCCAGGCATTTGGAGCGGTAATGGGAATGGACTGGCACTCTTCGGGCATAACCACATCGGTGATGGGCGCCCTCAAGCGCGGGCTCGGGCCACGTGCCAACGAACTGGGACTCTACATCTGCGGCGGTCGAGGAAGGTTCTCGAGAAACACACCGCATGAGTTGCGCGCCATCGCGGACCGTCGGGGCTTTGACGGCGAAGCGCTGGTCAGGACCAGTCGTCTGACCGCCCGCATCGACAACAATGCGATCGCCGATGGCTTTCAGATCTACCTTCACAGTTTCATCGTTACTTCGGATGGCGAGTGGGCCGTCGTCCAGCAGGGCTTGAACGATCGAAGCGGAATGGCCCGCCGGTACCACTGGCATTCCGCCTCCGTCAGGGACTTTGTGGCGGAACCACACACGGGGATAGTGGGCGAGAACCAGGGAACGATCATGAACCTGGTCGACGCGCACGCCGGTCCGGCCCAGGCCGCGCTGCTCGAAATCGCTCGTGAGCATCCCGAGACGATTTTGAAGTCTGCACGTCACCTGCGTATGCCGGCGCATCATGAGGTGCGATCGACAAACGTGGATCTGAAGCGACTCGGCGCGGTGCTTGCTGTTGCATACGAACGCGAGCTGCATGACTTTGCTGAGCTTCTGCTCCTCGAGAATTTAGGTCCTCGCACGCTTCAGTCGCTGGCGTTGGTGGCGGAAGTGGTACACGGCGCGCCCGTCCGCTTCAACGATCCCGCGCGGTTCTCGTTTGCCCACGGTGGAAAGGACCGCCATCCATTTCCGGTGCCGCTAAAGACCTACGACGAGTCGATCGGCTTTCTGCGTACCGCTCTCGACAGGACAAAGATCGCGGGAGAGGGAGCGGGCAACGGTAAAGAGAAACTCGAAGGGCTGAGGCGACTCGATCGCTTCGTTCGGGCCGTCGAAGCGCGGATAGAGCCGGTCGCAGATTTTGATAGGCTCATCGCGCACGAGAACGCGATTTCACCTTCACTGGAGGGCCGATCGGTATTCGACGACAAGCCGGCAAGACGTCGAGATACTGACCGCGACCAGCTCCGGCTTTTTTAGGGCGACGGCTAAAGGAGGGTAAGAGGCAATGCAGATAAATCTCTTGTTGGCCATTTCGGTGATATGTCTGAGCGCGGCTTGTCAGAGTTCTTCCTCACCATCAGTGCCTTCGCAGCCTCAGACGCAAACGAGTGTGTCAGAGCAGAAGCTGCGCAGCGTCGAAGGCCAGACCCTCAAGTCGGACGCTATGCCCGCCGTTAATCTGAAATTTGATGACGATTTCAAATACGTTGGCGGTCAGGATTTTATCCTTTACGATGTCGCCCGCGCCGAGCAGCATTTCTTCGTCGACGCGGACGCCCAGGGTCGGATCAAACGTTTGTACTGGATCCAGTTTGAAGGATACTTGCCGAGCAATAATCATACTTACGATTACAAGATCAGAAAGAGCGTTAATATCGGCGGTTTGGATTTCATCGCCGATGCCTACGCCAGAAATATCAAAGCAGATCCTGGTCGTCCCGATTCAGACGGGAGCCGGGCTCGAACGTTCCTCGAGACGAAGGGCTTTCGAATACCCAGCAACGAAGTCATCTCGCAACGGCTGGTCCACATGGTGGATGACTCGAAGCGAAGCGAATTGATGGTCATCTATCTGGAAGATCTGGGTCGCATGAAGCTGACAGCCGCCGCCCTCGAGCCCGGCGGAGCAGCGGCAGCGAGATGGGACGACATATCGGGCAAGCTGCTGGAGAGAGCGCTGAAGGGAATGAAGGTCTCGAAGCGCTAAAAAGCGCAACAGAGTTGTGAATTGAATCATTGGGTCATTGTTTCATTGATTCATTGCTTCGTTCGGCACTTCAGGATTGGTGGCAGTTAATGAACAACACCCCTGCGAAGCTATTCAGGCAGACGTTTCGCTTTGCCTACATCGGTTGCGCGCTTGTGGTCGTTCTGTTCGCCAGCTCGCTGCGGCTCTCCGCTCAGACCTCCACCGGAGCAACCGCTCGACCGCAGGCGTCGCCGTCGCAAGGCGCGCCTACACACGCCAATCTCCTTCGTGGCGAGTACGGTCGATATCGCGCGAACAACGACCTGCTCTACTATCACCTCGACGTACGCGTCGATCCGGCCAACAAGTTTCTCAGCGGTAAGAACACTATGCGCTTCCGTATGCTGAAAGACGACACACGGATTCAACTCGACCTGCACTCCGCACTGAACATCGACAAGATTCTTTTCAGGGGCTCCGAGCTTAAGTACCAACGCGACTCGGGTGCAGTCTTCGTCGACTTTCCCGAAATGCTCAAGGCCGGCCGCGTCTACGAGATCGAATTCTACTACTCGGGTCATCCGCTTGAGACGGGAAGGTTTGGTGGAATAGCGTTTCGCAAAGACCCGTATGGCCGCCCGTGGATCAACACTGCCTGTGAGGGAGAAGGCGCCAGCATTTGGTGGCCGAACAAGGACCAGTGGCGCGACGAGGTCGAGTCAATGCAGATCAGCGTGTCGATCCCAAAAGACTTGGTCGATGTTTCCAACGGAAAGTTTCTCGGCAAGACCGATTTAGGCGATGGCTACACGCGTTGGGATTGGCTGGTTCAGTATCCCATCAACAACTACAACGTCTCGCTGAATATAGGTAACTACGTACATTTTGAAGATCGGCTGGGCGATCTCGCGCTCGATTTCTACGCACTCCCGGAGAATCTCGACAAAGCGAAGAAACAGTTCGCACAGGCGACCGGGATGTTAAAGGCATTCCAACACTATTTCGGTGAGTATCCGTTTAAGAAGGACGGATACAAATTGATCGAAGCACCCTACTCAGGTATGGAGCATCAGAGCGCGGTCACCTACGGCAATCATTTCGCAAATGGCTATCTCGAGCGCGATTGGACGGGAGTGGGCATCAGTCCCAGGTTCGATTTCATCATCATTCACGAGAGCGGCCACGAATGGTTTGGTAACAGCATCAGTGCCGCCGACACGTCAGACATGTGGATTCATGAAGGGTGGACGACGTACCTGGAATGTCTCTACGTCGAATACATGTATGGGAAAGAAGATGGCCTCAAGTACACCAACGCATATAAGACTAAGGTGAGAAACCTGGAACCGGTCATTCCGCCGCGGGGAATCAACGCGACTCCACCTCAGGACATGTACTTCAAAGGCGCGCTCTTTCTCAACACGCTGCGAAGCATCGTTAACGATGACAAGCGTTGGTGGACGCTGCTGCGAGAGTTTTACCAGCACTTCAAGTATCAAAACATCATGACCGAGGACATCGTCGCCTGGTTCAATCTGAAAGTGGGAAAGAACCTGACGCCGATCTTCGACCAGTATTTGCGTCACACTTCGCTTCCCGTGTTGGAACTGAAGTTCGACGAGACCAACAGTATCGTGTCATATCGCTGGAAAGCAGACGAGCCTGGCTTTGCGATGCCGGTCCGTGTCGGCGCGGCGGGCGACTGGCAGACCATTCAGCCGACGAGTGAATGGAAGACGATGAAGACGGCCCTTAAGAAGGAGCAGTTAGCGGTGGCCACAGATCTGTATTATGTGCTGGTCAGTAAATGGTAGCGAGCCATTCTGAGGAAACAGTAAATGTTCGTCGGACATTATGGCGTTAGTTTCGCGGTCAAGAGTGTCGATTTCCGTGGCGTGCGGGATCTAACGCCGAAGGCGTTCGCAAATTTCAGCCCAGCGCACCGCGCTGGGTTTGGAGGAACCTCTTTCCTACGTCCAAAACCCTGAATGGGTTGCCGGCTGTTGATAACAAGCTTGTGGCGAGCCGAATACGACAACACTTTCAGTGTTGTCTGCTCCCGTTAGCGATTCATTTCGCCGGGGCGGTGCCCCGGGCTGAAATTCGCGAACGCCTTCGGCGTTAGCTCATTCACTGATCGGGCGACATGCTTTTTCTAACCGCCAGTGTGCGATTGCAATCTAAAAGGAGGTCGACTGTGACTGCACAAGAGATACTTAAGGAACTCAAACCGCTGGGAACTGAGAATTACAAGAACACAATGCTCAAACATGGCGTCAAGGAACCAGTCTTCGGCGTGAAGATCGAAGATCTGAAAAAGATTCAGAAGCGAGTTAAGAAGGACTATAAGCTCGCGCTCGAACTATTTGATACCGGCGTATACGACGCCATGTACCTCGCAGGGCTGATAGCTGACGACGAGAAGATGTCTCGGAAGGACCTGCAACACTGGGCCGAGTCTTCGAACTGCCACGCCATAAGCGAATACACAGTGGCGTGGGTTGCCGCAGAGGGCAATCACGGGTTCGAGCTGGCGCGCAAGTGGATCGATTCAAAGAAAGAAAGCGTGGCGTCAGCAGGCTGGACGACCCTTAGCGGACTGGTCGCGCTCAAAGCCGATGCGGAACTCGACTTGGCAGAACTAAAACAGCTGATGTCCCGCATACAAAAGACGATTCATCAACAGCCGAACCGTGTGCGCCACACTATGAATGGCTTCATTATCTCCGTCGGGACTTACGTGAAGCCGCTAACCAAATTGGCGATCGAGACGGGAGACAAGATTGGGCCTGTGACCGTCGATATGGGCGACACCGCGTGCAAAGTTCCGTCAATAACCGAGTACATCAAGAAGGCCGAGAAGCGGGGCTCGATCGGGAAGAAACGTAAGACAGTCAAATGCTAGATAGCGCCCGAATGTGTCGAGCCGAGTGTGGACATGCGTGCGGGGCTACTGCCTCGGCGCACAGATAAATGAAGACGGAAGGACTCGAGTTCAAACCGATCGATCTAACCAGGCATGCCGAAGTGTGCGTACGATTTCGCGCGGATTCATTCGTAGTCAGCTTTGGATCGGACGCCGCTTTCCATGAGGCTGATGGCCGAGGCGCAGAGCGTTATCTCGAGTGGCTTAAGACGCGGATCTCAGAGCTTCCGAGTAGTTGTGTTCATATCTGGGACGGGGACCGCATCGTCGGCCAGATGGAAATGCGGCGCTCGCGAGATGATGCACGACGGGGTTATATAAACCTCTTTTACCTGGTGCCCGAATACAGAGGAAGGGGCGTCGGCCAGGAACTGGAAGCCTATGCTTCGCGCTTCTTCGCCGCGCTGGGGTGCGATGCCGCTCGCTTGACCGTAAGCTCTACAAATATTCCAGCGGTGAAGTTCTATCGAAACCATGGCTGGATAGACCTGGGTCCATCAGAAGCCCATCCAGAGGTACAGGTGATGGAGAAACACTATCAGCCATCGGAAGCGAGCGACGGCAGGTTTAGCCCTTCGCTACAAGGGTGTAAGATTACCAGCAAGGGAACTGGCCAATGACGAAGAAAACATCCTGGGACACCGCTCCGACTCGAGGTCTCAGCCGTCGGGAAATGCTCAGACTTACTGGCGCTGCAGCGGCCGCAACTTTTGTGGGTTGTGTGCGTGGGCAATCCGTTTCAGAAGGACCTAAGACGATGCCGACCGAGAAATCTAATCAACCGACGGCGGCCAAAATCCCTGCGTGCGTTGTAAGACCCGAACAAACAGAGGGACCCTACTTCATCGACGAAAAGCTCAATCGCTCAGACATCAGATCGGATCCGTCGGACAAATCCGTGAAAGACGGGGTTGCGTTGCGAGTTGCGTTTCGGGTTTCAAAAATGGACGGCAAATCGTGCACTCCCCTCAGCGGCGCTATTGTGGATGTCTGGCAATGCGACGCCCTCGGGGTCTATTCCGACATCGAAGATACGAGCGGGCTGTTCGATACTCGAGGTAAGAAGTTTCTTCGCGGATTTCAGATGACGGATTCAAACGGTAGGGCCGAGTTCACCACAGTCTATCCAGGCTGGTATCCGGGCCGGACAGTCCATATACATTTCAAGATCCGCACGGCCGCGAGGTCGCGCCGGGGCCACGAGTTTACTTCGCAACTCTACTTCGACGATTCCATCACCGATCAGGTTCACGCCCTCGCGCCGTATTCCAGCAAGGGAAAGCGCTCCCGCCGGAACCGGGGAGACGGAATTTTTCAGGATGGTGGGGACCAGCTGATTTTGCAGTTAACGAAGGAGGCGCAGGGCTATACGGGGACCTTCGACATAGGACTGCATATTACTTAGATCTCGCTGCGAACCGCGGGACGTGCCTTGCCCGCTGGTTGCAATTCAAATAGTCACAGAGAGGTATGAAATGACCAATCGCGAATTCTTTTTAGAACGTCGAAAAGCTGAGACTCCGGTTTTTATGAAGGTGCTGAAAGCGATACCGAAGGACAAGATCAGTTATAAGCCGGCTGATGCCTCGCCCACCACAGAACAACTGGTGTGGACTCTGACTGGCGAGCTAAAGGCCTGTCTGGATGTTGTTGCCGACGGAAAGGCTGAATGGAAACCCGCACCGCCTCCTCCACTGGAAGAGATGATCTCGCTTTATGAGCGCTGGTCGAATGAGTTGGCCGAAGCCGTTTCAAAGATGGACGACGAGGCGTGGGGGAAAACCGCCCAGTTCTACATGAACGGCAAGGTCGTGTCTGAGCAACCCGCGGGGACATTTCTGTGGTTCATACTTTTCGACGCGATCCATCACAGGGGACAGCTCTCCGCATACTTAAGACCGATGGGGGCCAAGGTGCCTGCGATCTACGGTCCATCGGCCGACGCCAAGTCTTAACCGACTTGCGAACAAGACCACGAGCATTGCTTCAGTTTCGTGTTTTCAAGAAGCCGGGAGAGTTCGAATGCCGACAGAGACGCCTCCACCGTACTTTCCACAAGGTCAGTTGTCCCCTCCCGATCCGGGTCGAGCGAGAAAGACGAAGCTGGCGCTCTTTGGCTGTTTGGCGCTGGTGCTGCTGTTTGTCGGCGGGGCAATAGTCGGTCTGTACTATCTAATCAGGTGGTTGTTCTTTTAGAGTGCCCGGCCCAGCGCGTAGGTTTTCGTTGAAAGACTCATCCGCCGTCCTTCATCGCGCCGAGCAGCCGCTTCATGGTGACGAGCACGCCGAGATGATAGGCATTGTGGTCCGCTACCAGCAGGACCTCGCGTAAGATCGTTTGACCCTCGCCATGCGGGATGAGCGCAAAGAGGTCTGTCGAAGGGTCCGCCACAAGTCCCGCCATTACACTCAGATCCTTTCGAAACGCAGCAATACTATCATTCCACTGTCCCTCATCAGCCGTGATCTTCTTCTCAGGCCAGTAACCGTCGGGCCATTTGGGCGAGACGTGGTCCGCGTTTCGGCAAAACTCAAGTATGTCCCACTGGGCTATTCTCATGTGCTCAAGCACGGCCCATGCAGTATAAGGAAGGTTCTTTATCTTCCGGTGAACAGCCTCGAGCGGAAAGTCCGCAACGACTGATTCAAAGTCGGCATGGGCTCCTCCGCCTCGAAGCAAAAAAAGTACGTGGTCGCGTAGTGTCTGGTCCTGGTTCATTACTTTTCCCCCAAAGCAGGCCCTGGAGAACGCTAACAGAGTTCGCGCTTCTCGCTCAATGCACGCAGGATGCGTGCGTTCCCAGCAATATGCACTTCTCCAGCGATACGTCTCGCTCCCTGCAGCTCGATTTCCATTTTATCATTTATACGATGTACTCTCTGCTCGCTAACTGAAACAGCCCCCGGGGAGATAATGTCAAATGACTGCCAGAAGACTTTTGCTGTTGAGCAGTTCCACTGTTCAAGGCGCGGGCTATCTCGAATACTACGAGAGCGAGATTAGGGACTTTCTCGGCAGTGAAGTGAAGTGTGTTCTCTTCATTCCCTACGCTGGAGTCAGCAAAACGCATGACGAGTATGCTGAAACTGTGCGCGCGCGATTCGAGGCAATGGGCTACGCGCTCGAGTCGGTCGACGAATCACCGGATGCCAACCAAGCCGTCAAGCGAGCTGAGGCTATAGCCGTTGGCGGTGGCAATACTTTCCAGCTTCTGCTGAGTCTCTATCAGACGGGGCTGATAGAAAGCATACGCTCTCGTGCCCTTCAAGGTACTCCATATATTGGATGGAGCGCCGGATCAAACGTCGCTTGTCCGACGATCAGGACGACGAACGATATGCCGATCGTCGAGCCTCCGAGCCTTAATGCGCTCAACCTCGTGCCTTTCCAGCTGAATCCGCACTATATCGACGCCCACCCGGAAGGGCATCAGGGCGAAACACGAGAGCAGAGAATCGCGGGGTTCATCAAAGTGAATGAAGGCGTCTATGTGGTAGGACTGAGGGAGGGGAGCACGCTCAGAATTGAAGGCGAGACGATCCGGTTGCGCGGAGGAAAGCCTGCGAGGATCTTCGTTAGCCGGAAGGATGCGAAGGAATACACACCCGGAGAACCATTGGAGTTTCTGCTCCGCTGAAGAGGGCGTGTTAACGCACGCGCCCACCGCGCTTCCATGTTGGTTTGAGATTGAAGTGTTTCTCCTCGCGCGCGAGACACGACCAGCAGACCAACTCCAGTGAATTATCGGGGGCCAGAAACTTAATCAGGCGATCAGTCTCTCGGTCGCATCTTTCACAGCGGCCAGTGGTCTGTTGCTCCTGCATTCTCGCTCCTTCATTTATCGCTATCGGTCGTCGCGCTCGCAGATGTCCGACAAACTTCAGTTTGTCGAAGTAGGGCGACAAGCTCAAGCTTGTCGGACAGGGACATTCCCGGACGTAAATAGGCTATCATCTCGTTTTGTTTCTGACTAACTGGCGAGGGAGAATCAGCGTTTGCACGAGAAGCAACGCGCGTTTCGATGGAGACTGGGGTTCCTGGCCGCTCTGGCGGTAACATTGATAGCCCTCTACCCACAGTTCCATCTGCAAATCACGCGAGGCAAAGACTGGAACGGATCTTACGCCTTCTTCTCTCAAGATGAAATCGCGTACAGCGCGTACGTCAATGCGTTGACGCAGGGCCGTCCGCGTCGAAACGATCCCTATACAGGTCGCGACGATGCCCCCGGCATGTCGCAACCGGAATCCTTATTCTCAATCCAATTCGTGCCGGCTTATTCAATCGCAATTCCGGCCCGCCTCTTTGGATTATCAGCGCCGACGACATTCATTGTTCTCACGATAGTGATCGCATTTGCCTCGGCGCTGGCGCTTTTCTGGTTGCTGGCCATGCTGACCGGCGATGAGGCGCTCGCCGCAGCAGGCTCGGCCGTCATACTCTGCCTGGGTACATACGCGCTGCTCTATGCTCCGCTGAGAATGCTCGTTGGGCTGGACACGACATACACCTACGAATATTTTCCTTTCCTTCGGCGTTACGTCCCGGCCATGGCTTTTCCACTGTGCTTCGTCTTCTTCGCCCTGGTCTGGCGCGCATTGACTAACGCGAGAAAGCGCCCGAGCTTTACCGCATCTTTGTTGGCCGGCGTGAGCTTTTCCCTGCTGGTTTTCTCGTACTTCTATCTCTGGACAGCAGCAGCAGCGTGGCTGGCTTGCATCGCGGCGCTGTGGTTGGTCGCGCGATCGACAGATCGAAAGACAACTCTAAAGGCGTTAGCCCCGATCGCACTGATTGGGGCAGCCGCGCTCGCAGGCTATTTCATGCTTCTGGCGAAGCGCGCGCCCACAATGGATACTGTTCAGTTGCTGGCAATCTCGCGTGCACCGGACTTCTCTCGGTCTTCCATCAAGCTCGGTTTGATCGTGTGCGTCGTGCTTGCTTTGGCTGCGTGGCGTAAGCGCATTGAATGGCGGTCGCCTGCGGCACTCTTTGCTGCTTCCTTTGCGCTCATGCCTTTGGCAGTCTTCAATCAACAGATAATCACAGGGCGTTCGCTTCAACCGCTTCACTACGAACTCTACATCGCGAAATACCTGGCGCTGCTAGCGCTGGTCATCACCGCTTACCTCATTTGGCAGACGAGAGAACAGACGAAGAAGAGAGTGCGTGGGCGAATAATCCTTGGCGTTGCGGCCATTGCTGTTGGTTGGGGAATGATTGAAACCAGCATTACGACGGGCCGACACGCGTGGGCGAGCGTCGATCGGGATGAAATGGCGCTTGTCGCACGCCGGCTACTCGAAAACTCGCGCGCTGCAGGCGAGGCTGAGAAACAGGCGGTGGTTCTGTACTTCAACCTGGACCACGCTGACCTTTCACCGGTAATCGCTCCGCAGCCCGTGCTGTGGGCGCCGCACACGCCCGCTTTCTCAGGAGTTACCACGGAAGAAAACAGAGAGAGGCTCTATCAATATCTGTACTACACGTCCGAAGACATTACGAACGTGGACGAGCGGGGTTTCGAGGCGCTGGATTACCGCAAGAAATTCCTGATTCGCTCGCTCATCGAGTGGGGACACACAGATCCGGCCTGGACGGTTGACTGGAAACCGATAACGCCCGAAGAAATTCGGGCCGCGCTTCAAGGCTATACTGAGTACGCTGCTTCGTTCAGTCGCGAAGATGCCCAACGACCGACGCTATCGTACGTTGTCATCGACGGTGCGGCCGATCTCACAAATCTCGCTCGCTGGTACCAGCGCGATGCAGGAGAACGAATCGGAAGATTTACGCTATATCGAGTGAGACTTAGGTGAAGGAATAGTCACTACTGACTTTTGCTTTTGGCTCTCTTATAATGGGCGCCGTCCGGCTGGCAGCTAAGCATCCACGACCTTTTGAAACGCATCTTATGCTTTGCTCATCCGCACATTTGAAAGGACAGCGGTGAGCTGCTGGACATAACCAGGAAACCTCCAATGAACGAATTTAAATCTCAAAATCAACGATACTCTCAGTCTTCATGGACCCAGCCCGATGGCGCCTGGGGCAGTCTTCAGGCGTCGACCGCAGCGGAGTCGAGTCTGGCCGAACGCCTGGCTTTCATTCGCAAGGTCTATGGCCTCTTTTTTATAGCGACGCTTTTTGCCATCGGAGGCGTCATGCTCGGGTTCTCCTACGAGCCTTTGCTGCTATTTGCCTTCGAACACCCATTCATCATGATGTTCGCGATGTTGGGCGGAGTGATGGGTGCAACTGCGGTGCGGCACAAACCGGGCATTAACCTGGTGGCGCTCTTTGGGTTCACGGCGCTGACAGGCGTCGTCATCTCACCCTTGCTGTACATCGTATCTCTTAAAAATCCTGCGTCGATTCTTCAGGCGGGAGTTTTGACGGTGGGGATTTTCGGCGGGTTGACGGCCTACGCATTCATCTCGAAGAGAGACTTCAGTTTTCTTCGCGGGCTGCTGGTCACCGGATTGATCATCGTCATCCTGACGGGCCTCTTGAATATATTGATAATCGGCTCAAGCGCTCTTTACTTCGCCGGCGCGGTGGCAACGCTGCTCTTGTTTTCGGGGTTCGTCCTCTACGACACCTCGACTATCATGCGCCGCTATCCCACCAACGAGTATGTTGCGGGGGCGCTCGCGCTCTACCTGGACGCCTTCAACATCTTTCTCGAACTGCTACGCATCTTGAATAGCCGCGAGTAGAGTCGGACTTCCCAATGAACAAAAAGGCGGGACGCTTTCAGCGAAAGCGCCCCGCCTTATTCGTGGCAACAACGCCGTTGGCGTTATTTCCCTCACGCTCCGCCTGAGCAAGTCAACAAAGTCGACCTCACCCCTAGAAGTCGAACTTGATCGCCACCTGCAACTGGCGCGGCGTCACGAAGGTCGTCGTGCCCGATGCCGGCGATTGGAACGACCTCGGTGTGCCGAAAGCCGTCGTAGCCGATGGCCTGGTCAATGTATTGACGCCCCCCACCACCGCGAAGTTAAAGAAGGTAGTGTTCGCTGTGGCGACGTTCGAGCGGTTGAAGATGTTAAAGGCTTCGACGATGAAGCGCAGCCGCACATCCTCGGTGAATCTAATTGCTCGAGTCAGCCGGGCGTCGAACTGATAAACCGCGGGGGTCCTGAACTGATTTCTCACGGTGCCTGGCAAACGATCGTTGGCCCGATTGCCGTCGTTATTGGGATCGCCGCCGACCAGTGCGGAGTAAGGAGTTCCTGACTGAAACTGGACGATGCTCGAGATTGTGTAATCGCTGAACAATGCCTTGGCGATCGGGTTCTCGCTCCACTTGATGCGTCCCCACTCGTAGACCGGACTGAAGACGAAGCGATGAGGAATATCAGTATCTGAAGTTCCGTAATCTAGTCCGGGGTTGATTTGATTCTGTACGATCTTGGCGTCGTCTGCCCCGAATACGACGATAGTCTGGTCCGGCCGGTCATCTTTCGCTTTCGAGAACGTATAGGCCGCGATGAACTGAAAGCCGCGCGAGAAGCGTTGGGTCGCCTGGACGGCGAAGGCGTTGTAAAGCGACTTGGACGCGCTCTCGAAAATGCTTATGCGGTTGTAGGACTGTCCCACCGCGCGCGAGATCGGTCGAGCCGAAGGAAACCGATCGAAGGTGTAGACCACAGCGTCCGGTCCGGTCACGTTCAAGGGTATCGGCGCGAACAGATTGATGTCGCGCGTCCGCGTCAGGTGCAGGCCGTGATAGTAGAGCCATGTGGCCGAGACGCTTAAGTTTTTCCTCACTTCGTGCTCGACTCCCAGTCGTCCCTGCTCGACATAAGGTTGCACATAGTCCGGGCCGAACAGGAAGAGGTTCGGGTTCGATGCAAATCCTGGAGGAGGGGCAGTCAATATGTTCGGATACGTGACCACCGCGTTGACCTCGTTGGCCGGAGTCGTCGTATTGTCCGAGATGTTGATGCCGGTAACGTTAATCCCGTTCTGCGAGTGCGCGGTACCAACCACGATCGATGGCGTTCGATTGTAGAAGAGACCGAAGCCGCCTCGTACCACCGTTTTTTCATCGGGGGCGTAGGAGAAGCCGAAGCGCGGCGCGATATTGTTCTTGTCTTTCGGGCAGCGACTAGTGTCTACCCCGTTGCTCAACAGCAGCGTGTCGGGATTTCGCACCGGAGGACAGGCAGCGCTCTCGTAGTCGTATCGGATTCCGAAGTTCAAGGTGAGCTTCGAATTCACTCGCATATCATCCTGTCCGAAGAAAGCATACTCCGACAGATTCGGTTCGGTAGTCGCTCCGGTGGTACCCGCGCCAGCGAAGTTCTGCGTATAAGCCGACGGCAGATTGTTCGAGAAGGCCGTGTACGAGGGGAAGGTGTAGGACCCGCTGAATATACCGGGGAAGAAGTTGAAGATCCGATCAAAGTTGAGGTCCGCGCCAAACTTGTAGTTGTTGCGGCCCGAGATATAGGAAAGGTTATCAATGAACTGTGTGCGCTTGATCGTGGTCTCGCGCGGGCTGAAGTTGTTGCGCCCGATGCTGAGGTTCCCCGAGCCGGTATTAATTACCGCTTCAGGGTCGGCTGAGTTGGCCTGGCCGGGTTCCTTGTCACGCGCCAGCTGAAAACGAAATTCG
>JAVHWA010000027.1:0-11020 GCA_032160165.1 Acidobacteriota bacterium
TCATTCACACGCATTCATAGAGGAACAAACATGACCTCCGAGAAGACCAAAAAGCGTCCCGACAGCATCAGGTTCAACGGGCGCATTCTTTTTCTGACCGACGACATACCTCTCATCCGCCGCCAGCTCGAAGCGAAAGAGGACCTCGAGTACGATCCGGATCGGAAGCTGATGGACAACATCTCGACCGACGAGATCACACCAGGCTGGGTCTGCTTTTATTACGACGAGACACTGGGCCAGTACGTCTACGTGGGCATGCGCGAGCAGGCCGTCAAGAAAGATGAAGTGAAGAATGGCGGATTCGCCGTCGTAGTCTCGGGTCTCTCGAAAGGCTGTGGCTCGTCGCGCGAGACCGCTCCCTACGCTGAAAAGTGGGCCGGCATCGACCTCGTAATCGCACAAACAATCGAAAAGATCTACGGTCAAAACTCTCAGAACATAGGCCTGCTCACTTCAACTGACTTCGGCCTTATCGACCGCATACGTCGTGGCGAAGAGGTCCCTCTGGAAGAATTCACCCGCGGCCTGGATCCGATCTCGAAAGCGATCGTCGAATACGGCGGTTTGTTCAATTACAACAAGGCCCGCCTTTCGGGCGAGATTGCACCTCCCGCTCTCGAAACGAAGCACCGTCCGATGAACATCGTGGAAAAAATCATCGGGCGTCATGCGTTCGTAAGGGCCGGACAGATAGGAGTGGATGCAGTCAAGCCGGGTGATGCGCTTTTTGCCGTGACGGACGTTCGCTTCTCGCATGAGTACGTCACACCGATGGCCGAGAGCCTTTTCAAGCAATCGCTGGGGGCGGACGCGCGCGTGACTGAACCCGAATCGGTCTACGCCTTCCGCGACCATCTGACTTTCCTGGGCCGCGTGATGTCCGACGAGAAACGCAAGATGGGTCTGCTCGAGCGAGCAGACGAACTTGCAATCACACAAGCCAGTTTCACCGAAGCTCAGGGCATCAAGCTCTACGGTGAAAGCCCCGACGGCGGCTCTGAAGCGATCTGTCACAACGCGGTCGTCGAAGACCTGGCGCTCCCCGGCCAACTTGTCATAGGCACGGACTCGCACACCTGCATGGCCGGCGTGCTCGGCTGCTTCGCCTTTGGCGTGGGCGCAACCGACATGGCCAACGCGTGGTACACGAAAGACATTCGCCTGCGCGTACCCGAAACCGTTCGCTTCAACCTCAGCGGTCGCAAACGCGACGACGTGGCAGCGAAAGACGTGATGCTCAAGATCCTCGCGACCGATTACATGAAGCAGGGCAAAGGTATCGGCCAGGTACTGGAGTTTGCGGGAGAGGATCTGAAGAACTGGCCGATGGACGAACGCGCAGTCCTGACAAACATGTCCGTCGAAGCCGGAGGCACAACCGGCATCATGGAACCGGACGAAGTCACGCTTGAATATCTGGTGCGCATGCGCGGGCTGGACGAAGGAGAGATTCGCAAAGGATTTCTTAAGAGCGATCCTGACGCGGAGTATGCCGCGGTGTTCGAGATCAATCTGGATGAGATACGCCCTATGGTGGCGACACCCGGCGACCCGCGAAATGGAATCAACATCTCGGAGCTGCAGGAGGAAGTCAGGATCGACACGGCCTACGGCGGCTCGTGCACAGGCGGCAAGATGGCCGACATGGATATGTATGCCGCTGTGTTGAAGAGCGCACTCGAACAGGGAAAGCGGGTCGCTCCTGGCGTCCATCTCTATCTTCAATTTGGGTCGCAGAAGATCAAACAGTACGCGCGAAGCAAGGGCTACATCGAGATCTTTGAAAAGGCGGGCGCCGAGTTGATCGATCCCAGCTGCGGGGCTTGCATCAACGCCGGGCCGGGCGCGTCGAAGTCACCCAGCGAAGTGACGGTCAGCGCGCAGAACCGCAATTTCCCGGGGCGCAGCGGGCCCGGCAAAGTATATCTAGCGAGCCCATACGTGGTTGCCGCTTCCGCCATCGCGGGCCACATCGTCGAGCCGCACGAGTTCTTGAAAAAGCGCGAAGAAGAGTTGGTAGGGGCTTGAGATCATAGCTCTGCTGCTCGGTGCCAAGCTGGTCGTGCCGAACAGGAGCATAGAGTCCAACCTTTAGGTTGCCGTTTTTGAGCAAGACCACAAGCTGAAGCTTGTACTCTAAACACCTGGACTAAGTGACGTATGGGCGCAGCAATTCCCACCTCTGAGAACACGGTCCTCGCCGAGGGCAAGTACTCTCGCGTCGAGCGCGAGCGCCGGTTCCTGCTGCGCGAGATGCCGGCGCCATTGACCCGCGCGAGCGAACACGTTCAGATCTGGGACAATTACATCACCGGAACGCGTCTGCGCCTGAGAAAGGTCCGAACCCCACAGACGAAGAAATGGAAGCTGAAGCTGACGCAGAAGTACACGCCCGCTCCGCCCGATTTCTCGCACACTATCGTTACCAACACGTATCTGTCGGCGTACGAATACCAGGTGCTCTCGGTTTTCGAAGGCAACGAGATCCGCAAGAATCGGCATCCCTTCGAATACGACGGACGCATGTACGGCATAGACGTCTTCCTCGGCGGGCTTTGGGGATTGATACTGGCGGAGATCGAGTTTGAAAGCGATGAAGATATGAACAGTCTGGTAGTGCC
Source organism: Acidobacteriota bacterium (assembly GCA_032160165.1). Classification (GTDB taxonomy): domain Bacteria; phylum Acidobacteriota; class Blastocatellia; order Pyrinomonadales; family Pyrinomonadaceae; genus QHXM01. The sequence continues at coordinate 2,625 of JAVHWA010000027.1, forward strand.
GGCCTTCGCCGTTCGCGAGGTGACAAACGAACCGATGTTTACGGGCGGAGAGCTGGTGAACCTCACCCTTGAGGATATTCGCGAGAAGATCGCTACCTGATGTTCGGTATGCTGCATCCGAGTAAGCATCTGCAAAAACAACATGCAATACGTTCATAAGAGAAGGGCCCTTGTTGCCGCATCGCTGCTGGCATTTCTGCTGGTTCAGGTTGCGGCTCAGCAGGCACCGGCTCAGCGTGGCTACATCGAGACTGCGAGCACGACTCGCAGGGATGGGGTTGTGACGGTCCGGGCCAACGATCCGAGGCCGCTGTCGCAGGCACTCTGCGCTGTCATTAAGCAATATAACTGGTTGGTTGATTACGAAGACCCACCGTATGCGAGCGATTCGGAGCTGACCGACGCCACCGATCCGGCCTGGCGAGCAAGCCATCCAGGTGGAAGGGCGTTTCGAGTACCGGCGGGTGGAGCGTTTGAGTTTAACTACCGCGAAGATCCAGCCATCGATTCTGCCGCAGGCGAAGAGGCATCACTGAAGGCGCTCGTGGCCGCTTATAACTCCAGCGGCAACCCCGGGAAGTTCGTGGTACGGGCCGAAGGAGACGATTCGAGGCCGTGGTCGAAGAGTCGCAGGCGCTTTGCCGTTATCGGTGGCGATTCGTCGATTCTGGATACGCCGGTCACGATCCCGCTTGCCGAGCGCAGCGTCGATGAAACGCTCCGAATTGTCCTGCGCGAGTTATACGCGCAAAGCGGTACAAAGGTGAACCCGCCCGGCTGGGCGAATAATGCTCTGATCCAATCGAGGGTCTCCGTTGGCGGAACAGAAGTCCCTGCCAGGACCCTCTTGTTACAGACGCTGCGTGGGATCTCCAATCCATCGCTGACCTGGAGATTATTCTACGACGCGGATTCTCATTCGTACGTTTTGAACCTGGGGGTGGTGCGGAGCTTCTGCAATTGATCCGTACCTGATTTGGCAATGGACGATGACCCGCCTGACATCAATTTGAGTAAGCCATCCTCTGACTCTCCGCTTATCTATACAATCGGTCACGGCCGTCATCCTTTTGAGCATTTTCTTTATCTATTGCGAGAGCATGCCATCGCATTCGTCTGCGACGTGAGAAGCATGGCGCGTTCGCGTTGGCCCCAGTACAACGGCCGCGTGCTGGAAGAGCTCTTGCGAGAGAATGGAATCGGTTACGAACATCTGCCCGAGTGTGGCGGCAAAATAGTTGCTTCGCCCGATGATCTCGCTCGCGGGCTCGATCGAATCATGGAGCTCGCATCGGATATGCGGATCGCGATCATGTGTTCAGAATCACAACCGCTGACCAGCCATTCGCAACCCCGCGCCAACTGTCACCGTGTGGGACTGCTGGGTCCAGCGCTCCGCTCCAGGGGCGCACATCTGATCCACATCCTGCCCGGCGGGCGCGGTGTTGAGCTCGACGAACCATCTCTTCCATCCATATGGCGATAGGTTGTGGGGCGCCTTGATGTCCCAGAAGCTTCAGGCTTGTCGGACACGTTCAGCGACACTGATCCCTGACGGGCGATAGGCAAAGCTTCGCTCGCTCAAAGCGTGTGGGCAAGGTATAGTCTCTCCTAGTTCTCATTTTCTATTCCCCCCTTTCGTCAAACCTGTCTCTCGCGGACCTCCGAGCGAGAGCTTCTCTATTCAAGTTCGCTGTAATAATGACCTCTAAGAAGGAGCTTTTGGAAAACCATGGCAAGAAAAAAATCAGGCGGCTTTAGCAGAACTCTCGAAGGGCTTTCGCTGAAAGCCACCGAAGCGGCCGGCACCTCGTGGGCTTTTATTATCGCACTGAGCGCGGTCATTATCTGGGCGGCCACCGGGCCGATCTTCAAGTACTCCGATACCTGGCAGCTTGTTATCAACACGAGTACGACCATCATCACTTTTCTGATGGTCTTCCTTATTCAGCGCAGTCAGAACAAGGACGCACTGGCGATTCACCTCAAGCTCAACGAGATCGTAGCGGCACTGGAAGGCGCGAGCAATAATTTGATCGATGTCGAAGATCTCACCGAAGATGAGGTGAAACTTCTGCATAAGCATTACCAGAAGCTGGTGACGCTGGCGAAACATGACGCCAAGCTCACGACCTCGCACTCGATAGAGGAAGCGCAATCGCGGCACGACCGCAAGGAGGGGAAGAAGTCTCCAAAGAAATCTTGATTGCGGATTGATCGGAGCGTGGAGGAGCTATCGCCACGCTTACGCCGAAGGCGTGACAAGCCGGCGTTACCTACTTCGCGATCAGTTCTCAGCGGTCGTGGCTGCGCCCGGGGCAAACTGATCCCAGGCAGTGGCCTTGAGATATGCCGCCAGCAGAAACGCCGCGAACATGATAGCGGCGGCAGTCCAGAATGTAGCCCGCAATGACTGATCGCTCATGTCGTGTAGCTTCCCATCCAGTCCCTGGGTTTTTATTGCACTATAGATCAACAAAGCCTGTATGGACGGACCGACTGCTCGCGCCAGGCTGGCCGCAGACTGAGTAACTCCCAGTACCGTTCCCTGCTCGGCAGGTCCTACGCTCTTGGAGGCAAGGGCCGTGAGCGATGGCGTGGCGAGCGAGTTACCCACCGCGAACACCCCGCCGATCAACAACAGCGTGAACAATCCGGTATTTGGTCCGGTGAAAGGCATCGCGAACAGGCTCAGCGCGAATAGCAGTGCGCCGACCAATATCAACGGCATCTCGCCGAATGTCTTTACCAGTCGACCAATCAGCCCGCCCTGTATTATTACCCCGATAATACCGACGTACATGAAGAGATAGCCGTTGTGAGCTGGGTCGTATCCGAATCGATACATCGTAAAAAGCGCGAACGTCGTCGTCATGATCGAGAATGCGACGATGAACAGGAAGTAGACTCCGAGCACTAGGGCAAGACGTCGTCGCCTTAATGCTGCGACCAGATTGCTCCATCCGCGTCCAAGCGCCGCCGATACTCTCGCCGGGTGATCAGGGGTGATCGTTTCGGGCAGCTTGAAATAAAGCAGCACAGCATTCGCCAACGCGAGACAGCCGGCGAAGATGAAAGGCACGCCGATGCCCCAATGGCTAAGGATGCCGCCGATCGCGGGACCCAGTGTGAATCCCAAACCGAAGGCCGCGCCGATCAAGCCCATTCCCTTGGCGCGGTCCTCCGGCTTTGTAACGTCTGCGATATAGGCCTGCGCGGTCGAGATGTTGCCGCCGGAGATACCGTCAATGATTCTTCCCAGGAAGAGCATCCAAAGCGTGGTTGCGAATCCCAGGATGAGAAAGCCGATGCTTGTTCCGATCAGACTTACGAGCAGCACCGGGCGCCTGCCGTGCTTGTCCGAAAGCCGTCCCAACACGGGCGTGAAGAGAAACTGCATTATCGAGTAGGAAGCAAAAAGCAAGCCCACCATTCTGGCCGAGGCGTTGAACTTTGTCCCTTCGACATAGTAGGGCAGAACGGGAATGACAATGCCGAACCCGACCAGGTCGATAAAGACCGTGATGAAGATAATCAGAAGTGGAGAGCGTTTCATAGGGCGGGCGACGGGTACCGATAGTCATGCGAACGGTCCATTGCCGTTAGACTGAGTTTTTCTCTCTTATTCACACCTCGCTTCAGCGAGGTGGGTGGAAGCCGATATTCCTAAGTGGCCGGTGCGACCGCTTTGAATCGAAGCGTTGCACCGGCCGACTGTTCTAAAATGACGTGTGTCAACACCTCGCTGAAGCGAGGTGTGAATGACATTGCGAACCGCTTGCCCCCGGGCTTCATACGGCGCTCACAGCGCTCAAGCGCGCAGCGATTGCCTGCTTGGGTTGAGCGCCTACAAGTTGATCGACCACTGCTCCATTCTTAAAGATAAGCATCGTAGGTATGCTCCGAATATTGAACTCCGAAGCCGTGCGCGGATTGTCGTCGACGTTGAGCTTGGCAATAACATAACGTCCATTTGACTCCGCTGCCAACTCGTTGAGCACGGGAGTCAACATGCGACATGGCCCGCACCACTCGGCCCAGCAATCGAGCAGGACGGGAACATCGCCGCCCTTCAATACTTCGGTCGCGAATGTCGCATCGGTAACTTCGAGGGGCTTTGCGGTATCTTTGGCGCCTTTCTGAGCATCGAGCGGACTTCCACACCTGCCGCATACCGGCTGAAGCCGGGCGGCCGCGCCCTCGTCGACGCGATTCCGGGCGCCACAGCTCTCACACATGACAATGGCCATCGCTTCTCACTCCCTATCTCTGGTCAGCCTCATATCTTAATCACGATTCATGGCGAAAGTCTTGCGAAATCCAGACCGCCGTCGTGCGGAGTGTTATGTCCGGGTTCTAATCTCAATTTCTTTATCTGAATGTACGTGAGACGGGACGAAAATCTGAAACGATCCCCGAAACACCGCGAGATAATCTCTAACCAACTTTCGTGACCGTTCGTGTGGTTCGTGGATGGATCCGATTGACTTTTGAAAGTGTCTCCCCTACGTCTGCTCCAGGGTTCTGCCTTCTGCCTTCTGCATAGTAAGATGCCCAATAAGAGGCTCCCCGAAAATTTCAATGGTAAGGAACTTCCACGATGCATCGTCTTCGCGCCAGAGTTGTCGCAACGGTCTTTGTTCTTCTTCTCTTAGCATCATCGCAGACGTTTGCGCAGGATAATCGTGCCCGCTCGCGTCCTGAGATCAATTTCACGGTTTCGATGTCTAAGCCAAACACGCACCTCTTCGAAGTCGAGATGCTTCTGCGCGACGCTCCTCTTCCGCCGGTGATAAATCTTGTGATGCCTGTCTGGACGCCCGGCTCGTATCTGGTTCGCGAATTCGAGCGACATCTACAGGACTTCTCCGCCATGGACGCAGTTGGAAAACCGCTCGCCTGGCAGAAAATCAACAAGAACACGTGGCGTGTGGATGCAAAGGGCGCTCGTGAAGTGCGCGTAACCTATCGAGTCTATGCCAACGAACTGTCAGTGCGTACCAATGATCTCGACGACGGGCACGGATACTTCAACAATGCCGCGCTCTTACTTTATCCGGAAGGACACTTGAGCGCGCCGTCGACATTGCGAGTGGTTCCCTTTGAAGATTGGAAAGTGGCAACGGGCCTGCCGGCGGTTTCCGGAAAGGAGAACACGTTTCGCGCCGAGAACTTCGACGAACTTTATGATTCGCCGGTTGAGGTGGGGAAGTTCAAAACCGTTTCTTTCCAGGTGCGCAACGTCCCGCATCGGATCGTAATGGATGGCGAAGGCAACTACGACCTTGAGCGCATAGGTCGAGACGTGCAAAAGATCGTACAAACGCAGGCCGACCTGATGGGAGAGGTCCCTTATAAGGACTACACGTTTATCCTACACGCTCATGCTCGGGCGGACGGGGGTCTCGAACATCTCAATTCAACCTCCATTATCGTGGAACGAACCAGCTTTCGCCCCGAAGACAGATACAAGAGCTTTCTCTCGTTGGTCTCTCACGAGTTTTTTCACGCGTGGAACGTAAAGCGCATTCGCCCCGACGCGCTCGGCCCTTTTGACTATACGAAAGAAAACTATACGAAGCTCCTCTGGGTGGCCGAAGGCATTACGGAGTACTACGGGGGTCTTATGCTGCGCCGGGCGGGTCTGACATCCGATCGAGAGTTCCTCAGCGACCTCTCCGGTTCGATCGGCGGACTGCAGAATACGCCCGGCAGATTTTTGATGAGTGCGGAGGAAGCAAGCTTCGACGCGTGGATCAAGTACTACCGGCCGGATGAGAACTCCATCAATTCGCAAATCTCGTATTACGACAAGGGGCAGCTCCTCGGACTCTTACTTGATCTGCAGATTCGCAAACTGTCAGGCGGGACAAAGTCACTCGATGACGTGATGCGCTATCTCTACGCCGAGTATTACAAGAAGAACCGCAACTACAGCCCCGAGGATTTCCAGCGAGCGGCCGAACTCATGGCCGGGTCATCTCTTCAGGACTTCTTTACGCGTTTTGTGCGCGGCCGAGAAGAACTCGACTACAACTCCGCATTGAACGTCGTCGGTTTGCAACTTGGAGAGACGGGCCCGCCGCCCCGCGAGACTCCGTATCTTGGCGCTGACGTCGTCCAAGAGGGCGATCGTTTGAATGTGAGAAGAGTGCTGAGCGGTACTCCGGCCTACGACCAGGGAATATATGCCGGCGATCAGATTGTGGCGTTCGACGGACTTCGAGTTAATCAACAGTCGTATCTTGCAAGGCTCGGCGAGAGACGTCCGGGAGATACGATCAGCTTGACTATCTTTCGCGATGACAAGTTGCGGACATTTTCTATCAAGCTCGGGGGTCGGGTAGTATCGGATTATAGAATTGTGCCCGTCTCGCAAACAACTCCGGAGCAAATACGTCAGTACAGGGCCTGGCTCGGGGGATAACGTTCAACGTTCAAGGTTATGGCCGTCAAATATCGAAGCATTCGATTCACAATCAAAGATCGCGTAGCAAGGATCACCTTTGCGCGTCCGCCTCTCAATGTCTTCAACATCGCCATGATGGAGGAGATAAACGATGCCATCAATGACTGCAGCAGCCGCCGTGATGTGGTCGCGATCGTATTCGATGCTGCAGCCGGCTCGCGCGCCTTCAGCGCGGGCGTTGCTGTAGAAGAACACGGTGAAGAAACGATCTACCGGATGCTCGATTCGTTTCATGGAATCTTTCGCGCTCTGGAAGCTGCGGGGAAGCCGACTTTGGCGGTGGTCGATGGGGCCGCGCTCGGGGGCGGCTGCGAATTGGTAGCGGGCTGCGATATCGTGATCGCCAGCGATCAGGCGCGATTCGGACAGCCCGAAATCAAACTCGGGGTTTTCCCCCCGATCGCCGCTATACTCCTGCCGAGGCTGATAGGAGACAAGCGCGCACGCGAATTGATCCTGACTGGCGAGTTGATCGATGCTTCCGAGGCTTTAAGGCTGGGCCTCGTCAACGTGGTCGTGCCGAGGTCCGAGCTTGCGCAAAAGACCAGAGAGTTTCTCGTCAAGCTCCGCGAGCTTTCCGGCCCCGCCCTCGAAGCGGCGAAGCGGGCCATTGATCTCTCTAGGGGGCTGCAATTCGAAGACGCGCTGAAAAGGGTCGAAGACTTGTATCTCAACGAACTGATGAAGACCGAAGATGCGCATGAAGGCATCAAAGCTTTCATGGAAAAACGCAAACCTAGGTGGAAGGACAAGTGAGGGCGACGGACAACGGCGACTTTCGGGTTTTGCACCGCTTCGCGCAAGTGCCTCCAGGTTCCTCGTTCATCAATTAAGTTTGATCGTTTATAATGCGGGTCTGATGAAGTTTCGACGTGCCAGGGTCGGGCAATCGTTTTTGAGGGTGGCAACGGTCATCGTTGCCGCGCTTTTCTTTTCATGGGCGCCCACAGGTTCACGGGTGGCTTTCGCACAGGACGAAAGCCCATGGAAAGGCGGCAAGCCGCCCCAAAGCCAGCCACGTGAGAGTGGCGCCGAAGAGCAGGACATCGTCGAACGCGCCATGCGCGCTGTCTGCATCGAGCGGGCCCGCGATCCTCTCGGCAGCGTTCCCATCGACGTAATGCAGGCTCGGCCGTCGCTTCCGCTCACGCACCCCGACGCAGTCGCTGGTCTAAAACGGGCCGAACGTCTGCTGGGTCCGGCAAAGGACCTCGTCATTGCCTCGTTGCGCGACCTTTCTAACGAGTACAGCGTCGATGAACCAAAGATTCGCACCGCAGTTCAACGTGTCATGGCGGTAACGAAGATCGAACCCGATGTCGAACTACGCGACAATGCTTCGGTCGTGTTAAGCACTCCGCATACGATCTTCTTTGGCACCATTTTCCTGGCCGGCCTTCAGTCCGATGAAGGGATGATCAGCGTTATCGCTCACGAGTTGACGCACATCGCCGATGGTAAAGAGGATTCGCTTCACACGCTCTTTCGTCTGGTCGGCCGGCGCGCGGCAAATCTCACCGGTATGCGGATAGCAGGGCGCCGACCTGAAGAGCTGACCTGCGATCTGGTGGGAGCGATGGCGGCGCGCGCTTACATTTTGCGGACCCCAGGCAAGGAAACGTTTGCTCGAAGGCTTGCGAGAGCGATCGAACATAACTGCGTGGAGGAGGATGGAACTGACGAAGCGCATTTATCACCTCGCAACACTATGCGCGCGCTGCTGGCTCTCGATCCTACGCTCGGAAGTGATGTCATGGACGATCCGCTGGTGACCTTTAAGCTGGTCGAACCCCCCAGCCCGCCACGCAAAACCCGGCCCAGAAGCTCGACGCGGCGCCGACGGATTCGGTCGTGAGCGAAAGGAAGGACGCAGGGGGGTAGGAGGCAGGAGCGGGAGGCAGGAGCAGGACGCAAAAACGAGGACGAA
>JAVHWA010000072.1:0-10676 GCA_032160165.1 Acidobacteriota bacterium
CTCATAAAGTGGGGCTGGCATAAAATGCGCAGGAGGACTTTGGCTTGAAGAATCTAAAACTTACAGGAGTAGCTCTTTGCTTCTTTGGGCGAAACTTGGGGTGTACGGGCCTTGCACGAAAATAGGGATGGTCCAACAAGATATGGTAGCGACGACCTCTTCTCAATCTACCTCTTGGGCCAATTCTGAATTTTTGTGCAAGGCCAGGTATACGCACTCTTTGTTATCAGACTCGACGTGTGGATGGGCGAATCTGTAAATTCTTCCCACCAACGCCTGTGTCGAGTGTATCCGACGATTGTAAAAGATTCTGAGTCGCCGCTCACTCTTCATCTTTAAAGGAATTGGCCCGCACGAACCGAAGCAGCTAGATTTGTAGACTCTGCTCAAATTCCTCGCGGCACGCTTCGCTGAAACTCCGCAGTATATCGACGCTGGCGTTGCTGATCATTGCCTCTATCTCGTCGGGACTCTTGTTGGGCTGGCTGTAGGTTTCCGTTATCACCTTAAGGACTTTCACTGCGCTTTCGATGACGGGTTGAGATGACATGACCCGCATCCGACTGACGAGTGCATGAAGTGCAATCAAGCCAGTTGTTTCGAGCTTGTCATGAATCAACGCGTCACCGTAAGCCTTGGCAGCGTCATCAATAAACGCTTTGTAGAGTTTTTGCCGTTTGGATTTACTGCTGGCACTTCGCTCCGCCTTCATTTGGGTGTGCAGGGTGATCCACGAAGTCACGAATGACGTAAGACCGCCTAGTGCTGCGCCACCGAGGGCGGCAAGGGCGGTTATGTATCCAGAGTCCATCACTGCTATGCCTCAGCAACTTGTGTCATACGGTGTTGGCTGTGATTGATTCAGTCGCCAAAACCTTCGACTCAGGAATCGCGCCGTTTTCCGTTGCCACAGCAGGAATCAACGCCTGCCAATTGCTGCTCTGCCAGCTATCCGGTATGACGTTGACCTGGAACCAAGGCGGCAGTGAAATCAATAAGTACCTACTCAGAGCCTGGACATATGGTTCATACATTTGCCGCAACTCCCATAGCTTCTGGTCAGTGGCTAATCCCTCCAGAACCGTGACACCGTTTTCCGCAAGCGCATTCCGCAAAGCCTTCAAACTGGAGGGTGGCAGACGATCAGGCTCCGACGCCGGCGGTGAGGATACGAAAACCTGGGCTAGCTCGGCGGCGACGTGACGTGCTTTGGCGAAAGTCAGGTGCGCTTGCCGCGCAGGACCGCCATCGATGACCGCAATTACCAGGGCACACACATCCAGGATGGCGGTCAGCGCGGTCAACCAAGATTGGTTCGCGTGCTGTGAGCGGAAGTAGACCAGAAAAGGATAAGAAAGATGGCTCTCGAGCAGTTCTGCCGACCACCTCTCCCAATCTCCAAGCAACTGGCAGAGTCCTGACATATCGCCGTCGTTTCGACGTAACAACTCCGCAGCAGTTGGGGGCGAGCCAGCACGGGCGTCCAGAAGTGAAATACTCACCTCGCGGCGCGAAAACGCCTGGTAGATGATCGGCAGGTACGAGATGAGGCCAGCCAGGAAGCCGAAGCCTAAGCCAGCTTCGACTACGACGAGCGACCGCCCCACCTGGCCCAATGGAATCACATCCCCGAGGCCCAGGGTGAAGAACGTCGTACCGCTCAGGTACAGATACGTTCCGAAAGAAGCCGCTTTTTGTGCCACATTCAGACGGTCTTGAAGCCCCCATTGCAACATGGCAAACCCGGCAACCAGCCCTGTCGCCCAGACGCCTAGCAGTAAGAGCAGAGAGAGCGGACCAAAAGTGCTCAGATAAGTCTCGCGTCGCTTATGATCGCGGATCCATTGCGCGGCCGACGACCGCAGCCGCCAAGTGAAACGATAAAAGAATCGAGCGAACCGAAGTCGACGCGTGACGCTCCCTGGCAAGATGATCACCTCAAACGCATCCCACAGCATTATGGTCACTATTAGGAAACCAAGAATCGCGATTATGTACCTCAATGCCAGCATTCCTCTTTTGGTGACCGCCCATCTCGGATTACCGCCGCCGGGTTATGTTGCTCTCGGCATGGCGCAACTGATTCGGTTCCACGATTTGAAGTTTAACTAAGCGAGGGACGCACAATCTTCCTGCATCGTGCGAAAATATCGAAAATTTGCGTTTTGTTGCATCAGTGGTAGCGGCGAGAGTTACGGCGGGCTAGCGACCTACCGTTCAGCAGATGTGCTAATTGAATGCCTCCCACTTTGTGCTTACTCAAGTGGAGAGATTTCATTCATTGCTCTGCCCGGCAGGCCTAGTAAAAGCCCTGATTGTCGCGCCTGACGCTGACCTTGCCCGCATAGCGCCGCGAGATGAAGACAAAGTAGAAGGTTGCTAAAGCGAGGCCCACTGGCCACCAGATGCACGCGAACAGAAAAGAGTTCGCGCCGGCGGCAACGTTATAAGCGGTCAGGGAATTTTCAGGGGCCAGGGTCGAATAGAGCATCACCGGGAAAATGGCTGCGGCTCCAGTGACCAACAAACCGACGAGCATGAGGTTCGACCCGATGAAAGTCCGCCTTTCCCGCCCAGTTGAGAGGCCGGAAATTAGCGTGACTGTCGAGGCACCAACTATGCCTAGTCCCAGATACCAAAACGGGTTGTGGATGGCGTGACCAGGTAAGTCGGGACGAACCATAAACGTCTCGATCGAAATCGCGATAAATAGTGGAGCGACGGCAACCCAGAGATACCTGGTCCAGGTTGCACATCGATCATGCACTGGGCCTTCCGTCTTTAGCGTGAGATACGTGGCGCCATGAGCGGCGAGAATGACCATCGCAAAAATCGCAATCGACACTGTGTACCAGTCCAGCAGCCCCACATAGCCGCGCGCCCTGAAGTCTGTGAAAAAGGCCATCGAGAAGTTACCCTGAGCATCTAGAGGCACGCCCCGCGCGACGTTGCCCGCCGCGGCGCCAAACAGGATTGCTAACAGGAAATTGGAAAAGACGAAAACGAAATCCCAGAAGCCTTGCCATAGTCGATCGTTGATGTGGCCTCCCACTTCAATCGCCACGCCGCGCAAAATCAACCCCCATAAGATCAGAAAGAGCGCGAGGTAGTAGCCCGCAAACGCCGAGGCGAACAAGCGCGGAAAGACCGCGACCAACGTTCCGCCAAAACCGACCAGCCATACTTCATGCCAGGACCAGAGCGGCCCGATCGCGGCGATGACTTGTCGTCGTTCCTCCGGGGTTTTGGCCACAAACCAATGGAGCATTCCCGCGCCGAAATTGCGCCCGTCGAGTGCGACATAAGCAATCAGCATAAAGCTAACGATGGCGTACCATGCCGCGATCATGCGAACACCTCCTCTTTGGAGGCTGAAACAACTTCCTCATCGGGACCATGCGCAATCTCTCGACCAGTCAAATATAGAAACAGTAAGCCGAGCACGAAATAGAGACCAGTAAAGCCAATCAAGGTAAAAATCGTGTCACCGTTGCTTACCACTTTACTGTAGCCGTCGCGCGTGTGAAAGAGGCCGTAGATTAACCACGGTTGCCGGCCAAGCTCTGCGGTCATCCAACCCAACGTGTTGGCTATATAGGGAAAAGGAAATGCCAGCATCAAAATCCAAAGTAGCCAGGTATCGGATTGCAATCGTCCGCGCCACCGTTGAAAATTCGCGACCATCATTAGCAAGATGAACAGCGTGCCCAGGGTGATCATCAGGTGAAACGAGTAATACAAAAGCTCAATGTTGTCGGGCCATTGATCTTCGGGAAATTCGTCCAGCCCGCGCACGTAACTCTGAAATGTTCCATAAGCTAAAAAACTCAGGGCCCCGGGAACCTCAATCGGATTTTCCAGGCGGCGCGCCGGAACGTTGGGTTGACCGATTACTGCGACGCCAGCAAGGTGTCCACCGACGAATTTACCTTCCATCGCGGCGAGGGTTACTGGTTGATGCCGGCCAACCATCTTGGCCTGCTGATCGCCAGTGGGAAAGGCGACGAGTACAGAGGCGATGAGAGCCGTGAACGTTCCCGCGCGCAGATAGAGCCGAGCCTGGGTCGAATGGATTCCTCGCAGAGTATAAAAGGCGCCCACCGCGCTAATTACGAAAGCTCCGGTAACGAGCGCGGCCATCTGATTGTGCGCGAACTGTATCCACGCCCAGGGATTCAATAGATATTGTCCCAGACTTGCGATACCGAGCGCACCGTTCGCTTCGAGCTGGTAACCTACCGGATGCTGCATAAACGCATTCGTGACCAGGATAAAGTAGCCCGACATCCAGCTTCCCAACGCCACGGCTAACGCGGCAAAGAAATGGTACCGGGGACCCAATCGTTTTTCGCCCCAGATGAGCGCGCCGATGAATGCGCTTTCAAGGAAGAACGCGAACATGCCCTCCATCGCCAGCGTCTGTCCGATGACGCCCCCTGCATATCTGGAGAAGTCGGCCCAGTTCGTGCCGAACTGAAACTCCATGGGAATCCCGGTGACGACGCCAATGGCAAAGTTAAGTCCGAAGAGCTTCGCCCAGAACCTGACGGCCCGATTGTATTTTTCATCGCCGGTTCGCAGCGCGCGCCATTTCCAATAGACGAGGAACCACGCCAGGCCCATGGTGAGCTGCGGGAACAGATAGTGATAGATGATCGTGAACCCGAACTGAAACCGGCTCCAAAATGCAGGGTCGTAGAGATTTGAGTTCATTGACAGCCCTCTTGACTCGCGAAAAATTAGTGGCCGCGACCAAACTCGTCGTGGTTTCAGTTCGGTGCGTCCGTCTCGCCCGTGATGAGTCGCGCGCTTCGCTCACGTGTAAAATATGCCCAGGCCCATTCGCGCATCACCATCAGGCGGTTGCGGAAACCAACCAGCAGGAGGAGGTGAACAAACAACCACATCAGCCATGCGAAGAAACCTGAGAATTGCCAGCGCCCAATCTGCGCTACCGCGCGCCTGCGTCCGATGGTTGCCATTGTGCCTTTGTCCCAGTACCTGAACGGCAAGCGCTCTTTCCCCTGAAGGTCGAGCAAGATGTTGGCCGCAGCCGCCCTTCCCTCCTGAAGCGCCGCAGATCCGAGACCGGGAACCGGTTTTCCGCTCGCGTCCTTTAGCGACGATAAGTCGCCTATAACGAAAATCTCCGGGCGCCCAGGCAAACTCAGATCAGCCGAGATAGGAACACGCCCGGCCCTGTCGACTTGTACGCCTTGAGCCTGAGCGGCGAGTGCTTTGCCGAGCGGCGAGGCGGCGACGCCAGTCGCCCACAACGTGACGCTTGTCGGTATCCATTCCTCGCCGACCTTGATCCGATTCGACTCGACTGCTGTTACCAGACTGTTGGTGTGGATCTCTACACCCAACTCTTTCAGCTGTGCTTCGGCCTTTAGAGAGAGCGCTTCGGGGTAGACGCTCAACACGCGCGGCAGACCTTCGAAAAGCATGACACGCGCCTTCGTCGTGTCTATCGCTTTGAAATCAAAGGCAAGAGCGTCGCGTGCGATGTCAGCGATCGCGCCGGCGAGTTCGAGGCCGGTTGGACCGCCGCCGATGATGGCGAAATTCAACGGAGCATGTTGGCCAGTCAGATACGCCTCCCGCTCCGCTTGTTCAAACGCGAGCAGCACGCGGCGGCGGATTTCCACTGCGTCCTCAATAGTTTTGAGGCCCGGCGCGTTCCGCTCCCATTCGTCGTGGCCGAAGTAAGCGTGCCGTGCTCCTGCGGCGACGATAAGGTAATCGTATTGAAGTTCAGGGCCATGCTTTAACAGCACCCGGCGAGCATCGGCGTCGAAACCTGTGACCTCGTCCATGATGACTTCGACGTTGCGAGCACGGTTGAGAATATGACGTAACGGCGAAGCGATCTCGCCGGGTGACAGAGCGGAGGTAGCCACCTGATAGAGAAGCGGCTGAAACGTATGGTGATTTTTGCGGTCGATCAGCATGACATCAACCGGACTGCCCGACAGTTTCCTGGCGGCGGACAACCCGCCAAAGCCGCCGCCGACAATCACAACCTTAAGCCTTTTCGTTTCATTCTTCATATGTCGTCCTCACCCCAATCTTCCCCGCTCGACCGGTGACTTTCTCCTGGTCTGTATGTAGCGGATGCATCAGCGCAGACATATTGCGCCTACCTGCCTCAGTGGTTCTTCCCGAATCCTGCTCAGACCTACTTGATTTTGCTCTCGACGTTTTCTGCTGGTTATGGAAGCTCAAAAGCGTGCCCCGGATTGATCAAGGAATAGGTCAACCACAGCAAAATTAAGCAGGAGGGAGCGAATTTTTGAAAGAAATCAGAGCCGCTGGTTACTAGAATTCGAGAGAAGTTGAGAGGTGATCTAAAAGATACCTTGTCAAATAGGAGTTGATAAATCGCTGACTTCAGAAATTTCTAACTGGCCCACTTGGGCGATTGAGATGTTATGCCTCCAGGACTACTGAAACTGCAAAGAATTCTTCGGGCGCTAGGGTTACTCTCAACACTCTTGTTTTGGGTCGCTGTTCAAGCTCAGCAGTCCGCGCCTGCCTCTGGCGAGTCACTTACTCTTGATCAGGCGACCGCCCTGGCTTTACGCGACAATCATGCGATGAAGATCGCAAAGCTCGAGGTCGAGAGGGCTGATGAGAATATCTCGGCGGCCAAAACCTTCCGCCTTCCTTCATTGCATGCGTATACCAGCGTCTCCGGCAACCTCGCCAACAACGAACTGAAGGTAACGAATCCCGCGAACAACTTGTTTCCCGGCCTCGGACCTTTCTTCACCCTAAATGAGCGCCGCAAACCCACGGCAATATTTGCTGCGTCCGTCATTGAGCCGCTGACGCAGCAATATCGGATCGGACTCAATATTAAGTTGCAGAGAGTTTCGCGCGAGATAGCGCAGGCGAAGCTGCGTCAACAGCAGAGCGAAACTATCGATCTGGTGAAGAAGGCTTACTACGCCATCTTGCAAACGAGGAGTGCGCTAAGCAGCTTAGAAGAAGCCCTTAAGTCGTATCACGAGCTGGACAAGGTAACTAGTGATAACGTCATGCAGCATGTGTCGCTCAAAGCGGATTTACTCGTCGTGCAAACACGACTGGCTAAAGTCGAGTATGAACAGCTTGAGTTAACCAACCAGTTAGCCACCCAAAAGGAGCAACTGAACACTCTGCTGGGTCGAGCTGTGGATACTTCATTTGAAGTCGCAGGTGTTCCAGAGTTTACGTCATTTGAAACCGACCTGGCCGCCGCGAGGAAGATCGCTCTCGAACGCAGGCCCGAGCTGCAACAGGCAAGACTGGTTATAGAACAGGCGACACTGGACCGGCGCATTAAAAAGTCCGAGTACATACCTGATGTAAGTGCCGGGTTCGTTTACTTAACGCCGCGCAACTACGCCTCCGTGATTCCGAAAAACTTCGCCAATGTCGGCGTCGTAGTGAGTTGGGAATTTTTCGACTGGGGTCGAAAGAAGCATCAACTCTCCGAGAAAGACAAGGCGGTTGAGCAAGCAAAGAACAGCTTAAAGGAAAAAGAGGACCAGGTTCTGATCGACGTGGGCGACAAGTTGAGAAAGCTGCAACAAAGTGGTCAAGCACTGCGGGTAGCCAAGCTGGAAGTGAGTTCAGCGAGAGAAAATTTGCGTGTAAGCACAGGTCGCTACAAGTTCCAGGCGGTGCTGTTATCTGACGTACTTCAGTCGCAAGCATTTTTGGCTGAAGCAACTCATGAATATCAGCGGGCGTTACTGGCTTTTTGGACGGCCAAGGCTGAGTTCGAGAAAGCGCTCGGAGAGGATAAATAGCATGGCTGACAAGAAGATTGACCTCTCCGGAAACACCAGGACGAAGGTGGCGAGCGTCGTCGAGGAAAAGTCCACGACTCAGACAGCATCAACTCTGAAGAATGTTGAATCCGCTAGCGGGACAACTCCCAAACTCGCTTCAACTGACAACAGTCCCGCGAATGACACCCCCGCAATTGATCCGAACGCGAAGCGTCGAATCAGCTTCCAAAAGTTAATACCTCTCGTGGTTCTCTTGTTGGCTGCCGGCATTCTTTTTGGAATTACGGGTGGTTGGAATCGCTTCGTGGGGGGCGGCAGCACACAACGAACGGACGACGCTTTTTTGAGAGCGGATATTACCCCGTTAAGTACTCGGGTTTCCGGCACGGTCGCACAAGTTGCCGTCACTGATTACCAACGAGTAAAGGCCGGGGATCTGCTAGTGCAGTTAAAAGACGACGATTTCAAAGCCCAGGTGGCCCAGTCTGAGGCTGGGGTTGCCGGAGCGCAAGCAGCACTTGAGAACAACGCGAAACAAAAAGAATTACAGACTTCCAGAATTACGCAGGCCGAGGCGGGAGTAGAAGCTGCCAGCGCCGAGATTGCACAAACCGGAGCCGCGATAGAGGCTGCAAAAGCTGATGTGGCAAATGCCCAGGCTGGTGTGGATGCGGCTCAGGAGAAGATACCCGACGCACAGGCTGCCATCGAGGCCGCGCAGGCCGACGCACAAAGAACATTACTTGAGAGAAAGCGTCAGGAGGCGTTGGTTGATCTTGGCTCCGCAACCAAACAAAGACTGGAGCAGGTGGTAGCTGACCAGGAACGCTTCGCCGCAATTCTGAAGAGCCGGCAGGCGGAACTGGCGCAGATACGTGCCCTGGTTGCGAGTCGGCGCGCGGAGCTTTCAAAGGCGCGTGCTCAGGTATCGTTGCGTGAAGCAGAACAACAACGCACGCGCGCTCAATCGCTGAGCCGAACCGCAGAGGTTGACGCGCAGGTCAAACAGCGCTCCGTTCTGGATACCCAGGAACAGCAGCTTCGAGCAGACCTCAGTGCGAAGCAGGAGGCGCTTAAGGTCGCACAGACAAACCTTGAGTACACCAGAATTGTGGCTCCGACAGATGGAATCGTCGGCGAGCGAAAGGTCAGGATTGGGCAACTGGTCTCGCCCGGCACTCAAGTCATCTCGCTGGTCGAGAACACCATCTGGGTGCAGGCAAACTACAAAGAGACGCAACTGACGAATGTCGCCAAAGGCGATGCCGCAGAGATTACGGTTGATGCCTTTCCCGGAGTCGTACTGCGAGGCCACGTCGAAGAGATCGCTCCAGCCAGCGGGTCTCAATTCGCTTTGCTGCCGCCCGACAACGCATCCGGCAACTACACCAAGATTGTGCAGCGCATTCCGGTAAAGATAGCGCTCGATTTAGCTCCGGCCATCGCGGAGCGACTTCGCCCCGGCATGTCTGTCATCGCGGAAATCAAGACAACCGCCAAGAGCAAAGTTTGAGCGAGGCTGAACGTTTATGAGCGTCGTGATAGGCCAAAGAGCGGAGCGACAGGCGGCGCTTAAAGCTTCGTGGTCGAAGCTTGCGCGGCTTGTCGCCGCGCTCGACCAGAATGCATATGTCGGAAGCATCGGTGTATTTCTCGGCGCCGGAATCGTCACCTTGAATGGCCGCCTTATCAGCGTTGCTCTGCCAGACCTGCGTGGCGCATTGGGACTTGGAGTTGATGAGGCGAGTTGGATCCCGACGGCCTATAACATGGGGTTGATGTTTATCGGGCCATTCTCTGTGTACCTGGGTGGGTTACTTGGTCCAAGGCGCGTGCTGCTTTATTCGGCAACGATTTTCATTCTCTGTTCGATGCTCCTGCCGTTTTCGCCAAACTTGCAGACGATGCTTTGCTTACAGGTGATCAGTGGTCTTGCGTCAGGCACGTTCTATCCGTTGACGTTGAGCTATGCGCTCCGTGCTTTGCCGATGCGCTACGTAATCTATGCGCTCGGCATCTATTCGATGGACATTGTAGGTGCGACCAGCATTGCAACATCACTCGAAGCCTGGTATGCCGAACACTTATCATGGCATTGGATCTTCTGGCAAAGCGTCTTCTTAACACCGCTGATGATGGTTTGCATATATCTCTCGATCCCAAACCCGCCGCCCCGTCCGGAACCTAAGCCTGGCTTGAGTTGGAGAGGCTTTCTCTATGGAAGCCTGGCCCTCAGTTTGATTTATGGCGCGCTCGATCAAGGTGAACGCCTGGATTGGCTGAACTCAGGGGTAATTGTTGGGTTGCTCGCCACGGCAGCTTTTTTGTTAGTGGTGACTGTGATTCGCAGATGGTTCTCACCGAATCGGATGGTGAATCCAATCTTTTTGGTCAACAGGAACACCGCGATTTTGTGTGCCTGTCTGTTTTGCTTTCGCTTCGTCTTACTGGCAATCGCTTTGCTGCTTCCAGCAGTTCTAGCTGTAACGCAAAACTATAGACCGCTCGAGACAGGACGCGTACTGCTATGGTTAATTTTGCCTCTGCTCCTCAGTGGAGTCATGGCGGCACGGTTGATGCGGCGATTTGATAACAGGCTAGTGTTTGCTTCGGGGTTTACGGTGGTGGCGATCGCGTCTCTAATCAATGCTCAACTAACCAGCGCGTGGTCAGGTAACAACTTCCTAATTTCGCAGATTGTCATCGCAATCGGACTCGCTGTAACTTTCACAGCGCTCGTTGGGTCGTTCGTGCAAAATGCCTTTGACACCGGCGCACTTACTAGCCCGATCAATGTTCTCACTTACGCTTCGTTCATCCACTGCATTCGTCTGTTCGGCGGAGAAGCCGGCACGGCGCTGATGCAAAGACTGATCTCAGTCCGCGAGCAATTCC
>JAVHWA010000101.1:0-5347 GCA_032160165.1 Acidobacteriota bacterium
GCTGGCCCAAATTGCCGCGCAGGATTTAAGCTGCCGCCGCTTTGGGTGCCTAACAGGGCAATCCCGAGCCCGATCAGAATCCCAACCAGCCATGGAACATTTGGGGCCAGCCTCAGGTTAGATAGAAAGTAACCAACCAGGAAAACAATCAGTGCCATACCGATGAGTTCCGCCGCAAACAGCGGAACCGACGACCAGACGGGTGCTGGCTGAATGACGGCATACAGCACCGGAGGCCGGGCGACGATAGCACCCCAGACTACGCGGGCGGCAAGCACGCCGAGGATTGACCCGAGCAACTGCGCTGCGATGTAAGGGACTATTCCAACCACGGGAAACACGCCGAAGCGCCACATCGCGAGCGTTATCGCAGGATTCATGTGTCCGCCGCTGATTTTGCCCGGTCGGCTAACGATCAGCGCGGAAAGCAGCACCGCGACCAACGCACCAACCAGAAATAATTGGACATGGATCTGCGGAAGCGCGCGAGAAATCGGCGAGTCGCCCACGACAAATCTCACGATGGTTGTGACTCCGAAAAGCAATGCTGAGGTAAGAATCAACTCAAGCATGCTGTTGCGAATCAACGTACCTAATTGCAGTTGCGATGTCGTACTCATAAGTCAATATCAGAATGCGAAACAATCGCACCCGAGACTCCACATGCCCGCTTCAACTAAAACCCAGCGATGCTTATGGTGAGCCTCAGAATCGATTGCAGCCTCGATTGGCGACCGTGCGGCGCGCTCGCCTATGCCTGCGCTCGACTCCTGCGGTTGCTGATAGCCGCCGTAATGCTTTATCGGCGACCAGTCTGGACTGACCGGAACCGGCGGCGGCGCGAGCTTCGAGAATGCTCCCGACGCATAAACGACTTTGCCCCCGACCATCGTCAACACCGATTCGAGTCCCTTGATCTCTTCGTCAGGAATAGAAAAGTAATCAGCCGAGAGTATGGCAAGGTCGGCTAGTTGACCTGGAGCAATCGCGCCCTTCTTGCCTTCCTCGGTCGAGAACCAGGAACTTCCGACCGTGTAGAGCCGTAGCGCTTCCATGCGACCGAGGCGATTGTTTTCGGGGTAAAGGTTCAGACCTCCAACGGTGTTACCGGTGATGAGCCAGTAAAGGCAGACGAACGGGTTGTAGCTCGACACGCGCGTGGCGTCCGTACCGGCGCCGACGGGCACGCCTAGCTCAAGCATTCGCCTGATTGGCGGGGTTCGTTCTGCCTGCCGATGGCCGTAGCGATCAACAAAGTACTCACCCTGAAACGCCATCCGGTTTTGAACCGCAATGCCGCCGCCCAGCGCTTTTACACGCTCGATGTTCCGGTCGGAGATCGTTTCACAATGGTCAAAGAACCAGTGAAGACCATCAAATGGGATCTCGCGGTTGACTTCCTCGTAGACGTTCAAAGCTCTCGTGATCGTCTCGTCGTAAGTCGCGTGTAAACGGAACGGCCAGCGGTTCGCGGCCAGGTGCCGGATTACCGCTTTAAGTTCAGATTCCATCACGGGCTGCATGTCAGGACGCACTTGAAGAAAGTCCTCGAAATCAGCAGCCGAAAAGACAAGCATTTCGCCCGCCCCGTTCACCCGGTAGAAGTCGTCCCCTTCGCCCGGGCGGGTCATCTTCGTCCAGTTTTGAAAGTCGGCGAGTTCTCCTTTGGGGTGCTGGGTAAATAGATTGGCTGCGAATCGGAGGGTAAGATCGCCGCTGCGGTGGAGCTCCTCGATTACTGCATAGTCGTCGGGATAATTTTGGAAGCCGCCACCTGCGTCAATGACACTCGTGAGACCAAAGCGATTTAGCTCACGCATGAAGAGGCGCGTTGAATTTACCTGATCTGAGCGTGACAGCTTTGGACCCTTTGCCAGAGTGGAGTACAGGATATTCGCGTTCGGCTTTGCGATCAGCAGTCCCGTAGGGTTTCCGTTTTTGTCGTGCTGGATTTCTCCCCCAGGCGGGTCAGGAGTGTTCTTTGTATATCCGACTGCACGCAACGCTGCCGCATTTAGCAGAGCACTGTCATACAAGTGAAGCACAAAGACAGGCGTGTCGGGCGCGGCCCGGTTGATTTCATCCAGGGTTGGCATCCGCCGCTCTGCAAGCTGGAATTCCGTCCACCCGCCGATCACCCGCACCCACTGTGGCGCTGGCGTCCGGGCGGCCTGCTCCCTGAGCATGCGTAGCGCGTCGGCGAGCGAAGGCACTCCGTCCCATCGCAGTTCCATGTTGTAGCTGAGTCCGGCCCGAATCGGGTGCATGTGTGAATCGTTAAGGCCAGGAATCACTGTGCGGCCATTCGCATTGAAGAGGCCGGTAAGGGGACCACGCAGCCTGAAGACCTCGCGGTCACTCCCGATCGCAGTGATCTTTCCGTCGGTAACGGCGACAGCCTCGACGAATGAGGGAACTGCGTTCGTGGCAATCTTGGCGTTGTACAATATCGTGTCAGCCGACATCAAAATCTCCTTAGTCCAACCGCTCTCGTTCAATCTCTTTGCGACCAGAGGGCGGGGAATTCCTGCCCTCCGGCTTCCTTATTTATTAGTGAACTCCGACAGGCGACGGGACCACGTATTCGGGAAATTTCGAGGCGGGCGCGCCATGCACCATTGTGTACGCGTACTCCACACCAATGCCATATGCTCCCATGTGCGTTTTCACGATATCCATAACGGCATCGTAGGTGTCGCGGTGAGCCCAATCGCGCTGCCACTCCAGCAGAGTAGAGAGTGCAGTCACAGGTTTTGCTCCGGCCTGAATCACTCTCTTCATGGCGTTGTCGTGATTAAGCTGGCTAACGTCTCCGCAGCAATCTTCAACGACAAATATCTCGTAGCCATCTTGTATCGCCTGAACGGTGGGCAGGGCGACGCAGGTCTCAGTCCAGAGACCCGCCAGGACGATCTTCTTGCGTCCGGTTCGTTCGATCGCTGCGACGAAGTTCTGGTCGTCCCAGGAATTCATCGAGGACCGCTCGATCGGCTCCTGGCTCGGAAACACAGCCTTTATTTGGGGCCAAATATTCCCACTGAAGCTTTTCGTCTCCACCGTCGTGAGCACGACCGGGACATCGAATACCTGTGTGGCCTTCGCGAGTGCCACCGTGTTGTTAATGATCGTTTGCCGATCGAAGTTGCTGACTCCGAACAGCATTTGCGGCTGGTGGTCAATCAGGGCGACCACGCAATTGTCAGGGGTAAGCAAGCCTTTCTCACTGAGTTTTACCTTGCCGTTACTTGAAATCATATCCACTCCTTTTCCAAATCTGTTTCGTTCGTTAACTCTGATTACCCGATCCCTTTTGTCCGCTTGTATGACCCGGATCGTTTCCTCATTGTTGTTACCGACGCGTTGCATATTAGACTTCTGCAACCGAGCGCTATTTCGACAATTTGCTCGCAGCAATTGATTTTTGGCGTCGGAGAGTGGAGCGCAGCGTTCGCTTAAGCTCCGCTTGGCCGGTCGTGAGGAATGATCGAAACAAAAACGTTGGGATCTGTGGTCATTCTGATTTAGCGAGGATGCTAATCGGTTAGAACTTGAGCATACTTATTTGAAACAAGGATATTGAGCGAGGGTGTGCTACTTAATTCGGCCCATTTCTCTCAGTTCGGCGACTCGACGCCGAAACCATCCACGCAGTCGGTTGGTGACGTGAGGGTGGTCGCTCAACCATTGCCAGGCCCACAGCACTTGCGCCTCCGAGCCTTCCGCTAGACCTTCAGCTAAGCTGACCGCGCGGTATCCCGCTATGCGCTCTGGATCATCACTCAGGTTATCGCGGTTACTTAAATCGAATTCTTCTGTTGTTGGCTGCTTCATTGGAACCAAGCCCTCTAGTCGTGAATTGTGGCTGCTTTGCGATACCCGATCTTGCACGATCATGCTCGTGCTTACTTGTTTTTGCCGCGCTCTCTCACAGCGTTCGCGAAAATCAAAGTTCGCCCGTCCGCCATGTAAAATGAACTGACCTACAAGACTGAGCCACCGTTAGAGCGCCTCAATCACAGTCAATAACCCAAACCAAACGCGGCACGGACTACTTTGAACGTGATACTCCGGTGTCTCAATTCTTGTGGTCACCTCACACGTTCTGACGTCCCTAAAGTGAATCAAGCTAAAGACTGACAGATTCAGCAAAAACCGAAAAGAATCTCGCCGCAGATCTAACTAGACTAACCAGACTAGAAACGAGGAGGTTTCGGAAGTTGACCAAATGACGAAGGCAGTTTGAGCCGCGACGAGGGACGACCGAAAACCGAAGCAGAGAGGAAAGCATTAAAACCGAAGCAGAGAGGAAAGCATTTATGTCTTTTGATAAAGCAATACACCGAATCGCAATTGTGGGTACGGGAGTCATCGGAGCCAGTTGGGCCGCGCAATACCTGGCTCGCGGATTTGATGTGATCGCCACCGACCCGGCTCCAAACGCTGAGGCCAATCTGCGCCAGTACATAGACGAAGCATGGCCAGCGCTCACGAAGATAGGTTTATCGCCCGGCGCATCACGCGAGCGTCTCACTTTCACGACCAACATGAAGGAGGCTCTGTCACAAGCTGACTTCGTCCAGGAGAATGGGCCCGAGCGAGTAGACTTCAAAATCAAACTCTTCGCGGATCTGGATGCTGCCACACCGCCGGATTCGATCATTGCATCGAGTTCATCCGGGATAACCCCCAGCGTGATGCAGTCGCAATGTAAGCATCCAGAGCGGATTCTCATCGGCCATCCCTTCAATCCGCCGCACATTATTCCGTTAGTTGAAGTCGTTGGAGGCAGCAAGACTTCGCCTGAAGCGATTCAACAAGCCATCGCCTTTTATGCGTCGATTGGCAAGAAGCCCATTCACCTGCACAAGGAACTTCCAGGCCACGTCGGAAACCGTCTCCAGGCGGCCCTCTATAAAGAGGTCATGTATCTGATTCAGCAGGGCGTGCTGAGTGTGAGTGATGCAGACGATGCGGTGAGTTATGGACCGGGACTGCGTTGGGGAGTGATGGGACCCAGCTTGCAATGGCATCTTGGTGGTGGCCCAGGCGGAATCAAGCATTTCATGGAACATCTCATGCCGGGACTAGAGAGCATGATCAAAACTCTCGGCACTCCCGAAATCACGGACGAGTTGAAACAGACCATCGTTGATGGCGTTTCGCGGGTCGCTGGAGATGCTTCGGTGGATCAACTCGCCCAGGCAGAAAACGAAGAACTCCTCGGGCTGATCAAGCTGCGCACCAAAAACGGAAGCGCTTCAGAATCGAACAAAACCCAAACATCGTACAAAGGCGCTGAAGTGAGTGGCAATAAATCCGAACGCGTCTTCTTTTTGGATGCCAGCGG
>JAVHWA010000165.1:0-48219 GCA_032160165.1 Acidobacteriota bacterium
CTCCGCTCGTCTCGTCAGGTGAAGCGAGCCCCGGTCAACTGGATGGCGAGCGCGCGCTGTATGAGCGGGCGCAGCAGCGCCTTCAGAAGGCGAAGGACTCGGAGCAGCAGGCAGAAGCGGGCCTTCGTCTCGCGCGTCAACCGGGAGCGCAGTCGGGCGTTGCTCAAACCACCGGTCCCTCAGAACAGATCGTTCAGGCGCGCGCCACTTCTGCAGGAACGGTGGCAGTCATTAATACACGCATTGGAGATCGCGTCAAAAGCGGCCAACCGTTGGCCACGCTTAGAGCAAATGGACAATAGAATCCCTGGCGTGAATGTGAGCGAATCTCCAGTCATCAACATCGGTCCCCGCCAAGTCTTCAAGCGTCGATTGATGGGCATCGTCGCTCTGCTCGCAGGTGTGGGACTGGCTTTCCTATCGGTAGTTATCAATGCGCCGCGGTGGTCCAGACTGATAGTGTTTTTTCCGATCTGGATCGCCGGGTTGGGATTCTTTCAGGCGCGAGAGAAGACGTGCATTGCACTGGCGGCGAGCGGTAAGTGCAACCTCGATACGGGAGACGTGGAGATCGGCGATGCCCGGCTGGTCGACCAACTGCGCGTCAAGGCGCGACAAATTAATCGCCGAGCGTTGCTTATCGCGTTGGTGGTGACGATGGTGGCGTTGGCTTTTCCTGCTTAATCGTCTGCCAGAGCCAATCGCTCCCACAGTCATCGCCGGAGCACTCTGTCCATGCTCCACTCGCCACCACCCGCTGCGGCCAGAAAAAGAAAGACAAAGCAATAGAGCACGGCAAGCTCACCCTGATTGAGTAGCGGCCAAAATCCTCCGGATGCGTGATTCATAAAATAAGCAACGGCCATCTCGCCGGATAAAATAAGTGCGACAGGTCTGGTGAAGAGACCCAAAAGTAAAAGGAAACCACCGAATAGCTCCAACACGCTCGCTGCTCCGTACCAAGTTAAGAGAGGCACGATGCCGCCCTTGCCAGCAGCCGGGAATGCAAAGAGCTTCTGCGCGCCGTGCGCCATGAAAAGAAATGCTGCGACAATCCGCAGCAGGCTGAGCGCGCGCGCTCCCCAACCGGCGGCAAACGCACTTGATCTACTCATATTGTTCCTCCGTGTTATTTACGACCGGGTTAGCGGAAGGGGTCGAGGGCGGCTCGTCTACCGTTTCCCATGTTAGCTTGAGATGCATATCGATTTGCTTTAGCAGCGTCCCACTCGCGTCGTATAAGTCATACATCCCTTCATGAAAATTCCGCTGGTCGATCCGCGCTGCCCGCGGAACCACTTCGACGGAGCCGTCCTCCTACTTAATTCGGATCGCCATCAATCAGTCCTGCCGCTATTGTGATTGTCGAGATAACCAACGCTCCCGCTTCGTTGGTCGATCAGTGCTCCCAGTTATTTTTGCTCGGATTGTCGGAAGAGACTAACCCAGCAGGCTGGAAAATAGAAGACTTTAAAGAATTCCATCTGGAGTGTTGCCATGCGGGTCAAGGTCGGGTATAGTTCTTAGCAACTGGACGGCGGGTGAATCCTACCGTCCCTGTGGTTTGCGGGGTGAGGACGCAGACTACAAACTGAATGGGCGCGACGGTTACCATAACTGGCGCGCCCATTCGCTTTTATAAAGAGGATGCGAGAGGAAGTTGGCTGGCGTCTCTGGCTGGGCAGATAAATTTGGGCTGCCGGCGAGCGAACTAGCCCGGTCTCTCCCGAACCCGGCAAGATCGCTTACTAGCAGCCCGCAGGTGCGGGGAAAACTGTTATGCGCCCCGCCCTTGCACCTTTACCAGCCCGAACCCACGGAAATATGGCCGCGGTTTACTTCAACGATCTGTTGAAGCTTTCTTATCCAATCACTAGTTACGTCGTGGTCCGCGGCAAGAGCTGGGGCCGAACGCGCGCGGCTCCCAATTGCCGTGGGATTCAATTCTCCACTTCTCTCGGATCGTGAGAGCTCGCGCAATTTCTTCCAATCATCGCACGGGATCTTGTGAAAAGCCGCGACCACCTGAGGGTCGAAGTGCGTCCCAGAGCACCTATCCAGCTCGGCTGCGGCGAACTCGTAAGATCTCCCACTCCTGTAGACACGCTCGCTGATCATCGCGTCGAACGCATCAGCCACTGCGAAGATCCGCGCGTTGAAGTCGATTTCAACACCGGCCAAGCCCGACGGATAGCCGGTGCCATCCCACTTCTCATGGTGCTCGCCCACCACCCGGGCAGCACCGGCGAGAAATCCGATCCCGCTTAGGATCTTCTCGCCCAACGAAGGATGGTCTTTCATGATTTTCCACTCGACGCCCGACAAGGCGCCCGGCTTTCGTAGGATTGCGTCGGGAATCCCTATCTTCCCGATGTCGTGGAGCAATGCCCCAAACTCGAGTGATCTCAGCGAGTCTCTGTCCAAGCCTAACTCTCGACCTATGCGGACGCTGAAACTGACCACACGCTCCGAATGTCCGTAGGTATCGGCATCGCGAGTCTCAAGCGCCGACACGAGGGCTTCCAGCGTGGTCCGATACGAATCTTCCAGCGTGTCCAGAGTCTGATTTAGTTCGGCGGTCCGCTGATCGATCAGTTCTTCCAGATAGTTTTCGTAACATCGTTTAGCATGAAGCAGCGACCGATGTTCGAGGGCCCGATTCACCGCGAGCTCGACATGTTGTAGATCAAAGGGCTTCATCAGGTAGTCGAAAGCGCCCGCCCTCAAAGCGTCGATGGCACTTTCGATCGTCTGCGCCCCACTGATCATAATGATGACGGTTTCCGGCGAGATCTGGAGAGCGCGAGGAAGCATCTCGAGCCCGCTCATCCCGCTCATGGCGACATCGCTGATGATCAGGTCGAAGGGAGCGTTTGAGAGAAGCGCAAGGGCTTCCTCGGCACTGGATGCCGCTGCGCACTCGTTGGTCGTGCTCAAGAACTCGACGAGGACGCGCCGAATCTCCGACTCATCGTCGATGATCAACAGCCGCGCCTTGCAGTCATCTGACATCGCTGAACCCCCTCATCGAGAAACCATGATTAGGCCGTCCCTGTTCTGAAGACATTGCGATTGAAGGCACCCGCGTTTTGAATAGATCGGATCGGGGGATAACCGAAGCGGCAACAACCGTGCCAACTGGATTCTTTCGGCTTCGTTTTCGCGAGACAGATCTTTGTGCTATGCGAACCGAACGCAATCGAGCCTATCGACCGCCAGGATCTTCGGTCGGCCCCGGGTCGCATGCCCCGCCATCTCCAGGAATGTGACGCAATCCACCGCAGCGCGATCTGGTAGATCGATGTGTTTTGCATCAGTCTTTCATCAAAAATCGCGAACGTTTTGAACCTCAGCATAGGATCGAGCACACAACTCCGATCTCAACCAAAGCCCGCCTCGTCAACCGGCAGCAGAGATCAGCTAAAGGGGTTTCCTCTTGAGTGCCAGCAAGATAGGCTCCCTTGATCTCTCGAGAGGGACAGCCACGGGAACGAGCCGGGCAGCTCTTGGGGGACTCTGCGAGATTAACCGCGATGCCGCCTCGCGCTCAAACGCTCAGCGGTACAAGGCTTGCCACGAATTTTGAAGCAACAACTACATCGATCGTTTCACCAGCGCCAGCAACCTCGTTCTACCGTTACTAAGGAGCAGCCGAGTGAGAGTATTTAAGCCTCGTCCTACCGCTGTCTGGCTCGCTCTTTTCATGCTCTGTTCCTACTTGAGCGTCGGTCGAGTGAGCAGCGTTGGCGCTAAGGGAGACAGCGGTCAGAAGGGAGTTACTAAAGTCTCTTCCGATCTGATCGAAAGATCAATAAACGCACGGTCCGGTACGCGAGTGAGTGTTGTCGTTCAATTCGACAATGTCATAGGTCAGCAGGTGGATGCCCTTTTGCAGCTGCTGGGCGGGAGGGTGACGCGAAAATTCCGAAACCTGAACGTCCGTGCTGTAAATCTTCCCACCAATGCACTCGAACGTCTGGTAGCCCGAAGTGACGTCCGATTCGTGTCGCCAGACAGAGACATCGCAACATTCGGCCACATCGATACAACCACTGGCGCCGCATCCGCTCGCAGCCAGAATCCATTTCCCGGTCTTGACGGTAGTGGCATCGGCATCGCAATCGTCGATTCCGGTATCGATGCCGGACATTTTTCTTTGCGAAACGGATTAGGACTGAGTCGAGTGACAGCCAGCGAAGATTTCACGGGCGAGAATTCAACCGCCGACACATATGGACACGGCACTCACGTGGCATCTATCGCCGCCGGAAACGGTCAGGGATCCAACGCTAACTACAAGGGCATTGCCCCTAATGCGAACCTGATTAATCTCCGCGTCCTTAACTCACAGGGTATCGGTTCCACGTCGAGTCTGCTGGCCGCGCTTGACTGGATCCTGACGTTCCATGCCGGCTTCAACATTCGCGTAGTGAACCTGAGCATAGGGACGCCGGCAATTGATTCCTATCGGGATGACCCGGTGTGTCAGGCCGTGCGACGGCTGGTAGATGAAGGGATGGTTGTTGTGGCCGCTTCGGGAAACAACGGCAAGGACGCCAGCGGACTGAAACTCTATGGACGGATTCATTCGCCGGGAAACGAGCCGTCCGCGCTTACGGTCGGAGCTACAAACTCCTTCGGATCCGATGGACGCGCAGATGACGTCGTCACCACTTACAGTTCCCGCGGTCCCACGCGGAGTTATTCGACCGACCCCAATGGCGTCAAGCACTACGACAATTTGATCAAGCCGGAAATAGCCGCGCCGGGCAACCGGATCGTAGGCGCGGCAGCGTCGGACAATTATCTACTGACGACCCATCCCGAGCTCGATGCCAATGTGAGCTCCGTTGATAACCATCGCATGATGTATCTAAGCGGAAGCTCTATGGCGGCGCCTGTCGCGGCAGGCGGAGCGGCGCTACTTCTCCAGGTTAACCCGACTCTGACTCCAAATCTGGTCAAAGCGGTGCTGATGAGTTCGGCTCAACCACTGGCTGGCTACAACATGTTGGAGCAGGGATCCGGCGAGATCAATCTAGAGGGCGCGGTGCGGTTGGCCAAACTTGTACGAATCGATCTGACGCCACTCACGATTACAGGCCAGTCGCTGCTAACGACGGGTACCGCACCTCAACCCAATACCACGGTTGCGGGACAGACTTTTACATGGTCGCAGGGCCTTATTTTGCACCACACTTATGCGACCGGCCCCGACCTGATGACCAAATACCAAAAGATATATGCAAAGGGCTTCTTACTCGGCGACGGTGTTATCGAATCCGAAGCAGGTCAGGTAATCGATCCACAAAAAATGTCCGCCGGCGTGATCCTGGGGACCGGCGTGCTTAACAGTGATGGGACGGTTCTCAACAATGGAACGAGCTTTTTTGAAACAGACTTGCTGCTGGGAAACGGGATCATGATGGGCGACGGAATCATGATCGGGGATGGAATCATGATCGGCGACGGAATCATGATCGGGGACGGAATTATGATCGGCGATTCCTGTTTCCAGGCGCAATCGGCAATGACCAATGGGGACGAGACGGCGTCGATGCATTAACAATTGGGTACTGGTTGACGGAGGCCCTGTTTTATCCGGATACTAGCCTCCTCCCAAAAACTCTCCTCGATAGAAGTTCCAGATCGCAACCGTATCCACGTATCCCGACGTTTGAAATGTCGTGCGCCTGCTCGGCGCGCGTCTGAAATGTACGGAGCTTTCTCTCTACTCCGTACGCGGCCTGCGGAACAAAGCCATTCACGATCGGCAACCTTTCGCGGTCCGTCTGAAATAGGAGGAGTCAGGTGAACAATAAAGGTTCCCTCGCCGCGAGATGGATCAGCTTTATGTTCCTACTGGTATTTCTGTGCGGCAGCAATTTGAGCACGAATCGCGCCGGAGCAGAGATCCTGATGATGAAGAATCATAAGATCTCGAAGGACCTGCGCGAGCTTACGCGGAACGCTCGCAGTGGCGATCGCGTCAAGGTCATCATTCAACACCGTCGTAATCCTGATAGTGATCTTGATGACGATCTACGCCACAAAGGCGGGAATACCAAATCGCGCCTCGCGAATTTCAATGCGCGAGTGGTTGAGTTACCCGCGCGCGCGGTCGAGGCATTGGCCGCAAGACACGATATTGAATATGTCTCTCTCGACCGTGAGAACATTCCTTTTGGTCACGTAACGCAAACGACCGGGGCCGATGCCATCCGCAATGTGGCCGGCACCAATACGAATGGTCTGGATGGCTCGGGAATCGGCATCGCCGTGCTCGATTCGGGCATGGACACAAGCCATACGAGTTTTCTCAACAGAAACAACGAACTGCGCGTCATCGTTAGTCTGGATTTTACAGGCGAGGGAAGGACAGATGATCCCTACGGCCATGGGACGCACGTCGGTTCGATAGCGGCCGGCAACGCTCGGATATCTCAAGCCGCATACACCGGCATTGCCCCGAATGCAAATCTGTTAAATCTCCGAGTGCTGGGGGCGACAGGACTCGGCTCCACCTCTGCAGTTCTCAACGCGTTGGATTGGGTGATGACCAATCGCGCGACCTACAACATTCGCGTTGTCAATATGAGCCTGGGTGGACCTGCCATCGATTCCTACAGAAATGATCCCATATGTCGCGCGGTGCGGAGACTGGTCGACGCCGGGATCGTGGTGGTCGCAGCCGCGGGCAACAATGGCAAGAACGGAGCGGGCCAGAAAATTTACGGCCAGATTCACAGTCCGGGCAACGAGCCTTCGGCCATTACCGTCGGCGCGGCCAACACTTTTGGCACTGATCAGCGTAGCGATGATGGAATCGCCAGCTATAGCTCGCGAGGGCCGACCCGAAGCTTCGTTACCGACGCGTTGGGGCTCAAGCATTACGATAATCTGATCAAGCCGGACATCGTCGCGCCAGGCAACAAACTGATTTACGCGGAATCGGTAGACAACTACATCGTCACTCACAACCCTTCGCTTGATGCCGGGGTAAGTCCGGTCGATAACCGCCGGATGATGTACATGAACGGTTCGTCTATGGCCACACCGGTGGCGGCAGGTGCGGCCGCCCTGTTGCTGCAGGCAAATCCAAAGCTGACGCCCAACATGATCAAGGCCATATTGATGTACACGGCGCAACCTCTCGCAGGCTATAACATGCTCGAACAAGGCGCCGGCGAGATAAACATCGAAGGCGCTGTCCGCCTGGCGCGAATGGTGCGCACCGATTTGACGTCCACCACCTCAGTGGGCGCACCGTTTTTGACGAGCCTCGTTCCGCCAGTTCCGCAAACAACCATTGCGGGCCACACGTTCCAGTGGTCGCAGGGTCTGATCCTCAACTTCAACTACGCGAGCGGCGTTGATCTCATCACAAAATATCAGGGTATCTACAATATCGGCGTCCTCATCGGAGACGGCTCTCGGATTTCAAATGGAGTGCTGATCGGTGATTCAACACGACTCTCGAGCGGGGTCCTGATCGGCGATCAGATCATGACGAGTAACGGCGTACAGATTGGCGATGGCTCAATCTTTTTTGGCTCGGGCGTGCTGATAGGCGATGGAGTATTGATAGGGGACGGTGTGTTAATCGGGGATGGCGTACTGATCGGCGATGGTGTCTTGATCGGAGATAGCGCGCTACGCAACGACACAATCACCCAGGCACAATCATCAACAACCGGTGGCGACAATACAGCAGCCGGAGTTGTTGTGGAAGACACAGGCGAAGACTATTTGGGCAATTGAAGGTTTCGTGTGCGAATTGCTTTCAACCACTAACTGAGGACCCCCCCAATGAATCGAAGAAATCTCTCCTCGATAGATTTAGAAGAACTTCGGCCGGAAGTGGCTCCAGGGCCCACGGCAGCAATCAATTCGTTGTGCTTACAGTTGTTGACAGACAGAGACCAATCGGACGTCCTGGCTTTTTTGGCAGAACGCCCGCTTTACACCGTGGTAATGGCCGGTCACATCCGTGATAACGGCATCGAGAGTTTCTTCAACCGCGGTCGTTTTCATGCATGTCGCGATGAAGCCGGAACCCTTGAAGGCGTCGCGCTGATCGGCCATGCGACCCTCATTGAAGCGCGGACTGAAGCAGCGTTGGCCGCCTTTGCCCGAGTCGCTCAGACCTGTCCGGAGGCACACCTGATTATGGGTGAGCAGGAGAAGATCGAACGCTTCTGGGGATATTACGCGAAGGTCGGTCAGTCGCCGCGCCGCGTCTGCCGCGAAATGTTACTGGAGCAGCGATGGCCAGTGGAGGCACGCGAGCCAGTCGAGGGGTTGCGGCTTGCAACCGCCGACGACCTTGAGCACGTGATGTTCATCCAGGGTCAGATGGCTTTTGCCGAGAGCGGAATAAATCCGCAGGATGTCGATCCCTGGGGATTTCGTATTCGATGCGCGCGCCGCATAGCGCAAGGGCGCGTTTGGGTTTGGGTAGAAGACGGACGGTTGCTCTTCAAGGCAGACGTCATCTCCGAAACGCCGGAGGTAATCTATCTCGAAGGGGTCCACGTCAACGCTCAAGAGCGAAGCAAAGGATACGGCGCGCGGTGCATGTCGCAACTCGCCCAGACCCTGCTTGCGCGAACCGGCTCGCTCTGCATTCTTGTAAACGAGCAAAGCGAGCGCGCAAGAGCGTTCTTCGAGCGACTCGGCTTCAAATTGCGCAGCAGTTACGACACGGTCTTTCTGGAACATCCAGCTGGAAATGCGTCAATCGCGTAGTGCTTTTTGCGAATGCAAAAATCCGATCATGGGAAAGGTAACGACTATGAACAGACAGCGGTTCACGATTCCCTACATGTGGCTGATAATCTCGCTTGGGGCGGCGGCGTCCGTGTTTTCCGCCAGCCACCTCTCGCCCGCGGGTCTCGATCTGCGATTTGTGCTCCTCGCTGTGATTACTCTCGCGATCGGATCGCGCCTATCGATTCAGATTCCACAGCTCAGCTCGCACATATCAGTCTCTGACACGCTCATCTTCCTGACGATGCTGCTGTACGGAGGAGAAGTCGCGGTTCTGCTGGCGGCGGCTGAGGCGTTCTGCTCATCGCTTCGCTTCAGCAAAAAAGCGATGACGATCATGTTCAACTCGGCGGTCATGGCGTGCTCGACTTTCCTGACCGTATGGACGTTCCGGCTCTGCTTCGGAATGATCGTTAACCTGCCACACGCTGAATTTTCCGCAAACTTCATCAGCGCCATCTGCGTCATGGCGCTCGTTCAGTACATCGCAAACTCGGGCCTCGTCGCGGTACTGGCTGCATGCAAGACGGACCAGCCGGTCTGGCACACATGGTCCAAATATTATCTTTGGACCTCAGTAACCTACTTCGCCGGCGCTTCGGCGGCAGGCATCATCGCCAAGCTCGTAGGCGTCGTTGGGTTCTACGCGGTGACGGTGACGATTCCCATCATGGCTTTCGTCTATTTCACCTATCGGACTTACCTCAAGAATATAGAAGTGATGGCTGCGGCCGCGAAAGCCGAAGCCGCGGCAGCGGCGCGGACCGAGGCGGCGGCGGCGCAGGCCGAACAGGCGGAGCGCCACGTGGAGGAGCTGAATCACTACATCGCCGAACAGGAGCGAATACGCGAGCAATTCTCTCAGGTTGAAAAGATGTCCGCTCTGGGTGAATTGGCCTCGGGTGTTGCGCATGATTTCAACAACACCCTGGCAGGGATTCTCGGACGGGCGCAGTTGTTACTGGGAACGAGGGAACCGGCAAAGATTGAAAACGGCCTTAAGATCATTATCAAAACCGCCAAAGACGGGGCCAAGACAATTAAGCGTATTCAGGATTTCGCTCGCCAGCGTCGCGATCATGATTTTCAGCCGGTCGATATGAGCCAGCTTCTGCTTGATGTCGGTGAGATAACGCGACCTCGCTGGAAAGACAGAGCTGAGGCTTCGAATGTTCATATCAGCCTTGACCTACAGCTTCGTTGCAATGCGCTCATCCTGGGAGACGAATCGGAGCTGAGGGAAGTCCTGGTAAATATGGTCTTCAACGCTGTCGATGCTATGCCCGACGGCGGCACTCTCACGCTCTCTGCGCAGGAGAAAGATCGTTACGTTGAGATCTCGGTCAACGACACCGGCGCGGGAATGAGCGAAGAAGTGCGTCTGCGGATTTTCGATCCTTTCTTTACCACCAAAGGAAAAACGGGAATGGGCCTGGGGCTGGCAGTGGGCTATGGAATCATCCGCCGCCACGAAGGTATTGTCGAGGTTGAATCCGAGCTTGGCGTGGGAACGAGTTTCCGTATCAGGCTGCCGATTGCGAGAGGAGCCATCAAGGCTGTACCTACGGCCGAATTGCCAAGCATTGCGCTCGCTACTTCAC
Organism: Acidobacteriota bacterium; assembly: GCA_032160165.1. Taxonomy (GTDB): domain Bacteria; phylum Acidobacteriota; class Blastocatellia; order Pyrinomonadales; family Pyrinomonadaceae; genus QHXM01. The sequence continues at coordinate 10,371 of JAVHWA010000165.1, forward strand.
AACTGTTCTGCACAAGAATTCTTGTGGTCGACGATGAAGAGCACGTGCGCAATCTGCTCCGCGATATCCTGGAGAAAGAGGGCTGTGTTGTTTCACTGGCCGAAGGCGGGCGCGAAGCACTCTCAATTTTTGAACGAGAAGGCTGTGACGCGATCTTCACGGACGTTGGAATGCCGGAGATGAGCGGTTGGGAATTGGCGCGCGCCGTTCGCGAACGGGACAAGAGTGTTCCGCTCGCTGTCATCACAGGCTGGGGCGAAGCGGTCGGTTCGAATGAGAGAAAAGCCGCCCAGGTTGATTGGGTCGTGACGAAACCTTTCGATACTCCGCAGATAGTCGAGATTGCCCAGGAGGTTTTCCGACGTCGGGAGGGGAGTGTTGGGCGAATGGAAACCTTCGCAGCAGCATAAACACTTCGTCGATGACTTTCCCGGCCGACGGCGCGGAGCTCCGCAAGGGTCCAAATTCTCGCTTCGCCCGCCTGGTGCCAATGGTCCGTTGAAGTACGCGAGGTTCGAAGTTATCGAATGGGATTGAGAATTGCTGAGATGAGCGACGAGGAATGGGTCCGGCTCGTGCGTTACGTGCACGCGCGCTTATGACTCGCCATTTCCCTCTTCCTTCATCGTGAGGCGGCCCTTTCGTGCTCCGTCCAGATGATATCGCTCGATCTTGCGTTGCAGCGTGGTGCGATCAATCCCCAGCATCCGAGCCGCCGCCTGTTTGTTCCCGCCTGTATGGGCCAAAACTCGCGTGATATGTCTTCCTTCAAGCTCTGCCAGCGATAGTAGAAGTTCGTCGTCATTGGCGACCGCCGCCGGCGAAGTTTGGTCCGGAGTGGCCATGCTTTCCTGTCTCGAGAAAGTGCGCACGCGGTCCGGCAAGCTCTCCGAGTGAATGACTTGATCGCAGAGTGCGGCGGCGCGCACCACCGCGTTCTCCAACTCACGAACGTTGCCGGGCCAATCGTATTCTTCCAACAGTTTCACGGCATCTCGCGAAAGGCTGAACGGCGGCGCGCCCGATGGGCGCATACGTTCGGCAAAGTATTTCGCCAATGGCAGGATGTCTTCGCGCCGCTCGCGCAATGGCGGTAAGTGCAGGGTCACCGCGTTCAAGCGGTAGAGCAAGTCCTGGCGAAACCTTCCACTACGCATCTCCTCATCCGCATCGTGGTTGGTTGCAGCGATCACGCGCACATCAAGCCGCTGCGTTTGATTCGAGCCGACTCTGCGAATCTCGCCTTCCTGCAAAGCGCGCAGCAGCTTGACCTGAAACGCGAGAGTTGTTTCTGTGATTTCATCGAGGAAGACTGTGCCGCCGTCAGCCTCCTGCCAGAGACCTCGACGATCGACCGTCGCGCCGGTAAATGATCCACGCACGTGGCCGAAGAGTTCCGATTCGATGAGCTCCGAAGGGATCGCTCCACAGTTGACTGCTACAAACGGTTTGCCCGCGCGCTGACTTCGGCGATGAATGGCGCGCGCGACGATCTCTTTGCCTGTTCCGGATTCGCCGGTGATGAGCACCGGCAGGTTGGTTGATGCGACCCGACCCACCAACTTCATCACTTCGACGAAGGGCGTACTCACCCCCACCAGATTGATGTCGGACGTGTAAACTGGAGGAGCCAGCACCTCTCCTGTCGTGCCAGGCCGCTCTCGTTTCTCTATCCCGCGGCGCACGGCTTGAGATATTCGAAGAACTTCGGCCACATCGAACGGCTTCATCAGATAGTCGTACGCGCCGGACGCGACTGCGTCGAGCGCTCCGACGGCTGAGCCGTGACCAGTCATCAGCACTATCTGAGCGTCGGGCTGTTCATCGGTAAAGCGACGCAGCACAGCGTATCCGTCCTCGTGGCTTCCATCGCTCAGTCGCACGTCGCAAAAAACAAGTGACCAACGATTCTCCTGCAGCATCTCGAAAGCCAGCTCCGCAGAATCAGCCTCGGACACTTTCCAGCCGTCTTCGCGCAGCACTTCGGCTACGTTGCCTCGAATGACGTCGTTATCATCAACAACCAGAGCGTTCATCTTCTCTATTAGCTCACCTTCGACTTCCTAGTCCTGTTTCCGTTTGAGGTTAAGCCCAAGTGGCAGCCGTTCGGTCGACCGTGGCGAGGGATCAAAATTGAAGACGGTGGACGCATTGTAGTGCCTTTTGTACGGTTGTAAAAGACGGGGCGACAAGTTGAGTTTGCGCTACCGGGTTGTTCAGCCATTTCATGTTCTGGCATAATTTCGGCCCGGCTGTTTCCACAATCACCTTTCCTATATAGATCGGAACGAATCTTATGTCTCAGGATACCAATCGGAAGTGGGTCTATCTGTTCGAAGAGGGCGGCGGCGATGCCAAGGGACTTCTCGGAGGCAAGGGCGCCGGGCTGTGCGAAATGACGCGAGCCGGCCTGCCGGTACCGCCGGGCTTCGTCGTCACGACAGAAGCCTGCAACGCGTTCTACGCTAACGATAAACAGTTTCCCGACGGAATGTGGGACCAGGTGCGCGAGGGGCTTCAGCAGATCGAGGCGAAGGTCGGCAAAGGCTTCGGCGATGCCAACAACCCACTGCTTGTTTCAGTCCGCTCAGGCGCTGCGCTTTCGATGCCGGGCATGATGGATACGGTGCTGAACCTGGGACTCACCGAAGAAACGGTGAAAGGGCTGGCCACGCAGACGGGCGACCTGAGGTTTGCACTCGACGCCTATCGTCGCTTTGCTTCGCTCTTCGGCGAGATCGTGATGGGGGTGGCGCACGAGAAATTCGAGCGTGTGATGGACCGCTTCAAAGCCCAGACGGCGGGCGGGCGCGATACCGACCTTTCGCCCGACCACCTGCGCGAGATTATCGCCGCAGAGAAGCAGATCATCTTCGCGGACCAATCCGGGCTTGGTATTCCAGAAGACCCGTACGAACAGTTGCGAGTTGCCATAGCGGCGGTCTTCAACTCATGGATGGGACGCCGCGCTGTCGACTATCGTCGCGTGAATCGGATTCCACATGAGCTCGGTACGGCGGTCAATGTTCAGGCGATGGTCTTTGGCAACATGGGACAGGACAGCGGGACCGGCGTTGCCTTTACGCGTAATCCATCGACCGGTGAGAAAATGCTGTTCGGCGAGTATCTGATAAATGCACAAGGTGAAGATGTGGTGGCGGGAACTCGCACGCCCAACCCAATCAGCCAGCTGCGCGAAGAATTGCCTGCAGTCTACGAGCAATTCGTGAAGATCACCGGCCGCCTCGAGCGCCATTATCGAGACATGCAGGACGTCGAGTTCACGATCGAACGCGGCCATCTTTGGATGCTTCAAACCCGGACGGCCAAACGCACGGGCGCGGCTTCCGTTCGTATCGCTGTCGACATGGTGAACGAAGAGGTGATAGATCGAGCGACAGCGGTCTCGCGCGTATCACCAGAGCAGCTGGACCAACTGTTGCATCCGACGGTTGACCCCAATACCGAATCGGTCGTGCTCGCGACTGGGCTGCCGGCGAGTCCTGGCGCGGCACAGGGGCAAGTAGTCTTTGATCCCGATGAAGCAGAAGCTATGGCACACGAGGGGGCAAAGGTCGTCCTCGTTCGGCAGGAGACGAGTCCGGATGATTTTCACGGAATGGTGGCCGCGCAGGCCATCGTCACCGCCCGCGGAGGCATGACCAGTCACGCCGCAGTCGTCGCTCGGGGCATGGGTAAGACGTGCGTCAGCGGCGCAAACATGCTGGACGTCGATTACGGTCAGCAGCAGTTCAGCGTCAACGGCACCGTCGTTACCAAGGGCGAGTGGATTACGGTCGATGGATCGACCGGCCGTGTCTTTCTCGGCCAGGTCCCTACCATACAGCCTCAGCTCGGCCCAGATTTTCATGAGCTGATGGGATGGGCCGACGAGTTTCGCCGGTTGCGTGTGCGCGCTAATGCCGACACGCCGCACGACGCCCAGGTGGCCCGCGAGTTCGGGGCGGAAGGGATCGGGCTTTGTCGAACCGAGCACATGTTCTTTGGCGACGAGCGTCTGGCCGCAATGCGCGAGATGATCCTGGCGGATGGCGTAGGGGCTCGGGAAAAAGCGCTCGATCGCCTCTTGCCATTACAGCGCAAAGACTTCGTCGGCCTTTTCAGGGCAATGGCGGATTTGCCCGTTACCATCCGGCTGCTTGATCCGCCACTGCACGAGTTTCTGCCAAACTACGAAGAACTATTGGGCGAATTGGCTGAGATGAAGATGACTCTGCAACGCGCGGGCACCATCCCGGAGATGGATCTCCTGCTCGACAGAATCGACGAGAAGCGACGACTGCTGCGCCAGGTCGAACGTTTACGAGAATCGAATCCGATGCTCGGCCATAGAGGATGTCGCGTCGGTTTGATTTATCCGGAAGTGACGCGCATGCAAGTGCGCGCGATCATCGAAGCCGCCTGCCAGGTCCAGGGTGAGGGAACAGTGGTTAAGCCCGAGATAATGGTTCCGTTGGTTTCCCTGGCCGAGGAACTACGGCACCAGTCGGAGCTGATTCGCGAAGTTGCGGGCCAGGTAATGGGCGAACACGGTATGACGATAGACTTCACTGTTGGCACAATGATTGAACTGCCGCGTGCTGCGCTGACTGCTGATACGATCGCTCAATATGCCGACTTCTTCTCGTTCGGCACAAACGATCTCACTCAAACTACATTTGGACTTAGCCGGGACGATTCGAACCGGTTTCTCTCAAACTACGTCGAGCACAAGATATTGCCCGACGATCCGTTTCAGGTGCTCGATCGTGATGGAGTGGGCCAGCTGGTCCGCATAGGGACGGAGCGCGGGCGCAGTATCAAACCTGATTTGAAGGTTGGTATTTGCGGAGAGCACGGTGGAGAGCCTCAGTCCATAGAGTTCTGCAACGAGATCGGGCTTGACTACGTAAGCTGCTCGCCTTATCGCGTTCCCGTCGCGCGTCTCGCAGCAGCCCAGGCCATGTTGAATGCGGAGCCGAGGGACAAGTAGGGGCGATTGAACCATTGATTCATTTGGTCATTGATTCATTGCTTTCATTACCGACACGATTGTTTTCCGCGAAGCAACGTGGTCCGTGATAAAAGAAATGAATCAATGACTCAATGAACCAATGACCACCTCTCTTCCTCACGGAATCAACAATACCTTCCCGGTTGTCATGCGGCCTTCCAGTTGTCTGTGCGCTTCGGCAGCGTCGGCAAGCGGGAATTGTTTTGCAATTCTCAATTTCAACTCGCCATTTGCGACGGCAGCGAACACCTCTCCAGCCCGCCACAACAACTCTTCGCGCGTCGCGGAGTAGTGCGCCAAGCTGGGCCGTGTGAGAAAGAGCGATCCGTTCTGAGCGAGCAATGCAGCATCGAATGGAGGGATCGATCCGCTCGATTGGCCAAACGAAACAAGCATTCCGCGCGGAGCCAGGGAGTCCAGGCTCTTCATGAAGGTGGTTTTTCCCACCGAGTCGTAAACTACCTGCACTCCTCTGCCTTCGGTCAGTCGCTTCACTTCCGCTTGAAAGTCCTGTTGCGTGTAGAGAATGACTTCATCAGCGCCCGCATCTCGCGCCAGCGCCGCCTTCTCTCCCGTCGATACGGTCCCAAACACTTTCGCACCGATCCGCTTCGCCATTTGGATAAGCAGCATTCCCACGCCGCCGGCAGCAGCATGCACCAGAGCGGCGTCCTCAGGCTTCAGGTGATAAGTAGACTTGACCAGAAAATGGGCCGTCATGCCCTGAACCATCGCCGCTGCAGCCGACTTCGTGTCGATTCCGTCGGGCAGCTTCACCAGTCGCCACGCTGGAACCGCCGCATATTCGGCATACGATCCGACCGACATTGCGTACGCCACCCGGTCCCCCTCTTTGATATCAGTAACGTCGGCGCCAACGGCCTTAACCGTACCCGCCGCTTCGGTGCCGGGCGTAAACGGCAGCGGCAGGGGATAAAGTCCGGTGCGGTGATAAACGTCTATGAAGTTAACCCCGATGGCTTCGATTCTCACGAGTGCTTCGCCCGCTTTCGGCTCGGGTTTCTCAACATCCGTGTACTTGAGTTCTTCAGGACCGCCATTGCGTTCCACTCTGATCGCCTTCATGGGTGATGCCTTTCGTGAAATGGACTAACCAAGTTTGTCTATGCGCTGTTTTTCGATTGCACGGTTCGCGAGCACGCCGCAGGCACGAACCAAACGTCCAAGATCTGAGAAGCGCGGGTCCCGCGTGAATCCCTTTTTGTACCTATTGTAGATTTGCTGGACGATACCTGCGACCTTTAGCAGTCCATAAGCGAAATAGAAAACAACGTTCTCGACGTCGCGCCCACGACGGCGCGCGTAGTATTCAACAACCTCGCTCCGACTCAAGCTCCCAGGCGCAGCAGTCAAACCAAAGCCGAGACGCTTCCACTCTTCCAAATCGTCAGCATCTACCCAATAGGCTAGCGAGGTGCCGAAATCCATTAATGGATCGCCGACGGTCGCCATCTCCCAGTCGAGCACAGCCACGATTCGAGTCAGATCATCTGTCGCCAGCACCGCATTGTCATATTTATAGTCGTTGTGAATCAGAGCGCTTCCAGAATCGCGCGGAGTATGCGTCGCAAGCCAGCTCGCCAACGCTTCGATCTCCGGTACATGGTCCGTGCGGGCGTTGTAATAACGCCGGGTCCAGCCCTCGATCTGACGAGTTACATAGCCTTCAGGACGACCAAGTTGCCCGAGGCCGGCGGTCTGGTGGTCGATCGCGTGGATCTCCACAAGGGTTTCAATGAACGAGCGGGAGAGTTGATGGGCAATCTCCGGCGACATTGAGAATCCCGCTGGTGGTTGCGCGCGCAGGATCACGCCGTTGACGCGCTCCATCAAATAGAAAGGCGCGCCGAGAATTTGTTCGTCATCGCAGTAAAGGACAGGACGCGGAACTTTTTTATAGATGGGATAAAGCGCCGAGAGGATGTGAAATTCGCGGCCCATATCGTGCGCGGTCTTGATCTTTGCCCCGAACGGTGGCCGTCGGAGAACATACTGTTTGTCGTCGATACGCAGGAGGTATGTGAGGTTGGAGAAACCAGAAGGGAACTGCTCGATCTCGATCTGGCTGCCGACGTCCGGCATTCGCTCGTGAAGATATGAAAGCAGACGAGCGGCGTCTAGTTGCTCACCTTCACGCACGGAGCGCGGCTGATCGACAAAAGATGCGGATGGATTCATGTCGGAAAGGTGTACCAACAAGGGCACTCACTAAGCCACACTCTCATTCACCCCTCGCTTCAGCGAGGGGGTCGCCCGAAGCCCACCGACTATCTCAGCCGTTTCAACGGCTCCAACTGAAAACCGTTGAAACGGTTAAGAAAGGGGACCACTCTCCGCACTCATCTCGCTGAAGCGAGGTGTGAATGAGAAAGAGATCACCGAGCTTGTCGCGCCAGCGAGGTCCTCAGATACCGACATCCACCCCGTACTTGCGTAGAATTCCCCTGGCCACTACCGACTTATGAACTTCGTCAGGCCCGTCATAAATGCGAGCGGCGCGCTCATGTCGATACCAATACGCCAGCACAGTATCGTCAGTCAGCCCTAGTGCCCCGTGCACCTGAATCGCGCGATCCAGCACTCGCTGCATGACTCCTGCCACGAAGAATTTAATGAGCGAGATGTCCTCACGCGCCGCGGAAGCCCCCTCTGCCTCGATCCGTTCGGCTACGTGCAGGACCAGCAGGCGGGCGGCGCTGATCTCTGCGCGTGACTCCGCTATCCACGCCTGAATGGTTTGCCTCGATCCAAGGGCGACGCCGGGCGATATCTCTCTATGCGCCGCATACTCGCACATCATCTCCAACGATCGCTCGCAGATTCCGACCCATCGCATACAGTGTTGAATCCGCCCCGGCCCGAGTCGTTCCTGCGCGATCAGAAAGCCATCTCCCTGTTTACCCAAAAGATTGCGCTGAGGCACCCGGCAGTTCTCGTATCTCACTTCGGCGTGGCTGGCATAGTCGCTTCCCGCTTCACCCATCACGCTGACATTCCGCACGATGTTGAAGCCGGGCGTGTCTCGAGGAACAATGATCTGGCTGCACCTCTTATAAGGACTGGCAGCCTGTGGGTCCGTCACCGCCATCACGATTGCAAATGATGAACCCTCGGCAGACGACGTGAACCACTTATGACCATTGATGACGTAGTCGCCGTCCTCCCTGACTGCCGTCGTGCTCATCCACGTGGGGTTCGAGCCGGGATGTTCCGGCTCTGTCATCGAAAAGCAACTACGTACTTCACCACGTGCCAGCGGCAGGAAGTAACGTTCCTTTTGATCCGGCGTTGCATGGACCATCAATACTTCCATGTTCCCCGCGTCGGGCGCCTGGCAGTTAAAGAGATAGTGCCCCAACGGTGTGCGCCCCAGTTCCTCGCTCACTCGCGCGAAATCGATTAATCCCAGTCCAAGGCCGCCATACTCTCGAGGGATCTGTGGCGCCCAAAGCCCCAACTCTTTGACACGCTCTCGCTTCTCGACGAGCGTTGGCAGCAATTCGCGGAATGGGCGGTTTAGAAAATCCGGTTCGAGTGCGATGGCCTCATCGCGAATGAAGTCGCGAATCTTCGAAATGAGCAAATCTGTTTCTGCGGAGAGTTTCATAGCTAGGCTTCGTGCGAGCGCGTGGTTGAACTCAGAGGATTCAACGATTGGCGCTCAAACGATAGACAGCTCCGATGATTGTTCCGAGACCAGCGCCAAAAAGCAGCGAGCCAAGCCATCCGCCTGTCCCGTAAAAATCTGCCCCGAGCGCGTACATCAGTGCCGATATTTGGCCCGACAGCACTCTTGTAAAAACACCAAACAGGATGAATCGCACGGCCACGCCAACGATCGCGCCGACGATAGTTCCAGTGACTATCGTTCCACGCTTATAGCCGTTAGACCGGCATACAGCCGCGATAATCACTCCTATCAGCAATCCAATGACAGCGCCAAGAGGATAAGACAAAACGATGGCACGCTTCCAAAAGCCAAGCCTCGCGATAACCACGATCGCTGCGATAATGTAGCCGGTAGCCGCCCCGAAGACGAGTTTTGCGAACATTCCGCGAGTGAGTCTGGCGATCAATGGACGTCTTGACCAGATGTCAGGGGTGGGCGCGTATTGTGGGCGATAGATTGTCGGTGATGGCGAGGCCAACGTTGGCATTACGGGTTCTGCCGTTGGGGGCGCGGGAAGCGGCATCACTTCAGTCGGCGCAGGATCGACACGCACCGTCGGAGCAGCCTGAGTTAGTTCGGAATCAAACGGCGCAGACAAGATCGAACCATCGACCAGGCAAAAACTGAAACTGTCCGCGAAGGTACGTTTGCACTCGGGGCAACTTTTCATGGCGGGATTCTAATTGTCCGCGACCATTACAACAAGACTCAAGACCTTGGACTCGAGTAGCTGGGGTGTCTCGATGTTAATTTCGGAAACCGCGTCGCAGCTCCCGTTTCTGAATGAAGCTGAGTAATGGACGAATGAAAATGCCTCGCTGATCCTTCCCCTGCACCGATGATTTGATGGGAATCCCGGCGTTGATTGATGGCACACGGACGCGTATTATGCCCGCGTGACTATCCAGGTCGCTGTACTCGAACAAGCCGGCAACCCTTGCAGGGAAAACAAAAGTTGTCGGTTGGTTTCGCAAATCCTCACTCGCGCGAGTAAGAAGGAGTACGGAAATGAGAGATGCCCTGCGGGTCCTCGCTCTTCTAAGCATGACCCTCATCCTTTCTGTCGGCTGTCTGGGCCAGACGCCCCAACCGGAACCGCCAGCAAAAGCTAAATCCGCGTCTGTATCCGGTCGGATCACGATCGACGGCAAAGCTGCTCCCGGAATAACGATCACTGCCTCGCTGATCACTTCGTTTTTTGACATTCGAACTGTGGCGAAAGCTACCACCGACGAAGAAGGAAACTATCGGCTGGCCGGACTCGCTCCCGGAAATTTTAAGATCATTGCCGTCGCCAAGGCCTTAGCTGTCGGTCCTGATGGCAAAGCTAAACAACTGGAACAGACGGTGAATATCGCCGAGGGCGAGTCGATAACCAAAATCGACTTCGCGCTCGTGCGTGGCGGAGTTGTGACAGGTCGCATTACCGATGCCGAGGGCAATCCGGTCATTGGTGAGCGGGTTAGCGTCGTCGCGAAGGACGGGGGTGAGGTGAGCCCCCAGATGACTTTCATGGAGGGCACAAGGAACAGGACGGATGACCGCGGCATTTATCGTGTCTACGGTCTCCGCCCCGGGAATTACAAGGTCAGCGTCGGCCAACCCGGTGGCGCCGGGGCCTCCGTGATGGGAATGGGTGGCAGCCAGTATCTGAAGACATACTATCCCGGCGTACAGGAAGAATCGAAAGCGGAGCTCATTGAAGTGAATGAGGGGTCGGAGATCACCAACATCGATATCACCCCCGGCAAGCCGGCGAGTGGCTTTTCAGTCTCTGGTCGCGCAGTTGATGCAGATTCAGGTCAACCGGTCGCCAACGTCTACATCGCGTACTCGCAGGTCAAGGATGCTGAACAGAAAATGGATGAAATGAACTTTACCGGCAGCCAGACAGATGTCAACGGCAAATTTCGATTGGAAGGGGTAAAGCCCGGCCGATACGCGGTCTATACCATATCGCCAGGCCAAGAGAATTCCACCTACAGCGATACGGTGCAGTTTGAGATGTCAGAAGGCGATGTTGCGGGAATCGAGATCAAGGTCCGTCGCGGCGCAACCATCAATGGCGTTGCAATCATTGAGAACAACTTCGACGCGAGCGTCAACGCGATCTTGAAGTCAGTCACTCTCTACGCTTATGTCTCACAGAAAGGAATGAGTGCGCCGTCTTATAGCACCGGAAAGATCAATCCTGATGGGAGCTTTCAATTCAAAGGGTTGGCGCCCGGAAAAGCCAAAGTCGGCATAATGGGATTTCCCACTCCGCCGAAGGGCCTGACTCTAATGCGCACCGAAGTTGCGGGGTTGGATCAGCCAGACGGAATCGACGTGGCAAGTGGGGCGCAGATTAAGGGTGTGCGACTTGTCTTCGCCTATGGAACGGGCGTGGTCCGCGGCGAAGTCAGAATCGAAGGAGGCACACTTCCGGCGGGTATCAACTTACACTTGTCGTTGCGCGCGCCAGCGGGCGATAACCGTCGGTTTGATCGTTTTCTGGAGATCGATTCGCGAGGCCACTTCGTGGCGGCAGAGCTTCCGGCAGGGACTTATGAACTCTTCCTGCGCGCGGGCGGCAGTGATGACAAGGCACCGCCTCTTTTCGAACCGATCATACGAGCCATCACGGTCACAAACGGCTCAGAGACACAGGCGACACTTGTGGTGAACCTTGCCGCGAAGAGAGCAGGTGAAAATTGAACACGCTGTTTGCGCCCGACTGCGCCTCCTCGGGAACTGAGGGTATTGGCGCGATTTCTCGGTGCGCCTTTGCGGTTCACCGCATCGCGATCACTTTGTTCGGGGTGTTGTTGCCGATCCTGATGTGCGCCGTACAAGTCCAATCGCAGACCCGTCCGGCGCCGGCAGCTTCACCCACCCCAACGGAAACTACATCGGCGGCAGTGCGGTCCCCGAAACCAGACGCTGGTGACACGGGCACGGTAGGAACGATCAAGGGCCGCGTGGTTACCAGCGACGGTCGGCCCCTCCTCAACGCGAACGTCATGGCTCAAGGCGTCGCCGGCACGCCGTCCGTAAAGTTGAAGCGTGTCGACGCAGAAGGATTGTTCGATTTCGATGACCTGCCCGCGGGCCTTTACATAATCCTGGCCACTGCTCCGGGCTACATCGATGAAACTTTCACCGGGGTCGACCCCAGCCAGTTGCCGCGCCATTTGATCGGGGAGCAATTGAAGATCACCATGATCAAAGGTGGCGTCATCACTGGCGCAGTCACCGATTCTAAGGGCCAGCCAATCGTGGGCGTGCCTGTACAGGCTTCGCCGCCAAGCGGCGCTTCGTCGCTATCGAGTTTCATGGGCGGCACGACAGCCGAGACTGATGACAGGGGAGTCTACAGAATATTCGGCCTACCGCCGGGTCAATATATAGTCGCGGCAGGCGGAGCCGGACCGTTTGGACAGTTCGCCGCCAGTGGCTTTGGGCTGGATGTTCTCTCTTACTATCCATCTTCCAACCGCGACACCGCCGTTCCGGTTACGGTGCGAAGTGGCGATGAGTCTACCGGTATCGACATTAAGTATCGCGGCACAGAAGGCCACTTGATTAGCGGAGTTGTTCTGGGTAAAGCGGAAGGTGGTCAACTGGGGGCAGCGGTGATCGTCATGCTCGCGAGCGCCGGAACAAGCTCGATTCAAGCGATAGCATTCGCCGGCACTGGCGAGGAGCGCCGGGTGTTTAATTTCAACGGAATCGCTGACGGCGATTACGATCTATTTGCCAGCTTCCAGGTTGGCCCAATGGACAACTCGCTGGTCGCAAGCAAGCGCGTGACGGTTCGTAATGGCGATCTCACTGGAGTCGAACTAAGGCTTGCACAACTTGGTTCGATAGCGGGAAGGATTATGCTCGACCCGCTCAAGGCAGAAGACAAATGTGACAAACGCGGATCACAGGTGATAGAGGTTGTGCTCAACACCCCGCGCGACGATGCGAAAAAAGCGGGAAGCCCATTGATGACCTCGATGTTCGGCGGCGTCGCGACATTGCTGAATGGAAAAGGCGAGTTCACGATAAAGAACGTCGAACCTGGTAAGTATAGATTTGCATTCCAACTGCCAACCGCCGCCTGGTACATTCGCTCCATCAATTCGGCAGGAGCGCCCGTCAAGTCGCCTGTCTTAGCGCCTGGCACATCTGCTTCCGCGCCGATCTCATCTCGAACCGCCGCCGGTCCTTCGCCAGGTCAGACCCAGGCTAGCCAGACTGAATTGTCGCAAGGCGTCGTGACGATCAAAACGAGCGAACGAGTGGAGGGTCTTTCGATCTTAGTGGCGCAGGATGCCGCGGGTTTGGCGGGGAAGATATCCCAGGTCGATGCGCGCGCCGCGATTCCGGAAGGGCTGAACGTGCACCTCGTGCCCGCGGAGCGCGAGCAAGCGAACGACGTGCTACGCTACAGCGAGACTCCCGTCAACGGTGATGCAACCTTTGCCCTGGCCAATCTTGCGCCGGGTCGATATTTCATTGTCTCGCGCATCAAGGCCGCTTCCGAGACCGCGGGGCCGCGTCCGAGAGCACTCGCCTGGGACCCGGCGGCCCGGACCAAACTGCGAAGCGAGGCGGAGGCGGCGAACACGGTTATCGAACTGAAACCTTGTCAGCAACAGGTTGATTACTCGCTGAAATTCCAACCGGTGCCGTAGTTGCCGTGTCCTGATTCTGTCGGGGCGGCACTTCCTGGCCGGCCCATATTGCCGACGGGGCTCCAACGGAGTGTCGGCCCTTCGATCTATCATCACCGATTCGAAAAACTCGTCGGTATCTGTTATCCAAATCTATTTCGGAGCGGCCTCCAAAAACTTCAGCAGCGCGGCGTTGAACTCCGCTACCTTTTCGACTTGGGGAACATGTCCGCATTTATCGAAGACCAGGAGTTGTGAATTCGGAATCGCTTTCTGAAAGCGCTGGCCGTCAGCAAGCGGTAACAATCCATCTTCGCGTCCCCAGATGATAAGCGTGGGGGCTTTAACTCCAGTCAGACGCTTGTCCAGGAACTCGTCCCCCAGCATTATCGATTCGGAGACGCTGCGAATGGTATAGCCGTCTCCGGCATTGATTCGAGCAGCCATCGACGCGTCGATAAAAGCATCGCTCAGGAAGATCAGCTTGTTGTAGAAGACCCGCGACGCAAGCTCCTTCATCCCTTCGCGGGTCGAAGGATTCAGCTTCATCAGGAGCGCCATATCGACGTCCGGCGGAAGCGCCAATCCGGCAGCGTCAACCAGCACCAGCCTCTCGAGCTTCTCAGGGTGTGCGAGCGAATAAGCAGCAGCAACCCATCCGCCCAGCGAATTGCCCACGATCGATGCTCGCTCAACCTTTAACTGCTTAAGAAATGCGTCGAGGAAATCGACGAAGGTAGCGATCCGGTAATTGATCAGTGGCTTGTCTGATTTGCCGAAGCCAAGCTGGTCCGGCACGATGACGCGATACTTCTGCGCAAGAACTGGAATGTTGAAGACCCAGTTACCGCTGTTTCCGCCGAGACCGTGCAGGAGTACTACAACAGGCCCCGTACCTGATTCGACGTAGTGGATCTTCGCGCCATAGATGGTGACGAAATCATCTTTGACTGCAGGCGTAGTTTGCGGCGCGGCCTGTGCGGGGACGTTTACGATTGCCGCGAGTGCGAGGCAGATCAGGAACAGTCTGATTGTGCGTAATGCGGCGAATTGAATAGTCATCGTTTGCTCCAACTGCCGAAGCGCCAACGGCGCGAAATGTAATAGCCTGGGCCAACGGCCCAGGTATCGTATCAATTAACGCTTATAAGCGCTGAAAGCGCGAAATGTGTTGCGAGTCACTTCCATTTCGCGCTTTCAGCGCTTCGAGAGGTTAAGGGCGCGTTACCCAGGGCGTTGCCCTGGGCTCCCGCATTCCGCGTCTTTGGCGCTGCAAGACACAATTCTCCCAGAGACTCTTGCGCGAATAGCACCGACCCTTACGGCGCCTTCGTCGAGGCACGCTGGAGAGAAATACTATGTGGAGGTACTCAATCTTTTCATCAATTAGAACGTGCGACCGAGGTATATCCCCAACCAATTGTTTCCTCGGCCCTGGTTCCCAAAACTATATCCGGCGTAAAGGTAACTATCCTTTGGAAGCGTGAGTCCTAATCCTGCCGCAGCATAACCGAAGTCGTTATTGCCGCTGTACCAATCAGCAACGAAAGTAAGCTTTCTATTGAGCGGCTGCTCGTAACCCAACAGCACGCCACCACGCGTTTCGCCTTCTTCCATTCGACCAACGAATGTGTAAGCGCCGGTCGTGACCCGCGGCCCGTCCGTTTTGAACTGTTTGCTGAAAGTGGTGTAGAGCATTGCCTTCACATTAGTGGTGGCGCGATTCTTGAAGGGAATAAATAGAATGCCGCCTACGGCCGCACCGAATCCGCTCTCGTCGTGATAGAACTGCCACTTGACGTTGGGCTGAATCTCTGCGGCATCAGGTTCGGACGAGAGCGTGTAAAAGACATTCAATCCGACCTCGACGTTCTTGCGCAAGCCATAAATAATCGTCGGTCCGAAATACTGAAAGCCTGCTTTGTCATAGGGGGCAGGATGCGCGATGTAATCCGCCTCGATCGTCAGTTTCCCGGGTGGCAGGACGTCCGTGGTGGGAACATTAAAGATACTTGTCTGCGCGCGAACGCCTCGCTGGCAGTGACCGACGAAAGTGATCAACACGAGAGCCGCGATGATATTCACCACATATCTATCCAGGGTTTTTTCCCTCCTGTTAGCAAAACTCGTAAGATGTCATCGCCAAGACTGCTTTTTGTGGCGATGATGTTCGCGCAAGCCTGGAGATCATTTTCGATGGTACCGGCGCACCATGAGGTGGCAGTCGTCACTAAGCGTCGTGCGTTCTCAGCGCCAACGGCGCGAAATGTAATAGCCTGGGCCAACGGCCCAGGAATCGTCGCAATTAATGTTTCTTCGCCCTGAAAGCGCGAAATGTGTTGCAAGTCATTTCTATTTCGCGCCTTCAGCGCTTCGAGAGATCAAGGGCCCGTGACCCAGGGCGTTGCCCTGGGCTTCTGCATTGCGCGCCTTTGGCGCTGCCAGAAGCAGTTTTCACACAGACTCGTGAGCGGGTGGTTTCTGGAGCGGTGTGAAATGCCACGCGCTGACATTGTATAGAACGGTCTGCGAAATCTCACGAACGAAAGTTCGTGTCGCTCCGTGCGATTTCGTGGATCGCTGTGGCTCGTATGCGCCGAAGGCTCTCCAGAATCCAGGATCCGACCCACAGATCCGGAGTCACGCATCGGCTTCAAGAGCTACCGCTTCTTAAAATTCATCATCCCTATCCCCATCTTGTTTTCGAAGATCTTCCTCGTAAGGAAAACACCTTTCATTTCGTCGCCGACCGCCGAGAGATTGAGCATCATCACGCCATAGTGCGAGGCATGCGGGCGCGTCAGCAGGTATTGAAACGTAAAGTAGTCTCCCGTGATGCTGATCAATTCGACACGGGCCTCGTCTGTTCGCTTGCGCTCATGGACGGTAACGCGCATGGTCCCCGAAATATGCTCGTCCCTCCTGCGCAGTTCCAGTTGCAGCTTATAAGTATGCGTCTGGTCGAGTTCAAGATACTTGGGTACCTCCAGGTCTTTGCCCGTTCCACTCCAGACGCCAATCAGCCGAGATTCCTGCTTGGTATCGTGCGTCTCGAAATTGCTGGCGACTCTCCTCAGTCTCTCTTCGTCAGCTTTTTGCAGTAGCTCGACATCAACCGGCACCTTTGATGGCTGATACAGCGCATCCAGGTGCGCCACCGACAGATTGTCTTTCCCGAAGAGGGCATAGATGTTTGAGAGCACCGCTTTGAGCTCTCTTACATTCCCCGGCCAGGGATAGGACACCAGCCGGTCGAGCATCTCCCGCGGAAGCTGATGAACGGGATCAGCGGTGATCCGATTCCAAAGGTGCGCCGCGAGCAAGGCGATGTCTGCTGGGTGCGCGTCCAGCGCCGGTGTCGGAATCCGAAAATAGTGCAGACGATAATAGAGATCATCGCGAAAGCGGCCGGCCTGTACCATCGAGAAGAGATTGCGATTAGTGGCGGTGATGATGCGCGCACCTACTTCACGTTCGCGGCTTTCACCCACGCGCTTGATGCGACGCTCCTGCAGGGCGCGTAAGATCTTGACCTGGTGCTCAGGAGAAAGATCGCCGATCTCGTCGAGGAAAAGTGTCCCTTTACCTGTGAGTTCCCAGAGTCCCGCCCTTGCCGTGACCCCGGTTGCCACCCCGCCCGCCGCGCCAAACAGCTCGACCTCGAGCAGTTCGCGCGGAATCGCGGCACAATTCACGGCAACGAATTGATGCTCGCGTCGCGGGCTGTAGTTATGAATCGCGCGCGCGACTACTTCTTTTCCGGAACCGGTATCGCCAAGAATCAGCACAGGCTCTTCCGTACGAGTGGCTGCGACCATGATCAATTTTCTGACCAGCCGAGCTTCCGCCGATTCGCCAATGTAGACTTTGGTGAGTTCAGTCGGAACGGGGTCCGTAGGAAGTAATTGCAGTAGACGATTGGCCGCCATCGCCTCCTGGCTCGGAACCGTCCTCGCTCCCGCACCGCGAGCATTATTTCCGGCAACGCGCGGACCAGGCCCGGCGCTCGTCGTCGCTTGCTGCCAGAGTTCGTCAAAGAGTTCATCGCCGGTTCCAATCACGTAAAGGTTGAGGTCGCCGATTGCCGTGGCCTTTCTCAGCAGCGCCTGGACGCCCTGAATAAGACGACCGCTTGTGCTGTAGCCGCCGCTCACTAACGGAATTCGCTTCTGCTCCAACAAGACTCGCGCCAACTCCTTGCGTTCGTTCTTGGTCTTACGATCGACGAAGTGCTCTTCGGCTGTGCGCAGGTTGTCCAGATCGGCGTCGCGAACAAGATAAGCACCAAACATGCGTTGGGCCCGCAGGCCCGTCAGCACCGTGCACGGCTCTGCTTCAAGTTCTTTCGGCACAAGCGTCAATCCGTTTGCGCTGGCAGCGATCATGATTGTTCTAAACGGCATTTTATCGTTCACAGGCTCTGGATCTTTTAGAGGAAAGGCAGCGAGTGCCAGGACAACACGGAAGCACTGATCGAAGAAAGTCTAATCTGTCGGCGGGATCAAGTAAAGACTGATGAAGAGGAGGCACCGCCCGCGATTGCAGGCGGCGCCGTGAGGTCGAGCGAGCTGCTTTCAGATTGTGCGGCTCGCAGGCGCCGTGACGGGGCGAGGAGTCTATTTAGAACCGGACTGTTCGAGCATGGAACATCCCAGGTAGATATGAGACAGACATACTTCAGCGCTGCCGGTGAGCGAGGCCCTGGCCGCGGCCATATCCAGCAGGCTGATTGCACGGGCGGGGAGGCAGCCCGCTAACCACTGCGCATTTTCTACGGCAGCGCGGACGATAGATTCATCTACGGTGACACGATGATGCGCCGCGATCGTCCCGCGCAGTCCCATCAACATCGATACCGCCTCTTCGGGCCACGGCTCGGTCAGCTCGACAAATTGAATGCGACGCGCAAGCGAAGGAACGTCGAATAACGAAGCATCGAGAACGGTACCGATAATCTTTATCCCCTGATCCAAAGCCTTGCCGAGCAGCCATTGTCCATGCGGCAGCCCGCCGATCGCCAGCTCGAGATGCTCGAGCCCGAGCACGGTGTCGGGCGAACGCAGCGTCTCCTCAAACAGTGCAGCCAACAGACTCTCGCGTTCCGAGTCGAAGAGCGTGCCAGCCATCAAGACGCCCAAATCGATGGTGATTACACGAGCCGTCGACTCTCGATCGCGGAGTCTGCGGGCGACCCCGTATAGAAGATTGGATTTCCCAACGCCGGACTGGCCGGTGATAACCACCAGCCTCGACTGCCACTGCATGATCGAGGCAACCACCTCCTCGATCTTGTCGTCGCGGGCGATGGTGAGATCCGCCGTTTCGTCTTCCAATTGCCCTGTGATGTCGGTGCCAAAGCTTGCCAGCAATCCGGCCCTCTCACCGCTCGTTACCTCCGACTCAACGATCGCGGTTCCGATCACCGGCTCGTTGCCATCAAAGCCGAGCACGCGCAGCGCGTTCTCAACCAGCGTGTCCGAATCGCTGGCCTCCCCCTTTTCCAGATATATCACGCGCCAGCCGGCCTGCCTGTGCGCGGCGGTAAACGCGCGGAGCATGGCCGAGTCGTTCCCTGTGTATTCCAGGTCTTCGTCAACGCAGACGATGAACGGCTGACCGGCATGCGGCCGCTTAATCAACAGGTTGGTGCGAGACTTATTGAAGCAGCCCGTGTTTGCTGGAACGTTTCTAAGGAAGAGTGTGTTGCTGTCGGGGACATCAATACGCACACGCTTCTGCTTTAGCCGCTGCTCCAGATTGTGTTCCAATTCGAGCATTGCCTTTTCCTTCCAGTCTGTGGGCCGCGTGCTTAATACGTCCTGTACCCTTCCGCGTACCGAACGAATTCGCGCAGCCCAGGGGGGATTTGACTGAAGAGATCTTCAGCATTCTTGTCCAGCGTGGCCCATCTCTCTTTCGACGCGAAGGGGTCTGAGAGATCGAGCACCCGCTTACCTTGTCGATCCCAAATGCCTTGCCAGTCACAGGCATAGTTCTCTCGCTCGGCACCGACATGCCTTACGAACTCACCGCGAACGCGAGCGCGGCCTGATGGCGGAGGCGTTGAGATGAAATCCTGAAGATTACCGATGTCCGGTATCGCATGTGTGAGCGCACCGCTCCTCGATAGCCTGGAGAAGATGCCGCCCGCGCCCAACTGACCCATGCGAGTATCGATCTCAAATAGCTGACGCCGGAGACGCAAAAATCCGTCCAGATCGCGCCACTGAAGATCATGCTTTCGCATGAAAAACTCGAGCCATCTGACTGTCTCAACAAACAACCCGCCTCCATCCAGCACCTTTGCCGTACTGAGCGAGTCGCCAAGGTCAGTGGGATAGCCCATCGCCGCGTACAGACGTCGATGAATCTTCGTCCAGCGGGAGAGCGATTCCCACGTGAAGCCCGCGCGCGCAACAAAATCTTTGTAGAGGGTGTACTTGATCGCCCAGTCGAGCGTGGTGTTAACGCCCTCGTATCCCATTTCCAGGCGGTCAAGTATCATCCGCCACTGCCGGCAGGCCTCTTCCGCCCAGTCAGGCATAAAGCGGCCGCGCAGGCTTGACTCTGCCTGCTTTAGATAGAAGCGTTGGATTTCGATCGCCGTCATCCACACGCCGCCGCTAACCATCGCTCGCGTTTTGCACTGGGGGTCTCTGGCAAATTCTTTGAGCGCAGTCAGCGGCGCACAAAGCCTAACCTTCTGGCTGAAACGAATTCCTGACTCGGCCATCGCGACCACCAACGCGGTGGTAGCGACCTTCAGCCACATCGCAGTCTGCGATGAGAGACTCTCACCGCAGATCAGATGTAGACGGTGGTACCCGGTGGTGGATAGCGATTCATCCTTTGTATGAAAGATGCCGCGCGCCGACGTGGACTGGTCGGACATCACACTTTCCAGATGCGCCACCCGGGGTGACAGCGTGAAACTCAGACCCGGTTTGACCGAGTCGAAGCCACCCGCACCCGTGTAGATCACTCGCGAGACTAAATGCGGAATGATCTGGTCCGAGAGCGGAATGGGAAGCATGCTATGCATATAAGATTCATGGCATCCCCACGTCGCTCCGGTTCCGCTGTAGTCAACATTGCTTTTGAAAACATCCATCGCATCTGATGGATTGGCGGCCTCAACTTTTGCCGCCAGGTCCTCGATGATTCTCTCGCCTGCCAGAATATAGCGGACAACGTCTGTTGGATGGACACACTCCGGCGTGCTCAATTCCGGGTGATAACCCGAATCGATGTAGAAACGCGAACCGTTCTCGAGGAACATCCCGTCGCCAAAGTCGGAGAGATGTGGAAGCACACGACGGGCCACCGCCATCAACCGCCAGGCGAGGCCGTGCCGAACTGAATCGTCAGCACGACCTGCACGACTGGTGACAGCGTATTCCGTTTCCATGCCGAAGAGTCTTTCGCCCACGGTTACTGACCTCCCTGTTGCTTAGTTGCGGCCAGGAACGCCTCGCTGTCGCTTGAGAGCGTCATCGTGATGGCATCCGCGCCGGCAGCCAGTAGTTCCTCACCCGCCAATCGCAACTGCTCCAGATTTCCCCCGCCCGGATTTTCGACGAGCTGAGCCGGACGTTGTTCCTGTTCTCTGTTTCGAAATCTCATTGCTAACTCCTTTCCCACTGACGAGCGCCTGGCGAACGTCAGTCATCAAGTTCAAAATGTTCATCCACGTCTTCGGCTTCGACTGACGACGAATTGCCTGCGCCGTTGATCGACCCGCTCGGCCAGGTCGTAAGTTGATTGCTCCAAAGACTCATGAAGGCCTTTGTCCCCGCGTTGACCGGAGGACCCCATGAAGCCTTGAGCTTTTTCGGTCCTTCATCTTCGGGCTCCGCCCCCAGTGCGTCGAGAAGTTCGGCCAGACTCTGAGAGTCGTCAAAGATCTGCTCGACAGCTTCCCTGGTCGAACCGAGCGGGCTGGCGAGATGGAGCGTTCGCTTGATAGGCCGATTGTGTTCATTGCGGTACTTGAACCGTATGAAGTCCCAGTTAACGTCATCAACCACGTTCGGCTCTACACAACTCAGCAAAGCAGCGCGGGTCCACGCGCGTGTATCCTCCGGCGCGTTATGCACGAAGTGCTCGATCCTTTCGTCGGTCGCAACGCGCTCGATAAAACCGCTTTTCTCATAGGACCAATAGAGTCCTTCCGACGTGTCCAGGTTCGCGTACATATGGTCCAGGTGCTTCATCTGCGGCGAATCCCAGTTAAGGTCCGGGCGCTTTGACAGCACCTGTTGAAGGACCGAAAGCTTAAGCACCCAGTCGAGACGAGGCGCCAGCGCCGCAAAATCGCCCGACTGAAGCTTGAGCAGCGTGTCTTCCCACAGGGCGAGGATCTCCTCCGCGCGAGGAACGATTGAATCGCAACCTCCGGAGGCGACGAACGCCTTCGCCTCTTCGAGGAAGAGCATCTGCAATTCAACGGCGGTTACCTCGCGGCCGCTAGCCAGGAGCGCGCGCGCTTGCAACGTTGGGTCATGGCTCCAACGAACAACGGTCTCAACCGGATCATCGAGGATCAGATCGGCGTTGACGTTTTCGGCTTCGATCATCGCCAACACGATTTGCATCATGCCGACCTTCAAAAGACTGGCAACGTGGCTCAGAGTGTTGTCGAAAAAGATGACGTGCAATCGCGCCATCGCGCTTGTCTCTTCATCTGCATCCTGGCGAAAGCTACGGCGTCCGCATAACGGCTCGTCGCGGCTGTTGACTATCGGCCGGTTGTAAGTCGTCTGCTGTCCCATCAACGTTTCAAAGAAGTCCGCTCGCTGCGAAAGCTGAAATGTGGCTGGTTGAGCGCCATTCTCGCTTCCCACCTTCCCCTGGCCGGTGATGATGATGCTCGAAACCTGAAACGACGCCAGATAGAGCATGTAATGGATCTTGCGCAGGAAGATGTTGTTCCAGGTTCGGCGCGTCATCAGGAAATCGAGATGACTTCCATAGGAATTCCCCTTTCCGTCCGTGTTGTTGACGAGCACCTGAATCTTTTTTCCATCGGCAAGATTCTCGTTTGCCTTTGCCATCGCGTTTCGAGCGATGCGCAACATTGCGTGCCAGCAGGCAACGTGGTCGTATGCGCTCAGGACTTCCGGCAGGCAGAGTTCCAGATGATCTAGATCGATGTAAGCACACCCACCGTTTGCAGGCAGAAACTTGCGGCCCCAGTCCTGTGGGTTAAAGCTTCCCAGCTTCGAACGGCCGCGGGTGGGCTTCTTCCCCAGGGTTGGCTTCGCTTCTTCACCGTCTTCGGATTCACGCTCCTCGCGGCACGACAAGCAGTCGCACGGCATCGATCCAGTCCGTGTCACCTGCGGGAGGCCTTCGATCTCGCCAAGCAGCGCGTGCGAGGCCACATCGCCGGTTCCATTGCGACGCTTCAAACCGAGCACGAAATTGCCAAGCTCGATGTCTGCGCCACAAAGCATTGGCAGGCGGAGACGCTCCCCAGGGCCGCTCTCAGTTGATGTTCTCTTAGTCATTTCATCGTCCTCCGCTCTGATTGCGGATTTCGGATTGCGGATTGCGGATTTGAAAGAACCTTCAAGGGACTCCACGTCCCCAACCCGCAATCCCCAATCCCCAATCCGCAATCCGCAATTCGCAATCGGCTAGGCCGCATTCAAATATAAGTACGGTCGCGACACCTTGCGTCGAATAAGATCTACGCGAACTACGTCAACATCCTGCGGCAAGTCGCTCAGGTAGTGATGGCAGTTGGCCGGCGTCAGCGTTTGCGCCGCCTTCTCGAACTCTTCGGAGACAGCAGCCAGCACGTCTGCCAGTTGAATGCCCTTGGCGCCGCCCTCGACCTCGCGCATACATGCGGTTTCTGTCGCCGTCAGCGCGATCTTCGCCAGACTCGCACCGCTGATGAGGTCCGCCGCTCTGATCGAGCGCCGCTTTCCATCGCGAAAGGAAATCGTCGCCAGCTCGTTGTCGCTGTTCGGCGAATACATGACGGAGATGGCCGACTCGACGATCTTCTGTCGAAGAGCCGCCTGGTCTCGCGCTTCACCGTTTTCCGTTCCGTAAGGCACGCCCGCACCCAGGTGCTTGCTAAGGATCTCGCGGGCCGCTTTCATATTCGGGCGCTTGACTTCGACGATTGCGTCGCCCAGTCGTCCGGGACGCAACAGAGCCGGGTCGATCGCGTCTCGGCGGTTGGTCGCCGCCACCACCAGGATGTTGCCCTTGGCTTCCAGACCATCCAGCTCGGTCATGAATGCCGTCAGCACCTGATCATTGGCCCGGACAAGCGACGCGCCTCTAGATGCGCCGATCGAATCGACCTCATCGAAGAACATCACAACCGGAACTTCAGGCTCCTGCTCTCCCGCCGCTCGCGCGATACGAAACGCTTCGCGATAGTTGGCCTCGCTCTGCGAATACCACATCGAGTGAAGCCCGGCCGGCTTGATGTTCATGAAGCGCGCGCGCCCGCTGGGCGAAACTTTGCCAAGCCAGTTGGCGAGCGCACGGGCCATCATTGTCTTGCCGGTACCGGGAGGACCCACCAGCAACACAGAGCCCTTGCGACGCAGGTTATATCTGCGGACCGTCTCTCCGTGCTGCAAATGAAGCCGAATCGAGCGCTGCAATGTCTCGATCTCCTGATCAAGTCCGCCGATGTTTTCGAAGCCTTCGGCCGGCGTCTCTTCGAGAAACAGGTCAGTTCTTTCGGAACGCTGGAGCTTTTCAAATGCCATCCAAACGTTTCGGTCCCAACGCACCTGGTCTCCGATGCGAAGCTCGTCGTCTCGCAGCGAACCCGCGGCGTCGACTACCACTTCCTCGTCGCGCCACTTGAGTACGAGTCGGCGGTCCGACGTATAACGATCGAACGAAGCCGTTTCTCCACTTTGAAAGAAGTCGAATGGCGACTTGCCGATGATGACGTTCAGCTCGTTTCCCAGAAGAACTTCTTCGCCCGGCTTGAGGCTTGAGATCTCGACGTCATCGGCGACGTTCACCACGCGGCGAGAACTGCCCCAGGTGATCATCGCGCCTTCGCCGGCGCTGGTTTGCACCAGGCCCAGAAAAACAGCAGGGTGCAGCGGTGGGGCGGTCATGTTGTCCAAAAGCTCGCGCAGCTGTTCCTGACTCGCGTGGGCCTCGCTTAAACCAGCCTGGGCCGTGGTCAACCTTTCGATAAGGTATTGATCGGCGGCATAACTCATATCCACCGAACGCGCGCGTACCTCTTTAAGCAACCGCAGTTTTTCATCAACTGTCGGCGCCTGTTCTCCGAATGCTGCCAGCCTCTCGAGTAAGAATGGCACTGTCGGTTCATCTCTTCTGTGTACAGTCATCGTGGTCTATCCTTTTTCTGTTGTCCGTTGACTTCAGTTCAATGCCAAAGCCGCTTGCGCTATTACTTCGCCGTTCGAGTCCCTCTTTTGAGCACCGTGGCTCCGGCTGATGTGAAATCCTCGCGACTCCAGGAGTCCGCCTCTCCAACCGAACATGGAGTAGGTTGAGTGGTCCGCCGGCAAATCGTTAACCACCAGTGCGACGCTGTAAGCTCGCGGAAAAATGGTGCGGTGAAGCGCCCGATCGTGCGCGCTGAAAAAGTCACTCGCCATCGAGCACACTTTTTGACTCTCCAATGAACAGCCCTTACACCACTCGCGCACCGGATGTGAGTGCCACCACCCGAGCATGATTTCTCCCTTTCGCCGGAGCTCGAGCGCAGCCCGCACGTCTGTCCAAGTCTCTGAGGTAAAAGTCAGCGAGGTCACTGTCGCCTCTGTATGACGCGCGGGTATTTGCGCGGTTACCTGGGCAAGCATTTCGCATCGCTCGACGTCTCTTGCCAGTCGCCCAATCAAAACTCCTCCGGTCTCTGTCAGTCGTGCCTGCTTGCTTAAGGCCTTTACTTCGTCGAGCACATTCTGGGGCACGATCAGCGGGATATCGTCCTGGCTCTGATCTCCTTGTGCGATCGCTCCGTCAAGCAATTCGGAAAGCGACGCATCGGTCACGGCCAGAGGAGGAGTAACCTCCTCGGACGTGAATCTGATTTCAACCGGGCTCTGTTCCTTTTCCTGTTGTGGAAAGGCCGCCACCAGATATTTAAAACGGTCACCCTTGTTTAGCGCGCCCCGCTCAATAAAAAGTTCTGAAGCCTGTTTCGCCAACTGCCTGAAATACGAGTTGCGAAAGTCAGTCGAGACTTCGGACGACCGGTTGGCCGCCACGTCGATGCGAAAACCCTTCAAATAAGGTTCCCCCAGAGTTGAGTGCCATATCGGCGTAACCGTCGAAATCCGACCGGTCTGGTCTGACGGTTCGAGTCCGTGACCCAGGCTTTGTCTGAGCGCGCTGAACTCAGCCCACTCGCGGGCCGGCTCCCAATCGACTTTGATGGAAACCTGTCCCAGCGAAGCCTGGCCTTCTCTGTAAAGCATCAGTGCGTACTGGTAATCGTTCTTCAACATAGGCAGTGATAGGTGATAAGTGATGGGTGATAAGTGTTAAGTGATGAATGATGAATGATGAACGATGAGGGCGCGCACTAGCCAACCAGGACGGAGCGACTCACTTTTACCGCCTATCACCTATCACTCATCACCTATCACTCGCTCGTCATCCCGCGTCGATGTTCGGTTGCAAGACCAGTTCATCGCCCGTTTGCAACGCATCGCCCACTCGTTCAGAAGACAGCAGATGCCGGCCTTCGCGTTCGAGCCGCGCGTGATAAGTTAGCGGTCGACCGCTGGCATCGTTCTGCGGCAGGTTCATCTGTGATAACAAACCCTGGACCAGCTCGCCTACGGTCGAGTCCTGCGGTACGTTGTTGACGTTTCGCTTTCTCTGCCCCGACACATCCAGGACCGAGAGACCGACACCCATAGCTTCCGGCTTTCCCATTTCATTTCTCCTTTGCTTATTTCGACTCAATTCCCTGCGAGGCCAGATAGTTCCTGGCGACAACTTCGTCGCGCATGGCCTCGACTGTTCTTCCGCATAACCCGCTGGCGATCGCCAAAGCGGAAAGCGCGTGGCTGAGTTCAGCGGCGTTAGGCGCGGTTTCAAACAAGGTTTCAAAACTGGCAGTTGCAGTCTGCTCTTGCTTGACGCTGGCGCGCGCCATCCTGATCAGGCCCGAAGCTCTCAAGAGGAGTGCCCCGATTGCACGCTTGCTGATTTCGCAGAACGCCAGCTGGCTGGCCACTTCAACTGTCAGCGAGACACGTCCGCTCGGTTCGTTTTCTACGATGGCCTGATAGAAGCCGTTGCGTGTCTCCAAATCAACCGCCAGCTTTGAGCTGGTTCGTTCGGTGAATTTCCAGCCGGATGCTTCGCAGAGGCTTCGCAGGCCGCTGGCATCAGTCGCTTCCCCCTTTGTGGCTCCCACTGGCCCGAAGTGCTCTTTCTCCAAAGCGTGTGACTCTCCATGCAACTGCCCTGCGGCTGCCTTTAGGCCGGCACATGCCTGCTTCACGCGCTCTCGCAGATCAGCGTCTTCGTCGAGAGGTATCTCCGCGCGTAGGCGCAAACCCGGGTATCCCGCAACCGTCACCACTTTACTCAGGCCGCCTAAGGCTGAATTCAACCTTAGAAGCTGCCATGCTCCCTGGATCCGGTGCTGACCAGCATTGACGGGCGCGTCCAGTCGGAGCCACCGATCGTCAGCGCGCGCGCCGACACGGAGCGCGCTACCGTTGTTGAGAACAAAATTCCATGCCCCCAGTCCAACGCGTTCCACAATCGGAGCGCACGACTTCAGCGACTCTTCGACAACCACTTCGCTTTTTCGCAACGCGTCTAACAACGTCATCCAATCCTTTCGATCATTTCACTATCGTCGGCTTCGAGCTGCAGATCCAGAACTCGTCTCTTTAGCGGCCGGCGGTCCACCGGAAATTCCTGCCGGTGCTGCCTGGCCCAAACGCATGCCTGCGGATTCAGCGCATCATCCTCTCGCATCGTGACCTTGTTGTAGGTGATGATCTCCCAGCATTGAAACAGGATATCCACCAACGATGTACCCGGTGCGAGCCTGCCGATGCAGATGAACGGCGATTTGTCGCTGATGTTCGGATGGAACACCTGAATCGGATACGACCATGACAACACCTGAAAAGCATTGGCCGTCCGCAGATAGTCGGACGGAAAACAGATCAGGATTTCAAAGCAGTCCCACTCGAACACCTCATCGTTCGTTTTGATCAGACCCTTGCAACGAAAACGCGCCAGGTATTCCTGTGGAGGACTTCCATCCTCGGCGAACATTGGATAGAGCTCGAGCAGGTCACTGCCATCAGCCAGCGCCATTCCTTCCTGGAATTGTCGCTGCAAGAAACTCTCAAAGATCTTGTCCTGCATGCTCTACTCTCGGCCCTTTCTTAATCAGATCAGAACACAAACTTCGTCTCGTTCCACCAGACCGCTGAAAATCACTTGAGCGCCGGCGGATAAGCTCAGTGAGGAGAAGCTCTTCGGGCCTGCGGGACGAATCAAAATCACATTCGCTCACCAAGTTCAAAATGAAGCTCATTTGCGAAGCTGCCGACACTGAAGACATCGCCGTGCAGGAACCCGAGCTGATGTAGAGGCCGGTCCAATGCCTTCTCAGCAAGCGTGCGACTTTCCAATCGCTCGCTCAGGTCACGCCCCGCAGCCACCATCTTCTTTCCACAGCCCGCGCATTTTTGATCGGAGGGCCGTAGACGATTCTGAAGGCGAAGTATCGGTCTACTATGTCCACAACTGATGCATCGGAGGCGACGGACGAAGGGACTGCTTTCGACTCGCAAACCTGCTGAACCGTCCGAGTCGGAACGGCTACCCAGCCCGATGGCTTCGCGGACAGTCAATTGCCGTGGCGACGTATCGAGCTTCTTGATGTTCCAGGTCTCGTGTCCGTAGAACCTGCATTCAGGATTTCGCTTGTAACTCGTCACGTAATGTTTGTGATGCATCGCTCCGATCAGGACCTGTTTCCCTATGGCCGCGAGTTCCAATTGCCCGCTCAAGACCTTCTCGCATTCGATAGCTTGCAGCGATGCAGCCAGGGCCCCCAGGCTCGAAGGCGCGTTAGTTCGATAAGTACCTTCGGCGAAATCCATACATGCGTAGACCTGTTCGAGCGCCAGATAGTCCTGTTCGTCCCACCCGCACTCCAGGCAAGCGGAGCCCTTCGCGGGGAGATAAACGTTCACCCTGGCTAGCATGCCGTCGGCTTCTACACCCGAATCGATCCAGGGAAGACCCAACCGCCACGCGGCCTGGTTGACGTAAGCCCGCGAGCGCCTTGAATCCAGGCATGCCAGGATCACATCGGCGCGCAACAATCCGAGTGGGACTCGCTCAACCGCCTCCGCCATCACCTGGACTCGCAGGCCGGCGTTTATTCGCGCCAGACGGCGACCCTGAACCACTGCTTTGCTGAGCCCCACGTCCCGCGCAACGATGTCCTGAGTAAAAAGGTTTGCAGGCTCATACACATCTCGATCGATCAGGGTTACGTCTCTGACGTTGCTGGCGCGCGCAAGATGAGGGACGAGGTGCGAGCCGATATTGCCTCCGGCTCCAATTACCACCACGCTCTTGCCTCCCGTGGATGAAACACTGTCGTTCGCGCTATTTGTCATAACTCCTCCGGGGTCCAACGAAAGCCTGCCTTAAAGTCGGTCGGTTGCGGGCAAAGTCCGCACGTCTCCGCGTACAACCAACATGGCAAGTCGGCAGCCTGGTGATACCAGGTGCGGCATTGCGGACATTTCACCGCAGTCGTTGAGGGTTCGACGGCTTGCTTGCAGCGGGGGCAGTAGAGGCTCTCTGCCGAGCCGGGGAATACTTCTATCCGCGCCAGACACTCGGTCGAAAAATAGAGAGCTCCAATCCCAACGATATGGATTTCATCTCGATCCAGTACCGTGTGTGCTCCGAGGGTTAGCTGATCGCCATTGATCCGAACTTCACGTTCGCGTCCTGCTACCAGGATCCACGAATCCTCTTCAGTACCCTTCTGGCAGAGCAGCACAACATTTGAAACGGCCCCGTCAACGCCGGGCAGACTTCGCAATGGCCTTGGGGGATGCGTGGTCAGTAGGTACGCATCTGCCTCAAGCGGTAGCACCGCCCATCTCTCGGAATCGTTTTTTACCCACAGATGCGTCATCTCAGTTCTTTCTTAGCCTTCGTCATTGGTCCGCGGTTGTTTTTGTTTAAGCGCAAAGCGCACTCCGCGGCTGCGATTGGTTTGAATCAGGTATGGATTTGCTCCGCCGCGATGAAATAACTCTCTACGCAGACGGTAAATCCCCTGGGTCACGGCATGCCGGCTAATTCTCCGGTTTGTTCGCTTGGCGAGCAGAATCGCCACCTCATCCACCGTCTTCCACGCGACAAGCCCGTCATTGCTGTATCCACCTTCCATTGCCAGCGTCGACAAGAGGTCTGCCAACATCGGAGGCAAACTGAATTCCTTTCCGGCATCCACTCGCACGTCACTAAGTCCATCAGCGCGAACTCTGATTTCGAGCGTCGTCACACCTGAATGCGCCAGTACGCGTAGCTCTCGATTGCGATTGCCTCGTTCTCTCGGCGGCCCATCGATTTCCGCTGGAGGCAAGTGTGGGAGCTCGCCCATTTCCAGAAGCCTTTCAATTCGCGAGAGGTCGAGAGCAATCGAGTCAGCCAGCAGTTCGGCATTGCTGAGTCTCGACAAGAGACAGCGATGACGTCGCGCCAGCTCGCGGATCTTCCACAGCAGCGCCTGAGATTGATTCGGACATTGGTTCTTTACGGCAGTCATCCTTTTGATTTTCGTCACTCGCAACGAATTACGATTGCGCAGCGGAACCTATGGCGATTGCCGTGCCAATTGAATTAGTCAGGAAAACAGGCGGGTTAGTGAACTTTGCTCGAAGCAGAACTCACTTGCGGGCTGACTTAGAGGGTGAGATAGATTTACGGCTGTTGAGTTGCGGATGGAGTTGGTGGCACCGCGCTGGAAACTCAACTGTGTGGACCGTGGCCTTTGATAACTGTTCGCTGGGGCGGTGTCGGTGAGGCGAGCCTCACCGCACAGGGGAGCGGCAAGTCGCATGAGCAACGCAGGATCAGAACAGTGCGTTTGATTCAGGCCGCCTGCGAAGGCTTCTTACTTTTCATGGAGTCTCACCACAACCTTGCGGTCCTTGATTTCGACAACACTCTTCCATGGGATCGTAGTCGGCTCGGCCTCGCGGATGCCCAGCCGATCCAGAAGCCCAAGCTTGCCATAGACCAGCTCCGTTACAACCCGCTCTTTGTGGTCGATCCCGTGCTCGGGAGGACCCGGACTGCGAATGTCGAAGACATGGCCGAGTTTCCGGCCATCCTCCGTTACGACTTCCATGAATTGCAGCTCGGTTACTCGTTTCATGAGAGAGGCAATTTGCTGATCCACTTTCCGGCCTTCCTGTCGGCTTTGCCCAGACCAAGCTCACTGGCTCGCGATTTCAGCTTGATCCTTTCAGTTATCACCGAGATCTCCGACCACGGCACACGAGTCTTATGACGGCCGAAAACTTTACCGGCAAGCTTTCCCACGATTCGCGGCAATCGATCAGCCCAGGCGCCGGGTCCAATCAATATTGCGGTGACCCGCAGTTGTTTGCCGGGCGAACACTCCATCTCGATATCGTCAACCATGCCGCAGGGCACGTTGTTGGCATCCACCACTTCGTGATCAAGCACCTGTCGCATCACATCCAAATAGTCCTGCATTAACCCTTACCTCCATGCGTAATGATCATAAGGGGTATGGCAGCCAGCGCCGCCAGCGTGATGACGACCAGGAAGAACCATCCCAGGATGTTGGCCAGACGTCCGTTTACGAAGTTCCCCATGACGTTCTTGTCTCCCGCGATCAACAGCAGCGGAAAGTACGTTAAAGGAAGGATGATTACGGAAAAGATGATCGAGTATTCGACCACGCTTATCGGGTCTAGGCCTGTGATGATGATGAGCGTGGCCAAAACAAAGACGATGATCCACGAGAAATTGAACCTCGCGGCTTTTTTTGGCGGACGATACTTGCCCCACGGCCAACCCAGGAATTGCGCGACGTTGTATGCGCTGGAGAGCGCTGTCTCGATAGCGGCGCCGGCGAAAGCGAAGAACATTCCTCCCAGAGCGATGAGCATCCCCCACTTTCCAAAAACAGCGGCCACACCGAGCGTGGCCGCGCCTGGAAGTTGAGGTTCCAGTTGGCGCGGCAGATAGGCTTGAGCGCCGATAATTAACAATGCAACCGCCAGAGTAGATCCCAGGATAAAACCTAAGATAACAACAATTCGGTTGAGCTTTATGTCCGAAGGGTTCCATCCATCCTCGATCGCGCCGGACGCATAAAAATACGTTTCGTAGGGCAACATGACCGCGCTTATCAGGGCCACCACGAAATACGCGTAGACGAAGTACTCCTGCGAGGATTCAAATCGAGGAATGTTGGGAACGAAGTTTTGTGCGACCAGCGTCCAATCGGGTTTGAGAGCGATTGCTGTAATCATAAAGATCACCATCAACAATCCCAACAACCCGAAGACCTTTTCAATCCAATGGAACGAGAAAAACCAGACGACGATTAGAAAGAAGAGCAGAGCCAGCAGCACCAGCCAGCGATATGGCCATCCGGAAAGAAGCTGCCAGACTATGGCTACGCCGCCGATTTCCGCTGCGCACGTAAGTATGTTGACGAGATTGGCAGCGATGAGAGTGACGAGGCCTACATTGAAACCCACCCGTTCGCGTATCAGATTGAAGACCGGTTGTTCCGTGACCGCGGCCACGCGTCCAGCCATTTCGCAATAGACGATAATGCCCGCCGTCCCCAGCGCAACCACCCACAGTAAGCTGAAACCGAAGCGGGCCCCGGAATTCAGCATGAACGTCAACTCGCC
This sequence comes from Acidobacteriota bacterium, assembly GCA_032160165.1. Classification (GTDB taxonomy): domain Bacteria; phylum Acidobacteriota; class Blastocatellia; order Pyrinomonadales; family Pyrinomonadaceae; genus QHXM01. The sequence continues at coordinate 42,642 of JAVHWA010000165.1, forward strand.
AATCTCCACGAATCCGCCCATAGCGGTCATGATCCCGAGGAAGATTTCAAGAAACTTTTTCATTGAATTTGAGCCGAAAGCAGAGGTCCCACATCGGTCCGGTTGTTCAACCCGCGCTCAGCCGCGTTGCTTCAAGCTGGCCTCCAGACTCGTCAACTGCGAGAGGATCTGGGCGAAGTCATCCCTCAGCGACTCGAGTTCGTTTGGCTTGTCGAAGGATCCGGAAAGCCGCTGAAGATCGGTGTTCAATCTTCCGGCGAGCTCCTTGCCCTGAGCGGCCTTTTGTGCGAGCTCGGCTGCTGCGTCCGTGGAAAGCAGCGTTTGAATCAACGCCCGCGAGTCTTCTTCCAGCGTTGAGGCCTCGATGCTGATCAGGTTGTGCGTGAGACTCCCAGCCAGGGAGAGTTCGGCAAGGAATTGGCCTTCGGCTGCCTGCGATCGCAATTCTCCGACTTGTATTCTCAGCGCTTTCGTATTGGTAGAGGCCGGTTTCGAACCGCTGATCCAAATCGCTGCCCCTGCCAGCAGAGACAGAAGAATTACCGCCTGCAGCCATCGACTCCCCAACGTGGCTCTTCCGCTCATCGAATCACAGTAGCTCCTTCAGGCATTCACCAAAGCACGGTTCAGTCTAAAGCCTAAAGCTTGTATTTTTGATGTCTGAATCTTAACGAACAGAACACCTGACAAGAATGGAGGGGAGGAAGGAGGCGAGGTCGAGACAGCGGTTTACATGAGCAGGCGGTCGTGCTCGTCTTTGACCATCTGGTAACACTCGCAAGCGAACTTTTCTAGTTCCTTGCGATCCAGAATCTGGATGCGCCCGCGCTTATAGCTGATCAATCCTTTTTCTTGCAGCCGATGAGCGGCAAGACTGACCGCTTCGCGCTGGATGCCTAACATGTTGGAGATGAACTCGTGGGTCATTTGCAATTCATCCGAGTGTGTACGGTCATGTGTCATCAACATCCAACGGCAGAGTCGTTGTTCGGTTGAGTGCAGACGGTTGCAGACGGCTGTCTGTGAAATCTGGATGATTAGTGCCTGGGTGTACCTCAGCAGCGCGAGTTGAAATGCGCTGCCTCGTTTGAACTCGTCTTGCATTGCATTTGCCGGCATCTTGTAGGCGTCGCCCGCTCCCTGAACAATGGCCCGATTGGGTGTGGTGTCGCCGCCCATGAAAAGAGCGATGCCGACGAGTCCTTCGTTCCCTACCAAACCCACCTCGGCGGTCGAGCCGTCGATCATTGTGTAGAGCAACGAGACATGCGAGGTGGTAGGGAAATAGACATACTCCATCTGTCCCTGAGACTCGTAGATAACTTCGCCGAGAGAAAAAGTGACCGCCTTTAGATTGGGCAGCAGCCGTTGATAGTCTTCAGCGGGTAGAGCTGAAAGCAGTCGGTTGGCGTTCGGCAGCGGAATAGTTTGCGATAGAGACAAAGGGAAACCTTTCTCTTTTCTCTTCTATTAGAATTGGAAACCGCAAGGAGGCCACAGGGCTCGGACCGTGCTACATGATGAGTTAGAGCCTGCGCCGCCGACATGAGAATATCACGTGAGAATCGTATACGCGAAGGCGGGAACAACGGTCTTAATGGCTTTTTATGAAGCGTGACTGGCGTATTTCCGGCCCATAAACAGTTATTTGTGTTCCTCCGCGAACACTTCGACTTCTTTCAGATAGACCAGATCGCGCCCTTCCACCTCTACAGAGAGGAAGCGGTGGCGTCGCACGAGGTTGTGAATGGCCTCCCGCGTCATCCCGCACATCTCTGCTGCTTTGGCCTGGCTAATTAGCGGCGCATCAACACTGTCGGTTAGCTTTTGCGTTTTGTCTCTCATCAAATCACCTTCACTCTCAATTTAGTTGGATTCTGGTAAACAAGCGGGGAATGAGAACGCTTATCCCGAGGGATACTTAGGTGGGAGCAGGCACGGCTCTAGGTTTTTTCGGCCTTGCGTCGCGTCACCTGCTTCCCATTTGTCTTCTTTTCCTTCGCCAGCCTCAACACATCACCCGGTTGGCAACCAAGCCCCAGGCATATCTTCTCCAATGTTTCGAAATTGATCCCGAGCGCTTTACCTTTTTTCAGCCGCCACAAGGTGGTATGGCTGATCCCGGTCTCTTTGGCCAGCCAATAGAAAGACCGACCGTGCGCTTCCAATAGCTCGTCAACCCGAACCTCGATCATGATCGTCCCGTTCTTCCGGTGCGAGTTATTGGCCATATCCAGAATATACTCTGTATAAAACATATATCCTACACTTGACATATACTATTGTCCAGCATAAGGTACATGAAACGACTTTGAGAGTCCGGGAAGACTCGTTAGAGGAGAGACGTGATGTCGAAGGTGATTGCCAATGGTAGCGGCCCAGCCGATGGCCCCATGTATGCAATGCAACGCGCCAATGGCGATTGGTTCGCCTTTGAGGACCATGGACGCCTCCGCATGCCGGTGTTTGGCAGCAGTGACACGGCAATGGAAGCACGTGCACGCAACTGGGGAATGCTGCTCTTCAAGCCGGTCATCTTTGATGAGCGCGCGCTGAGCAGTCTCGCGCCGTCACATGACAAGAGTGGCAACTACTTTTGGCTGGCAGGTGGGTCATCAACCAAATTGAGGCACGGCCGCGAAATAGACAGCGCGCAGCTTGCTCAGCTGGTGCACGATGCGACCGAGCAACAGCCGGGATAATTTTATGAACATCAATAGCAAGACAGATGGAACCTTTACCTTCGGTTTCGTGGATGAAGGGCAGAAGCTCCGTTTAGAGATGGTGAATGCGAGTGATCAAACCCTTAAGTGTGTCGAGATCCTGACAGTCTTCTTAAAGGATGAAGAAACTCCGGGTGGAGGCCCATCGAGGGCCCATATCAGCTTCGCGACTCTCAACACTATCCGCTCAAAAGAGAGATCCATCATGTCTCACAAAACCTGGATTGACGGGAAACCTGTAGCACCTGAGCGCGACCAACTTGAACGGCTGAAAGAAAGAACGGGCGAAGTCAAACCATATGTACTGGATATTTCGTGGGAGGACCCGGAAGGAAAAACACGCTTCCAGCGGATACCGGTAGGCCACTGAGTAGTTATTTTGTTGTTCTCTGAATTAGATGAGAGATTGCGTCTGGCCAGACTCGCGCTCGATAGAGCGACAACCGAGACTATTATCGAATGCTGCAGACAGTATCTTGCGTTGCTCGACTCCCACCGCAGTGAACTCCTCAAGCTTCCCCTGACGATGGAACTTAATTCCCGAAACAAGTCGTCATTACAACCTCAAGAGATCAAGAGCAACAGGAAAGCAATCCGCACCGCTATAGAACACAGTACTCATGAGCGCAACCGCGCGGGAGCCTTACTCCTCTCGTTTACCGCCGTCAGCGGATATGAAGCGGCGGCGACGCTCAACCGGCTGAAGTACAATGGGCACGATACCTGGGAATTAAGAGCAGGCGGTGTCAGGTGGGGAGCCGGGGCTGACGAGCGCATGACCGTGCGAGCAGCTGTTGAGGCGGCCACCCTGCTTCGCCGCGAGGAATACATCGGCTAACCAACCTGCACTCCAGAGAACATTCTTTCAAAGTCTCTACGCTCTGCGACAAGCTTCCAACTGACGACTCTTCGCTGAATACGGCCATCGGGCTCGGTTGGGACGGTCCTTCCTTTTTTCCACTTCATCATTGTATGTATGTTTGCGCACAGACGGGCCATTCTTTCCCGTGTTACTCAAAGAGCGTCAGTCCTTTTTGAGCATTCAGCCCTCGCCGCCGGGATCGGACTGGTCGCCCTTTCTTGTGCTGTGTGTCGTCATTCGTGAGTTGATTACGTCAGGAGTTCTTCCATGCTATCCCCAAAGCGTGCTGTGCTGGTTGAAAGCCATGCGCTTGCCGCACAACCCGATGAGGCCGACCGTAAACGCCAGCCCGGCCCGCTGCCGGAAGGGCTGAGGACTTCGGAAATTCGTTATCGGCGGCTATTCGAGGCCGCACGCGATGGGATACTTATCCTCGATGCTCTAACACTAAAAATTACAGACGTTAATCCATTCATGACGGAGCTATTAGGGTACTCACGCGCCGAGTTTTTGGGGAAGGAGCTATGGGAAATTGGTCTATTCAGTGATAAGGAAGCTAGCAGGACCGCTTTTCGAGCGTTGCAGGAGAAAGGCTACCTCCGCTATGAGGATTTGCCGCTCGAAACTATAGACGGAAGGTTACGGGAAGTTGAGTTTGTCAGTAACGTCTATGAAGAGGACAACCATCAGGTTATCCAGTGCAACATCAGAGACATCACTGACCGCAGGAAGGTTGAAGAAGAGCGTCGTCTGCTTCTGGAGAGCTGCCAGGTTGCATACACTGAGGCTGATACAGCCAACGCCATCAAGAATGATTTTCTGGCCACATTATCGCACGAACTGCGAACTCCACTGACCTCGATCCTCGGCTGGTCAAAGTTGCTGGCCGACGGCAATCTCGACGCCGAAACATCGGAACGTGCCGTCGAAATCATCGTGCGCAATGCCCGCGCGCAAGGACAACTGATTGATGATCTGCTGGACGTCGCCAGCATCGTCACCGGCAAGCTTCGCCTCAATGTTCGACCCGTCGAACTGGCGCCAATGATCGAATCTGTGATTGACGGCGTGCGCCCGGCGGCAGACGCCAAAGGCATCATTCTCCGATCCGCCCTTGATACACACATTCCTGCTGTCTCCGGCGACTCCGACCGACTCCAGCAAATTATGTGGAACCTACTAACAAACGCGATCAAGTTTACCTCCAAGGGCGGAGACATTGACGTACTATTGGAGCGGGTCGCCTCCCACATCGAGATCACGGTCAAGGACACCGGCCAGGGTATTGGTCCGGATTTTCTGCCCTACGTGTTCGACCGCTTTCGACAGTCCGATTCGTCAAGCACACGTAAACAGGGCGGACTTGGCCTCGGTCTCGCGATCGTGCGCCAGTTAGTTGAGCTGCACGGCGGAACGGTGGAAGCTGAGAGTCCGGGTGAAGGTGCGGGCACAACCTTTAAGGTCATGTTCCCGCTGCAGAGTGTTCAGCACGCATCCAGCGCCGTGAGACAGACGCATCCCCTTGCCGGCAAGGGGCCGGATTCGCAACTATCACTCGAGAATCTTCGAGTACTTGTGGTGGATGATGAATTGGATGCGCGTGAACTCGTGGCCGCGGTGCTTACGGGGCGCGGCGCCAGCGTGCTCTCGGTAGGATCAGCTGTTCAAGCGCTGAAACAAATGGAGCGAGAGCGATTCGACGTGCTGGTCTCGGACATTGGGATGCCGTTTATGGACGGCTATGAGCTCATCAGCAAGATACGCCAGTTACCAGCGGAACAGGGGGGAAGAATTCCAGCCGCGGCATTGACGGCTTACGCGAGTGTCGAAGACCGGATGCGAATGCTCTCCGCGGGCTACCAGATTCACATTCCCAAGCCGGTCGAGCCTGCCGAGTTAACAACCGTGGTGGCAAATCTTGCCGAGCGATACGCTGCTCCGCTCGCTGTCTAGGTGAAGAGGAGGTCGGGCGGTTTTCTCTGGAGTGCGGCGA
>JAVHWA010000181.1:0-7736 GCA_032160165.1 Acidobacteriota bacterium
TCAAATTCACGATCTGGTTATAAAAAGCAACGCGAATCTGAGTTAGAGATTCAAAACGAGAACTTATAGCAAACACGTTTCCCGGACGTCAAGCAGACCGGGCTATCGTCCGGCGATGGATCAACCATCGTCGTCGTCAAATTTGAAGGAGCAGACAAGTGTCCATAGCAATCAAAAGGTTCATTCCGACCGCGATTATCGCAGTCATAGTCCTCGCGCTTGCCGGCTGCGGTTCGACCAAGAGCGGTAGCGGCGCGGGCGGGCCGGGCGGTGCAACCGATGTGGCCGCGACTGTCAACGGCAAGAACATAATGCTGAGCGAAGTCGATCGACTGATAAACGAGAAGTTCCAGGGTCAGCAATCCAAGCTTTCTCCGCTGCAACTGGCGCAGACACGTCTACAGGCGCTCGACACTTTGATCCAGAAGGAAGTGCTCTTTCAGCGAGCGGAAAAAGAAGGCCTGCTTCCCAAGGACGACGAAGTCACGCAGTTCCTGGCGGACCTGAAGCAACAGAGCGGCATGACCGAAGAGGAATTCCAGAAGAGGCTCAAGGACCAGGGACAAACCGTCGAGATACTTCGCGACGAGGCCCGCAAGTCGAAGGCGATTGAGAAACTACAGAATCAGGTCAACGCCAAGATCACTATCAGAGACGAGGAAGTTCAGGACTTCTATAACAATAACAAGCAGAGCTTCGTCAATCCGCGCGGCGTTGGTCTGGCCAACATCGTGGTGGATCCTGCTGACAATGGCGGACAGGACGATGCCAAGAACGAAGCGGAGGCGAAGGCCAAAGTTGACAATCTCTATGCGCAACTGAAGAGCGGAGCGGATTTCGCAAGCGTCGCGCGCGCGCGTAGCGAAGACCCGAGCAACATTCGTGGCGGAGACATCGGGTTCGCGTCTGAAGACGATTTAAAGCAGAACGGATTTCCACCGCAATTGATCGAGCAGTTTTTCGGACCAATGCAAGTAGGCAGCTTCACTGCTCCTGTGCAGATGAACGGTCGTTGGTACATCTTCAAATTGCAGAGCAAGCAATTGCAAAGCGAGAACCTGACGTTCGATAGCCCTGGCGTGCGACAACAGATCACACAGGCATTGACCAAGCAGCGTCAGGACATTCTAAACGCCGCGCTATTGAACGTGGCTATGAGCGAGGCCAAAATCGTCAATAAGCTCGCAACCGATATGCTCGCCACTCCCGAGAAGATGAGTGGTATGCGACAGGCGACGAACAGCGCGACTCCCTCTCCCGTTGCCAGTCCAGCTGCGTCGGCGTCGGCCTCTCCTCCAGCGACCTCCAGTCCGGCAGCGACAGCCACACCAAAGAAAAAGTGAAAAGCGATGGGTGATAGGTAATAAGTGATGAGTGATTAATGTCGCTTTCTCGCCACCTATCACCTATCACCTAACACCTATCACTCATCACTTTCCAGATGTTATTCCGTCTATCAGATGTCCATAAGTCTTACGGGTCGCAGGACGTCCTGCGCGGCGCATCGCTGCAGATAAATCCAGGCGAGCATGTCGGACTGGTCGGACGAAACGGCGCCGGAAAGACGACAGTGTTCCGGTTGGTGGGCGGTGAAGAGACGCCTGATGAAGGCGATGTGGTGCGGGCCCGCGGCGTCCGCCTTGGAGTCCTTGCCCAGCACATACACTTCGAGCCGGGTTCGACCGTGCACGAGTCCGCACTCGCAGCATTCGGTCACCTTCAACAAATCGAACATGAGATGCACGAGTTGGAGCATCGCATGGCCGACGCCACGGACGATTTGGATGCGGTGCTCGAACGCTACAGCGAGCTTCAACATCAGTTCGAGCGAGAGGGCGGATTCGAGTACGCCGCCAAGGCCGAGTCAATTCTGCTTGGGCTCGGTTTTGATCGCGAGAACTGGAATCTCGAGACCGAACACCTCTCCGGCGGACAACAGAATCGGCTGGGCCTGGCACGCCTGCTCCTGGCGGAACCCGACGTCTTACTGCTCGACGAGCCTACCAATCACCTCGACGTCAATTCGGTCGAGTGGTTGGAAGAGTTTCTCGCTACATACGGCTCAGCTTACGTAATCATCAGTCACGATCGATACTTTCTTGACCGCACCTGCAAGCGGATCGTCGAGCTCGAGCTCGGGCGCGCAGCCACCTATACCGGAAACTACTCGGCATACCTGGTCGAACGTGAGGTGCGCCGCGAAGCACAAATGCGAGCCTACGAGAACCAGCAGCATCTGATCGCAAAGACCGAGGAATTCATCAGGCGCAATCTTGCGGGCCAGAAAACAAAACAGGCCAAATCGCGGCGCAAGATGCTGGAGAAACTCGACCGAATCGAGAGCGTGCGACCCGATCAATCGTCCGGAGACTTTCGATTACGTTCGATCGAACGAGCTGGCACTCAGGTGCTGACCGTTGAAGAAGCAACCGTCGGTTATCCCGGCAAGGTGCTAGCCAGCGACATCACGCTAACGCTCAGGCGTGGGGAGTGCATGGGGATCATTGGCCCCAACGGATCGGGCAAGACCACATTCGTCAAGACCGTACTGGGAAAACTTCAGCCGCTTGCGGGCACGATGCGCTGGGGCACAAAAGTGCAGGTAGGTTATTACGCCCAGCAACTCGAAGACCTGGATGATCGCAACGAGATAATTATGGAGTTGCGTCGCGTGGCTCCTTCAACCGCCACTGCCGGCGAACTGCGCGGGTTTCTGGCTAAGTTTCTTTTCACGGGCGACGACGTGTACAAACACGTGCGCGATCTCTCGGGAGGCGAAAAGGGAAGGCTTGCCCTGGCGAAGTTGATCTATTCCAATGTCAACGTCTTGATCCTGGACGAGCCCACCAACCATCTTGACATTCCCTCGCGCGAAGCGCTGGAGGAGGCGCTGGACGCCTTTCAGGGAACGATCATCGCCATCAGCCACGACCGCTATTTCCTTGACCGGGTCGCCACTCAGATCCTTGCGCTCGATGGCCAGGGCGGAGCCGAGCACTATGATGGGGATTATACGGAGTACCACGATTGGAAGGCAGCGCGACAATCTCAGTCGCTTCGCCGCGAACCGGTTGCTGCCAAGCCTGTGGAGCCGTTAAAACGCGAGAAGACCAAGTCGTCGCCTGGCGAGGAGGTGGAGAGCAGTAAGCCGAAAGGCGCGCGATCGAAGGGTCGAAAGAAACAACCGCTTCGCGATTCCCAGACGATCGAGACCGAGATTGCCGATGCAGAAAAGCGCTTGGCTGAACTTACCGCGCAGCTTTCGCTTCCGGATCTCGCCCGCGAGCACGAACGACTCCGCGCCGCCAATGAAGACTACAAACAAACGGAGGCGCGGCTTCGCCAACTCTATGATGAATGGGACCGCATCGCCTCCGCAGCGCTCAATGCGTAATAATCGATATGCCGTGAGAACGGATGCAAGAGTGGAACAGGCTGGCCGCCCGAGCGCTCGAGGTTAATGCTTGCGAGACACGGTGAGCCAATCCCAGGGATAGGGATGCTGCATCCAACTCGGCGGCGTGTCGAACATCGAGTCCCACGAATACTCCACCTTATCTAAAGCCATCACCTCAAGGCCTACCGCGGCCAATTGGGTCCTCAACTCCGCTTCCAGGTAGTGTTTGGTCGAACGATCGGCCCAGTTCAAGACTCCGCGTACAATCGAAGCGTTGTTGCCGTCGAACTTGAAATAGAATTTAGCCCGATGATTTCGGCTCGACCGCCGGTTCCATTCCTGAAGCCTGAAATTCGAGTAGAGCGCGCTCTCGAGTGAGGGCACCACCAGAAGCAGGTGTCCACCCTTAACCAGATGTCTGGAAATCGTGTTGAGGATGCCGGTCCGTATTTCGTACGAAGGCATGATGAGCACGTTGACACTGATGGCGAAGTCCGTCTTTCCCAGATTGAAGTGCGGATCGGACAAGTCATGCTTTAGAAACGTAATGTTGCCGATGCCCTGACAGTTATTCCTGGCGATCTCGAGACATCTGGCGGAAATGTCTATCGCATGAATCGCTTCGAATCTGCGTCGCAGCACCGCCAGGTACTTTCCAACTCCACATCCGAAGTCGTAGGCAGTGGTCTTTCCGGAACTAAATCGATTGATATAGCGACGGATCGTCCCTTTGCGATCATTCTTCAGCGTGTCAAAGATCCGGTTGTCGTAATCGTCGGCGACTCTGTCCCAGTATTTTTCATTCATAAGCAACTTCTACCAACACAGCTTGAAAAGAAGGTAATGTTTCAATTAGGGTAAGCCGGAGTGAAACAGGATGGGACAGCATAAAGAAGAAATGATGATTCTCTTCAATGCTTTTTCATCCTGTCTATCCTGCCCATCCCAGTTAGTTCATTTCTTCCCCAACTGAACTACTACTGGAAAAGGGGGTCCGCTTGACACGGGCGCGAGCCGTTTGCTACTTTTCAGCGTCGCGAATAATAGGACTTGAAACACGAATTGTAAATATGTAGGCGCGTAGCTCAGTTGGTAGAGCGCTGCCTCGACACGGCAGAGGTCTGGGGTTCAAGTCCCCACGCGCCTACCATTTTTGTGTTCAGTGTTTCATATTCTCCAGTCTCGACCCCTATCCATACAGACTCACCACTTTCATCGGCCTCGTTTATACTGGCGTAAGCATTCAAGTAAAGTTTTCGTAAGCCCTGGTGAGGACCTCTATTCATGATCCGCTTTGATCGAGAGATCTGTACCAATCTCGATGCCGCTCTCTCACGCGAATGGCTTGAGACGAACGGCCTAGGGGGATATGCGTCCTCAACTATTGCCTGCCTGAACACGCGCCGTTATCACGGGTTGATGGTGGCGGCGACGCAACCGCCGGTCGGACGGATCGTCATGCTCTCCAAACTGGAAGAGACGTTGGTGGTTGATGGCCGACGATACGACCTGTCTGCGAATCAATATCCCAATACGATTTATCCGCAAGGCTACAAGTATCAGATCGGTTTCCGCCTTGATCCATATCCCATCATCACATACGAAATCGAAGGGGTCATGATTGAAAAAAGCATCTTCATGATTCACGGCGAAAACACAACGGTGGTCCAATATCAGATCGTCGAGGAAGGCGAAGCCACTGCGAACCGCCAACTGCGAAACGCCAACTGCATTCTGGAGGTCCGTCCTCTCATCGCTTTCCGCGATTATCACAGCCTTGGCCATGAAAACCCTGCGCTGAATTCTGAGGTGGAGTTTGACGATGATCTCGCGACAATAAAGCCGTATCCAAATCTCCCCGCTCTCTGTCTTGCACACGACGCTCAGGAGATAGACCGCGCTGCCTTCTGGTTTCGCAACTTTGAATACGATCACGAGCGCGCGCGCGGCTTCGATTTCAAAGAGGACTTGTTCAGTCCTTTCGCGTTGAAATTCCACTCAAGCGAAAGCCGGCGCGCGACGGTGATCGCATCCACTGGCAGGCGCGATGCGAGACTCGCGGACCATTACAAAGATGCCGAAGTATCGCGACGAGCAGAAATCCTCGCCGGCGCTCCCGCCGATGACGAGTTCGTCCGTGCGTTGGTCTCAGCTGCAGATCAATTCATCGTCGCACGCTCAAAGGCAAAGACCGTCATTGCCGGCTATCACTGGTTCAGCGATTGGGGGCGTGACACCATGATCGCGCTGCCGGGCGTGACGCTCGCCACCAAGCGCCCCGAAATCGCGGGAAGTATTCTTTTGGAATTTGCGCGTCATGTCGATCGTGGGATGCTGCCAAACCGTTTTCCCGATGCGGGCGAAACTCCGGAATACAACACGGTTGACGCCACCCTGTGGTTCTTTGAAGCCGTACGCGCGTTCCTGCATTACAGTGGTGATGAGAAGTTCGTGCGGGCAAATCTATACGACGTCCTGGTAGATATAGTCGAACGGCATGTGAAAGGCACGCGCTACAACATCCACCTCGATGCACAAGGCCTTATCTATTCTGGCGAAGAGGGCGTGCAGCTGACCTGGATGGATGCGAAGGTTGGTGATTGGGTAGTGACGCCTCGGCGCGGATTGGCGGTCGAGATTCAGGCGCTTTGGTACAACGCGGTGCGCGTGATGGAAGATCTTGCGGGACGGTTCGGTGATGGAGCAAACCAAAAGCGGTACGCAGAATTGGCCACCCGCGCTAAACAAAGCTTCAATGAGATGTTCTGGAACGAAGACGGAAGGTATCTCAATGACGTCATCGATGGCGATCGCCGCGATGCTTCGCTCCGCCCCAATCAGATCTTCGCCGTCAGCCTGCTGTACTCGATGCTCTCAGACGAACGGGCGAAGCGGGTTGTAGAAGTAGTCGAGCACGCGTTGCTTACTCCATACGGATTGAGAAGTCTGGCGCCCGACGATCCCCGTTATCGCCCGCGATATGAGGGCGACTCGCTGGGGCGCGACGGCGCATACCACCAGGGAACGGTCTGGGCGTGGCTGATGGGGCCTTTCATTACTGCCTATCTAAAAGTGCACAATGGAAGCGAGCCAGCGCGAGCTCATGCCAGGAGTTTGCTGTCGAACCTAAGGGAACATCTAAATCACGCCGGACTTGGACAGGTGTCGGAGATCTTCGATGGTGATCCGCCTCATGCGCCCAGAGGATGTATCGCGCAGGCCTGGAGCGTCGGTGAATTACTGCGCGTTGCGGTTGAAGAACTTAAATGAAAGCAGCAGCTTCGACAACAATCGATCCGGTCTGCGGGATGCAGGTCGATCCCGCATTAGCTGCCGGCCACAGCGAGTACTCTGGCGCGACCTTCCACTTCTGCGCAATCGGCTGTAAAGAGCGGTTCGATTCAGCGCCGGAACAGTTCGTTGGAAAGACTTCTCATCAGCACCTTACGCAGCACATGCATTCCCCTCTGGGCGCTACCGCGATTCAAATCACGCGCTCTCCTCGTCGCGCAACCCCGCTAACTGTCGAGCCCCAGGAAGACGACTCGGCGCGCGCATATCGAACCATGATGCATAAGTTTTGGTTCGCCGCCGCGGTGGGAACTCCGCTCCTGTTTCTCATGCTTGCGGAGTTCGCGCCCACCTGGGAGCACGCGCTGATGCCTTATCACCGCACAATCGGCATCGTTTCGGCGGTCGTGACATTCCCGGTTCTCGCCTGGTCGGGACGCCAGTTCTTTGAAAGCGCATGGAACGGATTTCTTAACCACAACACGAACATGGACACGCTGGTTGCGCTCGGCACAGGTGCAGCGTGGGTGTATTCGGCGTTTGTCGTTTTTGCCCCCGGCCTTTTCCCGGCAGGCACTGCCGGCATGTACTTCGAAGTGGCGGTGATCGTGATCGCGCTAATTCTCCTGGGGCAGGCGCTCGAGATGAGAGCGAAGAGCCGTTCGTCTGCCGCGATCCGAAAACTTCTCGAGCTCCAGGCAAAGACCGCTCGTGTCATTCGCGATGGGAAAGAGGTCGACGTTCCGATTGAAGAGGTGATCGTCGGCGACATCGTCCTTGTGCGCCCCGGCGAGAAAGTACCGGTCGATGGAGTCATTCTCAGTGGCGAGTCCGCCATAGACGAATCTGTGGTTACGGGTGAATCAGTTCCTGTCGATAAGCGGCCCGGGGATCAGGTCATCGGCTCAAGCGTGAACAAAGCGGGCGCCTTCACCTTTCGCGCGACCAAAGTGGGAAGTGATACCGCGCTTGCGCGGATCGTCGAGATGGTGCAGCAGGCGCAAAGCTCGAGACCTCCCATCGGGCGATTGGTTGACCTCATTTCGTC
>JAVHWA010000041.1:0-4190 GCA_032160165.1 Acidobacteriota bacterium
TCCTGCAAATTACGCGCGAGGAGTTCGGGTCTCGCTTGGACTTCGTCATAGACGACGCTTCGCATATGTACGAATTCAGTAAGGCGACCTTTGAGATCCTATTCCCTCTCGTGAAGCCCGGGGGCATCTACATCGTCGAGGACTGGGCATGGAATCACTGGAGCGGCTATCAGGCGCCAGACCACGGCTGGGGCGATAAGGTGTCGCCTTCGGAGCTTGCCTTTGAGTTGGCTGAAGCCACCGGCTCGCTGCGGGCGGGCATCGAACACGTGGAGGTTTATCCGGGATTCCTCGCCATTGAGCGCAGCAACACAAAGCTCGATGGCAGCTTCAGTCTCGATGCAGCGATCACCAGGCGTGCGTCCCCGGTCTACGACTGGTTCAAGCGGTAAGCCATCGTCCCTTCACTGCGAGGAAGGTCGTATCGAGATGATTGGCATAGTGAGCAGGGCTGCGTAAAGCAGCCCTGCCACCCATCGAAACAGACCTTAGAACAGGGCGAATGCCAGATCGTTTATGGCACCGCAGCCGGTGAGCGGCGCGATGATGTTGCCAAACGCATCGATCTGCAGGGCGCGGCAACCGTTGGTCGGCATGTGGCCAGACCATCGGAAGTTATCTACGCCCACGGTGACGCTGTGAATGTCCGATTCGGAGATCTGCAGCCAGTATTGTTGGCCGGCAGCCACCGGGAAACCACCAGGCAAGAACGATCCGAACACGTGCACTTGGTTGCCGTTGCAATCAACGCCTACCGGCGCTGTAAGCGCGGGGACGACGCAAGCCCTGTACTTCGGACCCGCCGCCAAGTCCGGCATGCACGCTCCGGGAATGTTGTCGTAGATCGCTATCAAATAGCGCCTGTTGAGTTGGGCCGGCGAGTTCACGTTTCCCCACCAGATGACGACGTTCAGCACGGTCGTGCTCGTGCTGACAAAGTCGTCGTAGGCTGCAATGGGTGACGGAAGTGTGCTAGGACAGTCCTTCACCCTCGAGCGGAACGACGGAGCCTGGAAATTCCAAGGCTGAATGAATTGTGCTTGCGCCGTCAAGACGAGGCCAAAGCCGATCAAAACCGCGGAAAACTTCGCGTAACGCATAAAAAAACCCTCCATCAATGCATGTGCTCCCTTCCGCAGTATAAGGATTCGAGCAAGAAAATAGTAGTACATGCCTCGTGAGAGAACTTGTGTCGAGGAAATAGTCGTCTGTCGAGGAAATAGTCGTCTATGGATTAATCACTGCGGCCCTAAGGGACAGCCGCATGAACTCATAAGAGGCCCCGCGGCTCGGGTCGAACCGGTCGCGGGTTTTTTATTGCGTCGGGGTTACGGCTCGATGGAAGGCTATTTAGGTCCCGTCTGGCGCAACCCGACCACTCCCCGGAGCGTCCACTGACAAGAAATGGATCCGGTCCCAGAGTCTGACGACTCGCTGAGCGCCGCGCGCCAAGGAGTACATCCGGCGATCGTCGCGGTGCTTCTGGTGGTCGCATTTGCACTTGGATTTTGGGCGACGTCTGCTTTCAAGCAACGGCGAGCTCGTCAGCCCATCATCGTTGCGCCTCGCGACCTCAAGCTCTCGAAACTTGCTCCGCCCGAGATCAGCGTCACGTCCATGCCTGGCGAAGGTTCGCTTACGGCTTACGAGCAACGGACTCTTACGATCGCTCTCGACGAGCTCTCCGACGGCTCCAGCGATGCCCTGAACACGCTGGAGGCGCTGGGGATGAAGGCAGTTCCCGCGTTGACCCGAGCCTTGGCTTCCGACAACTCGGATGTGAGGATGAACGCCGCAACCGTTCTGAACCAAATCGCGGCAGGACCTGACACTGACCCGAACAGCGACGAAGACCGGGAGCGCCTCCGTCCGGTTTTTCAGGGGGCCGGCACGTCGGCTGCGCTCGCACGGCTTGCAAACGATCCGGAGGACCAGACGAGGCAGAGTGTCGCTTACGCTCTCGGCAACATCGGCGAGCGGAGCGCATATCGGACACTTATCTCTATGGCCCAAGACCCCGAGCCTGATGTGCGAATCGGCGTCGCCTTCGCGTTGGGCCGGTTAAGAAATCCGGGTGCTGTAAATACCCTCGTCGCTCTTCTCAGCGACGACGACGATTCCGTGCGTGCCTCCGCGGCCGATGCGCTCAAGTTCTTCGACGCGCCAGTTGTGAAATCGGCGCTGTCAGATCGCCTTGCGCAAGAATCCGATCCCGACACGGTCGAGCGTATCAAAGCCGCACTGGAATCCTGAGCCGTTACTGCTAATCACTCGCTCCTTTCGGGACTCATGCCCCAACAATCCGGGCGCGTCCGAATTCAACGCGGATCACGAAAAGGGGAAACCTTCCCTTTGCAACGTCTTTGAATGTGGTGTAAGGAAGACGTATGTACCGCGTTCGCTCACTTCCTGGTTTCCGGTTACTGTGTATCTTCCTCGCGCTGATCATGGCTTTCTCCGCATCCGCGGCAGGACTGCAGCCGCTGCTGACCGGGATGTCGAAATACAGTCAAGACGTACTTCAGAGCTTGCGCCCTGCTCCCCCGGCGTACACCGATGAGCCGACGCCGATCTTCTATGGCGACAACCCTTTGCGGGACGAAGAGCACCGCGGCGGCTTGTACACAGATGCGCAGCTCGCCGCGATCCAGGTGCAACTCATCGAGAACGCTCTCGCCCACGGAACGATCAACGCGGGAACCCTGGGCATGTTGCTTGTCGGCGGGGGTGGCAGCGGCGGCGCGCCGATGGCTTGGGAGCGAAACCTGGGATCGGTCAACAGCCAGACCGGCAACAAGATGACCACTCTTCCCATCGTGTCTTGGCCCATTCGTGGTGGCGGCACGTTGGAATTCCAGTTGTATCACAACTCAAAGTCGACAAGGGTCACGCCCGCTGGTTATGCGTGGACCATGGCCTACGACTGGTCTGTGCAACAGACGTTTGATGAAGAAAGCGGGACCCTCACCGGCGCAAATATTTACAAGCAGGACGGAACCATCATTCCCTTCACGTACAATGCCACGACGCAGAAGTACGTTCCTCCGGCGGGAATTCCCGAGACGCTGGTGAAGAATGCGAACAACACGTGGACCTACACCAAGAAGGACCAAACGAAGTGGAACTGTCGCGACGAACGGCAACTCCACGTCCTGGGTCGACAGAGCTGGTAATTCGATCACGGTAGCGCGCGATACCGCCGGGAAGATCACGGTCCTGACAGACCCAACGTCGCGTCAGCTCTCGATTGCCTATGACACCAGCGGATACATCCGTACGGTCACCGATCCCACCGGCCGCATCTGGACTACTACAGTCAACGCGAGTCAGAACGTCTCCGACGTGGCGTATCCCTCGCTCAGCGGAACGATCTATCATCGTCTCTACGCGTATGACACTGGCCACAACATTACTGCCATGACGGACCTGCGTGGCAAAGTGTGGTCGTACGCATACAACATCGGAAGTGGGCTCACGAGCGAAACAGACCCCCTCAATCACACGACGGCCTATTCGTATACGTCAGGCTCGTGCACGATGACCCTGCCGGGCGGGCAGACAAATACGGACAACTACTCGAGTGGGAGAGTCGCCAGCCGGGTCGACAGCGCGAGTTTCAGCACCTCTTACACCGCCTACAACTCAAACAACAACCCCATTACGATTATTGATAAACGAGGCAAGACATGGCAGTTGACATATGATGCTGCCGGAAGCGTCCTCACGCAAACCGACCCACTGCAGCACACGTGGACTAACACCTATTCGTCAGCGAACGACCTCCTGACAATGAAAGATCCACTCAACAATACGCAGACGTTTGCTTACGGCACTGCGGGCAAGGTGACTTCTCTGGCCGATCCACTCAACAGAGTTGCTATTCTCAATACGTATGACGCATTCGGACAAGTCTTGACTTCCAAAAACGCTCAGAACGAGCAGTTCTCATTCGCCTACGGTGCCAATGGCGATTGCCTCTCAGCCACTGACCCACTCGCCAATTCGTCGACATTAACTTACGATAACCTCGGTCGTGTCACTTCTACCACCGATGCAGCGAGCGACACTACAACAATGGCGTATGACGGATGGGGTCACCTAGCAACCATTACGTATCCGGGCAATGTTGTAATTTCTCAGGCGCGCGATCGAGAAGGGAATATCATCTCTCTGACGGATGAATTAGGCCA
>JAVHWA010000134.1:0-9105 GCA_032160165.1 Acidobacteriota bacterium
TGGTGTTGTCGCCGCCTGCCGCATCCACCTGAATGACGCCCGCCAGTGTGGTCAGCCGTGCCAGATTGTGGAACGTGTTGCCGAGGGCGCCCGCTCCGCCGATTGTGAAGTTCAGGTGGCCCTCATGACTATTCGCCAGGAACAGCGTGTTGTTGCCGTCGCCGCTGGTCGCATCCGCATCGTGGAAATTGTTGCCCTGCACGATGGCGCGAATAGTCCCCGAACCGTTGTTTAGGATTTGAGCGGCGTTCTGGTCGATCAGCGTGAATTCGCTGTTGGTCAGGTTGACTTGACCAGTTGTGGTGCCGTTGAGGTTGGCGTGGAAGCCGGCCGCGCCCGTGGCCGAGGTGGAGATCAATGCGTGATCGACCGTGAACGACGTGAAGTTGGCACTGGTGTTGTGCAGCAGGACCGCGTTGGACTGCGATGCCTGCCAGTTGATGACACGAGAGTTGTTGTCGAAGAGGTACGTGCCAGTGCCGTTCTCGACGTAGAAGCCGTTGCCGCCGCCGAAGCCGGAAGGATTACCCGTTGAGCCGTCCGGCGCGGGACTGGCGTTGCCCGGATGGTTGATGTCGACCGCCGACAGCACGATGTTGCCGCTGCCCGTACTCTGCACGCCGTCCCATCCGGCGTTGTTGATCTTCATCTGGCGCAAGGTCACGTTCGAATTTGTAATCAAGACCGCGTCATGGATAGCGTTACTGATGGTGCCGCCCGAGCCGTCACAGTCGAACAGCCCCACTGCACCCGTGCCACCGCCGCACGTAGTGCTGCCGGTCGAGCCGTCGCCCGTGACGGCGATTTGGCCCACGGCGCCGGTGTTGTTCAGCACAATCCCGTTAACGGCTCCACTCGCTGAAATGCTGCGGAAGGTCATGCCGTTTGCGCCAACGGTTGTGTTGACGACGCTGAGAGCGACACCGGTTGTAGAAACGATGGAGTTCGGAAAGTTTGCTGTATCGCTACTCACATATGTAATCGTTTGGCCGCTAAGTGCAGCGTTGCTGAAATCGACTGCATTGCCCGTGGTCGAAGTAACGTTTATGTCCCTTATGGTGATCGCACCACCGGATGCCCAATTCGATCCGGTCAGCCCCTTGAGGCCTGCGCCGACATTGGAATTGAACCCCTCAACCCTCGTATTCTCTTTCATGGTCACTTGACCCTGGATTGTTGGCCGAAGCCCATTGGCGGCAGTGGCGTCCGCACCGAGAGTCGGTCGCGCGATGGTGTTCGCAGGCACAGTAATACCCATTAGCGCATCGAAACTTGCGGCGACTGCTCCCTGTCCGATCAACCATTGCGCCGTGGCCTGCGTTGTGTTGCCCTGAAGCGTAACGTTTTGCCCTGCTATGGTTGCGAATCCATTGTTATAGACAAAGATTCTTTGGCTTGCGTTGGTCCCCATCGCGGTAGTCGCTTCAAGCATCCGATTGAAGGGATTCGATAGGCGGCCGTCACCGCCGGCAGCCGGCGCCGCCGAAGGCGGCTTTACGAACCAGATCACCGGACCGCTGACATTGATCGTTACCGTTACCGGAGCGCTATCTGCTGTGCCGGGACAGCCGGTATCCGAAACGATGTAGGTAAACGTCACATCTCCGGTCGCGCCCGGCGGAGGATCGAAGTCAAATGTGCCGTTAGCAAGGCTCACATTGGAAACCGTTCCGCCGACCGGCGAGGTCGCGCTGATACTGCCGGCCTTGATCGAAAATGTTGGACTACAGCCATTCACCCCAGTGTCGACGTCGGTGACACCGGTCAAGAGGCCGGTGAAGCCGGTCCGCTTCATATTAGCCATGACGAAGTTCGGCCCGAACGTCTTATTCGTTACCGTGGGCGCATCGTTGACGGCATTCACCGTGATTGTGAACTGTTGGTCGGCCGAGTTGTCCACTCCTCCGAAGGCTGTGCCCCCGGTATCGTGCGCGTGATAGGTGATTGTCGCAGTGCCGTTCTGGTTTAAGGCCGGCGTGTAGGTCAGCTTGCCTGTGGAATCAATAGCAGGTGCCGTTTGGAATAATCCCGAGTTCGTGTTGGCGGTGACGGGGAACGTAACGGTTTGTCCCGCTTCATCCGCCGGGCCCGGACTAATGCTCGTGAGGAAACCCGAAATCGTCGCAGCCCCTGAATCTTCGTTTACCGCCGGCGGATTACCTGTTGTCGTAAAGGTGGGAACGTCGTTAACGCTGTTTATAGTGATCGAGACCGTGCCGGTCTGGTTTGAATTTGCCGTCCCGTCGTTGACCCTGTAGGTAAAGCTATCCGAGCCGTTCGCATTTGCGGTTGGTGTGTAAGACACCGTCGCCGTGCAGCCGGCAGCGCCACAAGTCGGTGCCGCTATAATGCCGAGCGTTCCCTTCGTAGGCGAAGTGACCGTGCTAAAGGTAAGGTTGCTTCCGTCGGGGTCCTGCCCTGCCAGGGTAATGGTTTGCGCAGCCGCATCTTCATTAAATGGCGTTTGAGCGACATCAAAGGCGACTGGAGTGCTGTTGAGTGTGCCCGCACTGAAGGTCGTGTGCGAATCGATAGGAATTGTAAAGCTCAGTGCGGTCGCATCTGATCCCGTCTGGTTATCGAGCGTTGCTGTATAGGTGATGGTATCGCCGGGATCAGCCTTGAGGTCTACGTTGTTTGCCGTTGCCGTAAGAACACCTACTAATGTTGCAGTGAAGACAGCCGGGGGAGGTGGCGGTGCTACCGGTTGAATAAATGCTTCCGGCGCTGGTCGCGCGGCAGGCGGGTCGACAAACAAAGCTTTCTCGGTGGCTTCATTTGAAGAGGTCGCGTTCTTCTTCGCTTCACTCTTCGTCGGAGGAGTGGATGCAGCGCTTCTGAAGCTCATCGCCGCGGCCGATGCCAACGGCATCGTCAACATCGCGAAAGAGAGGATAGCTACGGTGAGAACTTTGAAAATTCCAGGCGAAGTGCCGGGGGATAAACGATTCATGAACTCTCTCTTTCGATCTTTGTCACTACGACGCGAGGGCGACAAGCGACCAAAGTATTCAGGGGTTGTTGATGCTGATTGTGTTCGACGTATTGCGCGCAAGAAAAGGTCGTGAAGACGACGCACGACCGGAAAAATGTATCACTAGTGCAAATCTCTATTGAGGAATGACAGTGAGCAAAAAGCGCGGGCAGGCGCTCTCCACGAATGGAGTGTAAAAATTAGCACAAACCTAGCAAATACACAACGAAGTTGTACGGAATCTCGGACCGTTTCGGTGTGGACAGCACACCCGTGAGGGAACTGCTCGGTTGTGGTCCAATGTCCAAGGTCCAAAGTCCAAGGTCCACTACTCAGAAGTTCCAGTAGACGGGCCACCGGCTATGCGCAGATTTTGGACCTTGGACCTTGGACATTGGACTTTGGACTTGGTTAGACCTTGGACTTTGGACTTCCATCCCTCCACTCCACCAAACAATTAACCCCGTCGCTATCGACCTGTTCGAACCCTAAACGCTCGAAGAGTCGCAGGGAAGGGTTGAAGCTCTCGACCCAGATATTGAGCGGCTTGCCCGAACTCTGGGCCTCTGCCATAAGCTCCTTGATGAGCGGCGTGCCAATTCCCCGACTACGATGTTCGGGAAGCACTGTAATGTCGAGGATGCGTATCTCCGCTTCTCGCCTGGCGACATAAAGCCTGCCGACTGGCTCTTCGTCGACCAGAACGAGATGATGTGTTGCGCCTGGATTGTGCTCGCGATAATGAAGTTGTTGGGCAGCGAACTGACTAACGATGAACGCTTCTCGCTGGGCATCGCTCCATGGAACCTGCGCCAGCTCGTCAGCGCGGATGCTTGCGTACACACGTAGGAGGAACGGTTCGTCGTCAGGCGTGACTGGTCGGAGTATGACGCGCATTAGTTGTCCAAAGTCGTTGAGCTGTCCAAAGTCCAATGTCCAAAGTCCAAAGTCCGCAACCTAATGGTCGCGCTTCTCACTTGGAGGTTTCCCTTTTCAGCTTTAATGAGCCCGACCGGACTTTGGACTTTGGACCTTGGACATTGGACCGCCCGTCATTGGACTTTAGACGCTTTGGGTCTCGCCCAGGAACCGATTGAACACCGCCTCATACTGGAAACCACCCGGTTCCTTACCAATAGGAACAAGAAACAAGTCAAACTCGCCGAGTTTATCGTGAATCAAGTGATAGATCGCCTGTTGCAGAAACGGTTCTTGAGGGCCGACGAATACAAGAGCGAACTGCTCGTTTCGAGGCGTCGCGATACCTTCGTTGACTTCGCGTAGCTCAATCTCCAGGTCAGCGGCATCGGGCTGCACCCGAAACTTTGTATTCAAGTTGGCTGAAAACTGCTCTTTGGTTAGATTCTCACTCATTCCGTCATCGTCTCCCCGAAAAACGTTTAAGGTTCAATGTTCAAGCGGCCTTCACGATGGCGACTGCCCGATGGATGTTACCGAGTCGGTGGCCGTACGGGTCAGAACCGCCTGCGTAAGCGGGCGGGTTGCCGTGCGGAGTTTATCGCGTTAGCGCATGATCGCGAAGGCCTCGCTAAAATCCGCCCGCTGACGAGACTGTGCGATAACCCGAAGCCCGTGCGCCAAGGGCGCGGAATGTAATAGCCTGGGCCAACGGCCCAGGTATCGTAACAACCCATGCTTTTTGAGCGCTGAAGTTGCGCAATCTGTAGCCAGCCGCTTCAAATTTCGCGCCTTCAGCGCTTAAGGAGATCAACTGCTCATGACCCAGGGCGTTGCCCTGGGCTACTGCATTCCGCGCCTTTGGCGCTGACAGAGGAGAGTTTTCACACAGTCTCTGACGCTTATGGTTCTGACCCGAACGGCGACGCTCACAAACCACGGGTAGAGCTTTGGTGCTACGCCCTTAAAATCCTCAGACCTTAGACTTTTGACCCGTTCGTTCCATCTGTATATGTGTCTGTGTCTCGCTCGTTATTAAAAGACCTAACCGCTGGTAAAGCGAGAGAGCCTGCGGGTTAGTCCGTTCCACTTGTAGCCGAATGGTTTTGTTCGCCGCATCGGCTTCTGTAGACAGATCTCCTATTAACGTGGTTCCGATTCCCGCCCCGCGAGACTCGGGAAGAAGGGTAACATCAACCAACCTGATCGCTTCCTCCGAACGGCTGACGATCAGCCGACCCACCGGTTCCGCGTTGAGTAATACTATCTTGTCATCCAACTCGGGATAGTACATTGAATACGATTGATCTCGCGCCTTGAGCTGCATGTTGAGAAAGAGTCTTTGCTGTTCCTCGCTCCAGCCGCAAGCCGCTAATTCCTCTCCCCGCACGCTGGCGTAGACCCGGTAGAGAAAGTCTTCATCTCCCGGTCCAATTGGACGCAGATCGATTTTGTGATTTGTGTTTAGGCTCAGCTCGTCTTTCACTCTGTTTCTGTAGCATCGAGAGCAGAGATCGGCAGCGGGGAACGGTATCACACGCACCGCGTCGAAACAAAATTGGGGCTGAGAATTAATGCGAAATGCGGATCAAGCGCGCTCCGCGCGCTTCGAGCGACTGCCCCGATACGACGCCGCCAAACAAAAAGGGCGAACCAGCCTAAGCCGATTCGCCCTTTTGGAGTACTACCTCGTCAGGAGGTCTTTCGTCTTCCTGCCTCCTGCGCCTGCCGACTGCGTGCTGGGCACCTGCCTCCTGCTTCCTCAGTCCCTGCCTCCTGCCCCTGCCGTCTGCCGCCTCGTCCTTACGTCCGTGGCGGGAAGACACCTTGCAATGCGATGCAGAAATAGAAGGTCAAATAAGGCATCAAGTTGTTGTGCGGCTGATCGCCGCCTGCAGGTGCTAGTGATTCCCCCGCCAAGGTGGTATTTACCGCCTGGTTGGGTGCGATATACATCGCGTTGCCACCGCCCAAAAACATTCCGGCTGGAGTTTTGAACGTTCCATTATCTTCCACGGCCGTGAGTCCGTGAGAATGCGCCGGTATCTCGCTTTCCAATAGCGTAACTGTTTCGGAGCCGCCAGTCTCACCCAAGTCGTGGAGCGATAATCCGGGACCCTGTCCGGGGTGCATAGGTGCGCGGCCCTGCAAGTCCGGTAGCGCGAAGTTCGACTTTCCGTTGCCGCCGTAAGTCGTACCGAGCAAGCTGAAGAGTGCGGTATTCTGCGACAAGGGTAGCAACTGCCCGTCACACCATGCCCAACCCTTTGGGGCAAAGTTGAAAGGGAAGATTCTGATTTCTGCTACAAATGGATCGGCCATAGTTGTCTCCTTAGGTCTGGGACGGGAAAATCCCGAACAGCGAAATAATAAAATCTACGCAAAGGTACGGCTGGAAGTTTGTGTGCGGCTGACTACCTCCCGTAGCGCTGACGGATAAGGGAGACAAATTCGTGGGGTTATCAGCTAAATTAAAGTAGAGCGTAGCCTGCGAGTCCGCCAATACTTGACCAGTTGGTGTTTGCGAACCTGCAGTAGCGGAAGACCCCAACCATGGGTGAGCATGCGCTGCGATCTGATTGACCGTTAGCGTTATTTCCTCCGCGCCACCCGTCTCAGCCAGTATAAAGCCGTTGCCTTGATGTAGGGGAAGTCTGCCGCGCAGATCGGGCAGCGCAAAGGTCGACTGGCCGTCACCTCCATAAGTGGTACCAATCAACTGGAAAAGAGTCTCGTTCTCAGAAATCGGGAGCAACTGCCCTTCGCAGAACATCCAACCAGCCGGAGCAAAGTTGCCGGCAAACATTCGAATTTCACCAACATATGGTTGTGCCATCTTTTCTCCTTTTAACTGGGTGAAGGGAAGATGCCCTGAAGGGCGATGCAGAAGCTAAGCGTCAGGAACGGCTGCATATTGAGATGCGTTTGACTGCCACCCGTGGGTAACGATGCGCCTGCATTCATCGCAACGAGTTGAGTCGGAGGCGCGTAACCGTTAGCAGGAATCTTAGCCAAAACCGCCGCTACAGGGGTGCTGGCTGTACCGGTGTTGGTATTGGCGTTGAAAACGTGGGTATGTGTCGGAATCTCCGAAATAGAAAGCGTATGCGACTGCTCGCCGCCTCTCTCTCCCAGCGTGTGCCCGTCGCCGACGTGAATCGGCACGCGCGAGCGCAGGTCCGGCAGCGCGAAATTAACGCGCCCGTCGCCACCGAACGTCGTGCCGAGCAGGGAGAAAAGCGCCTGGTTTTGATTGATCGGCAGGAGCTGCCCGTTGCACAAGGCCCAGCCTTTGGGCGCGAAGCCAAAGCTCATGATTCTGATTTCAGACAAAAATGGTTCGGCCATAGATTTCTCCTCTTAGCTTGATTGCCAGACGGAAGTCCAGGAATTGACTGTTAGGGAAAAAGAACGCCCCCGTGAAGAAAACTAACTACTCGAGCGTGTACTTGTTCGCAAGGAAGCCTTGGCCTTCGCCGAATATCTTGCAGCGACTAGAAAGCGCAGGCTGTCAGGATTACTACTTGCAACCGAGGAAGCGCTGCGGATTGTAAACCCAAGTCGCCAACAACACAAGAGAAATTCGGGAGGGGTTCAGTTTCATCCTAAGGGGATCGTCAAAAGCGACATTGGATACCATCGGCTTGGTGACGATGAGGTCGGTACCGTAACGCGGTAGCGTCGGGTACACCTGCGGATCGTGAGCCTGAGTGGTACCGAGCTCGTTGCCATGTTGCTGCTCGATGGACAAGCCGACCCGACGCTACCGCGTTACGGTACTGACCTCGTTTTCACGCAGTCTCACGAAGCCGGTTGCATCTAGTGCATAGGCGGACACAAGTTAAAGTCGGCGGCATCTCGTGCATACCCGCCCATATAAGCACGCCCTTACTCAAAACCACCTAGCATTCCATTTGCCCCCAAAAGGATTTATTGCTAAAGTCATCTCAAGTCCGTGCGGGTAGTCTCTCGCAAACATTTTCCTCAAGTTGAAAGCAATCCTGGGCGATCAGTACGTCACAAGTAGTAAGCGCCAGTATGGATTCTAAAGTTAATCTAACTCGACCAGGAGTCTTGAGCTAGTATGAAGTATTCACGTCGTCAATTTATGAAGGCAGGGATTATTGCGACCGCTGTCGCTGGGCTGCCTATAAAGTCCGTCTTTGCTGATCAGCCTTCCGAGTGGCAATCATCCAATCTGCTTGAGCAGCTTCGCTATTTTAACCAGTCAACATTCGCCCCCTATGTGAACACGAAGTTCCGCGTCTCTTTAAGTCCGACGAACTCCAGGACACTGACCCTGACAGAGGACATCAATCCACTTGGAGCTGCGGAGCAAAAGAGCGCGGCCAGTTCCGGTGTTGAATGTTTCTCGCTGCTCTTCTCGACCTATCCGGGAAAGCCTTTTACACAAGACACGTATCTGGTTAAGCACGACGCGCTGGGAACTTTCTATATGTTCGTGGTACCCGTGGGCCCACGCAACGAAAAAAGCCCCGACTATTACGAGGCCGTTTTCTATCGGCGTCAGTCTTCTGCGTCTACGGCTCTGAGTGCTCCGGGACCGGCTACCGAAAGCGTCACGATCCAAGCGGAGCAGAATCAACAGCGCATCTACCAGGGCGCACCACTATTGGTCCTGTCGGACAAGGTGTATACAAAGGAAGAGCGAGAGATCTACAGGTTCCAGCCGGAGAAACTCGAGCCGACAGTCGAGGAAGTGGAGAACGCAAAGGCAAAAGCGAAGCTTGCCAGGAAGAAGCAGGTTTACCCGCTGAGTGTGGCCCAGGCTCCCAACATCAACGGACTCAAGCTCGGTATGACGCCGGACCAGGTACTGGCGCTATTCCCGGGCAGCAAGTTCGATAAAGACGTTCGATTAGATCTCGACAAGCCGCCGAGCAGGTTTGGAGTCTCCACGCTCCGGGTCAGACCCGAAAAGTATTCGTCGGCGGCGAAGTTTGAGGGAATCACTCAGATTAGCTTCACGCTGTTTGATGGTCGCGTTTCCACGATGTATGTGGGATACGACAGACCGCTATTCGAAAACGTTGACGAGTTCGTCACCAAGTTCTCTGAGAAGCGGAACCTGCCCGCTGCCGATTCTTACTGGGAAGCATATGTTGGTCTGGACGACCAGTTGAAGACGCTTAAGAGTAAGGAAGTAGAGATCAGTCTTTTCGCCGGGGGCAAGAACCTGAGCATGAACTACG
>JAVHWA010000177.1:0-23551 GCA_032160165.1 Acidobacteriota bacterium
AATTGTGAGTTTTGAATTTTGAATTTAGGGAAAGACGAAAGCTGTCTTCAATTCAACATTCAGAATTCATAACTCAAAATTCCTTCTTCGCTCTGTGGCCCCTGTGCCTCAGTGGTTAATTTCTCAGCCTTGCACCCCGCGTCGCTCGTGTGACAGAATTCGGGCTCCATCGCATTCGAGTAACCTGCGCCTAAGGGAGTTCTCTTGCTTTCTCGTCCGCGCACAATACGATCTGCCTGCATCTCAATCGCCAGAGCGCTCATGGCGGCGATGCTGGGGCTCGTGTTGTTGTCGGCCATCGCACCGCTAAGCTCCTTTTCTTCATCGCACCAATGCCACATGGCTTGTTGCGCAGGCAAAGCTCCACACGCTGAAGGCTCTTGCAGCGTTGCTTTCGCCAGCGAGATAGAACCGAACGCGACAGACGACGGGGAAGAAGCGGTCGAGGAGCCGAGCGCTCATGCTCATCACGGTGCCAGTGCTCCCGCTGAGGAATCCGTTTCGCATGACTCGCACAATGTTGCCTCTCGTCACTCGGCTCATCACTCCTCTTCAGCGCACACTGAATCATCTCAATCATTGACTGCGGCCTCTCCGGCCATGACGGCGCCGTGCTCTCCCGAATGCGCCGCGGCTGCTGTCGCTCCGACCCATTCGCGCCGGCCACGCGACGGCGCGGCAATGGCTTTTGCCTGCAGCCCCCGCCCTCCGACGCTGGTACTCATCAGGAACGTCATTTCGGATATTGTCCTGCCGTCCTCCGAAAGCCGGCGGCAGGTCCGTCCGCGCGCGCCACCTCCTCTTCTCATCAATCCTTCAGCCTAGGTTCTGCCAATAGACTTCCACGCACGCTTGCGGCGCAATATGCGTTGCGAGTGTCGTCGTCTATTTTGCGTAGCGTGACAAGAGACGTGCCTTGTGCCCGTCGTCCTTCGCCAAACGCGACGAGCATCGGAGCGACCAACGTGTATCGCCCGATGGATCGATTGGTTAGAAAGGAATCTCACATGAGAAGGGGTTTATTCTCCAAACGTCCGCCGGGTTGGCTGGGATCGCTGATCGCCTGCTTTGTAGTTCTGATAATGTCGAGTGGGTTCATAAGGTCCGCCGTCGCACAGCAGACAGTCACCTCGGCGACGCTCAGCGGCCGCGTGGAAGACAAGAACAATGCGGCTGTGACCGGCGCGACTCTTACCACCACCAACCTGGAAACGAATCGTAAGCAACATGCGACAACCGACGCCGAAGGCCGTTTCGGATTCAAATACCTTCCGGTGGGCTCGTACAAACTTTTGGTGGAAGCGCAAGGCTTCACTTCTCTGACGCGTCAACTGACGCTGACCGTGGGCCAGGCGTTGGACGTTCCCGTCAAGCTTGAGGTCGCCGGGGTCGCAGAGACGGTTAAGATAGAAGATATCCCTCTTATTGAGACCGTGCGGACGCAAGTGGCCGAGACTATCCGCCCTCGCGAGATTGACGAGCTCCCGCTGAACGGGCGCAACTATCTGGATCTCGCACTGCTGGTGCCTGCTGTCTCGCGCACCAACACAGGAAGCAATCAGCGGTTTGCAGAAACCTCGGCCGTACCCGGCCAGGGTCTTTCTATCGCAGGACAGCGCAATCTGAATAACAGCTTCGTGGTGGATGGTCTCTCAGCGAATGATGATGCCGCGGACCTGACTGGTACATATTACAGCCAGGACGTGATACGCGAGTTTCAGGTAGTGACGTCAGGAGGGATTGCGGAGTTTGGCCGGGCGTCGTCGGGCATCGTGAATATTGTTACTCAGTCCGGTAGCAACGAATGGCGGGGAAAGCTCTACGGCTATTTCCGCAATCAACGATTCGACGCCCGCAACCCGCTGGCATCTCGCAAAGACCTGCTCACACAGGGTCAGTACGGCGCGACGATAGGCGGCCCATTTCGGCGCGATCGTACATTTCTGTTCGCGAACTTTGAACAGACCCGTCGTAACGACTCTGCCATCATCACGATTTCTCCAGCCAACGTCTCGATAATCAACAACCGCCTGAACCTGGTCAATTATGCAGGACCTCGAATCGAGACCGGAGTCGTGCCCGGCGGTTACGATGCGACCAACTTCTTCGCGCGGATTGATCACAAGCTATCCGAATCCAACCAACTGACGGCGCGTTACAGCCTTTACGACATCAGCTCAGAGAACTCGCGAAACATCGGCGGCCTGAACGCCTTGAGTCGCGCGACCGCACTGAGTGACCGGGACCAGACAATAGCCGTCAACGATGTTGCGACTATCAGTAGTCACACGCTGAACGAGGCGCGGTTTCAATTCACGCACAGCCGCCTGGCCGCACCGGTCAACGATGCGGTAGGACCGGCGATGAATATCGCGGGGGTGGCAAATTTTGGGACGGCGACCTTTTCGCCGCTGGCGCGCGGCATAGATCTCTATGAACTGGTCGATAGCATATCCACACAGCGTGGCTCGCACTCCGTTAAGGGCGGGCTCGACCTTCTCTATAATCGTGTCAACATCGATTTCCCGGGCGCTGTTCAGGGAGTCTACACGTTTACCAGCCTTAATAACTTCCTGGCTGGAAACTACAGCAACTTCCAACAGGCCTTCGGAGCGCCCGGCCAGTTTCAGTCGAACCCGAACATTGGGTTTTTCGCGCAAGACGAATGGCGACCACATGCTGACCTGACGATAAACGCAGGCCTTCGCTACGACGCGCAATTCCTGCCTGATCCGATCAATACCGACACTAACAATCTTTCACCGCGACTTGGAATCGCTTACGCGCCGGGGAACCGCAAGACCGTGGTCCGCGCGGGATTTGGGTTCTACTTCGACCGCATACCGCTGCGCGCGACCTCGAACGCACTGCAGCGAGATGGATCGAAGTACATCGTGGTTCAGCTCTCGCCGACGCAAACGGGCGCGCCGGTTTTCCCAAACGTGCTGGCAACGCAACCAACGACGCTCGCGACCAGACCCAACATCACACGCATCGATCCCAAGATCGAGAGTAGTTATAGCGAGCAGGCGAATTTCCAGATCGAGCGCGAGCTTTCAAGCGACTCCTCAATCTCGATCGGCTATGTGCACCTGCGTGGCGTGCACATCATCGTCTCTCGCAATGTCAATGTGCCGCGCTTTCCCGCTTCCGCTGGCGTGCCGAATCTTGGACGTCCCGATCCAGGTTGGGGAAACATTTCGCGCTATGAAAGTTCGGGAGATTCCTACTACGACGCAATGGTGGTCGCCTTCAATAAACGGGCAGGGCAATGGGCCAGCGTTCGCGCCAGTTACACGCTCTCGAAGGCGATAGACGACACCGGCAACTTCTTCTTCTCGACCCCGCAGAATAATTTTGATTTGCGCGATGATCGAGGGCTTTCGGATAACGATCAGCGCCATCGCTTCGTACTCAGCGGAACACTCGAAGGACCCAAGGTCGGGAGCAACACCGCGCATGGCCGGCTGCTTCGCGGGTTTCAATTGGGTTACATCTTTACATACGCCTCGCGCCTGCCTTTCAACATCCTGACTGGCAACGACCGCAACTTCGATACGAATAACAATGACCGCCCGGTCGGGGTGGGACGCAATGCCGGACGCGGGTTTGATTTTGCTTCGTTGGATCTTCGCCTTAGCCGCCGCTTCAGATTCACAGAGCGCGTCGGGCTGGAAGTACTCGCCGAAGGATTCAATATTCTCAATCGCGCGAATCTCGCGATACCCAACAACACTTTCGGTACCGGTACAACTGCACTTCCGAGTTTCGGACAGCCGACCGCGGCGTTTGATTCCAGGCAATTTCAGTTCGGCCTAAGGCTCAGCTACTAATGTTTATGGCGAAATCCAAAGTAATCGTGTGCGCAATGCTGGTGATGTTTCTGGCAGGTTGCGCACGCCAAACAAAACAGGCGCCCGCTGGCGGCGAAGCCGCATCGAGCACTGCCAAACCCATTCGAGTCTCGGCTGAGAATACGGATGCGGCCGAGCCATCCATCGCCAGAGCACCCGATGGCACTATCTATGTCGCGTGGGTTGAACATCGAGAAAACAATGAAGCTGACGTCATGCTGGCGCATGTAGATGACGAGGGACGAAGTAAGGGTGCTCCGGTGCGCGTGAATCCGAAAGCGGGAGAGGCGACGGCCTGGCGAGGAGATCCGCCGACGTTGGCGGTCGCCCCTGATGGGACTGTCTACGCCGGCTGGACGGCCACTTTGCCGGCGCAGAAACACGCGACCGACCTTTATCTTTCCACGTCGCGCGACGGCGGACGAACCTTCGACCCACCATTGAAGGTCAACGATGATGGAATGGCAGTGGGACACGGGATGCACTCGCTTGCGGTAGGTACTGATGGTCGGGTTTACGTTGCGTGGTTGGATGAACGGAACAAAGCCAGGAGTGCTCCTGCCGGTGGCTCAATGCAGAAGATGGACCATATGGAGAGTAATCGGGAAGTCTTCGTCGCCTTCTCCGCCGATAGCGGGCGTTCCATTTCAAAGAATCAACTGGTAGCAAAGGACGCTTGTCCATGTTGCAAGACCGCCATCGCTGCGGGTCCCGATGGGAGAGTGTTCGCGAGTTGGCGACAAGTGCTGCCTGGAGAGTTTCGCCACATCGCCGTGGCAGCATCGGACGATGGCGCGAGATCCTTTTCTCCCAGAGTTATTGTGAGCGACGATCGCTGGATGATCGCAACATGCCCGGTCTCGGGTCCGGCTCTATCAATAGCGGACGATGGCGCGTTGCGAGTAGTTTGGTATACCGAAGGTGAGAAAGCTGCGCCGGGGATTTACTGGGTGGAATCCAAAGACAACGGCAGGAGTTTCTCACCCGGCCGAGCATTGGCTAATGGCGAGGCGCGAGGCACGCCAATACTATTAGCTAATCGAAGGAGCGCACCGTTGGTTGTGTGGGAAAGCAATGAAGGCGGATCGCCGAGGGTGATGTCGGCGCCACTCGCAGATGCGGGGACTCCCACGCCGACCCTACTTGCAAGCGTTGGCGAGCTTCCGTCGGCAGCAGCCAGTGCCGATCAAATCTTCGTCGGCTATATTGCAAGGATCAACGATCGCCGCAGCATTTGGATCATGCGGACAAGATACCCAATCTAAGGTCGTTCAGTACTGGGAAGAATTGATTAACGCTGAGATCGCGGAGGACGCAGAGGCGTTCAGGTAATTGGGACGAAGTTAAAGGATCTGAGCTAGTATCTCGATCTCCGAATCCGCGGTCCGACAGCCTTCTGCTCACCATTCTCCGCGTCCTCTTCGCCCTCTGCGTTTAGTCCGCCAGTGCAAATTGCTGATACTTTTCGTTGCAAAAAGGGGCTCGCCACCCGTCATCTTCCCAGACGATGTGCAACGAAATCACATGTCCACGTAATCAAAGCAGCCACAGTTTCCCCGCTTCCTGAATCGATAGAGGAGAGTTCCATGCGTCTCAAGGCGTTTTTGTACCTGTTAGCGTTGATCTGCTTCAGCTCAGTCGTTGCGTCTCCCGCGTTAGCAGGCGAAAGCCCCGAGGCACTTGCGCGGCTGGCAGTTTCCGACAAACCTGCGGAAGCGGGTCCCGCCATCGCTCAGTTGCGAGCGATGGGTCCGAAGGGGCTGCAACTCCTCCTCGACAATCATGCCGAAGAGATCAGGCAGGTCATTTCGGGACTTGCGGTAAACGAGCAGGAGTGGCAGAGACTGTCCGGGGCGCTAGACTCTGTGAGTCAACAACGTAACAGCTACGCTTCCGGGCTCTACTGGTACACGGACTTCGATCAGGCGCTGGCGGCGTCGCGAGCGAGTGGAAAACCCATTCTCTCTTTACGATTGCTGGGGAAGCTCAGTGAGGAATTCAGCTGCGCGAATAGCCGGTTCTTTCGCACAGTGCTCTACGCAAACTCGGAGGTAGCAAGCTATCTGCGCGAGCATTTCATTCTCCATTGGAAATCAGTCCGTCCCGCGCCGCGGGTGACGATCGATTTTGGCGACGGCCGCAAACTCGAACGGACGCTCACGGGCAACAGCATTCATTACGTGCTGGACTCGAGCGGATCGTTGCTCGATGCATTGCCGGGACTCTACGGCCCTGCAGCATTCAAACGTGGGCTGACCCGAGCCGAGGGTCTGGGCAAGCAGCTTCAGGGAAAGAATCCCAGCGAGCGTCGGGTCGCGTTGCGCGCTTATCACGATTCGCGCCTTCAAGCCATCGCCAACGATTGGGCCGTCGATGTGGCAAAGAGCGGCGGGCGGGTTCCGCCGGATGTGGCCGCTCGGATCGAACAGCGGAAGGCTGCCCCGGGTGCGATTGAAGTCGCTCCGGTAGCAATAACCAAGGGAATCGTCGAGATCGACATCCTCAAAGCGATCACTGCGGACGCAACCGCGCTCGAAGCCGCGACCGACCTCAGCGCGTGGAACAAGATAGCAGAGCTGCACCAGGCCGACGCTTTGCTTGACCGCAACAGCATCGCATTGATGTCGCACCAGAATCCCGCATTGCGTGCAGATCAGGAACTGTTGGCAAGAACCGTCAAGAACCTGGAGAAGTACATGGCGCTCGACGCGGCACGCAACGAGTACATGCTGCATACGAAATTGCACGCCTGGTTCGTTACAGGAAGGACAGGGGCCAACGTTGAAACTCTGAACGAGCGCGTCTACGCGCAGCTATTCCTGACGCCGAGTTCGGATCCCTGGCTCGGATTGTACTTGCCAGATGCGTACTCGGCGTTGGAGAATGGGGGAGTTAGCAGGAACTGAAAGCCCCAATTAAACACACCCCACCCCAACCGCCCCGTGAGCGATCACGGCGGCTACATCTAATTGCGACTAGACCGCACTCTTAGAAGAGTGAAAAGACGCCTTGCAGCAGACCCAGCGTGAGCTCCGTCAGGGGATCGATCGCGGTAATGCCGGTCGGCATGTCTCCGGTGGCCGACGCATTGGTCGAAGACGCTTGGGAGGTAACTCCAGGCCCTGGCATCTCGCCCGCTACCGAATTCTCCGGCGGCGGCGGGGGAGGGGGGCCCGTAATACCAAAAGGCATATCACCGGCTAACGCCGGGGAGGCTGCCAGCACCAAAGTCAGCAGGGTTGTCGCGCATAGTTGGCGGAATCGATTCATTAGTCATCTCCTTTAGTTAGGGTGGTTAGCCAGCCGATGAGCCGGGCTAACAAGAGTCGGAACGACTTGCAATATATTTTGCAAGTGCCTTGAGCGGATCGTATAGTATCACCAACTTGGCATTTTTCACGTTTCTTCACAGCCCAAAAGAAAGGTTGTTCTCACATGCACCTACAAACCTCACTACTACGGCAACTGGATACCCCTGGACTCACCCTCAACGAGCGCGTAGAACTGCGCTGTCGGCTTGCGAAGGAGTTGGAAGAAGCTGGCAACTATGACGCAGCGTGCGATGCGTTGGGGGAGCTTTGGCAGCGACTAGGCGAGCGCCCGAAGGTTGAAGGTCTGGAGCGCCATATTGCGGCTGAAGTGCTACTCCATGCGGGTTCCCTCACAGGATGGATCGGAAGCACTCGGCAGGTAGAAGGGACACAGGAGACCGCTAAGAATCTGATTAGCGAAAGCATCTCAATCTTTGAGGCGCTTAACAATACGGAGAAGGTAGCGGAAGCGCAAAGTGACCTTGCTTTCTGCTACTGGAGGGAGGGGGCGCTTGATGAGGCGCGGGTAACCCTTCGAGAGGCACTGTCGCGCCTTGGGGGCATTGAGAGCGAGCAACGGGCAGTTGCTTTACTCAGGAGCTCCACCGTTGAGTTATCGGCGTCGCATTATCATGAGGCACTGCGAATTTTGACTGATGCTGCCCCTTTGTTTGAGACGGGGGAAAACCACGCCCTAAAGGGCAAATATCATGGCAATCTTGGAGTGATCCTCAAGAATCTCAGTGAGAGTGAGCACTACGAGGAATTTGTAGACCGTGCACTAGTAGAACACACAGCCGCCAGTTTTCATTTTGAGCAGGCCGGGCATACACGCTACCGCGCGCGCACAGAGAACAATCTCGGATTCCTCTACTTCAAGGCTGCCAGGTTCGAGGAAGCCCACGAGCATCTCGATCGCGCGCGCCGCTTATTCGTCAGTCTCAAAGATCCCGGCAGTGTCGCCCAGGTAGACGAGACGCGGGCGCGTGCGCTCTTGGCACAGGGGCGCAATGCCGAAGCCGAGCGAGTCGCCAGATCAGCCGTGCGCACGCTCGAGGAAGGCGATGAAAGATTCGTTCTGGCCGAAGCTCTTTCATCGCACGGTACTGCCCTTGCCCGGCTCGGTAACTACGAGCAGGCACGTTCCGCTCTGCACCGTGCTGTAGAAGTGGCTCAACAAGCAGGAAGCCTTGATCGCGCGGGCCAGGCGGCGCTGACAATTATTGAAGAACTCGGTGAGCGCCTCACGCCAGCGGAAATGCAATCAATCTATAACCAGGCCGATGATCTGTTAACTGATTCAACGGACCATGGCACGCTCTCGCGTCTGCGGCTGTGCGCGCGCCTGGTCGTTACTGCGCAGCTAGCGCCGTCGGTCATCACGCAGGGGAAAGAGGCGGATCAGTCGAATGCTTTTGTCTATGCATCAGAACAGACGGGATCGCTTTTGCAGCACGCCAATCGCATCGCCACTACCTCCAGCCCCGTGCTGATCACAGGCGAAACCGGCACCGGCAAGGAACTGCTTGCCCGGCTGATTCATAAGTGGAGTGGACGCCCGGGCCCCTTTGTTGCTCTCAACTGTGTGGCACTGACCGAAACCCTAATCGAGTCTCAGCTCTTCGGCCATCGTAAAGGCAGTTTCACCGACGCGGTCACGGATTATCCGGGCGCAGTCTGTCAGGCGCGCGGTGGAACGCTCTTCCTGGATGAGATCGGCGAAATGAGTTCGGGAAATCAAAGCAAACTCCTGCGCTTAATCGAGCGATACGAGATTCATCCGATCGGCGCTTCTGAACCTGAGCAGGTTGACGTAAGAATCGTCGCCGCCACCAACTGCAATCTAAAAGACGACATGGCGCGCGGACTGTTCCGCACCGATCTCTTCTACCGGCTGCAGACATTCCACCTGGAGATTCCGCCACTCAGAGAGCGCCCGGAGGACATACGTGTTCTCGCCGAACATTTCGTCAACGACGCTCTCGCAAGGCATGGCCAACGGGTGACATTCACGCCGGCCGCTATCGAAGCCATGCGACATTTAAACCTTCGAGGGAACGCGCGAGAGTTGCGCTCGCTGATTGAACGCACGGTCCTGGTAGCGCCACAGGGAGCGACGATCACTGAGGAAGCGGTTGAGACGCTGGTGATACGCAACTCAAAGAGCGCCGGTCTGGCAAATGTCTGGGCTGGCTGTTCGCTTGATGAAGAGGTGAGCCTATACGAGAAGGGCCTGCTTCAAATGGCACTGAAAGCAGCGCAAGGGCGTGTCACTCAGGCCGCTCGGCTACTCGGGGTCACGCATCAGAGGTTATCCAGCATCCTTCAGGGAAGGCACAAAGACTTACTCGCCATCAGGACCCCCGTCATGCGCCGCAGACACAGCATTTTTAAGCAGCGTTCGTGAGCGGGCGGAATTCGGAAATCGTCGCTACTACTCCCGTACCCTCGGCGCCGGCAACTCAACCGTGGCTACTCGCCGCTCTGTTGTAATAGCTTTGCTACCAGACCGGTCCAGCCTGTCTGATGACTAGCGCCGAGTCCTGCCCCATTGTCGCCATGGAAGTATTCGTAGAAGAGCAACAGGTCGCGCCAGTGGGGATCAGATCGGAACTTATCCACGCCGCCATGAACCGGCCGGTGCCCGTCAGCATCATTTAGAAAGAGGCTGGAGAGACGGCGTGAGATGTCGGCCGCAACCTCGTTAAGCGTCATCATCGTTCCTGAACCCGTCGGGCACTCGACCTTGAAATCCTCACCCAGGTAATGATGAAACTTTTGCAGCGATTCGATGATCAGGTAATTCACGGGAAACCAAACTGGCCCCCGCCAATTAGAATTGCCGCCGAAGAGACCGGTGGATGATTCCGCCGGCTCGTAATCGATGCGGTGCTCCTTCCCATAGATCTTCAACGAGTACGGGTTGTCGAGATGAAATCGTGAAAGCGCTCGAATCCCGTAAGGCGACAGGAACTCCTTCTCGTCCAGCATCATCTTCAGTATTCGCCTCAATCGCGTCGGATTGACGACCGAGAGCAGGCGCCGTTGCTGTTTGCCCGGTAGATCCATGCTGGCGACATTGCCCGTCAGGTCCGGCCGATTCTGAATGAACCAGTCCATGCGGCGCCTGAAGCCAGGAAGTCTCTCCAGCATTTCTGATTCCAGCGTCTCGACAGCGAAGATGGGAATCAGCCCGACCATCGAGTGGACGCGCATCGGGATATGTTTGCCGTCAGGGGTGTGGAGCACGTCGTAGTAAAAGCCGTCTTCTTCGTTCCATAGATCTACATTGTCGCGCCCGATGTTATTCATGGCATGTGCGATGTAGATGAAATGCTCCCAGAACTTACTGGCGACATCTTCGTAAGCCTGGTCCTCGCGCGCCAACTCGAGCGCGATCGCCAGCAGGTTGAGTGTGTACATCGCCATCCAGCTGGTCCCGTCAGACTGTTCTATGAAACTGCCGTCTGGAAGCTGCGTATTGCGATCAAATACCCCGATGTTGTCCAGACCGAGAAAGCCGCCCTCAAATATGTTGTTGCCTTCCGTGTCTTTCCGGTTCACCCACCAGGTGAAGTTGAGCATCAGTTTGTGAAAGACCCGCTCCAGGAAATTTCGATCGGGCTTACCGCGACGCGCCTCTTCGATCTTGTAAACGCGCCATGCGGCCCATGCGTGGACCGGAGGATTGACGTCACCGAACGCCCATTCGTACGCGGGTATCTGTCCGTTCGGATGCATGTACCATTCGCGGAGCATGAGCACCAGCTGCTCTTTGGCAAAGTCGGCATCGACCAGAGAGAGCGGAACGCAATGGAAAGCCAGGTCCCACGCCGCGTACCACGGATACTCCCACTTGTCGGGCATCGAGATCACGTCTGCGTTGTAAAGGTGGCGCCAATCGTGATTGCGTCCGTGCCATCGCTCGGCAGGCGGGGAAGGAAACGCGGGATCGCCTCTGAGCCACTCTTCGATGACGTAGTGGTAATACTGTTTGGACCACAGCATTCCGCCGAAGGATTGACGCATTACGTTCTGCGCATCAGGTGAGAGGTGGGTTGGAATGATGGAAGAATAGAATTCCTCCGTCTCGCGCTGACGCTCGGCGAAGATCTTGTCGAAGGGTTCGCCCAGGACTGTGGCTGCTTTCGATCCGCTTCCTTCGCTGAAGCGCAGTCGCAAGGTGGCGCTACCGCCTGAAGCGATCTCGAGCGGATAATAAGCGGCCGCTTTCGTCCCTATGCGCTCCGGATTCACCGCTCCTCTCAATCCGTGGACGACATAATTATCAAACGCATCCTTGACGTAAGGGGTCCTGTTGGCGACGCCGAATAACCGTTCCGTGTTCGTCTCGTTCTCGGTAAAGAGAAGTTCAGGCGATCCCTCGCAATGAAGCGCGCGCTTTCCATAATATTCGTGATCTATTCTGATCAGTGCGACGTTCGTTTTACTGCCAGCCGCCACCCCTTGCATCGTTGGGCGAGGAGCGCCGTAACCCAACGACCATCTATTACGGAACCAGATCGTTGGCAGCACGTCTAGCCTGGCTGTCTCCGGCCCGCGGTTTACCACATTGATCCGGACCAAAATATCTTCAGGGTCCGCCTTCGCGTACTCGACGAATACGTCGAAGTACCTGTTCTCATCGAAGACCCCGGTGTCTATCAGTTCGTACTCGGGCGCGCGCTTATCGCGCCTGCGATTTTCTTCAACCAGATCAGCGTAGGGAAAGGCGGCCTGTGGATACTTGTAGAGATACTTCATGTAGGAATGCGTCGGGGTCGAGTCGAGATAGAAATAGCATTCCTTCACATCCTCGCCGTGGTTACCCTCCGGACCAGCCAGACCGAACAGTCGCTCCTTGAGGATCGCGTCCTTTCCGTTCCAAAGGGAAAGCGCAAAGCAGATCTGCTGATGCCGGTCGCAGATTCCCGCGATCCCATCTTCATTCCATCGATAGGCGCGCGAACGCGCGTGATCATGCGGCAGGTAGGTCCAGGCCGACCCGTCGGGGCTATAGTCTTCGCGCACAGTACCCCACGCGCGTTCCGACAAATAAGGTCCCCACCGTTTCCAGTGTTGTGTCCGTTCTGCCGACTCTTGAAGCCTTGTGTCTTCAGCCGTCATATCGCTCTCCACCGCTGAAATCTGTACGCCGAACGCAACGCATCATACTCGCTGAGACGTGCGCGTGAGAACGTTTTTCTGCGAGCAGAGTGAAGAGATATACGACAGAGAGAGTTGCTCGACACTTTCACGGAGCAGCGGCAGGAGTAGCCTGAAGAACGAGCGGCATAGAGAAACGGCCACGCACTGCGCAGCCGTTCGCATGAATGTTGATCTAGCGCATACGGGACTCGAACCCGTGATCTCTGCCTTGAGAGGGCAGCGTGTTAACCAACTACACCAATGCGCCTTAAGCAGACGACGAATTATAGAGTCGCTGTGATGGATTGGCAAGCAGGCCGATTCTCAAATATTGACGCCACTCGAATCCACTTAAGACCCTCGATCTGCGATGCGACTACCTCGCCCTCAGGCCCTGACACCAGACCAGGTTCTCCGAAATTCTGGAAATAAACTCAGAAATTCGTTCGCCAGGCTATCCCTCGGTCGGAGCTTCGGCCGGGTGGCTTGAGACCTAAACTCCCACAAACACAGGCTACTTTGTCCACGATCTACGGCCCCACCCCATGATGGAATATTGCTTGCGTGCCTGAGACAACAAACTCGGCTTTATCCGGTCTCATACGAACACTACACAGGGCCGTAGACTCAACTAAAGCACTTCAAGTCACCACCAGAATTTAGCAGTTCTCTCACTTAGTCGTTCTCTCAAATAAGGAGGAAGGTGTTATGCGAAGCGTATTTCGCTTTCTAGCAAGCGGGTTCCTCGTTTTTGTTCTCCTCTCGACGACTGCTTACTCCCAGGGATCTCAAACCGGAGGCATCACCGGCGTCGTTACTGACCCGCAAGGGGCCATTGTGGCCGGCGCCACGGTGGACATTATCAGTGAAGGCACGGGCAAAGCCGAACGTTCGTCGACCACGGGCGCGGATGGCGCGTATTCAGCCACCCTGCTTCGGCCGGGAACGTACAAACTCGAGATCAAGAGCCCCAACTTTAAGCAGTTGCGCGTCGCCGGCGTCCAGGTACGAATCGGTGAGACTACGCGACAGGACGTGGCGCTCGAGGTCGGCGGTGTTAACGAGTCTGTTAATATCGAAGCGACTCCGACGCTGATCAATCCGACGAGTGCCGTCACCGGTCAGTCGTTGAACTCGCAGACCCTGCAGACTCTTCCCCTGGCATCGCCGAACTTCCTTTTTCTACTATCGCTCTCAGCAGGAGTGACGGGTGAGCCGACGGACGTACGCGCCGCCGGACGCGGGACCGCCGACGTTAGCGTTAACGGTCAGCGCACGAGCAACAACAGCGTCACGCTCGATGGCATCAACGTCAACGATTTCAATCTTGCGCACTTTGATACAGTACCTCTTCCCAATCCTGATACGATCCAGGAGTTCAAAGTCGCGACATCGCTCTACGATGCTTCTTCAGGCAGCAAGGGCGGAGGAGCCATCGGGCTGGTGTTGAAATCGGGGTCCAAAGATTTCCACTTCGATCTCTATTGGAACCACCGCAACGATGCTCTTAATGCGAATGAATTCTTCTTCAACAAGTCAGGGACCAAAAGGGGAAGGCTGCTGCAGAACGTTTTCGGTGGCAGCGGCAGCGGCCCAATTCCCAAAGCCGGCGGCTATTGGTTCTTCAACTACCAGGGCGTCCGCGCTCGCAACGGTATTGATCCCAACGGCTCGTCCACCAGACCGATCATTCAGAATTTTCCAACAAACCCGGACGGAACTACGTCAGCGGCCCTTCTCGCCACCGCGTTCGGCTTAACACCGGCGCAGATTGATCCAGTCGCAGTTAAGATCCTCAATCTGACGGACACACGCTACGGTGGAAAGTTCCTCGTGCCGAGACCAGGTCAGGGTGGCTGCGGGGCTGTCAGCGGAGGCGCGATCGGCACATTCACATGTCAATTCTCAAACATTGCGCCAATCGTGGACAACCAGTATCTGGTCAGCTACGACCGTGAATTCCGCAGCGGCAAAGACAAGATTTCCGGCCGCTGGTTCTGGGACGAAGGTAACGTTGTCAAACCTTTCGGAACTGACACCAGCCTGACCAACCCACGCACGGACACGCAGTGGAATCGATTTCTTTCGGTAACCCACGTTCATACTTTTAGCCCGACCAAAGTCAATGAGTTGAGACTTGGGTTCAGCCGTTTCATCTTCGCTAACATCCCAACAGATACCCACGATCTGTCCGAGATTGGCGCCGTTCGCGGGAACAGCGCGGAGTTCCCCGGGATCTATCGCGTGTCTGTGACGGGCGTCTTCTCAATTGGTACAGGCGTGAATGATGATCGAGGGACCGTCTCCAATCAATATAATCTTGTAGACACCTTCTCGATGGTGATGGGCAAACACAGCTTGCGAATGGGAGTCGAAGGTGTTCAATACCAATTGAACCGCTTCAATAATTTCGCCGTTCGAGGCTCACTGACTTTTGGAGCCACCTCTTCCGGGATTACGCCCACTCCTTCGGCTCTCGCTACCTGCACTACCGACAACAATGAATGCACCGCGTTCCAGAATTTCGTACGAGGGCGCATCACGGCAATTCAATCCGCCTTCGGAGACCCGGCGCGTAATTTCATCGCTACCGATTACGCCGCTTTCTTCCAGGACGATTATCGATTCACTTCGCGACTTACCTTTAATCTGGGCTTGCGATGGGAAGCTATGAGCTTCGGACACGACAAGCTCAATCGCGCAGGAATCTATGAACCTTCACTGGCTGCGGCCGGCCGAAATCCCTTCCTGATTCCTGAGGATGTGAACCTTGCCGGATTCACCGGCACCCCCGGAGTTCGCAACTGCGCTTTGGAGCGATGTCGCGACGACAATAACTTTGCTCCACGCGTTGGCTTTGCCTGGGACATAAGGGGTAATCAACACACAGTGCTGCGCGGTGGTTATGGCATTTACTACCAGCGGCTCTCTAACCAGAATATCCTGCAAAACTCCTTGGCGGCGCCGTTCACCGTGCAGCCGCTTGATAGCCGCACGAATCCGGCTGCGCTCCAACTGGCAAACCCGCTCGCAAGCATTCCGCCACCCTCCATCGTCGCACAGGACTATATTCCGGTTGCTTCGATCTTTACGGGCCTGCGGCGCACCGGTGGCGTTGGCGCCCTGGACATAAATGATCCGAACGTAGCTCCGGTGTTTTCCAATCCCGCCGGCGCCAGATGCCTGAACTTCGGCGGTACGGCAACCAACTGCTCAATCAATCTCGCATCTTTCACCAGCGCGCCGCGGGATGCGTACACACCCTACACGCAGCAATACAATTTCACCTTGCAGCGTGAATTGTGGAACGGCTGGGCAATCGAAGCTGGATATGTTGGCTCGCACTATGTCGGCGGCATAGGGATTTGGGATCCTTATCTGGCGGCAGTGGCCAGTCCGTCCAACCCGATAACCGTCAGAGACAATACCGGCACTGCCTATACCATCACCACCAACACTCCGGCCAACGAGCCGCTCCGTCACCTTGTGTTGGGGCTTTCACGAACTCGTGGAGCGCGCTACTCCGGCAACGTCGGCGTCGCAATCTACAACTCGATGCAGATAACCGTACTCAGGCGTCTGCACCGCGGCCTCTACTTCCAGGCTGCCTACACATACGCAAAGACGAAGGACAACGTCAGCGGTTCCTTGAGTACGGACGAACTGAATGCCACTCGCGCCGGACAAGGCGGAGGCAACATCCTTAACTTCCAGAACAACGTCCAGCAGAATTTCGCTCGCGGCGATTTTGACCGCCCGCATCGCCTGGTGGTCAGCTACTCCTACGACATCCCTGTGCCCAAGTCGAACTTCTTTGATAATCAACTCTTCAAGGGTTGGGGCATCAGCGGGATCGTGACTTACCAGAGCGGATTGCCGTTCTCGATATTTGACAGCACCAGTGGTGGAGCATTCGGTGCGACCGGAATCGGGACCGGCAACTTGATTTGTCGTCCGTTGGCGCAACAGATCGCGGGATATCCCACGTGCACGCCGGGCGACATCACCACAGTGCAACAGATCTATACGACCGGAGACATCGGAAGCAGGCTGGACCACTACATTAATCCGAATTTCGTCAGTACAGCCGCGCTTGTGCCGAACGGTTCCACCGGAGCAACGGCCTACGGCAACGTCCCTCGCAATGCTTTCCGTGGACCATACCAACAGAACTGGGACCTCTCGATTTTGAAGGGATTCCATATCGGTGAGAGGAACCAGTTCCAATTCCGCATGGACGTATTCAACCTGTTCAATCATCCGATCTTCCGCGAGCCGTCATCGGTCCAGGTCGCAACCCAGTCGACCTTCGGGCAGATCACGCAGACGGCGGTACCGGCTCGGTTGATTCAGTTTGGTTTGAAGTACAGCTTCTAGGAGCAGAACGCAGGAACCAGGAGCAGGAGGCAGTCCAATCAATACTGCTTCCTGCTCCTGTTTCTGATTTTGAGGTTGCTCTTGCTGGTCTAACGATGGATCATATGCCTCAGTCCTGATCAACTCATCGGGAGA
This sequence comes from Acidobacteriota bacterium, assembly GCA_032160165.1. Classification (GTDB taxonomy): domain Bacteria; phylum Acidobacteriota; class Blastocatellia; order Pyrinomonadales; family Pyrinomonadaceae; genus QHXM01. The sequence continues at coordinate 16,826 of JAVHWA010000177.1, forward strand.
TAGGTCGATGGCCGACCAGCCCAGGCCCTTCGGGCTCATTATCGCGATACTGCTATTTGCTTGCCCCGCGTTTGCTCAGCGTGACAGAGATAATTACGTTTCCGGCATAAGTTTCGAAGTAGCCGGAGAAGTTCGGCTTCCCAACGGCGGCCCGCCTGCGCCAAATATCACGGTACAACTTGAAAGATTCAGCGGTGGGATTGTCGACCAGATGCCCGTCGACGCTCGGGGCAAGTTTCGATTCTCCAGCCTGCAGCGCGGCTATTACACGCTATACGTCACTGCCCCAGGATACAAAGAGGTCAGACAACAGGCAGACCTACAGGTCGTTACTCGGACCTACCTCGTTTTCGAGCTCACACCCGCTGACGCCAAGGTTGGTTCCGGCTCATCTACGCCGGTGATCGATGCTCGCGTGCCTCTGAGCGCTCAGGAAGAGTTTGCCAAAGGGCGAACCGCGCTGACGGACAAGAAGGTGAAAGAGGCCCTCAACCATTTGAAGAAGGCGGTTGAGCTCTACCCGAATTTCTTCGAAGCACACATGCTTCTGGGCACGGTCTTGATGGACGAGACGCATTTTGAGGACTCAGAGATTGCTCTGCGTCGGGCATTAGAGATTAAGCCTGAGAGCGGTGCTGTGCTGGTCTCAATCGGCGAAGTCTATCGACGCCAGAGGCGTTACGCCGACGCCGAGAAACTGTTGGGAGAGGGGCTCAAGCTCGACGAGAACTCATGGCAGGGACACTTCACGCTTGCGCACGTTTACTGGGACACCAATGAGATACTAAAGGCCGCTCCGCATGTGGGCCGCACGCTGCAACTAAAAGCCGACTATCCCGACGCACATCTTCTCGCCGGCAACATCTTCGTGAAACTAAATCTTCTCGACCGCGCGCTCATCGAATACGATGAATACCTGCGGCTGGCCCCAAAAGGCGAAGCGGCCGAGCAGACGCGCGAGCTGACCATCAAAATCAAAAAGACCCTCTCCGCAAATAAGAAGTAAGCACACAGGCGGTGCGGCTAATTTCGGGTTTCGGATTGCGGAATGAAAAAGCGACTTTCAATCCGCAATCCGCAATCCGCAATCCTGGTGATATACTGCGACCGCTCGCACACATCAAAGATATTTCAGCACTCTTTTCGTAACGCCTGATTCATGCGGTGCTCCCAAAGGAGAATTGAATGAACATCGCCGTGCTCAGGGAAACTCTGCCCGGTGAAGCTCGAGTTGCGCTTGTTCCCGAGTCTGTCCGCAAGCTGGTGGCACTCAAACTCTCTGTTTCGATCGAGAGCGGCGCGGGCCTGGAGGCGGGTGCATCGGACGCCGACTACGAAGCGGCCGGGGCCACTGTCAATGCAGATCGCGCCGCCGTCCTCTCCTCTGCAGACATACTCGCGGTCGTTAATCGTCCCCCGAACGAAGACATCGCCAAACTGAAATCAGCCGCGGTGGTGCTCGGCTTTCTTAGGCCGCTCGACGAGCCCGCCGCGCTCGCACCCATCGTGGATCGTAAGATCACCGCGTTCGCCATGGAGTTGGTCCCTCGCATCACGCGCGCGCAGGCGATGGACGCCTTGTCGTCGATGGCTACTATCGTGGGATACAAAGCGGTATTGATTGCCGCGGAGCGTATCCCGCGGATGTTCCCCATGCTGATGACGGCGGCGGGAACGGTTGCACCGGCTCGCGTTTTGGTGTTGGGCGCTGGAGTGGCGGGACTACAGGCTATCGCGACCGCGCGCCGGCTGGGCGCGGTGGTCGAAGCCTACGATGTGCGAAAGGCCGCCGGCGAACAGGTGCGCTCTCTCGGCGCGCAATTCCTCGAAGTCGATCTTGGAGGAATTCAAACTGAAGATGCCGGCGGGTATGCAGTCGAACTATCCGAAGAAGCCCTCAGCCGAGGTCGCGACCTGATTGCGAAACATGCGAAGACTGCGGACGTGGTCATCACAACCGCGCAGGTTCCGGGTAAGCGCGCGCCTCTGTTGGTTACCGAAGAGGCGGCAAGCGGAATGAAGCGGGGCGCAGTGATCGTAGACCTCGCCGGAGCGACCGGCGGCAACTGTGCGGTGGCCCGTCCGGGCGAGACGATAGAACGAGCCGGCGTCATCGTCATGTCGCCGCTGAATCTTGCCGCGACCGTCCCAGTGCATGCGAGTCAGCTCTACTCGCGCAACGTCACTGCGTTTCTCAATCTATTGATTCACGATGGAGAATTGAAGATCGATATGACAGATGATGTGGTCGGACCTTCGTGTGTTACGCATGCAGGGACGTACGTCCACCCACGCGTGGCGGCGGCGCTGGGAGAATTGGCGAGGAGTTGAAGGGAGAAGTTATGGAATTGAATTCAGGGATAAGGTCATTCGCAATTATTACATCACTAGCTTTCACTTCCACGTTAATACTCAGTCCGGCCAACGCCTTGCCTACTCCCGATGCACCGGCGGTGATAACTGCAATATGTCCGATATTCCCGGCAATAGCGCGGGCAGCACACGTCAGTGGTGAGGTAGCCGTTGAGGCAAGAATAGGTGTGGAAGGGAAGGTACTTTCAGCAAAGGCATCTTCTGGTCATCCATTACTTCGTAAGGCGGCCGAAGAAGCAGCTATGCGCTGGCAGTTTGGAACCTCAACGGATCCCGGCAGTTCACGCAATGCTCAACTCATTTTCGTATTCCGAATTATGCCACGATGTTCCAAGGCTGATGAACTTACTTCGATTTTTTCCCCGCCATACCGGGTTGAGGTTAGGGTGGAGAAGCCAGAAGTTATTTGTAATGACTGTCCACCTTCTGAAGTAGAAAAGCTACGGTGCAAGAATCCATAGTATTGCCATAGGACGGATCCGATCATGACTTCAGAAACTCTAATCGCCGCGCTTTATGTCTTTGTGCTGGCGGCCTTTCTCGGCTACCAGGTGATCTCGCGTGTTCCTCCTCTGCTTCACACGCCTTTGATGTCCGCCACCAACGCCATCTCGGGCATCTCGCTCGTAGGGTCGATCGTCATCGCCGGCCAATACGGCACCGCCAGCCGGCTTCTTGGCTTCGCAGCCGTTACCTGCGCCACCATCAACGTCGTCGGCGGCTTCGGCATCACGGACCGCATGCTCAAGATGTTCAAGCGCAAAGAGACTGTGATCGAGAAAAGCGGCGGAGACGAAAAGAAGCCGTGACCAACTACACGACCTATTTCATAGAGTTCAGCTATCTGGCGGCCTCGGTCCTCTTCATCCTCGGACTGAAAGGACTGAGCCATCCCGAAACTGCGCGCCGCGGTATGCACCTGGCCGAGTTTGGGATGCTGATGGCTGTCATCGGAACGCTTCTACATCACGAGATCGTCAGCTATGAATGGATCATCGCAGGTCTGCTGATCGGATCGACCATTGGCGCCGCGATGGCTATCTGGGTGCCGATGACCGCGATGCCTCAGCGGACCGCGCTCTCGCATGCATTCGGCGCCCTGGCCGCCGCACTGGTTGGAATCGCCGAGTACTACAACCACGGCGCGGAGCTGGGAAAATTCAAGATGGGAGCGATCGGGCTGGAAGTGATGCTCGGTGCGCTGACGACCACCGGTAGCCTTCTCGCATTCGCAAAACTTCAGGGACTTGTTCGCGGAACGCCGGCGACATACAGAGGGCAAAACCTCTTCAACATGACGTTGCTCGCGGCCACCATAGGCTGCTTCGTATATTTGATTGTGGTGCCGACAGCCGGCACCTTGTTTTATGTGATGGTCGGCCTGGCATTCGTCTTCGGCCTGATGCTGGTGATGCCCATCGGGGCGGCTGACATGCCGGTGGTGATGTCGCTGCTCAATTCTTACGCCGGGCTGGCGGCGGCGGCGACAGGTTTCGCGCTTTCAAACAAGGTGCTCATCATCGCTGGAACACTCGACGGGTTCTCCGGCTTCATCCTTTCGGTCCTGATGTGCCGCGCCATGAACCGCTCGATGACGAATGTTCTCTTCGGCGCGTTCGGCAGCGTGTCTTCGGCGGAAGACACGGGCGGAACGGAACAGGGAACAATGCGCGAGGTCGGGATTGAGGACGTAGCTGTCCAGTTGGCGTATGCCAAGCAGGTCGTCTTTGTACCGGGTTACGGTATGGCTACCGCACAGGCGCAGCACATCGTACGCGAGCTCGCCTCGGTGCTCGAGAAGCGGGGCGTCACGGTCAAGTATGGGATCCATCCCGTGGCGGGACGAATGCCGGGCCACATGAACGTCTTGTTGGCCGAGGCGAATGTGCCCTACTCGTCTCTCTATGAGCTTGAACAGATCAATCCCGAGTTCTCGTCAACCGATGTAGCGGTGGTGATCGGAGCCAATGATGTAGTCAATCCTGATGCGCGCGATAATCCCAAGAGCCCGATCGCAGGTATGCCGATTCTTGAAGTAGATCATGCGCGCTCGGTGGTTGTGCTGAAGCGAGGCAAGGGCAAGGGCTTTGCCGGCATCGAGAACCCGCTCTTCTTCAAGCCGGTGACTGGAATGCTTTATGGCGATGCAAAGGAGTCGCTGACTAAACTGGTCCAGGCCGTTCAGCATGTATGAAGGGTCCAAAGTCCAAGGTCCAATGTCCAAAGTCAGACTACGTTCAAGATTCCACGTTCAATGTTCGATACCGAAGCGCGACGATTGTTCTCGACGGGTGGTTCCGGCGCGGACATTGGACCTTGGACATTGGACTTTGGACAACGAGTGATCTGTATTCGAAGGTTGAACTTCCCGCTGAACATTTCCCCCGCCCCCGACGTATAATTCTCTCACGCGCAGCTCTTTCGCATTTACTAAGCAAAATTTGAGTGGGTCATCGATGTCCGACAAGCTCGAGCTTGCCGCAAGTGCTGCGACAAACTGGAAGTTAGTCGGACACGCCCCTCGAATTCTAATTACACCCTTTACGGAGGAAACATGCTTCGAAGATTTGTCCTGATTTTTGTTCTGGCCATCGCGCTGGTAAGTCCGCTTCCAGTTCTCCAGGTCAACAGCAGCCACGCGGCTACGACCGCTCCCTCTTCCGCGCTTTCGACTGCTCGGAAGATGGCCGAGCAGATCACCGCCGCTCAGATGAAAGACTATCTCTACTTCATCGCCTCAGACGAAATGGAAGGGCGGGATACTCCATCGCGCGGACTCGATACAACTGCCAAGTTCCTCGCGCTGAACCTATCGCGCTGGGGTTTGAAGCCAGGCGGTGACAACGGAACATATTTCCAGCGCATAGCGCTTCAGCGCGTCAAGGTCGACCCAGCCGGTACCAGCGCTGAGATCAATGGCCAAGCCGCCAAATTTGGCGAGGACTTCCTCGCTCAGAATGTTGCGGGAACGGCCAGCGCGCCGCTGGTCTTCGTCGGCCACGGATGGGTCATCAAGAACAAAAACATAGATGCCTATCAGGGGATCGACGTTAAGGACAAGATCGTCGTCGTTTTCGGAAGCGGATTACCAAAGGGTGTGACGTTCGCGGACTTCGGAACCGGCAAGGCTGGTGTTGATTGGATCTCGCCCGATGCTTATGCAGAGGCGCATGGCGCGAAGGGAATCATTGCAATTCCCAGCAAACAGATACTGACAAACTGGGAGAGGATCCGAACAAACGCGGTGACCGGCGGCAACGTCTCGGTCGAGAAATTCCAGAAGCCAGGAGAGGGCCCGAAGGTTCCGAGGATCACGGTTTCAGAGAAGACCCTCAATGCTCTGATGCAGGGCGAGAAGGAATCAGCGGCAACACTTCTCAACCGCGATCAAGCCGAAGCAATCAAGCCATTCGAGTTCAGCGCTGATAAGAAAGTTACATTCACGGTCGCGGCAAAGAAGGAGACGGTCTACACCCAAAACGTGGTGGCGATTGCCGAAGGCCGCGACCCGGTGCTTAAGAACGAATACGTGGCCCTGGGCGCGCATTACGATCACGTTGGCATGGGCGCACCCGGAGGCGGTCGCGGGGCGTCCGCGAAGGACCCAAGCGACACCATCTGGAACGGCGCCGATGACGACGGATCGGGAACGACTGCGCTGCTTGCCATAGCGGAGACGCTCGGGAAGAACCCATTGCCAAAGCGCTCGGTCCTTTTCGTATGGCATTGCGGCGAAGAGAAAGGACTCTGGGGTTCGCGTTACTTCACCGAGAACCCGACGGTCCCGCTCGATAAGATCGTGACGCAGATAAATATCGACATGATCGGGCGCAGCAAGGCCGCTGGCGATACCAACCCTGCGAACGCAAAGCTCTCCGGTCCGAACGAGATCTATGTTATCGGTTCGAAGATGATGAGCACCCAGTTGGGCGAGCTGAGCGAGAGCACCAACCACGCTTATCTGAACCTGGAACTCAATTACAAGTATGACGACCCGAAGGACCCGAACCGTTTCTTCTATCGTTCGGACCATTACAACTACGCCAAGAAGGGCATTCCCATCATCTTCTATTTCGACGGCGAGCACGAAGACTACCATCGACCCGGTGATCAAGCGGAAAAGATCGATTATCAGAAGATGGAGAAGGTGACGCGAACCGTATTCGTCACCATGTGGGAACTGGCGACGATGTCCGCCCGGCCGAAAGTCGATAAGCCACTGTCCGCGGACGTGGCTGTTGATTAGTTAAGGGCGCTGTCATCCATCTCTCAGGTGAGGAAGGGGGCAAAGCCCCCGCTCGCTTCTTAGTGCAAAGAATGAGCGGGGGCTTTGCCCCCTTCCTCACCTGAGAG
>JAVHWA010000003.1:0-12233 GCA_032160165.1 Acidobacteriota bacterium
TTCAAATGCAGTTGAGCCGGAATCTGGTCCAGCGGATCGCCCTGCGCTCCATCTTTCATCAAGGGCCCCGCGATGAAGCGCAGCGCGCTGGTTCGGGTGCGCGAGGTCACGAGCAAACAGCTATTATTCCATCGCATTATCTCGTGACGTAACGAACTGCTATCCTCGACCTGTTCGGAACGCGTGATGATCACGCAGTCCGCGCGCGAGATTTCTTTTAGGGGTTCACGGAGTCGACCTCGCGGAAGTAGTTTTCCTCCGCCCCAGGGATTGGTGGCATCGATTGCGAGGATGTTGAGGTCGCGCGCGAGCCGTAAATGCTGGAAGCCATCGTCAAGTATGAAGGCGTCGCATCCAAGATTCTCCTCCGCCCAGCGTGCGGCTGCCACGCGGTCTCCGTCGCTGATAACGGCGGCTTTGCCAATTAACCTCTCTGCTAACAGGAATGGTTCATCGCCCGATTCTTTAACGCCCGCCAGAATGCGCTTGCTATCCGAAACTACCACCCGCTTGCTCGCGTCCGCGCGCTTATACCCTCGGCTCAAAACGCAGACGCGTCTACCTTCTAGCGCGACCGCGCGCGCCACCCAATCCACCAGAGGCGTCTTGCCGGTCCCTCCCGTGGTGATGTTTCCTACGCTGATGACCGGCGAAGCGATTCGATGTGTTGGAAGCATTCCTCCGCGGTAGAGCGTGCGACGCGCCCGCATAACACCGCCGTAGACAGCGCCAAGCGGGGCGAGAATAATTCCGGACGGATTCGTCATGCGGAGAGAGGACCACGCCTCGCGAGGTCAGGTTCTGAAGGGTCTGCGCTGGCTCGTCGGGCGAGAATCGGTGCCAGTAAGTCCATCGTTCGTTCGGTCGCGCCGCGATTCGCGGCCAGCACGCCGCGGGCATTCTCAACCATCGCCAGCGCGAATTTATCGTCGGACAAAATCCTCTGAAGGTCCTGTTCAAGAGCCACGGACGCCGCCCCCTCTGAAAGGTCTGGAAGCTGGACGAGAGCCTGGGCCCGAAGGAAGCCTTCTACGATGGCTTCGAAGTTATGAGTGTGCGCCCCCGTGACAATACATGCCCCGGCCGATGCCGGCTCAAGGATGTTGTGTCCGCCCGTTCGAGCGATGCTCCCACCCACGAAGACGACCGCCGCCAGAGGATAGACAGCCCGAAGCTCGCCGATCGAATCCAACAGCACAACATCACTGAGCGAATCGCTCGCTGCCGGAGCCGCTGAGCGGCGCGACCACGCGAGGCCGGACGTTCCCAGTAATGAAGCGACCTCCTCGAAACGCTCGGGATGCCTTGGCGCGATGATCAGTCTTAGCTTGTGGTAGCCTCCGGCCGCGCGGAGCCGCTTGAATGCTTCGAGAACCACTCGTTCCTCCGGCGGATGTGTGCTCGCGGCTACGATCAAGTCCGGTCGGCCTGCAAATTTGAATCGCTCACGAAATTCAACAGCCAGTGCATCCTCGGATGGTTCGTCGCGAAGATCGAACTTTATATTCCCCCCAACCAGCACGCGACTGGACGCCAGGCCGATGGCCCGGATGCGCTCAGCATCCGCATCAGTCTGCATAATAGCCAGGTCGAGGTCCCTCACCATGCGCCGAGCGAATCGACGAATCAGTTTGTACCTTTGAAACGAACGCGTAGAGAGGCGCCCATTAATCACGGCCGTCGGGACTCCGCGCCGTCGGCACTCGCGGAGGAAGTTGGGCCACAACTCCGTCTCCATGATCAACACCGCCGAAGGGTTCATCGTGCTTAAGGCGCGACGAACGGTCCATGCCCAGTCGAATGGGAAGTAGAAGACCGCGGCGGCTTGATCACGAAAAGCATCGCGGGCGACGCGTTGTCCGGTCAGCGTGGTAGTTGAGACAACGAGAAGGTGCGATGGATATCGATCCAACAATGTCCGGGCGAGCGGTCGGGCGGCGAGTGCCTCGCCAACCGAAACACAATGCAGCCAAATGATGCTGCGTCCATTCGCTTCGACAGGAGGAATCCGGCCCAGGCGCTGGCGGAAGCCGGCTACATATTTTCCGTGGCGAAATGCGTCGTAGATGAATCGCGGCAAGAGCGCGATGACGCCCAGGGTGAGAAGGAAACTGTAAAAGAGATACATGAATTACAGTTTCAAGTTCGAGTTCCAAGTTGAAATACAGGCACGACTTGAAACTTGGAACGTGGAACCCGAAACTACTTTGCTCGTTCGATGTAACGTGACTCAGCGGGAGCAACGCGTATGCGATCACCTTCGTTAACGAACGGCGGCACCTGGATGGTGACTCCGTTCTCCAGCGTCGCCGGTTTGTTGACGTTCGAGACGGTCGCACCTTTCATGGTGGGCTCCGTCCTGGTGACCGTGAGCTCCATCGAATCCGGCAATTCGACGCCCAGGGGAGTGCCCTCATAAAACTCCACCTGGATCTTCAGGCCCGGCATAAGCCATTCAGCCGCGTCGCCCAGTTCATCCCCGCTTAACGCGATCTGTTCGTAGCTCTCCGTATTCATGAAGTGATGGTGTGAGCCATCGGAATAGAGATACTCCATGTCGTGCTGTTCAAGAGAAGCACGCTCAACCGTATCGGCCGAACGAAATCGATGTTCGAAGGATGAACCGGTGCGAATGTTGCGCAGCTTTGCCTGCACCATTGCACGCAGGTTTCCAGGCGTGTGATGTCGGAACTCCATCACCTTGCAGAGCTGTCCCTCGTGAAGAATAACCATACCGCGCCGAATCTGTGTCGCAGGAATTGCCATAAACGAAATTGTGTTCTCCGTATGAAAATCTTCCCTAACGTCGGAATTAACCGCACAGTGAGCAGTCGGGCACGTCAGGAAACTGGGTAGTCTAGCGGGGCGCTCGTCACTTTGTCCAGCGCGGGCGCCGCAGACCGCTGGTATCCAGATTTGCAAACGCAATTACTTCGTCATTGTTCGCCGAGGCGGAGACAAAGCCCGAATTCACAGGAAGCAACACGGACACTTCCCACTTTCGTAAAATTAGTGCGGCTTGGTAGATCGGTCCTTCGCACGTATCAGAACAACAGGACAGTCCAAACTGGGACACTGCTCGCAGACCTCTTCGACCGCTACCGTATTCGCTCCGCTCACCCGTACTTCACGGCTCTTCCGCCGGATCAAGTTTGAAATATACGCGTAATGTCACCTGAAATTCGAGACGGCCATCTTGTAATCCGCCTCTCTGCTCAGCGACAACAAACCATGATAGGTTATGGAGTGTTTGCCGAGCACGTGCGACTCCAACTTCGATGGCGTGAGAAAAACTTTGGTCCGAGGTGCCTACGATCTCGATCCCTTTGAATACGTCGCCGGTCATGTAAGCGCTCCTTTTGGTTTTAGGGCTACAAGTTATTTTGGTCGATGCCCAGCATCTTCTACGGAAGTCGTCCTGTCTCGCGAAGGAATCACCCGATACGGGCTGAACTTGATTGAAGGGTACCAAGAAAGGTTTTTAGATACCTCACGCTTGAAAGTCAAAGAGCGGCCGAGTCTCGCGACAACATCGGAGGAAGTGACGTTGTCTCGATCGCCGCCCGCTCTTGCTTTAGGAGCCTACCTACCTGTCAGTTAATTACGCGGTCGTCGACCCAAAGTTCCAAAGAATCTTTCAGGCTGCTCGGGTGGAGGGCACTCGCTGTCGACGAGCGATCAGCTCTAGCCAACGCTGTGCTTCCTCGTACCGAGGGAACCTCTGTTCTTCGTTTCGAAAAGCTTTGGTGTGGTAGTAGCGCCGGCCCTTGATAAAGCGCGCCGGATGCTTGATATGCAACATCTCGTGATAGAGCACGAATTCTACAAACCATTCGGGTATGTCCGCGGCGTCCAGCGTCTTGCTTATAACGATCGTCTCGTGCGCCGCGTCATGGTGCCCGAGAATACGACGCGTGCGACGTTGCGACCACGTTAGCGTAGGTCGGTCAATCTCTCCGTCAAAATAGCGGCGGTTCAGACGCTGGAAGATCCTCTCGAGATCATAGACCCTACCACGCGAGGACGAGATCAGCTTGCGACCGCGTCGCCGGCGCGCGATATCGAGAGAGCGCAGGATCTCAGGAGAATATGCGTAGTGCCGATAGTGGTTTTCGTGGATCCTGGGTGTTCGTTTGGAAAGCAGTCGAGCGACCAGAATAAAAGCCGTAGCTCGCAGTACCTCGTCCGGTGCGCTCTTAAAGATATCGGAGATGCGAACGTAGACTCGCCCCCCGCGAATACGGATCTTGTGAGTGATTCCTGCGTAAGGATAGAACCTGACTTCTATGTCAGGCAGGGAATGATAGTGACCGAGCTGGCGGAAGGCATCGCTGAAATGATTGCTGAGGTCGTTCGATGGTTGTGACATACGCGACACGTTGTTGGAAGCCAAGGGCCGGAGCCGTGAGAGCCCGCTAAGTCGGCCGAAGCGCCGCCAGCTCTCGCTCGAACGTCCGGATGTCTACTCGGCGCGACTCGATATTACGGGTGGCCCGCCGAGTCGTCAATAACTCTTGAGAGGGAGCGAGCTAAGCCCTTGAATTACCATAATATCAGCGCGTTGAGTCGAGAAGTGAAGCACGCCTATGAAAAACTATTGAGGTCTAAAGCTGCTGATACCAACAGTTAAGTCCAATTCGAGCCGAAACACCTGGGCCATTGCGAAGTAAATGCAAGCAGGATTCGAACTAAACGCTCGGGAATCGGGGTCTAGATAACAATCAAGAGATAGTTTGCCGCACCGTTCAACAATCCGTTATACTCTGGCTGGATGTACTGATGGGCCCTAAATTCTTAGAGACCCCCGCGTGCCGCATCGTATGCGGGTGATCTTCTGGCCGCCGTGTGATGAATGTGTTGCGGCGTGCTTCTCCCAGTAGTCTCCAAGACACGTGCGCCGCATCTTAAGCCAATGGTCAGCCACATTTCGAGTTTTCAATCTACAACAGCGAAGATGACCGATTCCCGCGGCCGTGCTGTCCTGTCTGCGATTATTAGCGAGCATCTGGTTACGGGCGAGCCCGTCGGATCGCGCACGATCTCGGATCGCTTTGCGCCGGCATCCGGATGGAGTGCCGCCACAATCAGAAATTTGATGGGCCAGCTGGAAGAAGCCGGCTTCGTAGAGCAACCGCACACCTCGGCCGGTCGCGTGCCCACGGACAAAGGTTACCGTTACTACGTCGACAACATGTTGGGTGAGTCGCGGCTGTCTAAAGCCGATCTAGCGTCAATCAACGCTTTTCTTGCGGATGCTCAGAGTGACACCAGCGGTGACCCCGAACGGGTAATGGCGAAGATTTCCCACGCGCTCTCGGCTCTGTCGGAAAACGTTGGCATCGTTATTTCCCCGTCGCTGGCGGAGAATCGCCTACAGCACATAGAGTTCCTGCAACTCACCGATAACCGTATTTTGGTGGTTCTGGTATCGGCCCCGAACATCGTTCACCACAAGCTTATTCGCGTAAACGTTACGCTGTCGCAGGAAGATCTCGAACAAACCGCCCGCTATCTCAATGCGGAATTTGCGGGAAAGAGTCTGACCGCGATTCGTGCGGAAATTCTGGAGATGATGCGCGAGGAGAAGGCGCTCTACGACAAGCTGCTCCGCAACGCGATTCTCTTGTGTGATCGCAGTCTGGAGGGCGAGGGGGCAGGAAGCGCCGTTGTTTACGTGGACGGTGCGTCGAATATTTTGAATAAGCCTGACTTCGCCGACACCGAGAGAATGCGCGAACTGTTCCGCACGTTTGAGGAAAAGTCGCGCCTCATCACAATCCTGAATGAGTGCATTTCGCGCGATCCTTCGTTTTCCGGTCAGGTGCAGGTCGTCATCGGGCGCGAGCACGCTGCGCACTCCATGCAGCACTGCTCGTTAATCACGGCGCCTTACTGGATTGGTAGCGAGGCGATTGGAACTCTTAGCGTAATCGGACCAATGCGCATCGAATACGCTCGACTGATGGCCGTCGTGAACTATATGGCCCGCCATGTTGGACAGTTTCTGCATGAGGAAACCACTGCAAGTTGAGGAAAAGCCGAAGCTCTGCGGAGGGACCGCCCGGTCAGGGTAGAAGATAGATAATGGTGAACAAGAAGGGGTTCAGCAAGAACCGCATCCCAGTGCACTTTGTTGACGAAGATACATCCCACGTTGCTGAGGCGGGCAGTGACAGTGAACGCGACGATGAATCGCGCCCTGACACTATTAGCGCAACTTCGGACGAACCGGGTCTCACGAGGGACGTGGTTGACGGCGCAACAGGAGCGACAGAGGCCCCGGATTCACCAAAGGGCCGTGAACTCTTACCCGATCCAAACCCCGCCGATGGACCTCAGCGGGCGATAGACGGTCAGGACTACGAGGCTGAGGCTTCGTCAGCGCCTGCGAACGATGGCAGTTCGCTTCGTCCGCCGGGCGACTCAGCGGCCACTGGCCCTGTACTGGCCGAGTTGATCGCCACACGAGCCGAGCTGAAACGGGTCGAAGCCGAAAGAAGCGATCTGCGGGAGGCGCTTGCTCGTCGGCAGGCGGATTTTGAGAATTATCGCAAGCGCGTGGAACGGGAGCGGTCTGACAGCTATAATCGGATGGTCGGCGATCTGGTCAGCAAATTGCTGCCCGTTCTCGATAACTTGCGCCGGGCTTTGGAGACGGAGGGCTCCTTGCAGGCGAGCGAATCTGAAGAGTTTCGGCACTTTCTGCACGGCGTTGAGTTGATCTATCGGCAGTTGAGTGGCGTTCTCGAAGGACTTGGTCTGCAAGCGGTTCCAGCGCTCGGGCACCCATTTGATCCGCATGTTCACGAGGCAGTGCTGACAGAGCACACTGAAGAATACGAACCCGACACGGTCATGCAGGAGATCGTGCCGGGATATCGGCTCGGAGAAAAGCTTCTCCGTCCTGCGATAGTCAAAGTCGCTACTAGATAAGCTTCAAGCTATTGCTGCTGCGAGCATGACTCGCAGATGAAGCGGAAAACTTCAATACTGAACTCTTAAGAAGCTATGGGCAAAGTCATCGGAATAGACCTGGGCACGACCAACTGCTGCGTGGCTGTATTGGAAGGTGGCGCAGTCCAGATCGTGCCAAACAAAGAGGGCGGGCGCACCACGCCCACCGTGGTTGGTTTCACCGATAAGGGTGAGCGCCTGGTGGGGCAAATTGCCAAGCGACAAGCCGTCACCAACGCCGCCAATACTGTCTATGCGGTAAAACGTCTGATCGGCCGAAAGTACAATTCACCCGAAGTTACGCGGATGCGCGAATCCTCGGCATTCGAGATGGTTGATTCGCAGAATGGCGATGCGCGAATTCGCGTTCAGGGACGGACCTATAGCCCGCCCGAGATTTCAGGAATTGTGCTGCAGCGATTAAAAACTGCCGCCGAAGATTTCCTCGGTGAAGCTGTAACCGACGCCATCGTCACCGTTCCCGCTTACTTTGATGATACTCAGCGGCAGGCTACCAAGGACGCCGGGAAAATTGCGGGCCTCAAAGTCGAACGCATTATCAACGAGCCGACCGCAGCTGCTCTCGCATACGGGCTGGGAAAGTCCGAGCTGGAGAAAATCGCCGTCTACGATTTGGGTGGTGGCACATTCGACGTCTCGATTTTGGAGATGAATGATGGTGTCTTTGAAGTGCTGGCGACCTCCGGCAATACCTTTCTCGGAGGCGAAGACTTCGACGAACGCATCATGGACTGGATGGCCGAACAATTCCGGGAAGAGACGAAGATCGATCTGCGCCAGGATCGCCTCGCTCTTCAGCGTTTGAAGGAAGCTGCCGAACGCGCGAAATGCGACCTCTCGACGGCCACAGAAACCAACATCAATCTGCCCTTCATCGCCGCAGATGCTACCGGGCCGAAGCACTTTAATCGGGTATTGACTCGCGACCAGTTCGAAACTCTGGTGGGAGACCTGGTAGAACAAACGATTGAGCCGTGTCAGAAGGCGCTTTGGGACGCGAAGTTGCAGCCGACGGACATAGACAAAGTGATTCTGGTGGGCGGCCAAACACGTTCGCCGATAGTGGCGCGGACGGTGCATGAAATTTTCGGCAAGGACGCCTCCGCCGAAATCAATCCCGATGAGGTGGTGGCAATGGGGGCGGCAATTCAGGGCGGCGTACTCGCGGGAGATGTGAAAGACATCGTGCTATTGGATGTCCTGCCGCTAAGCCTGGGTTTGGAGACCCGCGGTGGACTCTTCACAAAGATTATCGAACGCAACTCAACCATTCCACTCCGAAACAGTCTGACTTTCACGACTGTGGTCGACAACCAATCATCTGTTGAGATACACATTCTGCAAGGCGAGCGAGAGATCGCCGAGGGAAATCGTTCGCTGGGCAAGTTTGAGTTGGTGGGCATCCCGCCCAACCCCAGGGGTGTTCCTCAGATCGAGGTAGCCTTCGAAGTAGACGCTAACGGTATTGTTTCGGTTTCGGCGAAGGACAAAGCTACCGGCAGCGAGCAGCAAATGCGAATCACGCCCACTTCCGGACTATCAACCGACGAGATCAATCGACTGATCGCGGAAGCGGAGACTTCGGTTGAGGCGGACCGCCGCGCGCGCGAGATCATTGGAGTACGCAATCGACTGGAAACCCTCGTCCGCAGCACGCGACGCGCGTTGACCGAGTTCGGTGGCTCTCTTTCCTCCGACGCGAAAAAGGAAGGCCAGCAGGCGCTCAACCGCGCAGATGAGGCGTTGCAATCGGAGGATGTTGAGGGGATGAGACAGGCGACGGAAATTGTGCAATCTCTCGCGAGCGACCTCACTAATGTAATGATGAATCTTCCCGGAGGCGAAACCGAGACGCAGATTGAGAGCAGTTAAGAGTTCAGGGGCCGCGATTCTGGAGCTGGTCGCATGGAGCGCAGGAATAGGGAGACTCCGGAATTGGCGGCTCGGAGTTTGAGTCGAGGTAGGGACGAGCGTGAATTAGGTTAGTGCAATAGAAGGGAATTGATCACGGGACAATGAGTAAACGGGACTACTACGAAGTTCTTGGGGTCAGCCAGACGGCCAACGACACAGAGATCAAGAGCGCCTATCGCCGGCTGGCGATCAAATTTCATCCGGACAAGAACCCCGGTGACGCAGCCGCGGAAGACAAATTCAAAGAGGCCGCCGAGGCATATTCGATTCTCTCCGACGCAGACCAGCGGCGTCGATATGATCGATTTGGACACGCAGGAGTTTCCAGTGGAGCGGCCTCCGGTGGCTGGGGTGCTCCGGGCTTTGGCGGAATCGAGGATATTCTCGGTGACCTCTTTGGTTTCGGCGATGTCTTCGGGGCCGGCTCCGGTCGCGGTAATCGGCGCTCCTCTGCGCAGCGCGGCGCTGACTTGCGTTACGACCTTGAAATCTCCCTCGAAGACTCAGCCGCTGGAATGACCGCACAGTTGCGAATACCGCGACTCGAGACGTGTGAGAAGTGCAAAGGTTCCGGGGCAGCAGAAGGAACGGAGCCTGAAACCTGCAGCACCTGCAGCGGATCGGGCCAGGTGCGATACCAGCAAGGCTTCTTTTCGGTGGCGCGCACGTGTGGCACTTGTCGCGGCACCGGCCGCCTCATAAAAAACGCATGCGACGCCTGTCGTGGAGCCGGGCGCATCGAGCGCGAAAAGACGTTAGAGGTCAAGATCCCTGCCGGCGTTGAGACAGGATCGAGACTGCGCATCGCGGGAGAGGGAGAGTCGGGCACGCAGGGCGGCCAGTCCGGCGATCTGTATGTCGTGATTCACGTCGGCGAGCACGAGCGTTTCGAGAGACAGGGAAGCAATCTGTATTCGAGCGTACCCATCAACTTCTCGCAGGCCGCGCTCGGCGCCGAGCTGACCGTACCGACACTCGGCAATTCGCAACAGATCAAGATCCCCGCTGGCACTCAAACCGGGACGGTATTTCGCCTGAAGGGGCAAGGGATGCCGGTTCTCGGCGGGCGCGGGAAGGGTGACCTCTTCGTCGCAGTCACCGTCGTGACCCCGTCCACATTGACGCGCGAGCAGCGTCGCATCCTCGAAGAGCTATCCAACGTCGAAACCAAAGATCTCGAAGACAAGGGATTGATCGACAAAGTCCGAAATATCTTTGGGTGAGTCGCGGACGAATAATCCATCAAACCACACGAAATAACAGGAAGATAAAAGCGCTCGATTGCTTCGTGCTGTTTTGTGGCCGGTATCACGTCCACAAATACTATGACGGAGGTCAGGCTTCGATCACGACGTTCCGCAATCATACAAGACGGCAGGTCTCACGTTCGCCTAGTCGAACTATTAATATTCACATCCCCACCACAACCGTTCTGCAATAGCCGGCTTTTCCGTTTAGCTTCAACCATTAAAGCATTCCTTCCCGCTTGCTAATGCAGCGGCATGTCGGTTGCTGGGTAATGGACCGAGCAATCGCGAATCAGCAAGGGAGATTCAGATGAAGCAAAACCGCCTCGCAGCAATGTTGGCTCTTCTACTTTCATTGGTCGGTTCGGCTGCGTTGGGCGCCACGAGCCAGGGTCAGGCACAGGATACCGACGCCCGAATGGTCGGGGCCCGAGTGGTTGAAGTGGCCGAGTGTCATATTTCAGTTATGGCGCGTAGCGGCGTGGAGCATGTCATTGCCGTGGACGCAGCCGGCACCAAAGTGACAGTGAGCGGCGAAACCGCTTCGCTAAAGGACATTCGCGACGGAGATCTTGTGACGGTGGAGCTTGATGTGAACAAGGCGGTCAAGTTTGCTAAGCGCATCGAGGTGCGGTCCGACCAGGTCGCAAAAGTTCGCCGGTAGTGCAGTGACGCTCATTTGAGTATCGCCTCGCATCCTACTGGCGTTATGGGCCGCTCCACTCCTCGCAGGTGGGGCGGCTCTAACTGTGTTCTCACCAGACTCGATAATAAGAAGAGCAAAAGCACTCAGAGCTTATACCGCACGCGTCGTCGTCTCAGTTCGTCGTCTTCAACATCGACATTTTGAAGGCGGAGCGAGACGTCCGCGTTGAGGTCCCAGCCGGCGCGCTCGCCCGCGAGCAGCTTAACTGTTCCAGCAGCCGCGATCATCGCGGCGTTATCAGTCGAAAGATGTGGCGACGGGAAATAAACCGGAACTCCGAGTTGCGACGCTGCGACACGCGAGGCGTCCCGCAATGCGTTGTTGCACGCGACGCCGCCCGCCACTATTAATGTCTTCGGTCGATACTCTTCAGCCTGGCGCTTCATCGTCCCGACGAGAGAGCGCACAACCACGTCCTGGAAACTTGCTGCCAGATTCTTTATCTCACCGGAGGGTTCTTCGCCAATTCCCAGCGGCTGTAGATTGGTTTCGCGCACGTATTTGGAGACCGCCGTCTTCAATCCGCTAAAGCTAAAGTCGGGTCGACCATCTCCCATCCGAGGCACGCTGAAACGGACACTCTTCGGATCGCCGTCGCGCGCGAGCTTTTCAATGATTGGACCGCCGGGATAACCAAGCCCGAGTAACTTCGCCACCTTGTCGAAGGCTTCGCCAGCGGCATCATCTCGTGTTCGGGCGACGACCTTGTACTTTCCCGGTTCCGGCACCCAGAAGAGGTTCGTGTGTCCGCCTGAGACGATCAGTGCCATCGCAGGGTATTCGACCGGCGGATTTTCGAAGACAACCGAGTAGATGTGGCCCTCGATGTGGTTTACGCCCACCATCGGCTTCTCGAGCGCAAAGGCCATCGCCTTTGCATATGAAAGGCCTACCAGAAGCGAGCCCACCAGGCCCGGTCCGACAGTTACGGCGATCCCGTCAATCTCCTGCTTGCCGGCTTGTGCCCTTGTAAAAGCCTCCTCGACAACCGGCACAATCTTGTCCAGGTGCTCGCGCGAGGCGAGCTCGGGCACGACACCGCCGAATCGTTTATGAATTTCTATCTGTGATGAGATGACGCTGGAGACTATCTCTCGTCCGTGGCGGACGATCGCCGCCGCGGTTTCGTCGCACGAGCTCTCTATGCCGAGTACAAGCATCTCTTGAGTCTATGGAGTCTGCGCTCCGGAGTCAAAACGGGATCGGGAGAACATGTCGCCTCACCGGACCACGGTTTCCGCCGTCGGAATGAACCACAGGGGCCACAGAGTTAAGCATGCGCCGGTGCGCACCACCGGACATGAAAAGCTGATCTTTGACATAGTAAGCTAACGTTCAGCCAACACGGAATGGAGATCGGAAGTGATTGGTGCCGGTGACTGCTCGCCGAG
>JAVHWA010000073.1:0-12898 GCA_032160165.1 Acidobacteriota bacterium
CATCACACGCAAGATTGCAGCGCGAGCTATGAACCGTAGACTGGTGCTGGACGAGAGCGTGCTCGAAGGTATTCGATCGAAGTTTCTGCGGATGGGGCGGCAAATGCCCGAGATCAATTCGAGACAGGCGATGATCATCGACGGCGCGGAAGTGCTGGATAACCCGAACGGCTCGGCGCCGGGATTGTACCTCGAGCATTTAGGCCACAGCGTGATTCTGTTGCCGGGACCGCCGCGAGAGTTGCGCCCGATGTTCATGAGCTTCGTGGCGCCCAAGCTCGCTTCGAAAGCCGGCGATGTCCGTGTCGCTCGGCGCGTCCTGCGAGTCGCAGGAATGGGAGAATCCGCGGTCGACGAATTGATTGCTCCCGTCTACACGCAATTCACGAATCCACAAACGACGATACTCTTCAATCGGAGTGAGATCGAGATTCACCTGACCGCACAAGCGAAGACAGAACAAGACGCCGAGCTTTTGCTCGACGGGTTGTCAGGACAGATTGAAGAACGCCTGGGCCATGCGATCTTCGCTTTTCACGGCGAGAAAATGGAGGAAGTCCTTGGTCTTCGCCTGACCGTCAGCGGCTTTACGATTGCGGTTGCCGAGAGCTGCACAGGCGGGTTGATAAGCCAGCGCCTGACGGAAGTTCCAGGCTCATCGGCCTACTTCATGGAAGGCGTTGTCACTTACTCGAACGAAGCAAAGACGCGTTCACTCGGCGTCGATGCCAGGCTGATCGAGAAACACGGCGCCGTAAGCGCCGAGGTTGCGGCGGCTATGGCGGAGGGCGTTCGCCGGCGTGCGGAGACTGACTTCGGCCTGGCCGTGACCGGCATCGCGGGTCCTGGTGGAGGAACAGACGCCAAGCCGGTCGGTTTGGTTTACATCGCGCTTGCCGACGACGCGCATACGGAGCACCGCAAGCTGATGCTGCCCGGCGATCGCCATTTGATTCGTTGGCGTGCCTCGCAGGCGGCTCTCGAACTCCTGAGGCGACGTTTGATTTAGCGCGCTCGAGGACATCGCCGGAACGGTTCGATCGATCGTGGGCGGGTTGACTCACTGCTGCAAAAATCTATGGGGAATGCCATGTCGTCAACCGGTTTAGCGAAACTGCTTCGCAGCGCACCCTACTTTCCCGTCTCAGACGTCGCGCGATCGACCGCGTACTATTTGGATGTGCTTGGTTTTCAAGCCGAGTATGCCGGAGGCTCCGAGTTTGCGATTGTCGTTCGCGACGGCTTGCCAATGATGCTGCGCCGCGTTTCCAACGAGGACCTAATTGTTCCGAGCGAGAAGCAGGGTGGGACCTGGGACGCTTTTTTCTGGGTCAGCCGTGTAAAGGACCTGTACGCTGAGTTGGTATCGCGCGGCGCTGTGATTGTCTACGGACCGCTGGTACAGGCTGAGTACCAAATGCTGGAGTTCGCGGTCAGAGATTGTGACGGACATGTGTTGGGTTTCGGTGAGTCTCTGGCCGATGAACAGACATGATCGCCTTATCCCCACTAGCGCAAGTCCGACCGCTACTTCTGCACGATCTGGATTAGATTGCCGCAGGTGTCGTCAAACACCGCGACGGTCGCCGGACCCATCGGCGTCGGCGCCATCGTAAAGCTGACACCCAATTCCTTCAGTCGGTCGTGCTCCTTTTGGATATCGTCGACTCCAAACGCCGTCCACGGTATCCCGGCATCATGCAAAGCCTTTTGATAAGGCCTGGCCGGCGGAAAGCCCAACGGCTCGAGCAGCAATTCGATGTCATCAGGTCCTTCGGGCGAAACAACCGTCAACCAGCTGTCCTCCCCACATGGAATATCGTGCTTCTTAATAAAACCTAATACCTCCGTGTAAAACTTAAGCGCCTTTCGCTGATCTTCAACTGGGACGCTTGTCAGGTTTATTCTCACGAGAGTGTCCTTTCCGTCGTTGCGTTGGTCTATAAAGATGGGCATTCTACCGTGACTTCAGCAAGGCGTCACGCCAAAAGCGAAGACGATGTTACGTGATGCTGGGAACGCACCCATTCTGCGCGCAGTGAGCGTGCTAACGCGCGCTTGGCAGGCAGGATGCCTGCACTCCCAGCGCTTGATACACCTTGGTGCTCAGCTTCCTTGTCTCTCTCTTCCTTCACTTGTTATAGTCTCGGTTCGCCCTGAAGTAAAAATTCTTGTTAGAGTTGGCGCGGATTACCCCGAATGCCTCCTGCGTGGATTCTCATCGCCGCCTACTTTCTGGGTTCCATTCCCTTCGGCTATTTGATTGTGCGATCGATGGAGGGAGCGGACGTACGCGAATCGGGTTCGGGCGGTACCGGCGCTACCAACGTTTCGCGCCGCGCAGGCAAGGCGGCGGGCATCGTAACGCTGTTGCTGGATGCTGCCAAAGGTGCTGTGGCCGTCGTGCTGGCTCGGTGGTTGCTCAGCGACGATTTTCGAATCGACTGGTGGGTGGCCTCTGCTGCATTTCTGGCTGTTATCGGTCATTGCTTTCCCATCTGGCTGGGATTTCGCGGAGGGAAGGGAGTGGCGACAGGAGTGGGCGTGTTTCTCGCTTTGTCACCAATCGCGGTGGCAGGCGCGGCATTGATTTTCATCCTGACAGTTACGATAACTCGCTATGTTTCACTCGGCTCGATCTTGGCGGCAGCGGCGTTTCCGCTGTGTGTCTGGCTGCAGAATCGCTTCGTAAGCCCGGTGGGTGATATGCGGCCGATCATGGTGGCAGGCATCGCGTCAGGTGCGCTGATCCTACTCATGCACCATGCGAACATTGCACGGTTGCTGAGCGGAACCGAGAGCAAGTTTAGGTGAGAGGCAGGAGGCAGGAGCAGGAGGCAGGAGCAGGAGCAGGGGTAAGGGCTCGGATCTCGGATCTCGGAACTCGGAACTCGAAACTCGGAACTCAGGACTCAGGACACCCCCACGTTGTCTCGAATCGCGATCATCGGTGCTGGAAGTTGGGCAACGGCGCTTGGCATCATCGCCGGACGGGCAGGGCATGAGGTGCGACTCTGGTCGCGCAACTCTGAAGTGGTCGAGGGCGTTAACCAGCGACGGACCAACCCGACCTATCTTTCGGAACACGAGGTCCCGCAGGGTGTACAAGCGACCAGCGAGCTTGAACGGGCATTGGCCGGCGCGGAACTGGTGTTGCTGGCCGCACCATCGCACGCAACACGCGAACTGCTTGCGCGCATGCTACCGGACCTGACGTCCGATATGCTCTTTGTCAGTGCGACGAAGGGCATCGAGATCGAGACCGGCAAGCGAATCTCAGAAGTCGTGAGCGACGTACTTAGAGAGCAGTTCGAACCGCGATTCGTCTGTCTTTCGGGGCCCTCGTTCGCGGCCGAGGTTGCCGCCGGTCATCCGACGGCGATAGTCGCGGCCAGCGCCGACGCCGCTGATGCATGCCAGGTCCAGGCGGAGTTGAGTTTCAGGAACCTGAGGATCTATACCAACAACGATGTCGTCGGCACTGAGATTGGTGGATCGGTAAAGAACGTGATGGCAGTCGCCGCTGGTATGGTCGATGGCCTCGGGCTTGGAACAAACAGCATTGCCGCGCTTATCACACGAGGCCTGGCTGAGATTGCGCGATTCGCGCTCGCGCAGGGAGCCAAAGTCGAAACGCTAATGGGACTCGCGGGCATGGGAGATCTGGTTCTGACTTGCACTGGTGGTCTATCGAGGAATCGCCATGTCGGATACCAATTGGGCAAAGGACGGCCGCTCGACGAAATCGTGAGCGGGATGCGCGAGGTGGCTGAAGGTGTAAAGACGACTCTCGCTGTCCATCGACTGGCCCAAAAACTCGGAGTCGAAATGCCGATCACCGATGAAGTGCATGCTGTTCTCTACAAGAGCAAGAAGACTACGGACGCGGCGGACGCCTTGATGGGCCGGCCATTGCGCGGCGAGACGAACCATACCTATGGTTTATGAACTCGCGCTTTCCTGGTGTGACTGAATTATGGCGAAGACAGGTGAAGAGAAAGATCTGGTGTCAAATCGTGCGGCGTACCACGAGTATCATATCTCTGACAAGTACGAGGCTGGAATCGCCCTCACTGGCACCGAGGTTAAGAGCGTTCTGGCGGGTCGCGTGCAGTTGAAAGATTCATACGTTGCCGTGCGCGACGGCGAGGCATGGTTGTTTAATGCTCATATTTCGCCGTATTCTCATGGGAACAGGGCTAACCCCGACCCGATGAGAACGCGCAAACTACTGCTTCACAGGCGCGAGATAGATCGGTTGGAAGAGTCAACCATGGTGCAGGGGATGACGCTGGTTGTGACCCGCGTATATTTGAAGAACGGGCGAGCCAAGTTCGAGATAGGCGTCGCCAAGGGAAAGAAATTGTACGACAAGCGAGAGACGGAAATGCGCCGGACGGTTGAGCGCGAGACGCGCGCTCAGCTCAAGGAACGAAACGTCGGACGTTAAGATCAGAAAGACTCGAGAGGAACTAATTTATGGAAGTGCAAACAAGCACGGGCCCCTATCAGCAAGTGGATGTGCAAGCCCTCGCCGTCGCGGTCTTCAAGGATGAAAAGGCAGAAGCCGGAATCTTGAAAGAGCTCGACGACGCGTCCGCAGGCGTGGTCCGCTCAGTTATCGAATCCGAGGAACTAAAAGGCAAAGAAGGCGAGACGGTCTATGTCCATCTTCCCGTGGGAGCAAACGGGCTGCGGGCCAAGAGGCTGCTTCTGATCGGCGTCGGCGCCAAAGAAGATTTCAAGGCGCCGCAGGTTTCACAACTGGCTGGCGCTGCCGTTCGATTCCTTCGCGGCAAAAACGTCAAAACTATCGGTCTCGTCTCCCGCCTGGGGGGCGATGCGGAACTGGCAACCGGGGCCGCTGCCGAAGGCGCAATAATGGGTTTGTTCGAGCCGGACAAATATCGCACCGTCGACAAAGAAGAGCGCACAATCGAGCGCCTCGTGGTTATCGAGAGCGGCGCGAACGACGAAGCAATGAAGCGCGGAGCAGAGCGCGGACGAATCATTGGCGACTCGGTCAACTTTACTCGCGATTTGGCAAACGAACCCGGCGCCTACATGACTCCTTCCGATCTGGCCGAACGAGCTCGCGGAATCGCCAACGAATTTGGACTTAGCGTCGACGTCCTGGATGAGGCTCGAATGGAACAGGAAGGCATGGGTGCGCTTCTTTCTGTCTCGCATGGCTCGGAGGAGGAAGCAAAACTTATCATCCTCAAATACACGCCGCGCGAAGGCTCGGGCGAAGATGACGAACAGTTGCTTGCATTCGTTGGGAAGGGAATCACGTTCGACTCGGGCGGGATCTCGCTAAAGCCGGGTGAGAACATGGAATTGATGAAGTACGACATGACGGGCGGCGCCACAGTGCTGGGAGCAATGCGGGCGATTGCGCAGTTGAAACCCTCGATCTCTGTCCTTGGCGTTGTACCCGCGTCAGAAAATCTTCCCTCCGGCAAGGCGACCAAGCCGGGCGATGTGGTCACAGCCATGTCGGGCAAGACGATCGAAATCATCAACACCGATGCCGAAGGACGCCTGGTCCTGTCGGATGCGATTTGTTACGCGAAAAAACTTGGCGCAAAGCGAATCATCGATATGGCGACGCTGACAGGCGCGGTATCAATCGCGCTAGGCGACGTCAACACCGCAATACTGGGGACGGACCAGAAGCTGATCGACGAAGTGATAGCATCGGGACGAGATGTGGGCGAGAAGTTCTGGCAGCTCCCGTTGGATAAAGAGTACACCAAGCAAATCAAGTCTGACATCGCGGACATCAAGAACGTAGGCGGGAGAAAGGCGGGGACGATTACCGCCGCCGCTTTCCTGAAAGAGTTCGCCGATGGAGTCTCGTGGGCGCACCTGGACATAGCCGGGACGGCCTGGGGCGACGACGCCAAACCATATCGCTCGAAGGGGCCGACCGGTGTCGCTGTGCGCACTCTCCTGCGTTTTGTTGATCGCGCTGTCCAGAGTCAGTCGGATTAAGCCAACCGCACCGGCTATCAAATGCCCGTCAGATTGCAATCGTCTCGCTCGAGGTAGCTAAAACTTCGGGCGAGACGAATTTGCGTTTGACATGCTATAGTGTGGGCGTCACGGGCGACCTTTCCTGCCCGCTCCAGCAGAGAATACAGGCCGTCCCATCGCTGTCTTTTGTTAGGATTTTTGTAAAAGCGCGGTGGTTGATTACTATAAAATTTTAGGTGTCGAATCCACGGCGAACAGCGTCCAGGTGAAGTCTGCCTATCGCCGCCTCGCTCGTCAGCGTCATCCGGACGTCAACGGCGGGTCCGAGCAGGCGGCCCGTCGGTTCGCGCTTCTTTCGCTCGCCTATCGCACCCTCAGCGACCCTCAGGAACGAGCCGCGTATGACGCCAAGCGAGAGCGCGAGCGTCAATCTCATAGCGGATCTTTTCTTAGCTCAAACAACATTCACGCAAGACGATTGCGGATGGTAACCATCCAGGCTCGCTACGATCGAGTCGTCGATGTGTTGCTGGAAGCAGATCGGCGCGCCAGCACAGAACGCTCGCAGGCAGTCTTCACTACCGTCACTCTCTTCTTTTCAACTTTCATCGTGGCCATGCTGAAGCCGAAGTTTTGGCAGATCGGCGTGGTGGGACGCGCGGTTGTTATCACTCTATTCGTTGTTGGGTTGTGGCATCTGGCGTCCAGACTCCGCGAGTATTTCCAGCGTTATACCTACAAGCCTGACAGCGTTCACGTCTCGATAATGAGCGAGAACGAGAAATCGGAAAAGCCGTTCACTCGGTTGTCCGCTTACGTGTTTCTGATAGTGGGCTACGTGCTTAGTATTGCGGCCGGCCTCTTTGCCGCTGAACAATTGCACTACGTGATGCACGATCTCACCTTCATCTTCGACCAGAACATCCGGCCTGATCTGATATTCTATCCGCCCATAGCTGTCCTGATCGTCGACACCATGCATACCTTTGCCTCGCGAATCGATTCGTGATGGCTGCCGAGACTCTTCGCATCGGCGTAATCTCAGACACACACGGCAAGCTGGACGAAAAGGTCCTTAATCTTTTCGCGGGCGTTAGCCGTATTATCCACGCGGGAGATATCGGTGACGAAGAATTGATATGGAAGCTGGAGGACGTTGCCCCCGTCATCGCCGTACGCGGCAATAACGATCCTGACACGATGGTCTACCCGAACGAACGGCTGGCGATAATAGACAAGCGAGTCTTCTTCGTACGCCATCAGTTTGCTACCGTTGAGAAGTTGAACCTCGCCCAACAGCGGCTCATCGAAAAGCACATGCCCGACGTAGTCATCTTCGGTCACAGTCACCAGGCCTATTCCGGTCACTGGCGAGGAACGCTCCTTTTCAATCCGGGGAGCGCGGGACCTAAACGATTCAATCTTCCGCGGTCGGTGGGATTCCTCGAACTCACTGAAGAGGGAATCTCGTCGCGGATCGTAGCACTGGATGATTGAACGTCCCTGTTGGTCGGTTCAGAGCCGCTCAGCCGTTGGTACTGCTTACCGGGCTTGCCTCCGTCGAACCAAATGAGGAGCTTATGAAAGCGTCCAAAATCATTCCAGCTATGTTCCTCTTGCTCGGCGTCGTGTCGTGTCACGGACAGAGTGCAGATCCGAAGAAGGACATCGTGGGCATCTGGAAATCCACCGACAATAAACATATGCTTTTGAATCTGCGGGCAGACGGCACCTGCCTTCGCACATACGCCTATCTTGCGCCCAGCGATTTTGAGGAGGGCACGTACACACTTACTCCCGACCCTTCCGGCATTAACATCCTGACGCTAAATTTGCGCCGCCGAGCGTTTGGAGGAGACGAGCGGTCGACGCGAAGTTTCGAAGCCGCCGTGTATCCGGACG
This sequence comes from Acidobacteriota bacterium, assembly GCA_032160165.1. Taxonomy (GTDB): domain Bacteria; phylum Acidobacteriota; class Blastocatellia; order Pyrinomonadales; family Pyrinomonadaceae; genus QHXM01. The sequence goes on from JAVHWA010000073.1 coordinate 7,882, forward strand.
AACTTATCCTTGGGGTCGGCGCGGCAGAGGTAAGGCTGGCCCGCGCGCCAAAGCAGAACGCGCCTTGAGGCTTCGCTAAGCCGGAACGCTCGCACCGAACGAAGGTCGGCCAATACCAAATCTTGCGCGGCCCCGGGCGGTCGTGTATATTTCGAACGAATCGAACCCCCACTTCAGCGACCGGCAGGAGACTCTTCGGCAACGATGGCCGCGGAGCGAATTCACAACCGTTGGAGACGCAAACTACGCTCGTGAAAAACAAAAACACGTGTCCCTCGCTCCGATACGTAATGTTCCGCCGACGGCCCACGCCCGCTCCGCTGAGGTCCTGAGAAACTGAATGACCTGGCCGTCGCCCTTTGTGACTCGAAGGAGCAAAGAGATGGCCAGGAGATTAACCGAACGTCAACGTCTCGCCCATAAACTCGATTCATTGAATGACGCCGAAGTTGTGGAAGTCCTAGACTATATCGCGACAATGGAATCCATGCGTTGCAAGAGCCTCCTGGCGAGTAAATGGGAAGATGATTTTGTGGCGATGCTGGCCGACGCACCGGAAAATCGTCGAGCACGACAGGCCTTCGAATGGGAAGCCGTTCGACGCCGCGCCGAACGTCGCGCATCGGCGTTACCGGTTCGAGCTTGAACCAAATGCAATCTTCACCAGATCGATCGCCAGTTGCATCGGTTTCTCAACGCCTCGGACGTCCAGTGCGCCTGCTGGCAGTGATCTCGCTCATAGCGATGATCGCTCCAATCGTCCGGGCACAACAGTCGACACCTCCCGGGTCAAACCTGACTCCATTTCAATCCGAGATTGAAAACCAGCGAAGGCGGCTCTCATCCGCCGATACCGAGGAGCGTCGCGATGCGATTCAGCGCCTGGCAGCGATGAAACATCCAGCCAGCGCGGCCGTTGCCGCGGCTGGTCTTCGCGATCCTGCCGCAATAGTGCGCGCAACATCGGCGCGCGCTGTGCTTGAGCTGCCATCTGATAATGCGGCCGCACTGCTGATGCCGCTGCTCAAGGACCGTGTTGAATTTGTTCGACAAGAGACAGCCTACGCTCTTGGCGAGACGCGCAGCCATGCTACGGTAGACTCGCTTATCGCCCTTCTCCAGCGCGAGAAAAAAGATGGTGTGCGCGGCGCAGCGGTCGTGTCCCTTGGCAAGATCGGCGATGAGCGCGCTGTGATTACGCTGACCGAGCTACTAGGCCGGCGAATCGCCGCATCGGGTCTTTTAAATCGCGTCCGCCGGCGAAAGAAGGATGAGAACGAGTTCGTGCGCCGCGCCGCGGCACATTCACTGGGAGAGATTGGGAGCAAGGCCGCGATTCCGGCGCTGAGCGCCATCCTGCTTGATGAACAGGCCCCTGACGATGTGCGTCGAGAAGCTGCAGCGTCGCTCGGTGTTATCGGAGATCAGTCGGCCATTGGAGCGCTTCGGACGGTGATTACCGCGCGCGATCCATATCTCGCCCGCATTGCCTATGAGGCGCTGCGCAAGATCGCTCCCGCCGTAGCAAGGCAGCCGATGTAGCTACGCGACGTGCGACCGGCTCTGAAAAGAAAGCGCCCGACTGTTATTCACAGCCGGGCGCTTTTGCATCTTTGGTTATCTGCTAACGCTAGTTTTCGGTCTTCTCGCCCCGTCCCTGGCCCTTTCGCGCTGCCTTGCTCGTTTGCGGAATCGGCATTGCGACGCCGCCCGATTTTGTAGCTACGTCCTCGGGTTCGTCAGGCATTTCCGGGATGTCGTGAATCAACGCGCCGCCCGAGCGCTTGGAGAATACGAGCTTGGTGCTGCCGTCGACCAGGTCGACGTTTACGAGATCGCCCAGGCCAACCTGATTCGTCGCCACTAAGTTCGACAACGGGTAGACCAGATAACGCTCGATCGCTCTTTTCAAATGGCGCGCTCCGTACTTGAAGTCGATGCCTTCCTTTAAGAGCATGTCCTTTGCCGCATCCGAGCACTGAAAGACGAACTTGGTGCCCGCTGAGATCATGATTCGATCCTGCACAGCCTGGAGTTCAAGATCCAGGATCTTTCTCAGATGGTGTTCCTTCAGCGAACGAAAGACCACGACCTTGTCTATCCGGTTCATGAACTCGGGCGAGAATTTTCGTCGCGCAGCGTCCACCGCCGTACGATAAATCTTCTGGTCGACCTCGTTGTCATTCGGGTCCTTGTTGGATTTGCCCGAATGAAACCCAATGCCCCCTGAAATCAGCTCGGACATCTCGCGTGCACCAAGGTTCGAGGTCATTACCACCATCGTATGCGAAAAGTCAACCCGCCGGTTATCACCAAGCGTCAAGGTCGCTTTATCCAGGATTCCCAGCAGCAATTGCCAGAGGCTGTCCGAAGCCTTCTCGATCTCGTCAAACAGTACGAGCGAGAGCTTGGTTTCTTCCGTGTGCATCCGATCCAGGTTTTCCTGGGTCAGCATTGGGCTCGTCTCGCGATGGCCCAGGTAGCCGGGAGGGCTCCCGATGAGCTTGGCGATCTCGTGCGAGTGTTGAAACTCGGCGCAGTCGATCTTAACTACTGCGTTCGCATCCCCGAAGAGTACTTCGGCAGCGGCCTCGATCACTCGAGTCTTGCCGGAACCAGTTGGTCCGAGGAACAGCATCGTACCTACGGGATGACTGGGCGGGTTCATACCCGCAAGAAATATCTGATATAGACCGCTCATACGACGGACCGCCCGTTCCTGTCCGACGATTCTGGCGGTGAGCTTCTCTTCAAAGTCCAGAGCACGCGGGCTCTTTTGATCTGGATCGAGGAAGACCGTTTCCATTGTTTGGTTCTCTTGTTCCTTTTCCATAGTGGCTAGCATGGTCGTCCTCCGTTACATGAGCAATCAACTCTCGGGAATCCCTGCCTAATTGGCCTTCGGTTTCCGACCGCGAATGGTTCGGTACCGGCCTTTAAGGCCTCCCCGCTTGTTCTCATGCAAAGAACGCACCGCTGCCACGTTTGATGCGACCAAGAGCGGGCCTGTTTGCTTTAGATCCGCCTCAGACGCCACGCGCGTTTTATTCAAGACGCTATATATACGACTCGGAGGAGAATGTCACCACAAAATATTCCGGAAAACTCTGCGACGTGGTCAAATTTCTTTTTGATTGTCGTCTGGGCGCAGTGACAATTCCCGGTAGCGATAGTTTGACAATAAGTGGCTGGCTACGAAATTTGTCACTCGAGAAGCCCCGGATTTGCACGTAATGGGAGTGTGGTGCCTTGAAACGTAAGGCGAGGGGGTGAGAAGGGGAGCATGATCCGCGACTTGAATCACTCTGTCAGCGTGTCAAAGGACCGCCAACCAAACTCTCAGGGTAGGAAGGGGGCGCGCTACGCTTGCCCCCTTCCTACCCTGAGAGGAAACGCATCCAAACTTTTGACAAAGCCGTGCGCGCCAATGCCAGAAAGATGCCGCGGCTATGCGGCTGCGTACCGGTCTTAATCGTAATACTCGTGCCCGAGGTGCGTGATCAGATCTTCTCCGCGCAGATGTCGCAGAGTGTTCTTGAGCTTCATCAGCTGGATAAAGACGTCATGCTCGGGATACAGACCGGGAACCGTCTGAGGAGATTTGAAATAGAAAGAGAGCCATTCCTGCACTCCCTTCATCTTAGTCCGCTGGGCCAGGTCCATAAAGAGCGCCAGATCCAGCACAATGGGCGCTGCCAGGATAGAGTCACGACACAAAAAATCTATCTTGATCTGCATCGGATAACCCAGCCAACCGAAAATATCTATATTATCCCAACCCTCTTTGTTGTCGCCTCGCGGTGGATAGTAGTTGATCCGCACCACGTGCGAGAAGTCTTTATAGAGATCGGGATAAACTTCCGGTTGCAGGATGTACTCCAGGACAGAGAGTTTGGATTCTTCCTTGGTCTTGAACGATTCCGGATCGTCCAGCACTTCGCCGTCCCGGTTACCCAGGATGTTTGTAGAATACCATCCGTGCAGTCCCAGCATCCTTGCTTTCAATCCGGGTGCGAGGATCGTTTTCATCAGCGTCTGCCCTGTCTTGAAATCCTTGCCGCCGATGGGAACGTTGTTTTTAAGCGCCAGCTCGAGCAGCGCCGGAAGGTCGACCGACAGGTTGGGGGCGCCGTTGGCGAAGGGGACGCCCGATTTGAGCGCGGCGTAGGCATAAACCATCGAAGGTGCAATAGCCTTATGATTGGCGCGCATCGCCTCTTCAAACGACGCGATGGTCTTGTGCACCGCGTGAGGCTTAAGGAAGATCTCGGTCGAGGCCGCCCAAACCATCACCAGCCGCGCGCACTTGTTCTTTCGTTTGAACTCGGCGATATCGTCGATCAGCTGTTTCGCCATCTCAAACTTATTGGCGCCTTCTTTAACGTTGGTCCCGCTCAGACGCTTCACATAGTATTGGTCGAACACCGCAGGCATGGGTTTGATCTTTTGTAGCGGGGATTTGACCCTTGCGAGCAAATCTTTCTCGAGCACCCCTGCGTGCAGGGCGGCCTCGTAGGCTGAGTCCGGGAAGATATCCCACGCTCCAAATACAAGGTCGTTCAGATCGGCGAGAGGGACGAAGTCGCGGATTAGAGGAACGCGGTTATCGGTCCGCTTTCCAAGCCTGATCGTGCCCATCTGAGTCAGACTTCCCACCGGCTTGGCGAGCCCTTTCTTAATGGCCTCGACCCCTGCGATGAAGGTTGTGCTGACCGCGCCCAGGCCAACCAGTAATATTCCCAGTTTGCCCTTCGCCGGAGCGATCTCGGCGCCTCTCTCAATTGCCATACCTGTTTTCCTCCTGAAAGTGATGATTGTGATCATACCTTGGAGACACTGCTGGTTCTCGGCAATTCTTGCCTTTAATCGTCGCTGGATTGCTGAAAGCAGAGGATAGAGGTCAGAGGCTAGAGGTTAGAGGTCAGAGGCTAGAGGTTAGAGGTAAGAGTCTAGAGGTCAGAGAGCAAAAGAGTCCAGAGCAGACGCTAGAGACCAGGGACAGTGAGGTGAAGGCGTT
>JAVHWA010000106.1:0-3341 GCA_032160165.1 Acidobacteriota bacterium
CGAATGAAACGCATTTGGCTAAAGACGCTGCTCGACGCATCCAGCAACAACACAATGTTGGCGGGAACGCGCTGACGATTAAAGCTTGCAATCTCCTGTCGCACGCCATTATCGAAAACGATGAACCGCTCGCGGCCCAATCCGCTAACCGGCAGGCCGGCGGCGTCTCTGATTGATATCGGCAGCAGAACTTCCTCGGTTCTGATCCGCAAGACTTCGTCGCGCCGATTGATCTCCTCGGTTGGGTTCTCAGGCGGCGGCTCGACTTTCTTACCACTCTGAGCTGAGACCTGACACGAACTCGGCCCAAGCATAACCAGGCACGCGAGCAGACTGCGCAGCGCGAGCGCGATCAAGCGTCGAAGATCATAACTTGGGAGATGACTGCGCGGAACTTTGATCAAACGATACGGATCCTCTTTAGCGACAAAGATCTTGACTAGTTTAGATTTCCTGGAGTGCCGGTGCTTTGTTGCACACGTGGTGCGTTAGCGTTCGCCCCGCTAATGCGAAGGAACCGGAATTTGGTCGGCGACTCGGGCGCCTAGTCTGTCGCTTGACTCTCTCGTAGGTTGGAATAATACCCGCCTATCGCGCAGGGACGACATCGGAGTGTGCCATCGTTCGCCACTACCTCACGTCCGTCGTTGACGCCTTCACCACAGTCAGCGCAGACAACTCGCTTGCGAACGCCGCCGGGAGCGTCCAGCTCGCCGTACTCGACTGTAACGCGATCGAGCTTAAACAGCTCTTCGTCCGTGGCATCCTGGTATGCGCGAAACTGTCTCTGCCTGCGATCAGCGATTTCCGGAAAGCGCTGGTCTGCCAGTTTCCGAGATTCGTCCAGGGCGACGAGCCGAACAGCATCTCCTGTTTCTGTATTGAGAAACGTCGCGGCTACTTTGCCGTAATCCAGGAACTTTAGGCTGCGCCGCCCGAGTCGGACGCCGGTGACAGCGCTTACCGCATCGGTCATGCAGCGATCGATCTCGACCCACACGATTAACTTCTTCCTGTCAGTCCCCCGCGGATCCGGGATGCCAATCGAACGGCAGCCGAGCAACGCCATTCGTACGCCCAACAACTGGCCGGCGCACAGATGGCCATGCAGCCGCCCGCACTCTTCTAATAATTCATCGATCGATTCCACACGTGGCTCCGCTATGTTCAATACAACAAATAACCAGTCCGTTGGCGTTTGAATTCCCCCAGATCTTCCTTCCAGGAGTCGACAATCGAATCGACGGTCGAGGCTGATTCGATCTGCTGGCGAAGCTTGTTTGTTCCGGCGATCACATCAAAGGGGTTCTTGTCATATACATATTCGTAGGGCGGCTCCTTCCATGCGAAATGCTCAGGATAAAGATCGAATGCAACCTTCACTGCGGCCACGCCGGTAATTACTGGTTCAAAGTCGCTCCGATCAATCACGTGAATCTGGACTCCGCCGCAAGTACGTCCAGCATGCTTTTGGAAGGTTGGTTGAAATCCGCAATGACGAAAGTACACACCGGGTAATCCGAGGCTCGATAGTCGTTCCGCATATCTCTGCGCCTCGATGTAAGGCGCGCCGATCAGCTCGAACGGCCTGGTTGTCCCACGGCCTTCGGACATCTGAGTGCCTTCAAGGTGTACCGTTCCCGGAAAGACGGTCGCAGTATCAACCGTTGGCATGTTCGGCGACGGTAGAACCCAGGGCGAGTCCGTTTCGTCCAGCCACATCTCGCGGGACCAATCCTGCATCGTGACTAGTTTGAGATCGCAGCCGATTCCGTAGGCGTCATTGAACAGTTGAGCCAGCTCGCAGACCGTCATCCCATGTCTGGTAGGGATGGGAAATTGACCGACGAACGAGGCGAACTCCGTTTGAAGGACGGTGCCCGCCACGGCTTCTCCGTTGATAGGATTAGGGCGATCACAGACGACTACGCGTTTCCCAAACTTCTTCGCCGCTCTCATGCAGTTCGCCAGCGTGTAGACAAAGGTATAGATGCGACAACCAACGTCTTGCATGTCGAAGACCAGTACGTCGAGGTTCTGTAACATCTCTTCCGTGGGCTCGCGCGTCTCCGAGTACAAGGAGTAAATTGGAAGTTGCGTCACAGTGTCGAGTGCGTGGGCTGTCTCGATCATGTTGTCCTGAACGTCGCCGCGTATCCCGTGCTGGGGACCGAACAGCACGGTGAGTTCAAAATCATCTCGCTCATGAAAGAGATCGGCCGCGTGCCTTAGATTATGATCAACCGAAGATTGGTTGCAGACGAGTCCCACCCGAGCGCCGCGCACGAGGTCGGTTTTTTCAGTGAGGAGTCTCTCCAAACCCAATACGATTTTTGTCCGGCCGCTCAAATTAGTTGACTCCTATAGTTCGTAGTTTAGTAGGACGTTGGAAGATTGCGGCGCGGGGAGAGGGCGTAGGCCGCGTAATTCATTCATATAGACGTTATCGGACGCAAATCACTGGCGTGCCCTATTCGCTGATGCTCATCAGGTCGGATTGCTTGGCGCCGCCGTACTTACGCGAGGCTCCCACGAATTGCTCAAACAGCTTCCGCGAGAACTCGTCCTCTTCCCATCCAATTTCCGGATGCCATTGAACTCCCAGCGCAAAGCGATCTGCGCGCGGATCCTCGACTGCTTCAACCAGGCCGTCCGACGTCCAGGCAGTTGCTATCAACTCGCGCCCGATAGTCTCGATCGCCTGGTGATGATGACTGTTGACCAGAACCGAATCTTCGTCAGCCAGTCGGGCAAGCATGCTTCCGTCAAGCAGTCGCGCCTTATGTGAACGTCTATCACGTGGCGCGCCCTGCTGGTGTGTGATTGCGTCGGGTAGCTGCGAGCCTATGTCCTGGATCAGCGTTCCTCCACGCGAAACATTCAGGACCTGCATACCAAAGCAGATCGCAAGCAGCGGCATCTTTCGGTATTCGATCTCCTGAAGTACCAACAAATCTGTTTCGTCCTTCAGAGGGTGCACGCTTCCGAGTTTTTGGTGGGGCTCGCGGCCGTAACGCAGCGGGTCCACATCAGAGTCGCTGCCCGGCAAAAGGATTCCGTCCAGGTTCTCCATCAATGCCTCGATGTAAGGCACGCGAGGTATCAAGCTGATATGCACCGGAGCGCCCCCCGCCGCTTCGACGGCTTCGCTGTAATAGCGTGACAGGTAAAAGCGGTCCGTCTCAAGTTCGATTCGCATCGTGATTCCGATGCGCGGTCTCTCACTGCTCACTGATCCTTACTCCTCCGCTCAACTCGAACTGATGCCTTGCCGACGCGCTGGTACTTTCCGCAATCATAACCTAAAACTCTACACATAGATCAGTCGGCTTAGGCGTTGA
>JAVHWA010000118.1:0-18809 GCA_032160165.1 Acidobacteriota bacterium
CCGTTTATGATTACCTTCAGGATATAGACCGCCAGGAAAACCGCGCCGATGAATAGCAGGATCAACAGGAAAATCAGGAACCCCACGAAGAGCCAGTCGCTCTTTCGGCCTTTCTTCGCCTCCGCCGCTGATACGGTCGCACGCTTGCGCAGCAGCTCGATGTTCATCTCGTTCGACTTCCAAAAGAGATCGAAGACATCGCCAAGAACCGGCACCACTCCTACCAGATAGTCCACTCCGATATTCAATGCCATCCTCAGTAGCGTGACTTTGGGAACGCGATAGCGCACGCCCGCCGCCAGAATATAGAAAGACGCGAATGAGGTGATTGTGTCGCCTACGCCCGGAATCAATCCGATGAGCGTGTCCAGGCCGAAGCGCCAGCCGGTGCCGGGGATTTTGAACAGGCCATCGAGAAGATGGCTCAAACGCTCAAGACCGCGCTCGATCTCAACCGTCTGCGGCTTGCGCTTGACCTTCTGTGCAAGGGTACCGATGGTCTCTCCGATTTGCTTCATTTCGTGACTAATCCTTTTCATCAATCGCCACGTGTAGATTTGCGCGACGTAAAGGTACGGGGCTTGTACATCAACTCGGGGATCGAACCATCATAGTGGAGCAAGATCGAAGCTTCAAACGGTCGATGAGAAGTCTACCTCCGAACCCGGCGAGCGATGCAGTTTGATCGGTGGAGCTAATGAGCCACTATGCCGCCCGACGCCCGCCGAGGCGCAATCTGCATCAGTACCGAACCCCGAGAATAATTGTACTATTTCGCGAAATCTGTTCTATTAGCTGCCGTCATATAGAAGAAGCGACCAACGAAAACTCGTTCCTCACTTCGGCCCGCATCTCAACTCATTGCCCGGGGCACTCAGCCCAACAACCCGGTCTTTCAGAGAACCGCAAAAGTCCTGACGCTAGTGGAGAAACCCTCATGTTCAAACAAAAACCAGTGCTTATATTGGTACTCGCATACGTGGCAGCTTGCGCGCTGGTATACACCTTCACGCCCGCGGAATATGCGCTGGCGTCAAATGGATTCGTGGTGCCGGGGGCGCCGCTGAAAGGTGTAGATATCAAACTCGGCAAAAACCCTGGAGGGAACGCCGCAGCGCGTCCGGTGAAAACTGACGCGAACGGCAGTTTCACATTCCCCGATGTGCCTGCGGGCTCTTATGATCTAACGCTGTCGATTCCTGAGGACAAGGCCTCGGCATCAAAGTCGAAAACGGTGCCTATCGCCATCTCGATAACCGGTGTTGAAGGTGGCAAGATGACGAAGAATGTGGAATTCGTTCAGGAAGCTCCAAGCTCAACCGAGCGCTCCGGAAAAGCTAAGTACAAGAATATCGTCATCAGGATTCAGGTCAGCGGCCCTGGCCCATTGACTGGCGTCATCACCGAAGGCGCGACAACTCTCCGCATGGATGGTAAGGATCACCTGCAGATTTGGGAAAAATAGATCCGGCTCGTTCGCGTCGCGGTGGAGCGTCGCCTCACCGAAGCCGGGTCATCTGCTGCCAAAAGAACCTGCCAAGGCGAGAGAACGCGTTCCGATCGTTCTTCATATTTGGATTGATACCCAGCGCCGCCGCCAGACGAGGATCGGGGGGAGCGATGTCCTCATCGCCTCTTTTGTCGGAGAGCCATCGATTGAATGTGCGAGTGACCGCCCGACGCTGCGCGAGCGGAGTTTCGCCTATGAACGCGCCGCGCAAATCGTCCAACTCGGCAATCTCGAGTTTATTTGCCTCATAATAGCCCCTGAGCGCGGCGAAGAATTTCTCGTCACTCATTAGCTTCTGCAGGGCAACAAACATCAGCGCGCCTTTGCTCGACACGATCGCGGCATACTGGAAAAAATTCCTATATTCCCGCGCGGCCCGAGTCGCGCTCATATCCTCGCCGCCAAAAGTGCGATAGACCTTATAGACGCCGCGGAGCTGGTCCTCCAGGGCCACTTCGGCGCGCGCTTCGCCATGCAGTTCTCTGTAATAGAGCAGCGCGGACCAGTTTGCCAATGCCTCATCCAGCACCGGATCGCGTTCCGGATTGTTCCCCACCGCAACGCCCCACCATTGCTGAGCGACGACATGGGCGACCGTAAATTCCATACTGTCTTCCAGCGACGCGCGCTGTTCGCGCACGATCTCCGGAAGATTGCGCATCGATGGCGAATCGAAATCGACATAGAACGCGCTGGCTATGATCCCCAGCCCGGAAAATTCGGCGCTGCCGAGGCCGGCGACCAGCGGCGCATCCACAATGCTGACGAGTTTGTTCGGAAGCGTGCCGAATCGCGAGCTAAAGACCCGGATTGCGTCGGCTCCGGCAGTCAGCACGCGCCGTCCGCTCACCTCATGCTCGGGCATGAAAACAGACCGCACGGTTACATCGCCCACGACGCGCTCCGCCGAACGCAAACCGCGGGCGCCGACGATGGCGAAGTCGCGTAGGTTCTGTCCAGAAAACTCACGCACGACGTTTCCGCTGCGCTCGCTCCTGGTGGAGGTATCGACAGCGGGAGCGGACGTAAACAACGCAACGTCCGCGGGTGCGTCGATGCTGACTTCGTAATCCGATGTTTCGGCAAAGACGGTGTCGCCGATTGAGCTTTCAACCTTTCGCTGCCAATCTTCGCCGTCTCGCGCCGCAAGCACCGGGTACCCGGTCCCAAGTAACATCACGCCGTGACATCTATAGTTCACGTCGCGCGGTTGTCGCATCTCGCGCTCGCTTCGGAGTGCGGCCCCGACCTGCTGAAGAACATGAACGACCAGCCCTGTTTCTTCAGGATCGATTTCAGGAACGCTTCCCTTAAATTTAATTTCGATTTCGACCGAGGAATTGGCGGCGACGGCTTCTTTGAGGCTTACCCGAAGCACAGTACCCTGGTCTTCCAGAGAGAAGGCGAGTGGCGTTCCCGCTCCCGCAAGGCGCACCTCGCTGACTTCGATATGAGGTCCTTCGGCGCCGGGCGCGGGAGAAGGACCGCGCAGCGAAGCGGGGCGAAGATTTGCGTAGAGGTGGAAGAACAGAAGCGACGCAGGCCGCTCTTCGCCATTCACCCAACGCACTCGTTCGGTGCCTGTGTAGGAACGTTGATCGAAATCAATTTGAAGGTTAATTCGGTAGCGCGTGTGTTCGGCCGGCGGAGTTGGCGGCTGCGCAGGCGCCGATGGAGTTTGCGCAGAGAGCCGGCCTTGAGTGCCCAATGCCGCGGTCAGGATCAACGCGACTAAGAGCACGGTCAGCTTATTCATCGCAAAGTGTCGGATAATTCTAATCAACTCTTTGTCGCACGCTTCTTCTTACCGTCGCCGGGAGTTACTTTCTCGGGCTTGGATGCCGGAATCGCGGTCTCGGTTACGTTTATGCTGCGAATTACATCGCCGCGTGAGATGCGGTCAACCACGTCCATGCCGCTGACGACGCGCCCGAAAACCGTATAACCGCCGTCCAGATGAGGCTGTGGGCTGTGCGTCACGAACCACTGCGAGCCCCCTGTGTCTTTGCCTGAAAGGGCCATCCCAACCGCGCCACGATCAAACGAGACCTCGTTTATCTCGCAACGAATCTGATAGCCCGGCCCGCCGTTTCCGTCACCGCGCGGATCGCCTCCCTGAATGACAAAGTTGGGCACCACCCGATGAAAAGTAATGTTGTTGAAATAGCCGCCCTGAGCCAGCTGAACAAAATTGTCTACGTTCAAAGGCGCCTCGTCAGGCAACAGCTCAATTGTAAACGCTCCCTTGCTGGTGCTGATCACCGCGCGCACATTTTTTCCCAGTCGTCCTAGAGCGCGCGCGTAGTCTGTCGCCGTGTTGCGCGAGGCGTATATGCTGACCGGCTCGGTGAAGCCACCCGAACCACCGGCCTTGAGAATTGCAATTGCGCGACGACGCACCAGATAATCCTGTGAGTTCAGCAGCGACTTGATCGCTTCCGTCGCTGCCGCGGACTTCTGCTTAGCGAGAGAGTCAAGGATCGCAAGCGCGGCGTCGTTCAACTCGTCGCGCACGGCCACGGGTAGAGCGTCGGCAAGTATTCTCGCATTCGTTTCATTTGGAGCGAGCTCGCCGAGCAGAGACGCGGCAGTCGACCGCACTATGACGTCCCTGGCGCCCATCTGTTTTCGAAGGACCTGCTCAAGATCGTTGGCCTTGAACGCAGCAAGCGCATTCAGTACATCGGGCGCGGCAAGCGCCGGTAGTTTTGGATCGTCGAGCCAGGACTGCAACGTAATCTGCGCGTTGGCCTGTAGCCCCACGATACCGCTGCCCGCTGTTGCCGCCGTGACGCCGGCTATCTCAGCCAGGCCCTGAGCGATGGCAGAAACACGGCGCCAGTCTCTAAACGTATCTGCTCGGACCTTTTCGTCGGACAATCGGTTGAAGGGGCGTTCGCGCTGGTAAGTGAACGGAGCGATTCGAGCGAAGGCCATCTCAATTTCGGGAGCAGTTTGCTCAGTCTCGCGCACCGTGCGCAGCCAGGTGGTGGCGCGCTCGTCATTTGAATTTGGCAGTAGGCGACCGAGCGAGGTCGCTATCTCGAGAAGTTCGTTGGTCTCGCGAGGGTGCGCGCTGCCGTTCGCTTTGGCAGCACGATACCCGGGTGTCAGCGTGGCGGCCCGCTGCAGAAGCGCCGGCGCTGCACGAGGATCTTTCAAAGAGCCAAGCGCACGGATAGCGCTGACTCGCACTCGCTCGTCAGTATCGTCGGATACGCGCGCGGAAAGCGCATCGAGCGAGGCCACGTCTTCTGCAACGCCGAGCGCTCGGGCGGCGTTGGCTCGAACCACTGGCTCGTTGTCGGCCGCCAGAATCGATCGTAATTGCACGTTTGCTTCTTTCACCTTAAGGCGCGCCAGAGTATTGGCCGCGTCCGCGCGGACCCGAGGGTCTGTTGATGAAAGAAATTTAGCGACAGTTAGGCCTGCATTTGCCGGGCGGGCCCGTAACGCTGCGGTTAGCCCCAAAAGAATTACATCACGACTCTTAGGGCTGCGCTCCATTTCATTGGTGAGTGTTCTGAGGATGACTTCGCCGGCGGCGAGACTCCGCGCTTCCTCTGACTTAGGCATCGCAGCCACTATCTTTCCCAATGCCTCGATCGCGCGTGCCCTGACTTCACTTGTCTCTCTTGGTTTCTGCGCGACTTCAGAGAGCGCGATCAAACCCAGGGCGGATTCTGTTTCGCCCAGCGCGAAGGCGGCGATCGCTCGGACGCTGGGTTCTCTGTCCGTTTGGATCAACGAGACCAGTGAAGCCACCGAGCGCTCGTCCCCTATGCGTCCCGCGGCCAGAGCGGAGCGTTCGCGCACGCGCGGTTCCTTATCGAAGAGCATCAGACCGAGTTCATCGTCCCAGCGCCGTTCGTCTTCCGCCCGTACGATTCGCAGCATCACGTCCGCAGGAACCGGCCGCGCCGGCGTGGGAGAAGTTGGTCGAGCGGCGTTCTGGGCATCCGCTCTGATCGTTAGTCCGAAGACCATTAAAGACACAGCCACGAGTGTGACCATGCGGTCACGCGAGGAGATCGCCAGAAATCCGGAAGTCTTCATTTGCCTGGGTTGAATCATGAAATGTTGGGGGATGACTTGCAGACGCATAATAGCATCTTGAGCGCGACCCGACACACTCTGCGAGTTTGTTATATATCGATGAGAGGCCATTGGAATGTCAAGGGATCGGGCGTCTGGCCATTGGATCGGCAACCCTCCAAATTGGAACCCGTGAACTTTCGTGCGGGACTCCTTTGTCGGAAACGCAGGTAATTATCTACTTGACACAAGGTCGGCCCGTACTGTATAGTTGCGGGCATGTTAGCGAATATCACGATTCAGGCTCTTCCGGTTCGTCGCCCTTCATCGCTTCTTTCCGTAGCGCGTCTGCGATCTCAGGCGCAAACACGTAATCCAAAGCTTCGTCTGTCGTCATCTCGCTCGGATGTTTCACTTCTGTCCGACTGTCATCTTTTTGCTGCATAGGAGTCTCCAATGTCTGTTACCTCAAGAGCGCCAAAAGCCAGGCCCGTCAAATCCGAAATGGATCTCGTCACCTTGTTTGAGAAGTTCGGCAATGACGAGAAGTGCCGAATCTATCTTGAGAAGCTACGCTGGCCCGAAGGCGTTCGCTGCGTCCGATGCGACAGCGACAAGATTTCCAGAATCTACAAGCGCAACCAGTTTGCGTGCGATGCGTGCAAATATCATTTCTCCGTGACTGCGGGAACGATCTTCCATGATTCCCACTTGCCCTTGATGAAATGGTTCGCGGCCATCTATCTCCTGTCTGAGTCCAAAAAGGGAATGTCTGCCCTTCAACTCAAGAGAACCTTGAAAGTCGCTTACAAGACCGCTTGGCATCTGTGCCACCGCATCAGAGAAGCGGTTAAGGATGCGGACTGCTCGCTTCTGTCTGGCATCGTGGAATGCGACGAGACATACCTTGGCGGCAAGCCGAAGAACATGCATCGCAGCAAACTTGCGAAGCTGCCGAAGACGGCAAACTACTACGACAACAAGACTATGGTTCTGGGCGCGATTCAACGCGGGGGCAAACTTAGAGTTGAAGTGGGTCAGAAGCCAGCGACAAAAGAAATCCTGCACGCTTTTATTCGCGCCAAACTGGCGGACGAGACGAGTGTGATAATGACTGATGAGCATCGCGGCTATGAGGGCATCGAAGACGAGAACACGCTTCACGTCACCGTTAATCATAGTGATGGTGAGTACGTTCGGGGCATCGCTCACACCAACACGCTCGACAACGTTTGGGCGCTCTTCAAAAGGTCTGTTATCGGCTCTTACCATCATGTTAGCGTTAAGCATCTCGACCGTTACCTTGACGAACTAGAGTTTCGATTCAATAACCGTCAGAACCCGTTTCTGTTCCGCGACACTCTGATGAGACTCATGGCTGCGTCTCAACTTGAGTACAAGGAACTTACGAAAGCGGTGGTGGTTTAACTGTTCCTAATTCTCGAACGAACTCGTCTAGGCGCATGAGCCTCGTATATAGCCAATCGAATAACCCGCGTGTAGTTCCTGTCGCGGGACTCGGGTATTGATGAGTCGATAGCGAATTGTTGAACCTTAGCGCGTAAGTCTTCTTCCCGTTACCCATGAGGAATATCTCCACTTTTTCAGCCCACCGTTCGGCCTCAGCTTGATAAGGAACTAACACATGATGGTTTTCAAGTTTCCTCAAAATGTTAGCGCCTTCATGCTGTAACTCTGCTAATCGTTCGAGTATTTCATCCTCAGTTAGATTTCTGAGTTCCTCGATCTGTAATTCAGGCTGAGTTCTGACTCTGTATTCGCGCTGGCCTACCATCTTGCGCGGGTAGTTTGCGAAAAGCTGAACATCCGCCTTGTATTCACGCCCAGGTAACTCGTGATAGATACGCTCCGAGATGTGATGTAGGCCTCGGGCAAGTCTATATTTTAGTTCAACAGCCAATACCTTTTCGATGAAGCCAGCAATTACTAACGTCTTGGTTTCGCCTAGTCTGAAATGAGCGTAATTTTTAGACTCCGCTAGCCATGTGCCGTCCGGAATTGGGATTTCGCGCGATCCTCCAATCTCTTCAAAATTGATGACCGCTCTTACGTCAGCAGCAATAACATCGAACCCAACATTCGCGTCGTTCTTGATATCCACGACGGCAAAGGGGCTTCCCGATTCGATCTCGTGTAGTTGCCCTGTTTGCCTCTTGGCTAAGACTCGAACAATTCTCGGTTTCTTAAAAACTAAGTTAGGTCCAGCCGGGGACGGCCTTATTTCGGTTTCAGGCTTTGTAGCTTTCGGCTCAACAGCAGCGGGTAATCCTAAGGGGAGCTGCTCTGGTGACGCCGGAGGTAAAGGCAACGGATCGCTTTTAGCTTGGCTAGCTTGGCTAGCTTGAACCCAACGTTCGCGCTTGTGGTTAATAGAACGAAATGCGTCGAAGGTGAGCCCAACAAGCGCTAAACCAACAGCAGCGGAAACTGTAATGCGAACGGTAAGCCCGCGAGTGCTAAAGATCGCCCAATAGATGAACCGAGCAAGAATCACTAGCACCCCGAGGGCAAACCAGAATTGAGCTATCAAATAGTCCGCACTACGAGAAATAGTTTGGAGCTGGTTGTAACTGAGCGCGATCAGGGCCAGTCCAGCGAAAATTGGCAATCCCCAAGTAACGAACTCGTTCAAGAGAAGTCCACCTTTACCGACAGGATTTGTATTCCGACAGGTGTCAGAATCATTTCTGCCAGTTTCCGGCAGGCATCTACCTTGTGTCAAGTAGATCATTGCCGAAACGCACGTCATCTGTCCGATTACTATGGCAGCGTATCGCCCCGGCCTCCATCAGTAGTCCGACGGTAAGGGAGAGCCCCCGAGTCGTCAGCGAGGATTTGAACCACAGAGGACGGAGAGCGCACAGAATAGAGAAAAAGTCTGAATTCTGAATTCTGAATGTTGAATTGAAGACAGCTTTCATCGTTCTCGAAATTCAAAACTCAATACTCAGAATTCATGATTCAGCCTCTGCGCCCTCTGCGAACTCTGCGTTTAAGGATGCGACCAAGGCCCTCCCCTACGGTCGGGCGACCGCCCGCATGACTGTGGCGCAAATCTTGCTGTAAGGCTGCGGCGAAGTAAGTCCAAAATTGATTCTCAGGAGCGACTAAATGTTAAGAACACTGTTATCCGTATTTCTAATTGGCCTGATTGTGGTGGGTGTGAACTCAGTCCCGGCAATTGCCTCACAGTCGAATGATGACGCGAATGCTATCGAGAAAGTCCGATTGAAGGTCGCGAAAATGGGCGTTGGCGACAAAGCCAAAGTCACGGTCCGCATGAAGAATGGCACAAAGCTCAAGGGTTTCGTATCCCAGGCTGGCGCAAATGATTTTACCGTGCGCAATAATCAAACAGGCGATCCGACCACGATCACTTACAATGACGTTTTGAAGGTCGAAGCCAATGGCGGCCACTCGACCGCCAGGAATCTAGCTCTCGGCATCGGCATCGGAGCGGGCGCGTTTCTACTCGTGATCGTTGCGGTCTTCGCTTCCCTTAATGACTAGAGCGTCCGACAAACTTTTAATTTGTCGCAGCGCGGCGACAAGCTGAAGCTTGTCGGACACCACTACCAAATCGTGCTGCCACTTGCCGCACGCTATGCTATAAAACAATCCCAGGAGCAGACATTCCATGTTCAAAACACTCATATCCATATTGCTGATTGGCCTGGTTGGGGTCGGTGCTCACGCCGGACCGGCAAGGGTTTCACAAACGACCGATGACGCCGCTTCGAAGATTCAGAAGAAGGTCGCGAGGATCGGCATCGGCGAGAAAGCCAAGGTCACGGTCAGGATGAAGAGCGGCACAAAGGTCAAAGGCTTCATCGCGCAAGCCGGAGCGAACGACTTCACCGTGCGCAACAAGCAGAGCGGCGACGTAACGTCGATCCTTTACAGCGATGTGCTCAAAGTCGAGGACAACCGCGGACTTTCCAAGGGAAAGAATCTTGCACTGGGAATTGGGCTTGGAGTCGCCGCGTTTATCGCGGTAGGAGCAGTTATCTTCGCGTCATCCGAACACTAAGCCCTGAGCCTGTCCGTTGGAACCATCTTCACCGAGGCGCTCAATCTCTATCAGCGCATCGTAAAACGTCGCACCACGGCCCATATCGGTGAGAGTCTGCGACGTCAGTTGATTAATGTTCGTATTCCCCGGTGAGAACTTGTTCCACCAGACCGATGGCGAGATGACTACACCGGGGCGCGCCCGCGTCGTGACTATCGCCGAGAGAATGCACGACCCGCGATCATTGTAAGCGCGAACCGCTTCGCCTTCCCTGATGCCGCGAGCGTCGGCGTCGGTGGGATGGATTTCCACGAAGGGGTGCAGTTCCTGCCTTAACTGCTTCGGCAGATTTGCAAAGCTCGAATTTAGAAAAGCGTGCGCAGCCGGGCTGATTAGCGCGAGAGGAAAACTCTCGGATAACTTTGGAGCGCTCTGTATTGATTCGTTCGGAGGTGTGAAGTCGGGAACGCCGGGTAGGCCCTGCGCCTCCAGCGTCTCAGAGAAGAGCTCGCACTTTCCCGAAGGCGTAGGAAAGTTGCCCTCGGTGAATGGGGCGAAGGTATGGGAAAGGTTGAGACGCATCCAACCCTGTTCGCGCAGGCCTTCGAGCGTGATTCCCTTCAATGCCGGGTGTGGCGAATCGATCGCCTGTCTTGCTATGTCCTCATCAGAATCCCTGAAACAGTCCTCTTCAAAACCCATTCGCGTCGCCAATAGACGAAAGACTTCGGAATTGCACTTTGCCTCATGCAGCGGCTCTATCGCGCGCTCGTTGAGCACCAGGTAAAGATGTCCGTATGCCTTATGCAGGTCGAAGTGCTCCAACTGCGTCGTGGCGGGCAATACGATGTCCGCGTAATCGGTTGTGTCGGTCATGAACTGTTCGTGAACGACGGTGAACAAATCGTCGCGCATCAGACCTTCGAGCACCTTCGCCTGATCGGGTGCTACCGCGGCGGGGTTCGAATTGTAAACGTATAGCGCGCGAACTGGTGGAGCCGCCGTTCCTGTGAGGACGTCGCCAAGCAGGGACATATTGAGTGTCCGCGGCACGGGCGCAGGCATCAGGTCTGGCCGCTCGAGTATTGGATAGTTGAGCGGGAACGTACCGCTGGTCGAAAGCAAAATGCCCCCGGCGGGGTCGCGCCACGCACCTATGATCGCGGGCAAACAGGAAACCGTGCGCACGGCCATCCCGCCGCCGGCATGACGCTGAAGCCCGTAGTTAATTCGAATAACTGAAGGTTTAATCGTTCCGTAGAGACGCGCCAGACGTTTTATAGTTTCAACGTCCAGTCCGCAAATCACCGCCACGCGTTCCGGCGGATACTCATCCGCGCGGGACCGCAGGCGCTCGGCGCCGATCGTGTAACGCTCGAGGTAATCACCGTCCTCCAGACCTTCGGCAAAGATGACATTCATCATCCCCAGGGCCAACGCAGCGTCCGTACCCGGCAACGGCGCGATGTGTTCGTCGCATTGGTCTGATGTGCGAGTCCGTCGCGGATCGATGCTGATCAAACGCGCGCCGTTAGATTTTGCCTCAAGGATCTCCGGCCAAAGATGCACGTTCGAGCTGATGGTGTTCGATCCCCAAATCAAAATGAGTTTCGCGTCGTGGAATCGCTCCGGATCTGTCCCAATGCTGGCGCCGATGGTGGCCTTGTAGCCCGCGGATCCCGCCGTCGCGCAGATAGTGCGATCAAGCTGTGAAGCGCCGAGTCGATGAAAGAAGCGGCGATCCATCGACTGCGACTGAACGAGCCCCATCGTGCCGCAATAGCTGTAAGGAAGAATTGTTTCTGCCCCTTCGCTCGATTCTGCAAGTGATTTGAATCGGGCGGTGATTTCATCCAGCGCTTCGTCCCAGCTGATTGGCTGAAAGCGAGCTTCGCCCTTTGGCCCGGTGCGGCGTAGGCAGGTATGAACGCGATCGGGGCTATGCGTCCTCTGGTCGTAGTTGGCAACCTTGGTGCAGAGAAAGCCGCGTGTGAACGGATGGTCAGGATCGCCGGCGACTCGCACCGCGCGTCCGCCCTCTACAGTGACAAGCATGGCGCACGTGTCGGGACAATCATGCGGGCACGCGGCCCGGACAACAGTCAGATTGCGCTGGGCGTTTCCGTTGTTGGATGGGGAAGAGGTCATTGCGGTGGCTACCCTTGAAGCTTATCAGATTCCATTTGAGTTTAGCAGATGAGAACGTTTCGTGGCTCGTGAACACGAAAGAGTTTGTCCGCGAAGTCACCTCTCATTCACACCTCGCTTCAGCGAGGTGATTGCGCAGTGGATCTCGCACAGCAACCGTTTTAACGGTTTCCAGTTGAAGCCGTTAAAACGGCTGATGTTTTCTTCGGTTCACGAAACACCTCGCTGAAGCGAGGTGTGAATGAAATTTAGAACCGCGCTTACCTTGCCGACAAAAAAAGGCGCCACGATCTCTCGCGGCGCCTTCTCTCATGTTACAGGATCGTGCCTAGCTTGCCACTTCGGACAGGTCGGAATAGTCTGAGGTTTCAGGAGCACTGTCTGTTATAGGTTCCATGCTGGTTGTATCCAGCGCGCTGAGCTCGATGTGCGCCCGGTCTTCACGCTGTTTCTCCATCGCGGTTTTCAGCTGCACCATTCTACAACTGCCTTCGAAGACGGCGCCCTGTTCGATCACCAGCGAAGGTGTCTGGATGTTGCCGTTGACCTTGGCTGCTCTGCCGAGCTCGAGACGCTGGCTGGCGATGATATCTCCATTGACCGTCCCGTGAATGGTGGCGACCGCGACTTCGATATCCGCATCGACTTGCCCGTTGTTGCCGACGATCAGCGTTCCGCCCTCGGATTTTACTTGTCCGGAAAGGTGACCATCGACCCGCAGCATTCCTTTGAAGGAAGCTTCGCCCGTCAGCATCGTGCCGTTGCCGACAAAGCCGCTCAGGAGACCCTCTTTAATATCTCGGGCCAGAGACTCGCTCTCAGTTACCGCGCGCGCCGGCGAACTGGTATCGACCTGCGGACGATATTGCGTGTCCGGAGCCTGATAAGACGGTGCGTAGCTGCGCGATGCGTTGTACTGAGTTGTCTGGCTGTCCGTAGTTTGTTCGCTTTCCGTTTGGTCTTTAGTGTTCTTACCCATTCTGAGCATAACAGAAACCTCCAACTAGAAATGTCACCCCAGGAGCGCTCACAGGTGACGGTGGTGCCTGACGAGGCGGAGAGAATACGCGATGTCGAGTGCGATTCGGAAAAACCTAGCTAGTGATGGCTAGACTTGGCGATGTTTGCTTTGGTAAAGAGCCGACGCTAGATGTCGTTGCCTGCACATCATAGAGAAACAGGGCGAGGCTGGCAAGGGGAAAATCGGGAAGCGGGATCAGGAGGCAGGTGGCAAGAGCAGGAGGCAGGGGCAGGAGGCAGGAGCAGGCAGCAGGACGCAGGATCAAACGACTCTACCAGAACCAAATCCGGTTGGGGTGTTTACGCATCGCCCGCCTCCTGCCCCTGCGTCCTGCCCCCTGCCCCTGCGTCCTGCGTCCTGCGTCCTGCCCCCTGCGCCCCTGCCTCCTATCGTCTGTTGTTCTCGATGCTGGTGGCCAGCACGTCGTTCATGACAGCAAGGGCCAGCCTTTTAGGCACTTCCGGGACCTTCAGGTCCTTGAGCTCGGTCGATGAATTTCCGCTGATCATCGCCGAACCGAGCCGGACCCAACCTTTGCCAAAGTCGGCGTAAACGGGCACCAGCATGAAAAAATCCTTCGAGACTCCAGACTGCGTGATGGTTGCGTTGATCACAGCCTTGCCATCGGCGGAGCCTGCAATCGAATAATCCATTCGATAGGCAGGAACTTCGACGCCGTAGACCCACTGATTGAAAAACCAATCCATGCGCCCGCTCTTGTCTACGTCCATCTGGGGAGTCATGTGTTTTTCCACGATGCGTTTGAAGTCTTCAGTGGAAACGTCCTTGTTGAAGTGTGTCTTGATAAAGTCGCTCATCATGGCGATGAACTTCTTGTCGCCGCCGCCGCGCTGGTCGTACATCATCATGCGCAGCATGTGCAGGATGTATGCGCCCTTCGGATAGATCATAAAGCGAGCGACATTGCCGGTCTTACCGCTGTTGAGTCGATAACCCTGAGTCACCGGGCCGACCGTATAGGGCTTGCGATCTCGCGTCTGCGGGCGCGACACGGTGATCAGTTTTCGTTGGGCTTCCCAGAATTCTGTGAACTTCGAGTTGCCTCTGGTGATCTGTACATAGAGTGAGGTTGAGAATTCGGCAAAGCCTTCGCTCATCCATTGATCGCGATACGATTTCCAACCGACGGCGTGACCCCACCATTGGTGCGCGACTTCATGAGGACCAACGTATTGGAAGAAGTCGGAGGTGGCGGATCGAATATTCCCGCCACTCGCCAAATATCGCTGTGTCGAATCCATGAAGGCTGTGAACGGCATATAGACAAGCGTTGGCCATGCCTGCCCGAAGTTCGCCGCTGGTTGCTGTGTCATTGCTACTCGTGAGAATGGCATTCTGCCGAAATATGCGTTGTAGATTCGCGTAGAGTTCTCGGCATCCGCAATAGCCGAATCAGCCATCTGGGTGGTGGACATCGAGCCAACTTCTGCGGCGCCTTCCATGAAGCTCGGCAGCGACTCGTTGCCGTAGAACTCTATCTGGTAACCGCTTTCCTTGTCCTGAACAATTTTCTTTTTGAAATTGCCGTAATTGAAACCAGCGACTGCCAACTCCATATCGCCGCTCGACCACTTCGCGACCGTGTATCCACCTTCGATCTCCAGAGGCGAAGCGAGGGCTCCCGTCCCGATTAAATCCTTGCTCTTCGGGTAATGGAAAGTCATGTCGAAGCGGGCTCGGTCCCCAAAAGACGTTCCTTTGTTGTTCGGATACCACGTCAGTCTTGGGATCAGGAAGAAGTTACCCCCACCGAGGTCAGCCAGCGCATCGCCGCCTGCATACTCGACGGTTACCTTGTAATCCTTGCCAGGTTCGAGCTGCTCGGGCCATATGATTGCAAAGTCCGAGTCACTGCTCTTCCCCTCCTGTATGAACTGAAGGTCGCGGCCCTGTTCGTCGCGGACGCGATTGACACGTAACGATCGAAACAGATCGAAGGGCAGGACACGTGTTCCGTTGACCAGTGCGCGAAAAGTGACGACGTCTGAAGCAGCTATCTTCGTTCCGTTGATCGCGCCGTCAATTTGGTGATGCGTGATATCGAAGATGCGATGATCTTCATCGCTCGAAGCTGTGTTTTTTATGTACTCGTCGCTAAGGTGAAAGGCGGTCCACAATCCACCGTCTGTCTCGCCATAACTGGAGAGTAGGACCTCTTCGGGCGAGACCTCTGGAATTCCCAGCGGATCGATCTGGAAGACCAGTTTCTCGAACCGCTTGCCTCCGATGAAGGCGATCAGGAACCCCGGACGCTGTGGCGTGTAGAGGTCGATCAGTGTGCGCAGCTCCACGTTCGTCCGCAACTCTTTGCGAAGCAGCTCCTGATTGTCGCGATAGATATCGCGTGCCCGCGCCGCCTGCGGGCCGCTTCGCGCGATTCGCGCCTGCGACGAAGCTTTGATCTCGTCGTAGGTTTTGTCGGTGAAGCGCAGTGTAAGTTTCGTGAACTGTTCTGTGATCGTTGGCTCGCCGGTGAATAGAGCCAGGCTCCGTTTTTCGTAATCGACGGGAGGGGTCAAGCTAAACTCGCCGTCGCCGACGAATATTGCGCCGGTGACGCGGCCATCGATAGGTGGAAGGAAATATAATTCGCCCGAACGTAAAGTGAAGGTCGCCGCGTCGCGCTTGAAAACAAAGTTATTGACGGTAGCGTATTCTCCAGTGAAGTCCTGAGCGCTGTCGGCTTGTTGCCGAAGCTTTTGGTACGTGGGATCGGCATTGGGCTTTAGTCCGCCGGCGGTGATCTCGACCGTGCCTCCTTCGAGCGCCGCTATCTCCAATCGGACGTCTGCCGAGACGGTTTTGCTGTCGACGACGAGAACGTTCTCGACTCGCATCTCCTTAAACCCGGCCGAGCTGACGATTACGACATACGAGCCCGCAGGCAATCTGTCGATCTGATACTTGCCTTGATTATTGGTCTTGACTGGGGCGTGCGCTTGCTTACCTGCGGCATCGAGAACCGTGACGGTTGCGCCAACAACCACAGCACCTTTCGGGTCAGTCACAGTGCCGGTAACATCTCCACCCGCGGCAAAGGCCACGGCCACGGGAAATGCGAGAAACAGGAAGAGGAATGGAAGCTTCCTTAAGTATGACATTATTCACCTCAAAATCGGATGGGGACACGAGGCAACTTGCCTCCAAGCGTGTCAACACGCTGATATTGTTCGCGCGGTTACGCACATTGCACGCAGTATGCGCCCACGCACTTCTAAAATCTAATTACGCCCGCAATTGTCGGTTGATTGTAAAGCCGGCGAGACAGCATTTGCTGACACTAACGGGACGAATTGTCCGTTACTCCCGTTGGCCTGTCAAGCGCTCGCACAAGGTGGTTGACGGTTGTCAATGACTCGCTGGACATGGCATTCTGAGGGTACCGGTCGAGAGAGACGCACGAGCGCAATCAGGAATGTTTGTGGAAAGTAAGATCAGAACAAGACTGCTCCGCAGAATGGGCGAGGCCATCAGCGATTTCGCGATGATCGAAGACGGCGATCGCGTGATGGTCTGTCTCTCAGGTGGCAAGGACAGCTATACCCTGCTCGATCTGTTGACGGACGTTCGCGACCGAGCGCCTGTCCGATTTGAGATTCTGGCCGTCAATCTCGATCAGAAACAACCTAATTTTCCCGCTCACATTCTTCCTGATTATCTGCGCAGCCGTGGAATCCGGTTTCGCATTATCGAACAGGACACCTATTCGATCGTGAAACGACTGGTGCCCGAAGGGAAAACTTTCTGCGCCGTCTGCTCGCGACTTCGACGCGGCATTCTATATAACGTGGCGGTCGAGGAGCGCTGTACAAAGATCGCGTTGGGTCATCACGCGGACGACATCATCACTACCTTTCTGCTGAACCTCTTCTTCGTCGGAACTCTCAAGGCGATGCCGCCTGTCCTTCGCTCGAACGATGGGCGGAACACCGTCATCCGCCCGCTCTCATATTGTCGTGAGACTGACATCGCCGCATATGCAGCTGAAATGGATTTCCCGATCATCCCCTGTGATCTTTGCGGGTCGCAGCCGAACCTGAAGCGGGTGCGGATGAAGAACCTGATCGAGGAGCTGGAGAAGGAAATTCCCAACATCCGCAGCTCGATGCTAACGGCACTGGGAAACGCCGTGCCCACTCATCTTCTCGATCCCAATCTCTTTGACTTTAAGAGCCTCGGTTCAGGTGTTGGCGACATCGAGGCCGAACTGGATCTGGTCGTGGGCCACACAGATGAAAGTTTAAGTCCCGCGCTGGTATCCATAGTTTAGACCGAAGATGCCCGCCGCAGCGAAATCACGCGAACTGGACGTTTCCGAGTTCCCACCGAGCACGGTAAGCGAGTACACGACTCTCGTTTGTCTGGCCTGTATCTTCGACATCTTCACCAAACAACTCGGACTCGCTCCTCGAACGGCCTACTCTGAAATCAAACGACATTCGCCCAGCGTGCATGAACTGACAACGCCCGTGGCCGCTCGGCCATATTTCGACAGTGACGAGAAGAATCCTCGCTGCCCTCACTGCAATGCGGCAAAGCGATGGCACGCGCGCTTTGATACCTATCGAATCGAAGGGGGCAAGACAACCGACGCCGCCCGCAGAGCATTGATCAAACGCCTTCCCAGGTCAGAAGAGCAATTCCAAATCATTCAGGCCAAGTCGGACCGCCGCACTCTTCTTTTCGAGTGGCTGGAAACGATGGGGCGAAACCTGGACTTTGAAGAGGACGGGTGGCTGATAGATGTGACTCGTGCCTTTCTTGAAAGGGTCGAGCCAAAGTCGCCCTGGAGCGAAGTCTTCGAGGGCCTGCGCGCCATACGACGATCGCAACGGCTGGAAGGGGGATGGGAACGGGAAGGGAACCGCTTGTTTCTTGCGCCCGTGCTTTATAACGACGCGCTCTTCATTCAGTACCTGGTCAGTCGCTCGCACAAACATGGCGGCCGCACCTTCGAAGGCCGCCTGACGCTGGTCGAGCTCGTGCGCCGACTACGCTACAGCGGACATCTTCTCGCACAGGGCATTACCGATGGCGATCGATTCGATGTCCTGGAAAAGCTGATAGAACATCTGACAGCAGGGGAAGGCGCAGTGAAACTCCATTACCTTGTCGATCGACGCGATTTTCTGGAGAAGCTGAAAACAGTCTATGCGCGGTATGCGACGGGATAGAAAGTGCCCTGGCGGGTTCCGGGAAATTAGTGCCACAAAGGGTTCCGTGGCGGTGTTATCGAAGTAGAGAAGGCATCGGATGGCATAAGATCGGCTGAAATCGACCGATAGCATAAGCCTTAGTTCCCGCAACCGCAAAATCCAGGAGAGTCATCATGAGAGTTACCGAAATCGATGTGAAACAGTCTCGACCGCGCAGCTGGCTGCAGGTTCTGAGCGTGTCCCTGATCGTCGGACTTTTTGCGCTCAGCATATTCACAGCCAGTTCCTATTCCTCTCCGGCAGCGCAGACGTCAGCGCAGGGGGCGATCACAGGTGTGTGGACCGCGGAATACCCGATTGATAAGAACGACAAAATCCAACTTTCACTGAGCCGCAAGCGGGACGGTCATTCGAATAACATGGGCTTCGATATTTCGCTTTCCGAGCTTGCTGGGTTATCACGAGAGCAGGCGCTGGCGGGCAAGTCCTACGTAAAGTTTCGACTGGTACGGGAAGCCGGAACGTTCGAATTCGAAGGATCATTCGCTAACGGCAAGGGGGCCGGCTTTTGGACACTCGTACCCAGCCAAACCTTCATCTCCGAAATGCGAAGCCGCGGTTATGACAACCTAGGCGAAGAGAAGTTGGTAACTTCCGCCATGCTCGACGTAAGGACACGAGCCATTGATGATCTAAAAGCGGCTGGCTTCACTCAGCTGTCGCTGGAGGATGTATTCAAAGCCACGATCTTCAAGGTCACGCCGGCATTCATCAGCGAGCTGAAATCGATTGGATTCGACAATCTTGATCTGGAGGATCTGGTTAAGGCGCGCATCTTCAAAGTGGACGCCCAATTCGCAAGGGAAGTCGAAGCCATGGGTTTCG
>JAVHWA010000005.1:0-41606 GCA_032160165.1 Acidobacteriota bacterium
GAGCATCGGAATCACCATATAGCCTATGACCAACGGGCTGATAGCCTGGTGATATGCACGGAACTCGTTCACGCCGATCAGACGCCACGTGGGGTAGTTGACGAAGCTTTCCAAAAAGGACGCGCCCGTGCCGTAGAACACCAGAGCGAAGGAAAGCAGGAAGAGCCGAATCGAAGTTTTGTTTGATGTCTGCATGTTCGTCCGTCTCAAACTCGGAGAAGAACAACGTCCGAATTAACCAGCGAGCCATTAATATGGATGATGAAAGGCGACCTAACGGCGAGTCCGGTTGAATAAGTTGGGCGGTCTCTTGGCAACACGGGCATTTCTTGTAAGTCAGGTCCCTTTGCCTTCAAGCTGAAGGAAAGAGGTCATTTGAGAAATCATAAGATATCAATCTCTTTTCCGTCCCTGTCTCTAAATACCAATATGACAGTCCCCGCAGGTTCAACATCGTATTTACCCGCTTGCCTTTGCTCAATTGAGTCTATATCCGGCACATCGTCAATTTCTCCAGAATGCTCCATCGCAAAGACTCTTTGTATTCGCCGGACAACGTGCCAAGCGCCACTTTCATCAGGCTCGACAAAGATGTGGGAATCACTTTCGGCATCATCAGAACCTAAGCTGACAATAACATAGCCTCGCTTTTGTTCCTGCCAGTGCTTCCAAATGAAAGCTCGCGCCCGCGCGATAGCGGCACGACAGCGCGCAACCTCAGACTTGAGCATGACGCCACCGCAACCGAATTTACCTCCTCGCTCATATAGAGATAAATCCCGGTCCTGAGTAATTCTATCGGCAGGCGATTTAACGGTGACTGATTGGGGATGATGTTCTTCAGATGATTTAGAGGCAGGCACCGAACGATACTGAATTAACCATAACGAAGCAGCGACCATGCCAATGATAAACGTGATGACTGCAACGATGATGCGTAGAGTTAAGCGGCGCATATCAAATTTGCCCTCTAAGATTCAAGGTTACATGATATTAGACGGCTCGACTCCTGTTTAGTTCCAATTCTCCGAAGATTCAACAGCCGCCTAACTCTGCGCTCAGCGGCTCGCCCACGCATCTACCGAAAACGTACGAGTTGACGCGGCGGCGCGACAAACAATGATGAAGTCGGAACGCTAAATCATCTAATTCATCATTCGGCTTGTACCCCTGGGTGGGCCTAACGACCACCACACCACTGGGATTCACAAGGGACTCCATCCCCGTCGCCGTCCATTTCTGTTCCGGGACAATTTTGGATGTAGAAGGTAGCTTCTTCACATGACGACATCTCAGTACAGCGTGTCTTACCTTCACAACGAAACTGCGACTGGCTTGGCACGGGCTGCTGGGTCCGCGCCGACGACTTTTGAGACGTTCGCCCACAAGCGCAAACCGAAGCTACTAGCCAGGCACAGATAAGTAGAATACGTCCGTTCATATCGACAGACCCGACGCCCGAGTGAACCCCGAGCAATCTTCCAGTTTCAATACCTTGCCCCAGGCTTCCGCGATGGAGGTTCTTCGTTGGCCTCCATCGCACGATTTAGCGCGGGCTCTGGTTACGATGCCGGCGGTGTAGTCCCGCCCATGCTGCCTTTTCGTACTGGGAGTTTGCGCTCGCTCTTTCGGGTGCCGCCGAACATCCCGTATTCGCTGTCACCACTTTAAGAGTAGGGCTAATCCGATACCCAGCACCATCAGCCCAACTCCATCGACAGGCAGAGACTTCCCTCGTCGGCTGAGACCAATTAGAAGATTCACAATGTAGACTACAGCGCCAATCAGAAATATGATCGACCCGGCACCTAGACGTCCTAACTCAGGCATGATAGTCCTCCCGCATTTAAGGTCGTAAGCTTTCCGAATATCATTCCATAGTGTTCGTCACAAAGCGGCTGCTGAGCTCCTGGAAGATAGAGAGGCACCGATCATATGTCAGTAAGGCTTAACGGGTGCCATAACAACTCTGGTTTCAGGCAGTTCTTTCCCGCAGCTTGTCCAGGAAGGCCTGTCCATATGTTGTGCGGAAGCGATACTCGATCTTGCCAGACCAGTCCTGATGAAAAAGCCCCGCATCAAAGGCAACAAGCAAAGCGCCGCTGGTCTCAAGCGAAAAGTCCATCTTGCGAATGCGCTCGTCTGCCAAAGGGACATTGATGATAAGTTGTGAGAACCGCAGCCCAACCATCCGGGTCTGCGTCAGAGCAATGGAAGCTGTGTACCACTGACGCCTCCAGTTGGCATACCTGCCCGGTGATCGAAAGTTCAGGTAGGTCACAGAGCCCTTGATACCTTCATCCAAAAGCAAAATGCCTTCTTCGTTCAATTGGGCATCCAACAACTCCGGAATCTTGCCAACACCAAAGACGCGATACAACAATGATTTGGTCATACTCGCTCCGACAGTTAAACCTAACGCCGTGATTTAACCCGGCATGCATTTAACCTCGACCTCACTCAAGTTCTCGGTGGAGGACAAGCTAGCGAGCGCTCCGGTTGACTGAGTTGTTTGACAGCGTTCCAAGATAAAACATTCATCGTTGGACAAGCATCAATTGATCGGATCATCCACTACTTTGCCCTTTCCATCTTTTATCTCAAACTTGAAACTAAGCGTGCTTGTGTAGCATATCTGCCTCCCTTGGACTTTAGGAGGGGCCTGAAACTCCCACTGCTTCGCGGCTGCGACGACTGCCTGACCTGTTAACTCGTCTGGCGATTCATTCACCTTCGCCTCTGATACTTTGCCATTCTCATCAACGAGAATGTTTACTACTACTCTGCCAGTCACTCTATTCTTTAGAGAGTCTTCTGGATACGTAGGCTTAACTTTCTTCGTAGCCTTTTGCTTCCTAAGGCCTGACTCGCCAACCGGCGCTTTATACGGGCATAGTTTCTGTGCGAATGCAGTAGCATCAACAGAAAAGATCAAGAGAGTGAAAATCAACGTCATTAGTATGTACGATTTGGCCATCAGTGATCCTCCCAATTAATATATTAGTCAGGTAATAGTTAGGCCTTGCGCCCGAATTACCCGGTCCCACCTCGCGTCACCAGGAAACCTCCTCCGCCCTGCGAGAGGCGAACAGCATAACGCCCAGCATCACCCGCGCCCTGTTGCCGTCTTCAGCTCAACGCTTTCTTTACAAGCGCGACGATCCTTGCTTCTTCGGCGACATTCAACTCTTTCAGCGCGAACGCGACCGGCCACATAGCGCCTTCGTCGAGGGTCGCCGCGTCGCTGAAGCCGAGCGTCGCGTACTTCGTTTTGAACTTGTGCCCGCTTTGGAAGAAGCAGACGACCTTGCCGTCCCTGGCATATGCGGGCATTCCATACCAGGTCTTCGGCGAGAGTGCCAGCGCGCTGGCTTTGATGATCTCATGCAGCCGCTTGGCCATGGCGCGGTCCGGCTCCGGCATCGCGGCGATCGCCGCAAGCACGTCATTTTCCCCACCCGCGTTGTTCTTGTTCGCCCGCGCTTCCGCTTTCAACTCCTGGGCGCGGGCCTTCATCGCGGACCGTTCCTCGTCGGTGAATCCTTCGGACTTCTTGTTGCTTAGGGTGGCGTGTTTGGCGGATGATTGCCGTTGCTTCTTTGGGCTCATATTTACTCCAATATCCTCGCGCCCACGCAGTTACGTCGCAGGAAACAGTATGGAAACGATTCTATCGCTACGTCCGCTGCAAGCGATAGTGCGGCGTCGCCATCTTCCGCATCTTATCGACTACCGTAGGTCTCGCGAAAAGAACAACGCTATCTCATCAACGTCGACATCGCTCGGATCATAAAGCGTCGCGTCGAACCCGCACCACTCAAAACCCATACTTCGGTAGAACTGAACAGCCCTGTAATTGACTGTCTGTGTCTCAACCCACAGACAGCGCGCGTTTAGATCACGAGCGACACCGATCGAGGCCGTGACGAGCGCATGCCCAAGCCCGATTCCGCGAGCCTCGCGCGTCACATACAAATGATGCAACACCGCCCGACGATTCCACGCTTCGATAGTCATCGAACCGACGCCGGCAACCCGGTGGTTATGTTCGGCGATGGTTGCCCAGTCGTGGCTTGGGATTAAATCGACGCTGTCGATGAGCGAATAAGACTTGTTGATCGGGGGCTCGACTGCCGTCTCGTCAAGCTTGAAGCCATGGTCCGTTTGCTGCAGTTGAAATACTCGGTCCGTCGTAAACGACGTGTCGAGTCCCAGCAACGACGCCCGATCATCGGGCCAGTGCAAGGGGCGAAGTGCGATCACGCCAGTTTCCTTCAGCAAGGTTGCGGTCGACGTCGAACGTCAGAGCAGTCATAAAGCCACATCGCGGAGCGCGGAATGCGGCTCATCGTAACTTAGCCGCCGCCCTGCCGCCGAAAGCGACGAGGAACTGCGGAGCGAGCGAGGTGAGACGCCGGCTTGGTTTGGTTCGTCACTTCTTAAATAGTTTTGCGAACGCGTCACGAGCATCCGTCGGAGGGCCTGATGAAGTTTGACGCTCGACCACAATTCGGGCCGCGAACAGTTCGCACGTGTTGCGCGCGTGTTTGTTCATTATGCGTGCGGGGATCGATTTACTACATTCGGAGCGAGCGCCCGGATCGAAATGCTTACATTGACGACAGCTATGAAGATCAGCCTTACACTTGGCGCAAGAGCTGTCGACGTTTATGTTCGACGGGGCCTTTTCTCCGCAGGCAGTGCATTTCGACGCCTCGCCAAATGCCATCATTCGCGGCGAGCGCGGGCCCTCACGATCCTGCGGCTTTGATTGCGGCTTTGATTGTGACTTTGATCGCTGCGAGTCGTTATCGCTTTGCATGTAGCCGCGCTGATTGTATTTGCGGTCGCTCATCTTATTAGCTCCACAGTGATTGAACGGACGTGTCGAATGATAGGTAGTGGTAATTGCGCGTCCGCTGCATGTCTATGTTAGACGCGGTGTAATTAAAATCATCCACGTCTGACTATACAGTTCTCATCCTGATAGCAGCTTAGCGATGAATCCTCCCACTAAAGGTCTAATGATGAATCCCACAGGTATTGCTACTAACCACAGAAGCAAAGCCGTGTTCTTTTGATGCTTCGCTCGCCCGTAATCAGGATCAGCGGTTTGTAGTTCACCGAAATTGACCTGCCAGCGAATGAACCCGATGATTACGATAACGAAAGTAATTATGAAGCCCCAATACGTCGGCAGAAAGGGGACGAAACTGAGACCAAGGAAGACGAACATGGCCGCTGCCGCAATCCTCAAATAACTTGCGTCACTACAAGCCTGGTTAACCTTACTCTGTAAGGCGGCAGCAACTCGGGCGGCTTCAGGATCCACCGGAGCAGAGCAGTAGCGACACTCCTTCACACTATCGTTAATAATCTCGTTGCAATTCGGACAGGGGAAGGTCTGCGGTTGGGCTAACATTCGTGGCTCTTAGCTCCAATCAGAAAAATCACATCATTCACAATAAAGCGGCTAATGAGTGCCTTCAGCTGCGGCGGGTGGCAGCATCCGAGCGGGGGACAAAGGTTACTTGAGAGACATGCTATCGCGCCGTGCGCTGCAAGGCTTTGTTCGGCAGCCGGTGTTTAAGACATCACTTCGTTCGTCTCTCTTAGATTCTTCCTTGGTTTTAGGAACCAAACTGACAATCCTGATAAGAGAAACATCTCGATTGAGATCAAACCAAACGTGTTTGCCCGCTGTCTGTAGACTTCTGAATAAAGCCTTGGTGGCACGTCAGAAGCCCAGGCGTTGAATATAGCGCCATTCAGAAACATCAATCCGGCGACGACGAACAAAACAAATAATAACCATCTGAGAAGTGGTCGCAACTTTAAGAACCGTTCCTTAAAATCGAAGGCCCCCAAACATTTGAGTTGACCGGGCGCGGCGTTGACATTCAACCTTCGCCGCATTAATCAAGTTGAGAGTCACGCTACTCGCGCTCCGGTCCAACGATTCGTTAGGTTGCGGTGATGAAGCCTGCACTATCTATCATGTTCTATGTCATCGCTAAATTAGACGATCTTTGCGGAATCCAGTACGTATGACCAAGCACTGCTTTTCTTTTCAAGCTTAGCTTTATCCCACTCGATCAATCTTGTGGCTATAAAAATTGATAGTGCGGCAACGATTCCAGCCGGGGCAAAGATACCCACTCCGAGGGCAGATGCTATATAAGTTGCCAAAGCAGGAGGGGTCACCGAAATTCCAATGGACTTAACCACGATGTCTAACTTAGCTCGACGGTAAATCTGCTTGGTGTCCTCAACCCTCTCCTGGGCAAGACTAACAATCCTGTCTTTGATCTTTGCTAACTCTCCTTCAGAAGAGACTTCCGAAAACTCACGACACACTGCTTGAATTTCCTTTTGATATTTGAGCCTCTGCGGACCGGAATCTGCTCTGAACTCAGCGATGCGGATTGGCTCTAATGAACAAACATTGCTCGGTAGATAAGCTTGTAAGACTGAACTTGCGACTTCGCCTCTGAGTGCTCGATAGTCATAGAAAACAGTGTCTGTGAAGACTTCGCCATCTGCCGCCAAATCCCTATTTCCATCTTTAGCTGCTTTAGACGCGCAGAGGGACAGAAAGTGAAGGCCAATATCTCGGTCCACGCTGACCACCTGTCCGCGGAGCGCTTCGTCGCGCTCTGATGCTGTTTCAGCCGGCGCGAATTTCAGTTCGCGCCTTCTTTCCTCATCCTTACTATCCAACCAAGCTATTAACTCCGCGTCGCTCTCTCGCTTGGAGTCGCGAGCGCTTTTGAAGAGGCTGCGAAGTCGTTGAGATATAGAATGTCCCTCGACCAGCCTAAGATCTCTAATCAAATTAAGGTTGTATAAGAAGCCTAGATAATTGCTACCTCCTGGACCTAACATCTTGGAAATGTGAACGTCAATCGCGGCACTCATGCCATTAGACAGCGGCTCAGCCCTGAGTCTTTTTTGCCTATCACGTACCCAACGCACGAAACTGCTTTCCACCTGTTTGTCTTTCGCGATTTCCGATACGTCAATAGGCTCGAGGATGCCACCCAAGACTTCGTCCAACTCCCTGATCTCATCCGGATCACTGGGGGCATCCCACGTAGTCATTCTATAGACTTTATCCCAGCAGAGGGCTGACAGTCTTAACCATTCAAGAGGGGGATGAATATAGGGGTAATAAATAACAGTGTTCATTAACACCTCCTTTTAGCAGTGGAGCGACCTAACTTATATTTATGTTAGACCGCAGCCTGATAATAACCGGGTATACCCCGTTAGCAAACATCTTCGTGTGGCTGACTCTCAATATTGAAATGTAATCAGGCTTTTGCTGTTGATAAACCGGTGATTTGAGGTGTTATCCGACCTTTCAACGGGCCCGCCCGCAAGTTCATCCCCGCAGTGTGACGGCCGACCTTTCGATCGCAGAGCGCTACTAAAACAGGAGGCCGCCCGAAGGCGGCCTCCTGTGAGTTCAAGCAACCTAACGTTTCTGCTGCTAACGAATAAACGTCCCCATCACCGTTCCGTGCGGCGCCGTCACTTCGTCTTTACCTTCCAATGTAACCAGAAGGCCGAAGTCCCTGAGAGTCGTTTCGGATTTTATCTCAGCCTCGTTTCGTCCACCGGTGTTGACGATTTGGCCGAGCTTAACGAATGTGTTGTCAGGCGCGACCGCCCAAAGCACGAAGACCTGACCCGCAGGCGCTTCCTTCAATTCATGAAAGCGCGCAGTAATCATTGTCGGTCCGTCCTTGCGCGGCTCGACTTTGATGTTGGCCCTGGATCCAGTCAACGCCCCGGTGAAGTCGACCTTGATCAGGGAGTCTTCGCCCTTCTTCATGCCGGGAATGTTGAGCATCGGGGCAGCGTAGACCGTGGTCTCACCCGGCGTCGAAACGGCCGCTACTTTCTCACCGACCGCAGCACCGTTATCGCGGTCCTTACTCGCTAATGGAACCACCGCGAATCCTTCCGGCACAGCGCTCCGGAATAACACCTTCGTTTCCGGCGTGAATGTGGTGACGTCCGCGTCTGGCGAAAGGACGAGCATGAACTTATCGAGCGCCGTCGTAGCCTTGAACGTAGCCACGCCGTTGTTGATCGTCACTGGTCCAAGCAACGCCACGGTGCCCGCCGGATCGACGGCATAGAGATTCAGGTTGTTGACATCTTTCAAGCCGGCAAGATCAAGATTGATCATCGTGCCATCAGCCATTCGATGAATTGTCGCGCGGCCGGTGGCGGTCGGAATTGTTGTCGGCGTTAGATTCACTATGACTTCTTTGCCTACCGGGTATTCGACTACGGTCCAGGATCCATCAGCGTTCTGGACGGCGGTCGTTTTTGTTGGCGTGACAGTTGTGACTGTCGGAGTGTCTTGCGCGAGAACCGCAGTGGCTGCGGAAAGCGAGAGGACGATACCTCCCAGGATACAAAGCAAACGTTTGCTCATGAGCTATTCTCCTTCCCAGAAAAACTCCAAACCGATTTCACTTTTGGAGGTGTTTTGCGTACGTGTACGCAAATGAATTCGCAACCTCTATGCCGTCAATGATGAGATTTTCAAGTGGAGAAATAGCAGAAGTTACTTCTGGAAGCGTGAGGAAAGACGCGGAACGATACGATACAGTTATGTATGGAACGGGGCTGTGCACTATGGCGATCTTGCGGGCGAGTCACCCGGTCTATCCGGGACGGCATTCAACCGGTCGGAACCGCCTGCGTCAGCGGGCGGGCTGCCGTGCGGCGACGATCGCGTAAGCGGAAGAGCTCGTGGTGTGTAGGCGCGTTGCCGCGAGTATTTGAGCTGCTCACCGGGCGGGTCAGAACCGCCTGCGTCAGCGGGCGGGTTGCCGTTCGGCGACGACCGCGTAAGCGGACGACTCTCTAACGGGGATCTCGGATCCACACGTTGTCGCAGGTGGTTCTACGAGCAGTGACGTTACTGATGAGGACTACGATTACGGTCGAAGTAACTCGAGTCCCACTAGAACCCACCCGCTGACGCAGGTGGTTCTGACCCGGGTGGTGACGAGCACATTCACCACAATGTCTCGACCACCAATGTCGCTAGACGCGCTAACTGCCATTGGAACCGGCCGCTAATCAGTAACGATGAAGTTCAGTAATCGCCTTCAGTACGTCGTCCACTTGCGGAAGGATCGCGTCTTCAAGCTGCGGAGCATACCCGACGAAGGTGTCCAACGCTGCGACGCGTCGAACGGGCGCATCCAAGTGTTCGAACAGCTCATCTGAAATACGTGCAGCGATTTCTGCGCCGTAGCCAAACGACAGCGGATCCTCATGAGCGACGATCGCCCTGCTGGTCTTCTTAACCGACCGGGCTATTGCTTCCCAGTCATATGGATAAAGCGAGCGTAGGTCGACGACTTCAACGTTGATGCCCTGCTGCTCCGCCTGCTTTGCCGCCACCAGCGAACGTTGGACGAGTGCACCGAATGTGATGATCGTCAGATCGGCGCCCTCGCGAACTGTCTTCGCCTTGCCGAAGGGAATGAGGAAGTTGCTCGAGGGATACTGAGACTTGTTGTACGTCTGCCGATATAGATGCTTGTGTTCCAGGAAGAGGACCGGATCGTCGCAGCGAATCGCCGTCCGCAACAATCCGTTCGCATCCAGCGCGGTCGCGGGATAAATAACACGCAGACCAGGAGTGTGGGTAAATATTGAGGTCCCGCTCTGTGAGTGATAGATCGCGCCGCCCTTCAGATAACCGCCTACTGGGACGCGCATCACGATGGGACACTTGAACTCGTTACCGGAACGCCAACGCATTACAGCCAACTCGTTGCGAATTTGATGAAAGGCCGGCCATATGTAATCGAAGAACTGGATTTCAACCACCGGCTTGAGCCCGCGAGTCGACATTCCAATCGCGCGCCCTACGATGTTCGCCTCCGCCAATGGCGAATTAAAGACACGCACTGAGCCAAAATTGCGTTGAAGGTTGGCGGTGACTTTGAACACTCCGCCTTTGCCCTTCACCTTGTCCAGGTTCTGTTCACGCGAGCAATCGGCCACGTCTTCGCCGAAGACAATGATTCGCGAATCGCGCCGCATCTCTTCCTGCAAACATCGATTGATGAGATCAACCACGGTGCCCGCATTCCCCGTGAGCTCCTGCTCCTCTTCTTCCGTGTCAAACTCTTTTGAGGTGGGATCAACGTCGGGCGAGTAGACAAACTGAGTTGCTGTTTCCGGCGCAGGCTGGGGACTTTGAAGCGCGAGGTCTGCCGCTTCCGTTACTTCACGGTCCACTTCATCCTTGAGATGCTGCAGCTCTTCCTGTGTAACCAGTCCCTTATCGACCAGCAGGGCGCCAAAGCGCTTGACCGGATCTCGCTCCGCGTCTGTGGTCCTCTCTTCGTCGGGACGATAGAGCTTTTCGTCATCCGACAGCGAATGGGAATAAGGACGGATCACCTTGGCGTGAACGAAGGCAGCGCCTTTCCGCTTTCGGCAATACTCCACGGCACGTTTCATCGTCTCTAATGATTCCACCGGATCTGTGCCGTCGCACTTCTGGCGGAAGAGATTAGGGAACCCGCCCACCAGCTTGGATATATCGCCGCCTGCGGTCTGGACTTCCACCGGTACGCTGATCGCATACCCGTTGTCCTCGATGAGGAAGACGACCGGCAGCTTCAGATTGCACGCAGTGTTCAGCGCTTCCCAGAACTCGCCTTCGCTGGTGGTGCCGTCGCCGGCTGAAACGTAAACTACTTCGTCGCCTTTGAAGCCGGTCACTTTGTCTTTCAACTCGTCAAGAAGCGAAGCTCTGTAGCCGGCTTCCGCGCAACCAACTGCCTGCAGCAGTTGCGTCCCTGTTGGAGAAGACTGCGAGACGATGTTGAGTCGCTTGTGTCCCCAGTGCGAAGGCATCTGGCGGCCGTGCGAGCTGGGATCATCGACCGAGCCTACGGCCGCCAGGAGTTGTTCCAACGGCGTCATGCCAAGTTGCAAACAGAGCGCGCGATCGCGGTAGTAAGGATAGAACCAGTCATAGCCGGGTTTCATCGCCAGACCCGCGGCGACCAGAATGGCTTCGTGGCCTGCGCCGCTGATCTGAAAGAAGATTTTGTTCTGCCCCTTGAGCTGAATCTCTTTGTCGTCGATCCGTCGCGACAGATACATCATGCGATAGATGCCGACCATCTGTTCGCGGCTGAGTCCTTTTTGATCACGGACGGTCGTCGTCGCCGCGGTCGCGGCCGAGGAGGCAGGAGCTGGCGCGGTAGCTGGTTCCGCGATCCTCGTCAGCGCAGCGGGTGGTGCGGCGGAGCCAGGCGTCTCCGTTTTTCTGACAAGTCTCAATATCTTGGTATCAGTCTTCATCCCGGAGGTTTCTCAATCTTCGTAGTCTGTCTGGAGCGTCGTTCGGTAATCTTCGGCCATCGAAGGATGCGAGTGCAACTCAGCCGCCTCGATCCCGCGCAGGTAGGTCTCGCGAGCGCGCTCTCGTTGGCCTGACTTTTCGTAGGCCCGCGCCAGCATGCCAAAGGCAGCGCCTTCATCATCGGCACGTTGCAGGTAATCTACCAGGGCAGCGATAGCTTCATCGTACTGTTCAGCTTTCAGGTATTCGTTCGCCAGCCCAAAGCGTACCAGCGCGTTGTCCGGGTCGCTTTCCAGCATCGCTTTGAACGTGTCTATGCGAGATGTAGCCATAGTTAGACTTCGCTTAGTCAGCGCGTGCCTTGTATCTATTACTTATCAGGTACACCGCAGCCCCTGATGTCGCGAGAACGACTCCAGCAAACAGCACGCCGTGCCTTTGACCATACGAAATAAAGTCATGACCAGCTTCACGGTCACAAATCATAGTCCGGTAGTCAAAGACGCCACCGCTATCCAGGCACGAATCAACAAGCAGGGCTTCCCGTACGTAACTGATACCCAGCAACAAGGGTGCACCGACGAGTACAATCCAAGCGAATGCTCTTACAATTGTCAGCACAGGACAGAAGCCCAACTCCCTTATCGCTGCTTACTGCTTACTTCTAATAATCATTTTCGCAATCGTCTGCAGCTGCATGTTCGATGTGCCCTCGTAAATTGCCCCGATCTTGGAATCACGCCAGAACTTTTCGACCGGATAATCTTTGACAAAGCCGTAGCCGCCAAAGAGCTCGATGGCGACGGAGCTAATGCGCTCGGCAGCTCGCGACGAATAGAGCTTGGCCATCGCCGCTTCCTTGACGAACGGCCGCCGCGCTTCCTTCAAACGGGCAGCGTTATAGACCATCAGACGCGCGGCTTCAAGTTCGGTCGCCATTTCCGCCAACTGGAACTGCACCGCCTGAAATTCGTTGATTGCCTTATCAAACTGTTCGCGCTCAGTTGTGTAAGCCAATGCCGCGCCCAAAGCTCCCCGCGCGATCCCGATCATCTGCGCCCCTATGCCGATGCGCCCCTCGTTCAAGGTCTCGATCGACACCTTATAACCTTTGCCAAGCTCGCCCAGAAGGTTCTCTTTCGGGACACGGCACTCTTCCAAAATCAATTCCGTGGTCGACGAAGCCCGGATACCCAGCTTATTCTCCTTCTTACCAACCGAGAACCCCTCGAAGCCCTTTTCAACGATGAAGGCGCTGATTCCGCGATAACCTGCTTCCGGGTTCGAGTTGGCGAAGACTATGAAAATCTCAGCTTCGTTTCCGTTGGTGATCCAGAGCTTGCGCCCATTGAGGACGTAATGATCGCCTCGCTCGCTGGCTCGGGTCGCCATGGCGAAAGCATCGGAGCCTGAGCCGGCTTCGCTCAGCGCGTAGGCGCCGACTTTCTTGGTGGCGAGTTCGCTTAGATACTTCTTTTTCTGGTCCGCGCTCCCCCAACGCAATAGCGCGTTGTTGACCAGCGTGTTCTGAACGTCGACCAGGACGCCGAGCGACGGATCTACTCGCGAAAGTTCTTCCACAGCCACAATGGCCGCGAAGAAGCCGGCGCCCGCCCCGCCATATTCCTCCGGCGTTTCGATTCCCATCAGACCGAGATCGAAGCACTGAGCTATCAAGGCAGGATCGAGCACTCCGCGTTCATCCATCTCCTCAACACGGGGCCTGATTTCGCCTTCGGCAAACTCGCGCACGCTGGCGCGAAACATCTCTTCGTCTTCGGAGAGAACGGTCAGCGGCCTGGCTGCCTGTTGATCTAACGTCTGGCTCATCCTGAGGCTCCGCTTGGCATGAATTTGGGGAGTTGTGTGACCTTGTAGAATCGCTCATGGACGCGTCTAAGGTCAACTGCGGAGACCAAGTTCCATGTTCAACGTTCAAGGTTCAACGTTCGTGGCAACGTTGCGCCTTCCGGTATTGCGGTCTATTTGAACCCTCATTCACACCTCGCTTCAGCGACGTGTCACTCCTGCTCCCTCTGAGACACCGGCCGTTTCAACGGCTTCAAGAAAACCGTTGAAAAAGGTGGAGAGGAAGGCAACCGCTGCAGACCCCCCTCGCTGAACTGAGGTGAGAATGAAATGGAGCGGGAACAAGGTGAACCATTAGCACCCTTCCACGCTCTTTGCCTTTTGTCTGGGTCATACCGTATCGTTTCTGGTTTCTATATGCGAACATGACGATAACGTCCAAATTTAATTAGCGGACAAACCAGTATCCATCAACGTTGACTTTGAACAGATCTGAATGAATTCCAAAAAATCCAAGCTCATCTCAGTGGCCTTCGCCCTATTCGGGGTCCTTCTCTTCGCCTACCTGGTTTGGAGTACAGGGCCCGGCAAAATTGCGAGCGATATCAAGAGGCTTGGAACTGGTGGATTTGCTCTCGTGCTGGCGATCTCGAGCCTTAGATATATTATCCGCACGCTCGGCTGGACGCTCTGCTTCGACGGCACGGACCGCCTGCGATTTCGCGACGCCTTCAGGGCATACATCGTCGGCGATGCCATGGGGAACTTGACGCCGCTTGGGCTGATCGCCAGCGAGCCGACCAAGGCTGCGCTGGTGCGTGACCGCGTGCCGCTGGTGGTGGCCGTTTCAGCTCTCGCTGTTCAAAACCTCTTTTATAGCCTGTCGGTCGCGCTATTCATTCTCTCAGGCATAAGCGTACTACTCTTTACCTTCCCGCTTACATCGGGGCTTCGCCTGATGAGTATCATCTCGCTGGGAGTGGTCGCAGTCATTACCATAGCCGGTTTTGTCATTTATCATCTTCGCTGGAACTTTATCACCGCGACCTTTGAACGCCTGCGAAGGAATCGTTTCGGAAAGCGTTTTCTCAAAGAGAAGCAGCGCGAGAATACACGCGCCGTCGAAGACACGGTCTATAACTTCTACTCTCGCCATCGCCTTCGTTGCGCTTTGATCATGGCACTGGAGGGTTGTTTTCACCTGGCGGGCGTTTTGGAGGTCTACGTCACGCTTTACTTTATTAGCGATGTGCCTCCGACCTTCCTTTCGGCTTACGTGCTCGAGTCCGTCAACCGTATCATCAATGTGGTTTTCAAATTCATACCGTTTAAGGCAGGAGTCGATGAAGCAGGCTCGAGCTGGGTGACGAAGCGTTTGGACTACGGCGGACAAGCGGGAACGTCGTTGGGGATTATTCGCAAGGCCCGCGTC
The DNA here is from genome assembly GCA_032160165.1 of Acidobacteriota bacterium. Taxonomy (GTDB): domain Bacteria; phylum Acidobacteriota; class Blastocatellia; order Pyrinomonadales; family Pyrinomonadaceae; genus QHXM01. Next base: position 14,595 of record JAVHWA010000005.1, read on the forward strand.
ATCTTTTGGACGGCGCTCGGCATAGTGTTCTTAATTGGTCGCGGACTCTCAACTCGCACTGTGACGGAAGAGACTGACGAAGTCATCGCGGAGGAGATGGGTGCGCCGCTCCACATTAGCGAGTCAAGTTAGAGTGGCTGCTAATCCCTCAACCGATTTTTAAAGGATATTTTGTCACACTCTGTTGAAATCGATAGCGGGACGGGCGAAGCAATCGGCTCTCCGAAGGTCGCGCGACGCAGCTCTGTTATCGCGCGCGAAGGCGGCGTGATTCTAGCGCTGGCGGCGCTGATTCTGCTCGGTCTGGGCTTGCGATTGAGTAGCTTGAGTTCGATAGGCTTTGCCGAAGATGAAGTCAATAAGGTGAATGCCGTTCGCGCCTACGAGCAGGGTGACATTCGGCCTAACGCCGAGCACCCGATGCTGATGAAGCTAATGATGTTTGCTTCGTTGCGCGCGGAGCGCGCGTGGAATGCGCGCTCTGCCAACCAGATTAGCGACGAAACCGCTCTCAGATTTCCTAATGTCCTTTTCGGCGCATTGACTGCGATCCCGCTCTTTCTTCTGGCGGCCGCTTTCTTCGACCGATGGACCGGATTGCTCGCTGCCGCGTTGTGGACGTTTGGCATCAACGCAATCACCTATAACCGCATCGCCAAGGAAGACACTCTGCTGGTCTTCTTCATGCTGTTCGCGTTCTATTTCTACTTGCGCGCGAAGCAAATCAGTTGGAACAATCTTGAGGTCAAGCGGCGAAGCTATATCCTGAGCGGCGTGTCGTTCGGCTTGATGATGGCCTCGAAATATTTTCCTCACTACATCGGCTTGAATGCGCTTTACCACCATTATTTTCGCGTACGAAAGCGCGAGCCGAACGAGCCTTCAGGCAAAACGCCACTGTACTTTTACCTGCTGGCAGCGGCTTTCTTTCTGATCGCGAATCCGGCCATCCTTTTGCCTCAGACCTGGGCGTATATGGATGCTTACACGAGTGGGCAACTGCTCTCGCACACAGGCTATCTGATGGGCGATCATCTCTATAAGAACACGATGTCGGCCACGCCTTTCGGAGGAACGCCCTTCTATTTCTACGGACTCTTTCTAATGATAAAGGTCCCGCTCCCCGTGATCGCGGCATTTATAGCCGGGTTGATCGCCTGCTTCCGTCGTTGGAGACATCCGGGCCACGCCTTCCTGCTTCTAATGTTCCTGCTCTGGATCGTGCCTTACTCGCTGATCGGCGCCAAGTGGCTGCGTTACACGCTCGCGATGATGCCCTTTGTGTACATGATTGCCGCGGTTGGTGTAGTGGCGATCGTGCGCTGGGTCCTCTCCCTGCTCAGGATCGCAAAATCCGAACGCGCCTTGCGTACTGCCGCAGCATTCGCGGTCCTGGTCTTCATAGCATGGCCTGCGTGGACAGCTTATGCGAGCAGACCACATTACGCTGCCTATTCGAATGCCCTCGGTGGAGGCCGCGTCGGCTATTTCTTTCCGCACGATGAGTTTTACGACGATGGATTGCGCGAGGCGATAGACTATGTCTGCAAGAACGCGCCGCCGGGGGCGACCATTGTGCACGAGACGCCGGGAGTCGTCGGCTATTATCTTGAAAAGTTTGGACGGACAGATCTCAAATCTCGTGTGCTTTCAGATTCCTCGCTCAAATTGGAAGACTTGCCGTCGCCGACCTACATCATCTTGCAGCGCGGTCGCACTTACTTCGAGAACCAGGAGAAGATGAACGAAGTTCGCGGCAGCTATAGAAAGGTGTATGAGGGCCTGGTTGAGAATGTCGCCGCGGTTGAAGTCTACACGAGGTAATAGGATCGCGATCGCGGAACCTGGTGGCGGCCACCTACCGTCGGTAAAATAAAAGCCGAACCGGCAACCCGGGGGACGTTCGGGTTGCCGGTTCGGTTTCTCTCCGTTACTGCAAGAGGGAACTTGGGCGCTTGGGTCAAGCTCTGACTTTCAGTCTTACCGTAGTTCTGCAAAGATCGTAACTGTCTCGATGTTCTTCGCCAACTCGCCTCGCGAAGCGTTCTTCGCCAGTTCACGTTCAGCCGATTTCTCAGCCTTGCCTTTAAGAATCTCACGGCCTTGCGCTGAGCCCGGGGTCCAGATCTGCGCCAGATAGTAACTGCTGCCCACGCGGTGGAACATTAGCATCCCACGGTTCTTGGGAGCATTGGCCTGGACGGTGCTCGTCAATTTGATCGCGCTCGAGCCACCACTAAGACTGCGAACCACCGTCGCCGAATTGTCCTGAGTCGAGATCTGACCGACAACGTATTCACCGGCCGCGAGCGTCTTGTCGCCGACTGCGAACTCGAACGGGATGTTCGCTCTGAGCTTCTGTCCGCCCGACTGGGCGTTGGATACAACGGCTGTCATGAACGCGAGGGCAACGATCGAAACCAACATGGTGACGGCTTTGAGGGCTTGCTTTTTCATTTCTCTCCTTCTTGCCCGTTGCGGGCATCGGTCGGGGGATCTACAGCGACCGGGTTGTTCAACTGGTTCGGCTTAACTCGATCGCTTGATCGTCTGCCTTACCTTGTCAATCTTTCCGATCCGCTTCTTTTCTTTCTCGTCTTCCGGATCGTGCCCGGTGATATTGCGAGACGCGTGCCACTGATTCTCGACAGTCGTGCCCATCGATGCTTTTTGCTGGAAGCGTTTGTATGTCAGAGAGATAAGCTGAGCCGGGCGCGGCGCAGCTGATGCCTTTGAGTGAGCGGGAGAGGCCCGAAGTCTATCCGGTCGGATAGAGAGACTATCTGCAAGGTTAGGGTTGGGGTCCGGGTATGACATGGCGAGGCGGGGAATTGAATCGCAGAGGTCACAGAGGTCGCAGAGCAGGCGAAAAGACATATTTCCCCCTCTTCACTCTGCGTCCTCTGCGTCCTCTGCGTTTTATCCTACTCTCGTTCCGGGTCTTTCCAGCGAGGTCAAAGAGTAAACTCACCTTTAAAACTATCCCGCCAAAATCGGTCGCTAATACGTCTAAAGGTTACGTCCCTTTCCGAGTCCAATAATGAATATTCATCTTCCCCCTATCAGTCGAATCGTAGTTTCCATGGTACTCGCCTGCGGCACGCTGACTCTGCTTTCCTTCAGCCCGGCCCAGGCGCAGGGTGACCAGCCAGTCGACGTGGTCAAAGTCTATTCCAACCTGGTCAGCGTTCCAGTCATCGTCAGCGACCGTGACGGGCGGTACCTTCCGGGGCTGAAGCAGGAGGATTTCAAACTCTTCGACAACGGAACGGCGCAGGCGCTAACGTTCTTTGATGCCGCCGAAGAGCCGCTCAACGTCGCTCTGCTGCTCGATACCAGCCGGAGCACTGAAGGCGTGCTCGATGACATCAAGAAGGCCGCGAAAAACTTCCTCAAGCAACTGCGCCCGCAGGACCGCGCAATGATCGTTTCCTTTGACTATGGCATCCACAAACTCTCTCCGCTGACGAACGATCGGAAGGTGCTGGAGCAGGCGATCAAGTATGCTGAGGTGGGCGAGTTTTTTGGCACGCTGCTTAACGATGCTGTGCTGGAAAGCGTGGGGAAAGACCTCAAACCCATCAATGGGCGCAAGGCCATAATTCTTTTGACCGACGGAGAGGACGCAGGCAGTCTCACCGCCGAACACGATCTTGTCGCCTACGCGTCTGAAGCGGATGCGATGATCTACTCGATCTATTATTCGCCGGAGGGGCGGCGAGGACGCGATCGACCGTTTAGAGGAATGGGCGGAGTCTTTGGAGGACGAGGTCGCGGTCGGATGCGCGATCGTTTTCCCAGGCAGGGCGGGCCACGACGTGATCCCGGGTGGGGCCGGCCGGGCGACCGTTCAGAGGAAGCCAAAGCATTTCTTGCAAAACTCTCAGAAGTTTCCGCCGGACGCTTCTATCAAAGTAAGAAGACCGACCTGAAGAAGACGTTTGTCTTGATAGCCCAGGAGCTGCGTAACCAGTACCGGCTGGGGTTCGTTCCTGACAAATTGGCTCGCGACGGCAGCCTGCACGCGTTGAAAGTGAAAGTAGACAAACCCGACATCGCCGTCCGCGCCAGGACGCAGTACCGGGCGATGACGAAATAATTTTGGAGTGCGGTGACTCGTCACCGCTTTTGTGCTTGCGGACGATCGCGTGCGGCTTGGATTGCTGAAACAGATTCCTAACGCAGAGGTCGCAGCGGTCGCAGAGCGATCACGAAATGAAACGAGCAAAGCCATGATTCGCTCTTTCAAATGATTTCCTCTGCGTACTCCGCGACCTCTGCGTTTAAGAACTGACGAGGGCAGCGACGCACGCATCCTGCGGGCATTGAGCGCTCCCAGCGACGATCAGTGAAATGAAATCGAAGCCTCTCAACTCCCAAGCCAAGCTGAACGTCCTCTTCATCGGCAACAGCTTCACGGCGAGGAATGACCTGCCTGCTCTGATCGCGCAGCTTGCCTCGGCGCGGGGCGGCAAGCTTGAGCATAAGTTGATCAGCGCCGGTGGGGCGTCGCTTCGTATGCATTGGAACAAGGGCGATGCACAAAAGGAGATCGCGACGAAGCGATATGACTACGTCGTGCTGCAGGAACAGAGCACGCTTCCCGTTAAGAACGCTAAGCGCATGCACGAGAACATTCGGCTCTTCGACGATGTGATTAAGAAGGGCGGCGCGAGAACCGTGCTTTATATGACGTGGGCCCGGAGGCATGAGCCACAGAATCAGAAGCTGATCACCGACGCGTACACTTCGATCGGCGTCGAGCTGGGGGCGTTAGTGGTTCCAGTCGGCGAAGCCTGGCGAGCGTTTCTTGCCAAACATAAAACTCCCGCGCTGCATGACGCTGACAACAGTCATCCTTCGTTGGCGGGATCGTATCTCGCGGCTTGTGTCTTCTTCTCAGTGCTGTACAAGGAGAGCCCTGTCGGGATAGGCATTCCCATCAAGGGCCTAAGCGCGGAAGACGTAGTGGCGCTGCAGAAGATCGCATGATGCTGGAATTGCCGAAATAGATTACTAACGCAGAGGACGCAGTGGTCGCTGAGCGATCAAGAAATGAAACAAGCAAAGCCATTATCCGCTGTTTCAAATGATCTCCTCTGCGTAGTCTGCGACCTCTGCGTTTAAGAACTAGCGAGGGCAGCTACGCACGCATCCCAGCTTCTGCGCTCCCAGCGAACTGCCCCGCTCGATCCACCTTTCCTCTACCCACCATCAATGGGAATGTGCTAAAGAGAGCAGAGATGAATCCCAGACTCGCAACAATCGCAGGGCCGTTGAAGGGCACAATCTTCACCCTGACAGAAACGGAGACTCCGCTCGGGCGTGAATCGGCCAACGCGATCTGTCTGAGCGACGCTTCGGTCTCTCGCAAACACTGCGTCATCACGCAAGAGGGCGAGCTCGTCAAGATCAGCGACCTCGACAGCCTCAACGGCACTTTCGTCAACGACGTCCCGGTCAAAGAGCGCTATCTGGACCACGGGGACCGCATCAAGATCGGCGATTACACCTTTTCTTTCCTGCTTGGCGAAGGCGAGGTCCCCATCACTTCCAGCACCGTCCTGATGGACGAGAGCAAGATCATCACCGGGGCCAACACTCTGCAGGTGCGCGTGGCGGACGCCTTTCACCTGATGGCGCGCGACCTGAGCGCGTTGATGAAGATCAGCACCACCATCAACTCAGTCCGCGGTCTGGAAGCGCTTCAACGACAACTGCTCGAGCTGATCTTCGAAGTTGTTCCCGCCGAACGCGGCGCCATCCTTCTACTCGAGGACAATCAGAAGGACTTTACTTCCATCTTCGGCCTCGACCGCAAAGAAGGCCCGAACCGCGCAGTGCACGTCAGCCGGACTATCACCGAACGCGTCGTCAAAGAGGGAATATCCTTCATGAGCAACGACGTTCAGCAAAGCGACGCCGTGGGAGATTCTGAGAGTTTGATCTCAATGAGTATCCAGGCCCTGCTCTGCGTACCGTTGATGCTCTTCGAAAAAGCAGTAGGCGTCATCTATGTCTATGCCTCCGATCCGTTGACGCGCTTTGACCAGGACCAGATGCAGTTGGTGACTGCTATCTCGAGAATCGCTGCGGTGGCGCTGGAAAACGCCAGACATGTCGAATGGCTCGAGAGCGAGAACCAAAGGTTGCAGGAGGACATCCAGCTCGAGCACAACATGGTCGGCGAGAGCCAACGCATGCGCGACGTTTATCAGTTCATCGCCAGGGTGGCTCCCATCAGCTCGACGGTTCTTATTCTGGGCGAAAGCGGCACCGGCAAAGAATTGGCGGCGCGCGCAATTCATCTCAACAGCCCGCGAAAGAACAAGGCTTTCATAGCGGTCAACTGCGCGGCGCTGACTGAAACGCTTCTCGAAAGCGAGCTCTTCGGCCACGAGAAAGGCGCATTCACCGGCGCAATCGCGCAGAAGAAGGGCAAGCTCGAGGTTGCCGACGGCGGCACGCTCTTTCTTGATGAAGTCGGTGAAATGCCGCCGCTGCTTCAAGCCAAGCTCTTGCGCGTCCTTCAGGAACAGGAGTTCGAGCGAGTCGGCGGCACACGTACATTGAAGGTCGACATACGATTGGTGGCCGCAACCAACAAGGACCTTGAAGAGGCTATTCGTAAGGGCGAGTTTCGGCAGGACCTCTATTACAGGCTCAACGTAGTCTCGTTATCGATGCCGCCCTTGAGGCAACGGCGTGAAGATATTTCGTTGCTTGCGAGCTACTTCGCACAAAAATACAGCGACAAGTGCAACCGGCGCGTGACTGGGATTTCGAGCGAAGCGCGTGCTCGGTTAACCAGCTACGACTGGCCGGGAAACGTCCGCGAGCTGGAAAACTCGATCGAACGCGCGGTGGTGCTGGGCACGACCGAACTGATCCTTCCGGAAGATTTGCCCGAAGCTCAGCTTGAAACGGCCATCCCCTCGAACGTCGGTGTGGCCAACTATCACGAAGCCGTCACCGAAGCGAAGAAGCAATTGATTCTCAATGCCGTTGAACAGGCCGGAGGCAATTACACGGAAGCTGCGAAGCTCTTAGGCGTTCATCCCAACTACCTGCACCGCTTGATTCGTAACATGAATCTGCGGCCGGAAATTAAGAAGCAGGCGTAGTCGGCCCCAGTCTGGCGAGTCGGCCGAGTCGGGCGGGTCTATCGAGTCTTTCGGAGGTCTCGGTGCACTCGCTAGAATCGGTGCACTCGCTAGACTCGCTAGACTCTATGAAAGGTCCGCCGAGCTTTCCAACGTCTGTAAACGCGTAGGGAAATCGCCAGCCAGACGCTGCTCCATAGATAAGCCCCCACGGTATCGGACGGCCAGTGAGCTCCCAGGTAAACGCGCGAGAAACCGATGAGAAGAACCGGCAAGGCGAGGAGAATAAGAGTCACTCTCCGTATGGTTGAGCGTTTTGGCAGTAGGGCATAGGCGACGAAGAAAAGGAACCCGAAGTAGCAGACATAAAACGTAACGTGCCCCGATGGAAAACTCTGCGTGATCATGTCGCGGTAGGAGGGGACCAGATCCGGGGCAGGACGAGGTCGCGCGATAAGCAACTTGAACAGAGTGTTGATGAAGCCGCTTCCGCCGGCGCTGAAGACAAGCCCCGCCGCTTCGCTCCGCCTGCGAAACACTAAAAAGGCGAGGGCCGTCATCGCAGTCAGCGCATATGGAGTCCAGCCATTCCCGAAGGTCGATAGAAAGCCCATCGCGGGAAGCAGCCCCCGTGGACTGAAGCTCCGCCAATTGAATCGGCTCGAGATGGCCAGGTCCCATTCGAAATATGGACGAAGCGAAGCGAGGATTGCGAGAAGAGCGAAGGCGCCGAGTGCCACTACGAAGACTGTCTCGGCCCGCCACAATCGCTGAAGCGCCCGCGGGCGCGGAACAGCTGGTGACGGTTCCACCCTCGACTCAGTTGCACGGTTCTCCGCGTCGCTTGAATTCATCGCCGGTTAGCGCCCTCTGGATTGCGTATATTAATACCTTAAACGAAGCCGAAGATAACGGAGTTGTCCTGGAGCGGCAAGTCTCAAAGGCATCGGTCGCGTCTGTTTGTCTGGTGGAGAGATTCGCTAAGAGGGAAATGTCTTGCTAAGAGTTGAATATCGGGAAGGACTGTACCTGCCTGATCTTGATCTATGGCTCGATGCCTCGGGTGCGAGAGATCGCTGCGTAATTTCTCACGCCCATTCGGACCACATAGCCGAGCATAGTTCAATCATTGCTACGCCTGAGACCGCACGTATCTTCCGCCATCGTTGCGGCGAGGCCCTGATGGAGACAATGGTCTATGGTGAGCGGCGGGATTATGGTCGATTCGCCTTGACGTTCTTTCCGGCGGGACATTGTTTGGGTTCAGCACAAGTGCTTGTCGAGGCCGATGGCGAACGACTGGTTTACACGGGCGACGTCAAGCTGCGACCGAACGTGGCCGCGGAAGATGCGGTCATTGTTCCCTGCGACACGCTTGTAATGGAGTCAACCTTCGGCGATCCGACTTATCGCTTCCCTTCCGACGACATAACGTGCGCACAGCTGTACGCAGAAGTCGGCCAGGCACTATCGGACGACCGCGTCCCCGTCGTGCTCGCTTATGCACTGGGGAAAAGTCAGGAAGCGCTCGAGCTTCTGCTGAGAGCGGGCTTTAGAGTCATGCTTCATGGCGCCGTATGGAATGTCTCTGAGATCTACCGCGAGCTGGGGGTGGAGTTCTCCGGTTCGTACGAGAAGTATGACCGCGAAACCCTTGCGGGTCGTGTGCTGATCGCGCCGCCCGGATGTCGCAGGCAGCCGATGGTAAGTAACATCGCGCGACGGTTCGTGATCATGCTGACGGGCTGGGCGATGCACAAGAGCGCCCCCTACATGTACAAGGGTGTAGATCTCGTCCTGCCGCTCTCGGACCACGCGGATTTCGACGAGCTCGTCCGCCTCGCTCGACAATCCGGTGCAAAGCGAATTCTTACTATGCACGGAGCGCCAAAGTTCGCGGCAAGCTTGCGCGACCTCGGCCTGAATGCGGAGCATCTGAGCAGACATCGCGAGTCGACACGTACAGCTGTCTCAAATAAAGTAGCGTCGGTTAGTCAGCCGTCTCTGTTCGATTAGAAGAGCGAGTTGAGGCAGATTAGCAATCGCCCCTCCGCCGTTTCCAGGAAGTGAACTCTTCCAGCTTCAGCCCACGCATATATAGTTCGAGCGCTCTCGCCGGCCACCATCGCGGCCTCGTCTACAGTTATCATTCGGACTTCCGTGGCACACTCGTCACACCGAAGAATCGTTGCGCGGCCGGCTCTGGCAATCAGCAAGCGTTCAGTTTCAATCAGGATTTCCACTCTTCTCTTCATCGCGCCGCCTTTGTGTTTTCCGCCGTGGGATTTAGCGTTACAATCCGTATCGCAATCGACTTAATTCAGTTCGAGAAACCTACAAATTCGCCCAGCGCATCACGAACAGTAATAACTTGCAACGTGAAGCGTCCTTAGTAAAAGCTGAAGTTCTCCTGAAGAATTTCTGATGCCGACGATGAGTAGACAGCCTGCGCGCATTTACTTATTCGGGGTCTTTCGCATCAACGTCACCGAGCGCGTTCTTCTCGGTGAAAGCGGCCCCATTGCGCTGACGCCGAAAGCGTTCGAAACCCTGCTTGTTCTGGTCGAGAACAGCGGTCACGTGCTCAGCAAGAACGAGCTGATGGAAAAGGTCTGGCCCGACAGCTTTGTCGAAGAAAATAATTTGGCGCAGAACGTTTCCCTGTTGAGAAAAGTGCTGGGTGAAGGCGCCGATGACGTTAAGTACATTCAGACCGTACCCAAGCGTGGTTATCGTTTTGTGGCCGATGTTACGGAGTCAGTCGATGACAGCTCCGAGTTAATCGTGCGCGAACGCACGCGCGCTCGAGTCATCATTGAAGAGGAGACAAGCGAGGTTGGGCCTGGGGGACCGTCAAGCGGTCCTCTGGTTATTGATCTCCCGCCGGCAGAGATCAGCGCAGGATCGAAAGGCCGGGACTTTGAGTTAGAGCGCCCGCCGGAAACCATGTATGCCACAAGCGGCGACGTCAATATCGCCTATCAGGTGATCGGTGATGGGCCTCTCGATCTGGTCTTTGTGATGGGCTGGGTTTCTCATCTTGAATACTTCTGGCGTGAACCGAGCTTTGCACGCTTCCTGCTCAGGCTCGCTTCGTTTTCGCGACTGATCCTCTTCGATAAACGAGGGACCGGACTTTCGGACCATGTGCCACTCGCCGAACTGCCTACACTCGAGCAGCGTATGGACGACGTTAGGGCGGTGATGGATGCGGTCGGTTCCGACCGTGCCGCGCTCTGCGGAGTTTCCGAAGGCGGGCCGATGTGCAGTCTCTTTGCCGCGACATATCCCGAGAAAACGCTCGCGCTGGTGATGATAGGAACTTATGCAAAGCGCATACGCGATGCGGACTATCCCTGGGCGCCGACTACCGAGGAGCGGCAACACTTCTTCGAAGAGATCCGGGCGCACTGGGGCGGTCCGGTCGGAGTCGAAGAACGCGCGCCAAGCGTCGCGGGCGATCCGCTGTTTCGAAAATGGTGGGCGACGTATTTGCGCATGGGCGCGAGCCCCGGTGCGGCGCTGGCGTTGACCCAGATGAACGCGGAGATAGACGTTCGGCATGTCTTGCCGTCGATTCGGGTTCCCACGCTGGTCATCCATCGCACAGACGATCAGTGTCTCAAGGTTGAAGAAGGCCGTTACGTCGCGGAGAGAATACCGCGTGCAAAGTTCGTGGAGCTGCCGGGCGTAGACCACCTTCCATTCGTAGGCGACCAGGATGCGATCGTCGACGAAGTTGAGCAGTTTCTCAAAGGAGTGCGCACCACTCTGGATCTCGATCGCGTGCTGGCAACGGTATTGTTTACTCGCATCGTTGACCCGGACGCTCTTGCAGCGACCATGGACCCCGGTGAATGGGAAAAGCTGGTCGGTCGACTTCGCGTTTATATAAACAAAGAGATCGAATGGTTCAGAGGGCGAGAGATAGACATGGTAGGGAATCGTCCTCTGGCGATCTTTGACGGACCGGCCCGCGCGATCCGGTGCGCATGCGCTATTCGCGACTATGCCGCGCGGCTTGGAATCGAAGTGCGGGCCGGGCTGCACACCGGCGAATGCGACATGGTCGATGGCAAAGTCGGCGGGATCGCGGCGGAGATCGGCGAGCACGTCGCGAATACAGCCACAGCCGGCGAAGTCCTTGTCTCAAGCACCGTCAAGGATTTAGTAGCGGGGTCCGGCATCACCTTCTCGGAGAGGGGAGCGCACCGGCTGGGCGACGTGCAGGACGAATGGCGCTTGTTCGCGGTAAAGCGGGAAACGAAAGACGCGACCAGGTGAGTAGCAGCCCGATCGGCTTTCTTTCTTTCGGGCAAAAGTATATAAGCGGTGCGTTCTATTTACGATTCACCGTTCACTATTCACCAACAATGTCCTCACGGATAGTCACCGTCCCTAATCTGCTGACCATGTTTCGCATGGCGCTGATCCCGGTTTTTGTTTCACTGCTCTTCTATAGAAAATTCGAATGGGCCCTCGGCGTGTTCGTTCTGGCCGGAGTTACCGACGGGTTGGACGGACTGTTGGCCCGCCGTCTCAATCAACGCTCGCAGCTCGGAGCCATCCTGGATCCGATCGCCGATAAGCTGCTGCTGGTCACGTCCTTTGTCGTACTCTCGATGCCGGCCATCAACCCACAGCCGCTTCCCCGTCACTTCCCTGTGCCATTTTGGGTGACGGCGGCGGTTTTCAGCCGAGACATCTTTATCATTGTGGGCGCAGCCGCGATAAATGTCGTCACGGGCTTTAGCCGGTTCCGTCCTTCATGGCTGGGAAAAATCAATACGACGGTTCAAATCATAGCCGTGGTCGCCATTCTCGTGGCCGCCAGCTTCCCTTCGGTCAGCGGATATCTACCCACCGTCTATACGGTAGTCTTCGCCTTTGCCCTCATTTCGGGCGTCCATTACATATTCTTCGCGTCCCGGCTCCTGAACGAAGAACGCAGGCAGAGCGAATAATCCGACCCCCGACTTCCAATTAACCATCGGCATTTCAATACTTAGTCTTACATAAGAGACATAAACAGGCGTTTCCATCATCCAAGGTTGACAATGAGAGACTCACATATTATATTAACGTCGCGTTCAACCTATTCTAAGAGATGATTGTTGGACGGGTCGACTGGTCGAAACTTTAAGCGGAAGACGCGCTTCGAAGGCAGCTCTCGCGTTGAGAGTAGCCAAACAATATTGGGAGAGTATGAAATGAGCAAGATTATTGGAATCGATTTAGGCACGACCAACTCCGTCGTGGCTGTGATGGAAGGCGGCGAACCGACCGTCATTACGAATTCGGAGGGAGGGCGCACCACGCCCTCGGTAGTTGCCTTTACCAAGGATGGTAACCGGCTCGTGGGGCAGGTAGCCAAACGTCAAGCCGTCACCAACCCGGAGAACACGGTCTATTCGATTAAGCGCTTTATGGGTCGGCGTTACGACGAAGTGACCGAGGAATTAAAGCAGGTCCCTTATAAGGTCGAGGCCGCCGGGGGCGACGTGCGCGTGCTGGCGGGCGGCAAACAGTACAGCCCGCCGGAGATTTCGGCGATGATTCTGCAAAAGATGAAGCAGTCCGCCGAAGACTATCTCGGGCAGAAGGTCGATAAGGCTGTGATCACGGTGCCGGCTTACTTCAACGACGCTCAGCGCCAGGCCACAAAAGATGCCGGGCGAATCGCCGGACTGGAAGTGATGCGCATCGTCAACGAACCGACGGCGGCGGCGCTGGCGTACGGGCTCGACAAGAAGAAGGACGAGACGATCGCCGTATTTGACTTCGGCGGCGGCACCTTCGACATCTCGATCCTCGAGGTAGGTGAAGGCGTGGTCGAAGTGAAATCGACAAACGGCGATACACACCTGGGCGGCGATGATATCGACGAGCGCTTGATGGAATGGATAACGGAAGAGTTCAAGCGCGACCAGGGCATAGACCTCTCCAACGACAAGATGGCTTTACAGCGGCTCAAGGAAGCTGCTGAGAAAGCGAAGATCGAACTCTCGACCGCGATGGAAACGGAAATCAATCTCCCGTTTATCACTGCCGACCAGTCTGGTCCCAAGCATCTTGTAATGAAATTGACGCGGGCCAAGTTCGAGCAGTTGATCGATAACATCCTCCTGCGGCTGAAGACCCCTGTCGAGCAGGCGATCAAGGATGCCGGAATCGATGCCAGGAAGGTCGACGAGGTCGTACTGGTGGGCGGCTCAACTCGTATTCCCAAGGTGCAGGAAATCGTCAAGGGCATATTCGGAAAAGAACCTAACAAGAGCGTCAACCCTGACGAAGTAGTCGCCATCGGAGCGGCGGTTCAGGCGGGCGTGCTCTCTGGCGAGAAGACGGACATTCTGCTTCTCGACGTGACGCCTTTGAGCCTCGGCATTGAAACGCTCGGGGGAGTGTTTACCAAGCTGATCGAGCGCAATACCACCATCCCCACGCGCAAGTCCGAAGTGTTCTCCACTGCCTCGGACAATCAAACGTCTGTTGAAGTTCACGTGCTTCAAGGCGAGCGACCAATGGCCGGGGACAACCGCACGCTGGGCAAGTTTCATCTAGTGGGAATTCCACCAGCTCCTCGCGGAATGCCACAGGTCGAAGTCACGTTTGATATCGATGCTAACGGCATCGTCAACGTCTCTGCCAAAGACATGGGAACCGGTCGCGAACAGAAGATCACCATCACTGCGTCATCTGGTCTGTCCAAGGACGAGATCGACAAGATGATGCGCGACGCTGAATCCCATTCGGCCGACGACCAGCGCAAGCGTGAAGAAATAGAGTCGCGCAATCGACTGGATTCTTTGACCTATCAGGTCGAGAAGACTTTCAACGAGAACAAGGAAAAGCTGGACGCATCGGCCGCGACAGAAGTAGAAGAAGCATTGACGGATGCGAAGAAGGCTACCGAAGAAGGCGGCGTCGAACGAATGAACAATGCGTTTGAGCGCTTGCAGACTGCTTCGCACAAAATCGCGGAAGCGCTGTATCAACAGACCAGTGCAACCGGCGAGCCGGAGGGCACGAGCGAGCAGGCTTCAGCAGCCGGCGCTTCTACCGGGCAAGCCGGAGCGCAGGGCCCAACCGGAGACGATAATGTGATCGACGCCGAATACGTCGACGTCGACGAGAACAAATAAGAGCGGGGGCCAGGTGTCGGGTTTCGGGGGCCGGTGAACATCGCTTTTTACCGGCCCCCGAAACCTGATACCCGACCCCTTTTTTGCAATGGCCAAGCAAGATTACTATCAGATACTGGGCGTCAAACGCGACGCGAAGCCGGAGGAGATGAAGAAGGCCTACCGGCGTTTGGCGCGTAAGTATCATCCTGATGTAAATCCGGGCGACAAATCTGCCGAGGAGCGATTCAAGCTCATCACAGAGGCGCACGACGTTCTCTCGGATGAAAAGAAACGAAAGGTCTACGACCGGTTCGGGCAGTATTCAGATAACCTGGCGGAAGCTGCATCGCGCGGAGCCACACCCGGTTCGGGCCGGACCACCACCGGGTTTGATTTCGAGGGCTTCGATTGGGGAACCTCAAGCACGTCGAGCAGCGGCAGCACCGGCTCAAGCTTTCGCGACATCTTCGCGGACCTATTCGGCGGCTCTGGGGCAAAGCAGGAACACGAACCTCCGCGCCCTCAACCAAAACGCGGCGCTGACATCGAGATGCCGCTCGGGCTCTCGTTCGAAGAAGCAATCACCGGCTTGACGACAAACATCACGGTCAATCGCTCTGAGCAGTGCACGCGCTGCAACGGAGCGGGTGATACCGGCGGCTCGCTGGTGACCTGCACCACGTGCAAGGGGACCGGCCAGGTGCAGCGTGCCGGGGGGCGGCTCAAGTTTTCGCAGGAGTGTCCGGACTGTGGAGGCGCTGGGAAGCGACGTCCGCCCTGCTCGCTTTGCAAAGGCAGCGGCCTGTTGCCCAAAACCGAAACCGTCAAGCTACGCATTCCGGCGGGAGTCGATACCGGCTCGCGGGTGCGCATCGTAGGCAAGGGCGAAGGAGGAAGGCTGGGTGCACCTCCAGGCGACTTGTTTATCATCACCAACGTAGGGCGGCACAAGTACTTCACGCGCAAGGGCGACAACATCTACGTTACCGTGCCCATCACGGTTCCTGAAGCTGCCCTGGGCGCCAACATCGAAGTGCCAACGGTCGAAGGCAAGACTCAATTGAAGATCAGACCTGGTACGCAATCGGGAACGAAGATTCGTTTACGCGAGCGCGGCGTTCCCAGCCTGCGCAATCCAAGTTTACGGGGCGATCAGTTTGTCGAAGTGCAGATCACTCTGCCCAAAGTGATGTCGGAAGAAACGAAAGAACTCCTCCGGCGTTTGTCGCAGATGAATCCGGAGAACCCACGGGTAGCGATGGGACTGGAATAGTTTTGAATTTTGAGTTATGAGTTTTTAGTTAAGTGCTATGGGCCTCAACTCAACTCAAAATTCATAACTCATAACTTAAAACTCTATGAAACGAAAGGCCAGCACATACACGATCAGCGCGGTGGCGGATCAGTTCGGGATCCACCCTCAGACCCTGCGTCTTTACGAACGCGAGGGGCTGCTCAAGCCGTCGCGTTCAGAAGGCAATACGCGGCTCTACACCGATCCCGATCTTGAGCGACTGGAGGTCATCCTCTCGCTCACGCGAGATCTGGGAGTCAATCTCGCGGGCGTTGAGATCATCCTCAACATGCGCGAAAAGATGGATGCCATGCATCGCGAGTTCCAACGGTTCTTCAACTACCTTCAGTCCCACACCGACGAATTTGCGCATTTCGCCGATGTGCCGCCCCCACCCGAAGCGGGAGCGCTTGTTCCCGCACGACTCGCCGCCGCGCTTCGCCTGCGTCGCCAGTCTGCTTCGCGCAGATAAAACCTCGCTTATTGCTACCGGGCTGCGTATAGCCTGTCGCCTTCGACACTCGTGTGGAATCCTCCGCTAACTCACACGAAACTTCACGAACAAGACTTAGCGATGCTTCGTGCGATTTGGTGGATCGGCCCCACGTCTTCAATACGCTGCCCTCTAATCCTTGGCCTTGTGCTCTCTCTGCACTGAATGCTAAAGTTCGCCCGCTGTCAAACGTCGCTTCCGTCTCATCGAAACCGATAGGTTGGTTGGGAGTAGCGGCGGTTTTTAGTCTCCCGCTGATTAATACTTAGCCCAGGATAAACATCTCCACACGATTCGCTGGTGGTCATTGGCCGTTGCTCGATTCGTAGGCGCGTCCCGAGTGTGGCTTTCGGATCCGGGAAGGAGAGCGTTCTCATCATGAATCGCAGGCAGTCGTCCCTTCAGCTGGTTGTACGCCTCTCCATTCTGGCGTTGACCATGCTTGCTGCGATTTCCTTCACTCCTTCCGCCGCCTACGCGCAGGACCTCGACCAGGTTACGATCAGCGGACGGGTTACCGATCAAAACGGCGCCATCATCCCCGGCGCCAACGTGACCGCCATTCTGGTGAAGACAGGCGCCGAACGCAGCGTAGTCGCCAATGACGATGGCCGCTATCGACTGATTGAACTCGAACCGGGTGAATACACTCTCAGGATATCTTCGCCGGGTTTTGCTACTGAAGAGAAGACCAACCTCGCAACCGTTTCGGGACAAAACATCCAATTGGACCTGGTCTTGAGGCCAGCCGATATCACGGCTGCGCAGGTGGTGGTGGATGAAGCCGAGCCACCGCCAATCGATACAACTCGGACAGTCGTCGGGGGAACGGTAACGACCGAAGAAGTCGAGGAACTACCCAACTCATCGCGCTCGCCACTCGATCTGATTTTTACCCTCGGAGGAGTGACGGAAGAGCCGCTGTCTACGCGGGACCTGGCAGAGGACCGCAGCACCAGCACGTCCAATACTCCTGAAGAGGCGGGAACGTTCGCTCTAGCGGGCGGACCTGCGTACTCGAACAACATCACCATTGATGGCCTTGACAATAATGATGACCGGGCCGCGCGCGAGCGATTTCAGCCTTCGATCGAGGCGGTGGCAGAGGTGCAGGTCATCACCAATCAGTTTTCGGCGGAGTACGGTCGGGCCAGCGGAGGACGCATCAACGTTCGCACGCGCGGAGGATCGAATCGTTATCGCGGACGGCTGTTCGATTTCTTCAGGAACGATATCTTCAACGCCAACACTTCAAACAACAAGGCCCGCGGACTGTCCAGACTCCCGTTTGAAGAACACAACCCGGGGTTCACCTTTAGTGGACCTGTTCGGCTGCCTCTTTACGACGGACGCAAACGGACTTTTTTCTTTTCCGCGTATGAATACGACACCATCCTTGATTCGGCTTCGATAGATACGCTTGTCCCGGTGCTTCAAAATCCTGCGTTCCTGATTCCGGCGCCCACAACGCTGGGCGGACGGCGAATCGAAGACACTTCGACTGGCATTCTGGCAGCAGAGATCGCTCCATTTATCGAGAACGTAAGCACTCCGGTCAAGAACCACACATTCACCACCCGCGTCGATCACAAGTTCTCAGAGCTTCATAACGGATCGTTCCTTTACCAGATGGGCCGCCAGAACAATCTGCGACAATTTGGCGGCGGCAATCGTTTAGCTGAGGCGCTGCTCGGCAAGACACGGAACACCGATGCTATCTCGTACTCAGACAACTATGTATTCTCCGCCACGCTGGTGAACCAGGCCCGCTTTCAGTTCTCACGCCTGACGCCTGCGGTTCAGGCCAGTGGCGGACAAAAGCCTGTCATCCTTATAACCCTGAACGATCCGCTTCCCACCGGCGACCCTAATCAACGCACGGGAACACTCGTGGCCGGCACCTCGACTTCGGGAGCGACCGATCGGCGCGAGTCGCGGGTGCAGGTCCAGGAAGTCTTGTCATTGGTGGCCGGCTCGCATTCGCTAAAGTTCGGCGCGGACGTACAGAACATTCGCTCGACGTTCATTGATCTCTCAGATGCGTCAGGTACTTTTTCTTTCTCAAGTGCCGGAGACTTTCTGGCGAACGCCCCGAGTCGCTTCCGGCAAAACTTCCAGACCGAATCGACGCAGAAGAATACTTACTTCGGGATCTACGTTCAGGATGAATGGCGGGTGAAAGCAAACCTGACTGCGAGCTTTGGCTTGCGCTACGAAAGCGAATCGATCCTACGCGACCGTAATAATTTCGGCCCCAGGTTTGCGCTCGCGTACGATCCTTTCAAGACGGGAAAGACGGTCATCCGCATCGGCGCAGGCATCTTTTACAACCGGGCACTTCTAAGAACGATCGACGATTTCACTCTCGGCGCCCAGCAACTGTTGTTCGATACGAACGATCTGGTCGACCCTGTCACCGGCACCGCTCTAAGTACCGCGCAACGGCGCGCTTTCATCGCGGCGAACCTTACATTCCCCAACGTGCTGACTCCCGACTCTGCGGTGGTCAAACAATTCGGATCGCTCAACACGAATTTTTCGCGCCGCCAGGACCCGACTATACGAATTCCGGAAAGCTATCAGGTGAACGTCGGAGTCGAGCGCCAGGTAAGCAAGTCATTCGTCTTCGAAGCCAACTACACGTACAATCGCGGCATACATCTCTGGCGCGAGTTCAATGTCAACGCTCCGGTCCTGCCGGGGCGCTTCAGGAATTTTTCGGAGTATCTGCTCTCGCGCGACTTCCCGAATTTTCATCCGTGTCCCGGCTGTCCGCGTCCGCTCTACGATGTATCCACTGCGGGCGAGCTTGTTCGTTTCGCACTTACATCGACTGACCCCGCGAATGCAAACGCCATCGGCCGGATTATCGAGCTGGGCGTGCCTATCTCGGTCTTCAATCTCAACAGCATTACTTCGACAACGTCGCTTGGTGTCGCGCTCGACGCCTTAAACGCGTTGAGGCCCGATCCCACGCAGACCGACATCCAACAGCTTGCCTCGATCGGCAACACCTTCTATCACGGCCTGACTCTCGAGTTACGTCGTCGGTTTCGGCGCAGTAAGACCGGATTCAGTTTCTCATTTCGCGCGGCCTATACGCTTTCGCATCTGATTGATGATGGCATTGTGAATACATCCGACGCGCTCACGCCCGGGGACTTTCGCACTGAGCGTTCGCGCAGTCTGCTCGATCGGCGGCATCGCTTCGTGTTCTCAGGGACGGTGGACACGGCCCCGTGGCTTGGTCGATTAAAGCTTTCCCCGATTCTGCGTCTTGCATCCGGTGCGCCATTCAACATCTCGATTGGCGGAGTCGATCGCAATCTGGACGATGTTGCCAATGACCGTCCCATCTTTACGGGCGATCTCTCGCTACTGCATTTTAGAAAGCCTGGCGAGCCGCTCAACCCAGCACTACTCACTGCCTTTGCGCTACCCACCATCGGCCAGACGGGCAATCTACCGCGCAATGCCGGGATAGGCCCGGGTTCTTTCCTTCTGGACTTGAACGTCACGCGCGAATTTCGAATCAATGAAAAGATGCGACTTCGTCCGGTAGTAGAGATCGACAACCTGCTAAACAAAACCGTCTTTAGCTTCGGCACCGAATTCATCAACTTCACAGGTCTCAGTCCGCAGGCCACACCTGCACAGCGACAGGCCTTCATCGATTCGTTCCTGGTGCCGACACGCACGCTTCGCCCGCGACAAATCAGAATCGGGGTCCGCTTCGATTTCTGACTGAGAGCGATTGAGGCGCTATTGTGAAATTGCTGGGCTGTTGCTCACTGTTCTTTTCGGATAGTGATGTGGAGCGGTTCCGACGGCTCGGAGGCAATGCCGTCGCGGTCTGTGGCCACGGCAGTGATGGTGTAGCTCCCGGCCGGCGCATTCAACCACTGGAAGCTGCTGAGTCGCATGAAGCCGTCAATCGGCGCGGAGCCGATCAGTTTTCCGTCAGCGTAGAAATCTACTTTGCCGCCCTCAGGGCGGTGCGTCCTTGCGTCAAGTCCATCAAACACTTCCGCCCGGAAGGTCACGTCCGCCGGCATAGTGTAGGTGGTTGTAGTGTTCATCTCCGGTCGAAGCCTGACGAGCGGGGCAAGGTTGACTCGAAAACGGACGGGGCTCGAAACGGTCATAATCCCCTCGGTATCGGTGGTGGTTACGGTAAGCACGTAAGAGAGAGGCTTAAGGTTGGAGACGGTGACCACGTAGCGCGTCTCCCTCGTCGCCTTGTCGACGCCGGCAGGTTTCGCAATCTCTTTTCTCCAATCCACGCCGTCGTAGGGAAGGCCGCCGCTGCTTAAGACGAAGACAACCTCCTTTATGCTTCTCCCGTTTTCGCCGACGAAGGCCATCGCGTCGAGGTTAAGCGTCCCGTACACGATCTCGTGCTTCTCTCCATACCTTGATGTGAGTTGAAGAACCGCATTCGGACGCGGTTCACCAATGCGGACGCTCAAGGCTCCATTGACCGTGACGCTTATCATGTCGTGGTCGGAGCGCCCGCCGTTATCCGTGGCGACGACAGTGAGGAACCGTTGGCCGGGCGGCACATTCGTCCAATCAAAGCTGTAAAGATTCTTCCCTGCCTGTACCCCGGCGCCAATGAGAGTCTCGCCGTCGAAGAACTCTACCTTGCTGAGCATTCCATCGGGATCGCTCGCTTCCGCCGTCAGCTTGATGTTGGCGGGGGCGACGAAAAGCGCTCCCTCTGCCGGGGCCGTCAGCTTTACCTTCGGCGCGAGGTTTGGGTCAGGGTAGACCCGCAGGTCGTGGCGCGCGTTATTGTTCTCCAGATTTGGATCGATAGAGGCGAACGTGTTGACCCATGCGAGGACGACGAAAACCTCGCCTTCTTCAGGATAGCGCAAGCGCGGCTCTTCACGCGGGTTAAGGACAAGGCGAAAGAGGGCACTCGCGCCCTTCTCCAACTTGTCGAGCTTGCAGCCGAAGTTGCTGCCGTCCTGTTTGCAGCGGCCGTTCCCGCGCTCAGGCGGGGTGGCCGAGACGAACTGGTCGCTGGAGAACCCGCTGCCGTTAAGCAAAATCTCGGCAGCGTCCTGCGGCCCCAGATTGGTGATCTTAATGTCGTAGGCCAGGTCTTTGTTCCCCACCGCCCTGCCGGAGGGCGCAACGATCTCGACTGATATGTCGGCTTCCGCGGTGATCGCGGGCTGCGGCTCTACCAGCAGGGCTACGACGAACCCGCCCAGCTCCTCGGCATTTGCGCGAATGGTCTTCGTGGCGAAGTTGGGCGCTTGCTCGTCCGGCGCGAGGATCGTGCGGTCTTGCCAGGAGTATTTCTCGTCAACCTTGTCCCACTCCGCCTGGAGCACTCTCAGATTGTGGAAGACCTTTCGATCGCTCGCCGATGCCACGCTGAACTGTATTACGTAGGGCCCGACTGCTACGCCCTGGCCGAAGTCGATCTTATATGCGGTGTTGTTGTAGGCCGCCCACCCTTTCGGCATCGGCGCGACCTTTGATGGCTCAATGTCTTCGGCTCTGAACTCACCAGGCTTGTAGATCCTTCCGCCTTCGACCTGCACAGGGCCGTCGCGTTGTGGCGGTGCCGCGGGCTGTTGGGCGCGCGCAGTCGCCAGGCGGAGAGGCTGTAATAAGACGATGAGTATGAGTGCCGCGCCGATTGTTCGGTAAGAGGCGCGCAGGCAGGTAGCGGATATGAGAGTTCGCGAGGACATACACTTGCGTCTCCCCTCGGAGACCTTCGAAAGTGTCTAAGGATAGCAGCGCAGGGAAAAGTACGAAAGACGAAAAGCACGCGCAGTTACGTGCGAACGCAGGTGAGTAGGAATCGACTTCGGGCCTGGTCTTCTACTTATCGCCGTTATCGGAGGAGCGGCCGCGAAGTTTTGTTCCCAAGGGTGGGTTGATTTCGTGCTTTGGTTGCTTGTGAGAGGCTTTGCTATTTGCCGTCATCACTCGCTGACAGCGTGCGCGCGACTTTTGTATGCGCCTCTTCATCCAGGAATTCATGACTTCACCTTACTTTCCGCCCTTTGCCATTGCAGACGGCGTGCCGGGCCTGATTTGCGATGCAGGGAGCCGGTAGTTAAGTTGGTTGGGCCAACCCTGACGAGACAGGCGTCGATAAGCCTGGGCGTCTTAACGACAATCAAATTTGATCTTGCAGCGGATGTGTTCAGAGCCCGCGTGAAGTTATCTCGCGAGCGCTGGGTGTAGCCCACCAGCCCCTCGCAGCTAACCGAGGCGGCTTCTGGCGTCGTTCCTTCACACGATATGGTGTTGTCGCAAACCCGAATCGCAGGGTGTCGGAAGAAGAACCCTTCGCTTGTGATAAACTTACATCCGGTTTTTGAAAGATACTCACGAGGCCTCAACACATCCGGACCGAGATCTATGAGTGACGCTTTAACAGGCAAAGAGCAGGAGGGAGATGTCGAGACCGCGCTGCTCGATGCCGATCTGTTCATAAAGTATCACGCGCCGGAGCGGGCCGTGCGCAGGCTCAGGACTGCGCTCGAGCGCTTCCCGCGCTCCCTGCAATTGCGCGAGCGGTTGCGCGAAATCAGCACCACCAAACATCCCGAAGAAGCTGCGCGTCAGTGTCTGGCATTGGCCAGCCTCTATATCGAGCGTGAAGAGCTTCAGACTGCCTACGACCGGTTGCTCGAAGCGAAAACCCTGGACCCCCGAATATCAATCGCGCCCGGTTTAGAGGCGATCCGGCGCGCGCGCCATCCCGCCGCACAGCAGGTGGCGGCTGCTCCCCTACCACCCTCGTATCGGAAACCTCATTCCGTGTTCGCCGGAGACCTGGCTTCTGTCAGCATCTTCGACGCCGTTCAGGTACTGGAGAATTCTCGGCTGACTGGTTCACTTTCGATCGTCAGCGCGGTGCTTGAGGGTCAGGTCAATTTCAATGAAGGGCTGATCGTGGATGCGGAGACGGACGATGCAAGCGGGGTAGATGCTTTTCGTAAGATCGTGGAACTAACAAGTGGAACATTCGACTTCGAAAAATCAAAGACGGAGTTCGCCGTCAACATCCGCGCCGCCAGCAATACAAACCTCCTGCTCGACAGCCTGAGAGAGATCGATGAAGAGAAGAAGTGAGTGCTACAGGCGCAAAATCCTGGCGCCTTGACGATGAATATTTGGAAGTTCAACAGGTCGGTGCAAGCGTAATTGGGCTGTCATCATCAGGGCGGTGATCGTGATTGTCGGAGGTTACATTCAGTATCAACTTCGGAGTAAACTGTCAGCTATGGAACGCAATCTCAAAAAAGTGTTTCACGAGGCAGCGCGACTGCCCGAGCGCGATCGCGCTACCTTAGCTGGACTACTCATCGAGACGCTTGACCCCGCGTCTGAACCAGATGTTGAAGCCGCCTGGTCCGAAGAGATCAAGAGACGGGTGGCTGAGATTGATGCTGGGACAGTCGAATTAATCCCTTGGGAAGAAGTGCGCGCGGAATTATTCGGCCAGTCGGGATGAGAGTTAGGCTTCACACCGAGGCTAGTGCGGAACTCAGGGAAGCGCGTAAGTGGTATTACGAACGCAGCCCACTCACGGCTACCGCGTTCGCCCACGCCGTTGACGATGCCGTCTCCAAAATCCGTGCAGCTCCACTCGAATACCCATTGTCTCAGCACGAAATACGCAAGTCTGTTCTCCGGCGCTTCCCTTTTAACATATTCTAACTGCACGACGAGTCTGAAGTGGTGATCGTGGCTGTAGCACATCAGAAACGCCGTCCGGGCTACTGGTCAAGCCGAATGCGTGCGGGGTAATCGTGTTGACTGATGCGGTCTAGTCTTGCCGGGCTGCCTTAATCCAACAGCACACGAGAAGTCAGAGCCTCGGCCTGTTCCAGCGCGTTGAGGAGCCGAAGATATTGCGCGTAGTTTTTGCTTCGCGCGTGAAGCCGCGCGCGCTCGGATTCAGAGAGATCGTTGCGCAGGATGTGGTCGAGGAAGTCGTAGTAGTCGCCGGTGGCCGAGTGAGGCAGCTCGCGGGTGTAAGTGGTTCGCTCAGAATCATCCGAACGAAATCCGGCCAGCACATCGAAGAGATTGTCCGTGGTCAGTTGCGCGCCTTCGCGCGTTAACTTAATCGGTAAACGCAGCTCGAAGAAACGCAGGCCCTGCGGAGTTGTCACCCGGCGCAGCTCCTTGGTCCCCTCTCCATCGAAGGGCGATTCGGCATCGACCAGGATGCGGAAGAGACGCGGCTGCTCTTCCTTGTCCAGAGTATCGAGCACGAGCTGGACGCGATCAGCCAAAAACTTTTCAAACTGGGCTTCAACCGGATATGTGACGCGCCCGAGACACCCAACTAACTCTCCTTCGCCCGCCGTTTCATCAGGCAGACACGCTGGACATGTTGAGCAGACCACTGTCTCAGACTGCGCGCGTTCGAGTTCCGTTCGCGCGTTTTCCACAAAGCGTACTTTGTCTTCTGTCGGTGCGTGTTCTTCCCCGGTCGTAAGGCGCGTGTGAATATTGCTCAAGCGTCCCCATGCCCGCAAGTGCTCTTCCGAGTATCGCGCGCGCAGAGTGCATGGGTATTGAATTGCAAATTCTAAGGACAAGCTTGATCCTCTTTGCGTCACCACCGCCTTGACCGCTGTCACACTTGCCAATCCGCAACAAACATTGAAGTCGCAGTTGGCAACGACCAGTATCATAGGCACATTGGAACGGAAAGCGAAGTGAAGTTACGGTAGCAGGTCAGTTCGAAGTTTCGGCTCTCATTCACACCTCGCTTCAGCGAGGTGTTACCTGCGCTCACTAATGAGAATTGCCGTTTCAACGGCTTCCAGAGGAAGCCGCTAAAGCGTTTGGGGATTCGGGTGGTTTGGCGGTTCCCGTCGCTGAAGGAGTCTGTCGGAAAAATACAGGCGGATCGGAAACGGTTTCATGTGGACCTCTCCGCCGGTCCGCGTGGCTGAAGCCAGGCGAGAATGAGAGGCGGTCCGTTTTGTCGGCAAATGGTTGATCAGAGCTATTTCCGACAGACTCCTGAAGCGAGGTGTGAATGAGATTCCAAACTGAACCACAATTGCCTTTACCGATTTAGATTAGAAGTTGACGAGGGCCCATACCGGTCAAATCCATTCACGTCTGAGAATTTGACCCCATACCACCGCGATGGAACAATGGTCGCAGGCGCATAGTTAGATCACAGATTAAAAGAGCGACGCAGGAGCAACCGCTTGCCAATTACTCGTTTTCCCCCCGGCCCGAAGGGCCAGCTGATTGGCGGTAACTTCAGGGCCTTTCGTCGCGATGCGCTGGCTTATCTGCAGAAGGCGATAAGAGAACACGGCGACGTCGTGTTCTTCAAATTCGGACCGCAGAAGGTTTTCTTTCTCAACAACCCCGAACACATAAAAGACGTCCTGGTCACTCACCATCAAAGCTTCATGAAGGGACGCGCCCTTCAGCGCTCCAAGCGCCTGCTGGGCGAGGGCCTGCTGACGAGCGAAGGCGACTTTCATCGACGCCAGCGTCGACTGGCACAGCCCGCCTTTCATCGCGCGCGCATGGCTTCATATGGCGAAGTCATGACCGAATACGCTGCGGTGACTGCTGCCCGCTGGCGCGACGGCGAGACGCTCGACATCTCGCAGGAGATGATGCGACTGACCCTGGCGATCGTGGCTAAGACCCTCTTCGACGCGAATGTCGAATCGGAAGCCGACGAGATCGGCGCGGCGTTGACGGCGGTGATGGAGCTCTTTGACATGTTGCTGATGCCCTTCTCGGAGTTGCTGGAGAAGCTGCCATTGCCGCACGTTAGACGATTCAAGAGGGCGAAGGAGCGGCTAGACTCGACGATTTATCGAATTATCGCCGAGCGCCGACGAAGCGGCGAGGACCGAGGTGATCTGCTTTCAATGCTCCTCAGCGCGCGAGACGAAGAGGGTGACGGCGGACAGATGAGCGACCTGCAGGTGCGCGACGAAGTGATGACGATTTTCCTGGCGGGGCACGAGACGACTGCCAACGCCCTGACATGGACATGGTATTTGCTGTCACAGAACCCTCAGGTAGAGGCAAAGCTTCACGAAGAAATCGATGCGGTACTGCAAGGCCGGCCACCGACAGTTGAGGACGTGCCGCGTCTGCGATATACGGAGATGGTAGTAGCCGAGTCGATGCGACTCTACCCTCCGGCATGGGCCATTGGACGCCTGGCGCTGGTCGATCATGAAATTGGCGGCTACACGGTCCCGGCTAAAACGCTGGTGCTGATGAGCCCTTATGCGACTCAGCGAGATGAACGCTTCTTTCCCGCTCCCGAGTGTTTCGACCCGGAGCGTTGGACCACGGAAGCGAAAGAGTCCAGGCCGGCATTTTCATACTTCCCATTTGGAGGCGGTCCACGTCGATGCATAGGCGAAGGATTCGCCTGGATGGAAGGCATTCTGCTGATTAGTGCGCTTGCGCAGCATTGGCGCATGCGACTTGTGGCGAATCATCCGGTGGAACCTCTGCCGGTCATTACTCTTCGCTCGAAATATGGGATGAAGATGACGCTGACGAAAAGAGCGTGAGGGCGCAATGCTGGGAGCGCAGCGCGTGTCAGCAAGCCGCGGAGCGGAGTAAGATCTCTAGCCCATGGCGTGAGCCATGGGTTGAGTAAGCCAAAGCGCCTACCCACTTGCGCCGTAGGCTAGAGATCTGTCGCCGCTCGGCGGCTGCCTTGCTCGCCTGTTTGCCATCCTGTTACTCTAATTCGTTTCGTGAAACGCGCCGGGCTGGACTATTTCGTAACGCCTAAGATCAGCCGGGTTCGAAATCAAGAGGTTCAAACCATGCCACTCAGTCAGGATCTATTGGAGATACTCGCTTGCCCCGCGTGTAAGGCAAAGGTCGAGTTGAAGCCGGACGGCAGCGGGCTAAAATGCGTGGAGTGCAAGCGAGTGTACCCGATTCGCGATGACATTCCCGTGATGTTGATTGACGAAGCGGTTGTCGAGAATGAAGAGTCTGCTG
>JAVHWA010000088.1:0-11403 GCA_032160165.1 Acidobacteriota bacterium
GCAGCCAACATCGTGCGAGGGGCCCATCCGAACATAACCACTGTGCGGATCTGGGAGAGAGTAGGCGGCGTATATGTTGAGACCGCCGCTGCTACGGGAAGCTTGCCCACGGAAGCCCCCACTGATGAAACGATCGCGGCCCTGCGGAATGGCTTTGCTTCCAAGTCGGTCATCCCTCGTCCGGCCGGCGCTACGGAATCCATTTATCGCGTGTTCGCTCCGATTACGGGCGATGGTCGCTTCAGCGGCGCGGTCGAGCTGAGCGTGCTCCTCGATGAGGCCCCCGCTATTGCCGGCCGTTTTGAGCGGACCGCATTTTGGGCAGCGCTGGTAGCTGTGGCGCTGATCACCTTCGCCACCTACCTCTTGTTTCGACAACTGGTCTACAGGCCGATCGAGCGTTTGCTCAGTGCGATGCGTCGTGCAGAGGCGGGCGACCTGGGCGCTGAGGCGCCGAACCGTGCGGCAGATGAACTGGGATTGCTCTCGCGCAGCTTCAACCAAATGATCGGGCGCATACGCGAGATGACACAGGAACGCGAAGCGCAACGACGCGTGCTGCAGGAGCGGGTGGGCGAGGCGACAGTCGAACTTGAACAACGCAACGCGCAGCTCGAAGATGCAAACCGCGAGTTGTGGCAGACAACGAGGCGATTAACCGAGCTCGAGCGGCTCGCCGCTGCCGGTCAGACGGCAGCTCAGTTCGCGCATGAGGTTGGTACCCCTCTGAACTTGATCAGCGGTCACGTGCAGCTCCTGCGCGCCAGACTGGCAAACGATCCCCAGAGTCAGCCGCGACTCGAGACAATTAGCAGACAAATCGAACGCATCGAAAGAATCGTGCGCTCGATGCTCGACCGAACACGTCCGGAGGCGATTGTGCTCGCGTCTCTGGACTTGAATGTCCTGCTGCTGCGCATCTTCGAAGCCACCGCACCGGCTCTCGAAGCCCGCGGTGTCGAGCTGAAGACGGAGCTTGAGCGTCTACTACCCAGGATTGATGGTGATGCCGACCGTCTGCAACAGGTCTTCATTAACCTGATCAATAATTCGATTGATGCGATGCCGGAAGGCGGTGTGCTGAACGTCCGAACAGGAATCGGCGCCCTGATCAGCGATGCACGATCCAATTCCGATTCAATCACTGAGGCCGGCGATGATCCCACTGTCTTCATTGAGCTCTCTGACACGGGACATGGGATGTCCGCGGAGCTGCGAGCTCACATCTTCGAACCTTTCTATACGACGAAGACGAGTGGTCACGGCACTGGACTGGGCCTTGTAGTGGTTCGACAAGTTATTCGCGAGCATCGCGGCGAAGTCCAGGTGGTAAGCGATTTGGGAAAGGGCACGCGTTTTCGCATAACGCTACCTGTCACTCATGTCGGGACCGAGAAAGAGCCGTCGCTGGTGCTCGCTTCCGATTCGTGAAGATGTTATGGCTGGTATGAAACGCATTCTGATCGTAGATGATGACCGCGCATCGTGCGAGTTGCTGCGAGAAATCTTCGGTGGCCAGGAATGGACTACCGAAATCGCGCAAACTCCCGAACGGGCCTACGAGCTCGCTCGAAAGGGCAGTTTCGATCTGGTGGTCAGCGACATAAATCTGGAAGCTGGAGAGTCGGGACTGGATCTCCTGCGAAAGCTACGTGATCAATCTCCAGTAATTTTGGTCACAGGCTTTGGTACTCTCGAAGCTGCCGTCGAGGCTGCTCGCGAAGGCGCGTGGGACTTTCTTTCTAAGCCGTTTAAGGTGGAAGAAGTGATCTCTATGGCACGTCGCGCCATGGAGGAGCGAAGTGTCTCGAAATTCGACGCGTCGACGGCGGCGGAAGAATTCAGCGCTCTCTACGAGGATGCGGGGATAACAGGCCGCGCTCCCGCCATGATTGAGTTGTACAAAGAAATTGCGCGAGTGGCGCCTTCGCGATCAACCGTTCTGATCGCCGGGGAGTCTGGCACGGGTAAAGAACTGGTGGCGCGTGCGATTCACAAGCACAGCCCCCGTGAGAATCGCCCCTTTGTCGCAATCAACTGCGGAGCGCTGACCGAAACACTTCTCGAGGCTGAGCTATTCGGGCACGCGCGAGGCGCGTTTACCGGCGCGACGGGAGATCGCAAAGGCCTATGGGAAGAGGCGGAGGAAGGTACGCTTTTTCTGGACGAGGTGGGCGAGACGAGCGCCGCCATGCAGGTCAAACTCTTGCGCGCAATGCAGGGAGGCGAGATCAGACGTGTCGGCGAGACTCGCACGGTCCGCGTTAACGCTCGCGTGATCGCAGCAACTAATCGCGAGCTGGAGGCGGAAGTCAAAAAGGGAGCATTCCGCGAAGATCTCTTCTATCGCTTGAGCGTGGTGACGCTCAGCGTTCCTCCTTTGCGAGACAGGCGCGAGGACATCCCTCTTCTAGCCGACCGGTTTCTGCGCACGGCCTCATCCAACATCGCCCGGCGCCTCCATTTCTCAGAGGAGGCGCTTGAACGGCTGACCGCATACGAATGGCCGGGCAATGTCCGTGAGCTTGAGAACGCCGTGGAACGGGCCGCGCTACATGCTCGGGGCAACGAAGTCGCCACCAATGATCTCCCATCCAAGATTCAGTCGGCCGAACTGGGCGCTCGTGCGAACCAACGCT
This sequence comes from Acidobacteriota bacterium, assembly GCA_032160165.1. GTDB lineage: Bacteria > Acidobacteriota > Blastocatellia > Pyrinomonadales > Pyrinomonadaceae > QHXM01. The sequence continues at coordinate 2,640 of JAVHWA010000088.1, forward strand.
CCCCCTTGGCCGCCCTATACTCTGATCTGGTCTCCCTCGACGAACTGGAACGACGGTATTTGATCCATGTCCTCGAAGCCGTCGGCGGAAACCGTACCAGGGCCGCAGAGGTCCTACGAATCGACCGTCGTACGCTCTACCGGATGGCCGAACGCTTTGGCATTAAGCTGGAGAATGATCGAGAGCCGATAGCGCGAGGTTCCGGCACAGGGTGACGCGGAGGAGGGCCGCTTTCACTGAGAGGGATTTTGACTCTTGTCCGCAGCGATTCTATTCGTTTCGTCAAGGCTCTTGTTGATAGCCGTTAACTGCCTCGTCGCATCGGGCGCGCTGCGTTGAACGGCGCGTTCGGCGGAATCCAGGTCCTTCAGGATCGAATGAATCGCAGCGGAGACGGCTTCGTTGTGAGTACCGTTCTTGAGCGCATGTGTGAGAGTGGCTTCCGCTTGGTTTAAAGCGCGCAGGGCGACTTCGCGTCGATCTCGGCGGCGAGAGTTCAAGTAGGTGACGGCTTCGGCGATCCGGTCGCCGGCGGCTTCCATCTCCGGATCCCGCGCCGGTAAGTCCGGTTCGCGCGCGAACGGTCGCGCGCCGGCGGGAAGTACCGAGGCGCGGCCGGCGTCGGTCGTTACCGTTTCCACGACCGGGCGCGCCGAGCAACCGTACAGGACTAACGGAAGAGATATGCAGATGAGGAATCTAAGATATTTCATCGCAAAGTCTCTCCGTCTATCTCCTGGATGTTTAAAACTCGAGTAAGCTGACCCCAATAAAAGAAGGGCGCGACTACCTCCTCATTATAGGCGCGCCCTCCTTCTTGACGCAGGAGACCAGCACTAGGCAGGAAGCCTGCGTTTTTCATTTGCGTGCGCTGGGGCGTTCTGAAAGTCGTCTACCGCGCAGCGACGCAGACTAAGACAAATGACAATCGATGGCCTAACAGCACCCAATGGCCGAACGATTATTCATGCGTATTGGCATTGGCCTTTTGACTCATCCCGCGTCGTCCATGCCGTCGTCCCAAGCGCCTTGCGCGACGTCGGCCCCGCCTCCGTGCCCTGCGTCTACGGCCCATCGAACCCCTGCTCGTACTGGCCGAAGCGGAGTCAGTAGTACTTGAGTTTGTGTTCTGCGCGAAAACGAGACCGCCAAAACACAGAACAAAAACCAGGACTGCAACCATACTAAGCTTCTTTATCACCTATGATTCTCCTTTCGAGATTCTGCCTCTGCATCACTCGATCAAATTTGGTAACTATTCATCGCGTGCGACACAGGAAACCTCAGGAAAACTTAAAACAATAATCACCGACCGGTCGCTCGCAGTGTCGTGCGAGAGCAATGACTGTGCCAGCGTCGCAACGGAGTGATAGTGGAATTCTCGGCCAGTTCTTCTGACTTCATAGCGCGTTCCTCCATGAAGGTGGGGCGATCTTGTACCCGTAAGCAAAGCTGCCACATCTTAAGCACCTGATCGAATGATCTTCTTCGCCGCGCTGATCCTCGCTGTCTAACTGCCTTCTCAGTCTTGAAATCCTGCAGGGGCCCCGTTTCGCCAGGGATTTTCCAAAACGTGGACGCCTTTTTGTGGTATCTTCAAGTGCGCCCAGGTCGGATTCTTCGGGGCGGGCCGTTTTGGTCGCTGCTGCCATAGGAACAGTGCCGCGGGTGCGTTAACCATTCAATTAGTCTCCCCACTCCTTGCGAAAAGCAGATGCGCCGTTTACTCACCGCCTTAGGTCTTGTTTCGACGATCATTTTGTCGACGTCGTCTGGCTATTCCTACACTCTTCAGTTTACCGACAGCGCAAGCTCAGTACCGGTCAAGTGGCAGAGCCGCTCCATCAGGATCGCGCTTTCGACGTCGTTGACCGCCTTCCAGTCGAATATTAAATCGGGTAGCGATGTGGTCGGCGCAGCACAGAGAGCGATCGATCACTGGCGATCAGCCGCTAACCTTCGGTTCATCGTAGGCACATCGGAGTTACAGTCGATCAGTTCTTCCGGCACACGCGGCGATGGGGTTAGCCTCATCACAGTGGCCCACACATCAGATAATTCAGCGCCCTTTTCCGGTGATGGTAGTGAGATGTGCGGGCGGACGCGAGTATTCGCTACCGTCGGAGGGACGATAACGGAGGCCGATGTCGTGCTAAATCCCGGCCAACCGTTCTCCAGCGACGGCACACCCGGCACGTACGACCTCGAAGCTGTTTTCACGCATGAGATCGGGCATCTGCTGGGGCTCGAGCACTCCGGAGTGCTGGGTGCGACAATGCAGCCGAGACAAGCGAAGAACGGGACTTTCAATCTGTCCGCTTTCTCGCCGCGCTCTCTCTCTGACGATGATAGGGCTGGCGCGCGAGCGCTTTATGGCGCGAGGAAAGGTGCTTCTCCGAGAGGCGCCATCGCCGGCGTCATTACGTTCGCAAGTGGCGCCCCCGTTTACGGAGCCCATGTCTGGGCGGAAGATGCTAGTACGGGAAGAGTAGTCGCCGGCAACATCACAGTCGCGAATGGCGCATATCGCATTGAAGGACTTTTGCCGGGTGAGTATCGCGTAATGGCCCAGCCTCTGGGAGGCGCCGTCCTCGCATCAGAGATTGCGTCACAACGAGGAGCCTACGCAGCCCTCTCTGTGAACCAGCAAACGCCCTTTCGCACGGAAGAGATAGGCTCCGCCATTGTGAAAGCAGACGCGACGTCCCTGCTCAGCGCGCAGCTATCCGGGACGGTTTCTTCAATCGTCCCGTCATTCGTCGGTCTCAATGGCGAACTCTCGTGTGTCGCCGTTCCGGTCGTCCGAGGATACAGCTACAAGGTCTTTGTCGCAGGAGAGGGAATCAGTGCCGCGCGATTCGGTCGGTCCGGGATTACTTCAACTTCTCCATACATTTTGATCGACCCAGAGAGTATCGAGAATGCGGATTTCGGCAAGGGACTGGCGGTGATCAGCTTTGACGTGATCGTTGCGGCGGACGCTCCGGCCGGGGAGTTCAGTTTGCGCCTGCAAACCGTTACCGGCGAGATTGCCTACTTAGCCGGGGGATTAACGATCGAGGATTCTCAGGCCATAGCTGACGGCGAACAAGACACGTTGCTGGTCGCAGGTGCTTTCGCCCAGGATAGAGACTCCGGTTCCCTCGCCGTTTCGCAATCGGAAACATTCATGAGAGAGCCTGAGAATACGAACGCCGCCCAGCCTCGCTGAACTCGTCGGCCCGATTACGCTTCCGATAATCTCTTCCGCACGCTTACGCGTCTAGAATTCTTGCGCTCGTCAATCCCCCCACTCGACTCCTGAATGTCCCGCTTTCATGCCCGTTGAATGTCTCATCTGTCCGAGAGCGGCGCCTGTATGCGAGCCGTGATTCGATCGCCAAACACCCAGTCAAACACGCGCAATTCATCAGTTGAATCTTTTTTGTGATTTGTGCATAATCCCGGCGCGCCCGACTCCCCGTTGGGCGAAGTGGTCGCGTGGGGTGAGGACACGTGGCCTTAGGGTGGGAGACGTGGGAGACTCCCACCCGCTTTATTCCGGGGCCCTTGTCACCAGCAAAAATCCAAGATGACTTTTCAGTATTCTGCGGGAATGTGTGTCGTGCTATAGTGTCCGCGCTCTTAAAACTTCGTTCCCAATCAGGCTCACTCATGAGCGTCAGCCTTCAGACGCGATGATTGATGCTGTGGCAAGTTTCGGCAGCCGACTATCAAGGGGCGCTCCCGTTCCTCGTTGGTTCTGCCAAGAGTGGTCATCATGGCGGTTCTGAAAAAGAAACCGAAAAGCCGATTCAACCAGTGGCTTTTCAAGGGCGTTAAGGAAGCAGAAGGGCCGCACGAGCAAGAGGGGCAGCATCATCAGCATCCCTGGTGGAAGGTGATGTGTCTTACGGGCGTCGACTATTTCTCGACGCTCGGGTATCAGCCCGGCATAGCCTTCCTGGCCGCCGGCGCGCTCTCTCCAATTGCTACTCTCGTTTTAATACTCCTCACTATTTTCGGCGCGCTTCCAATCTACAATCGAGTAGCTGACGAGAGTCCGCATGGTGAAGGCTCGATATCCATGCTCGAGAACCTGCTCTCTCGTTGGAAGGGCAAGCTTTTCGTCCTCGTCCTTTTGGGGTTTGTCGCCACCGACTTTATCATCACAATTACGCTTTCCGCTGCCGACGCGACCGCCCACGTAATCGACAATCCCTTCGTCAAGCAACACCTCCAATTCCTGGACCATCCGATCTGGGTCACGCTTGCGTTGATTGCGGTGCTGGGCGCGATCTTCATGAAGGGATTCAAGGAGGCGATCGGAATCGCGGTTGTACTAGTGGGCGTCTATCTGATTCTGAACGCAATCGTCGTCGGAACAGGCATCTACCATCTTCTCAGCGAATCGGGCCACATCGCACGATGGAAGGACGCGCTTCTGACTTTCCCGCGTGTACACGGAAATCCGTTTCTCATGATCGGGCTCTCGCTGATTCTGTTTCCTAAGCTTGCCCTTGGGCTTTCCGGATTTGAGACCGGCGTGGCTGTCATGCCGCTGGTGCAGGGCGATAAAGAATTGAGCAGTGAAGACTGGGACTCGATCCATTCGACAAGAACTGCTCGCAGGCTTCCGGCAAGCGCCAAGACCCTGCTGGACGGTCGAATCCGCAACACGCGAAAGCTGCTCCGTACTGCCGCCTTGATCATGAGCGTGCTGTTGTTGACCAGCAGTTTCGTAACGGCGACGCTGATTCTTCCCGAGCAGTTTCAGGTTGGGGGCGAGGCCAACGGACGCGCGCTGGCATTCCTCGCGCACAACTTTCTCGGGGAATGGTTCGGCACTGTTTACGATTTGAGCACCATACTGATTCTTTGGTTTGCCGGGGCTTCGGCGATGGCCGGACTCCTGAACATAGTGCCCCGGTATCTTCCCCGTTACGGTATGGCTCCGGACTGGGCACGGGCCACGCGACCGCTGGTGCTGGTCTTCACTGCGATTGCTTTCGCCGTGACCTGGATTTTCAAAGCGGATGTGGACGCGCAGGGCGGCGCCTATGCGACCGGCGTACTCGTCTTAATGAGTTCCGCGGCGGTGGCGGTAACCATTTCGTCGTATCGCAAGAAGGGCAAGTGGGGAGCATATTTGATAATCGCTCTTGTCTTCGGATATACGACTGTCGTAAACATCTTCGAACGCCCGGAAGGTATCAAGATCGCCTCGTTCTTCATTGGGGCTATAGTGATTACGTCGCTGGTTTCACGAGTATGGCGATCAACAGAGCTTCGCGTCGAGAAGGTTGAGCTTGATGAAGCCGCACAATCGATTATTAACGAGGCCAGCAGGGGCACCATTCGCATCGTTGCCAACCGCTGTGACCGGGGAGATGTCGACGAGTATCGAGCTAAAGAACGCGAGAAACGTGAGGACAATCATATCCCGCCAAGCGAGCCCATTATCTTCTTCGAAGTCAGTCCCAGCGATGCATCGGACTTCGCGGGTGTGATGCGGATCACGGGCGACAACGTCGAAGGCTATCACGTGTTGCGGACCGAGAGCCCTGCGGTACCAAACGCCCTCGCAGCCTTCCTGTTACATCTGCGAGACCAGACCGGGAAGCTTCCACATATTTACTTTGGATGGAGCGAAGGTAATCCACTCGCTTATCTTTTGAAGTACATCGCCTTCGGTGAGGGCGACACGGCACCCGTGACGCACGAAGTATTGAGGCAAGCTGAAAAAGATCCTCGCCAGCGTCCGACTGTTCATGTTGGAGGGTAGAGCCGCGAGCCGGGAAGCCCGGATCGAGACTGTAAGAGGGTTGCCGAGTGGAGATCACCCTTGATAGAGGCGATCTTAGAGAGCAGCGCCTTCGTTCGTCCGTCCCGCCAGAAAGCACGATCTGCAAAATACCGGCCGGCCCTGCGATGGATAGAACGGCACGGTGGTTTGTTGCCCGCATTGAGCGCACTGGACCGAGACTTCAATTCGTTGACGAACACCGGTTGCCTGCGCCGCCGCTATTGCGGCGAGGCGTTCGTTCTTGGCCTGCTTGCATGGCTTGCAACGCTTCGGCTCGTTCTTAAGTCCCTTGTCGTGAAAGAAGACCTGTTCGCCGCCCGTCCAGATAAAGTCCTCGCCGCAGTCAACGCATTTGATTGAGCGGTCGTCAAATTCCGTTTCAGCGTGAGTCCACTTTCCGTTGGAGCCGTCCGTGACTTCCGTTTGTGACATGAGTTGTACTCCCGATGCGCGTCTTCTCGGTCGGGCTGAAGTGATGAGGCCGATGCCCGCGAGTGATGTGCTATTAATACCGAACTGCGAGGTATTGCTACAGAAAAAGCTAAATCGTCAGTTACGGTTTGGGCCGGCGTTTGATCGTCAACCGTCGAGCCGCTTTGTCGGGTAAGCTATGGGTTAGGTCTTTAATGCCTTTTCGAGTCGGACGAGGACCTTGTATCGGCGGAGGGTCGATCACTCAAATTCTAGCTAACGCGAGCAGGCTCGTGCAACGCATTCATTCTCGTCGGACGGTGCTTCAGATGCATAGTCAGCATCGCGACCTGATGCAAAATATATCTATCACAAAATTGTGTCAAGGTCTGGCGGCCCTATGTTAAGGTTCGTCTCCGGCGGATGAGAGAGTGGGGCGGGTTCGACATTTGGGTCCCGTCGACGCGCCGCCTCAGCATCCGCAAACTTCAAGCGGCATTCCAGCGCCAACACCGAAGAGAACTCGGCGAACATGAAAATCCTTGTCATCGGCTCCGGTGGTCGAGAGCACGCGTTACTGTGGGCACTCCGCAAAAGTCAACGTGACCAGCTCGAGCTCGTCTGTGCTCCTGGCAATGCAGGCATCGCTCAAATCGCCGAATGCGTCGAGATCGATCCCACCGACATTCCGCGACTAATCGAGTTTGCGGCCGAGCGAGAGATCGACTTGACGATCGTGGGAAGCGAGGCTCCCTTAGCCGCCGGCATCGTTGACGCCTTTTCGCAGCATAATCTCCGAATCGCTGGGGCCTCTCGTGACGCCGCCCGCCTCGAATCCAGCAAAGCTTTCGCCAAAGACTTTATGGCGCGCCACGATATTCCCACGGCGCATTATCGAATTGCTGATTCCGTCGGCGACGCACAGAAGATTCTGCGAAGCGGAGAGTTCGGCGGCGAGGATGCATCGTACGTCATTAAGGCTGATGGCCTGGCCGGAGGCAAAGGTGTGATCGTGGCTCGCTCACAATCGGAAGCTGCCAGCGCCATCAATGTGCTTATGGAAGGTCGATTAGTGGGCCCGGAGGCGGTAAGGCGCGTGGTAATCGAAGAAGCACTCGTAGGCGTCGAAGCCTCGCTGCTTCTATTCACGGATGGCCGCGATTACGCGTTGATGCCGGCCGCCCGCGATCACAAACGCGTCGGCGAAAACGATACCGGGCCGAACACCGGGGGAATGGGTGCGATCACAGACACCAGCGTGCTCGACCAGCAAACGCTGGCAAAACTGACGCGCGAGGTGGTTGAGCCAACGCTCGACGGCGCGCGAAGCGAAGGCTTCCCGTTCCGTGGCGTGCTTTTTCTGGGCTTGATGCTTACGGCCGACGGACCTCGCGTTCTCGAATACAATGTGCGACTGGGCGATCCCGAGGCCCAGGCGATTCTTGTGAGACTTCAAACAGATCCGGTGGATGTTTTCGAGGCGATCGCGGACGGCACGCTGGGTAATCTCTCGGTCCGGTGGTCGGACGACTCTTCTGCGTGTGTGGTGTTGGCGTCGCAAGGCTATCCTTCACGGCCGGAAACAGGAGTTCGCATCAGCGGAATGGATATCGCCTCGAGACACGAAGGCGTCGAAATATTCCACGCCGGAACGTCGCGAGCGGAGAATGGAGACTGGCTGACCGCCGGGGGACGCGTGCTCGGCGTAACGTCGACAGCACAAACGCTCGGGCTTGCCCTCAGGCGTTGTTATGATGCAGTCAATGATATCCGATGGGACGGCATGCACTATCGACGTGACATCGGAAAATTCGCCCGCGAAACCGCAACCTGAACCAATCGAGTCCATTCAGTCCGGCTAACGCAGGTGCATCGCCCTGACTGATTTAACGCGCTATCGCCTCGCTCCACCTGCCTGCCTTCTTCTGGCGGCGCGTCCGCGACCCTGTTATACTCCGCGCAGAGGCTTCAGAAGATGCAACCGTGTCCGGCGAGCTATCGTACTATCAACGGCGACGATACATATGTCGATGCGGCGCGCCTTTTAGGATTTGAGAATTTGCCCAATTTCAGTGGCTGGAGGTTCTAGGAGAGATGGGACTTTGGAGCAGATTTAAGCGTTCAATGCGCGCGCTGTTCGGGGGAATCGTCGAAAAAACGGAAGACCCGGAACGGATTCTTCAACAGACGATACGCGACATGCGTGACCGCGTGCCGGAGCTCAACAATTCCGTCGCGCAGGTGATGGCCACCGAGAGACTCCTCTCCAAAAACAGGGAGCGGCTGGAGACCCAGGTGGTCGAGCTCGACTCGAAGATCAAAGCTTCGGTAAAGATGGGTCGCGACGACATAGCTACCGCCTATATCGGCCAACTCCAGCAGGCACAAGTCGATCTTCAAAAAACCGGGCAGCAACTTGAGCACGCCACGCTGGCATCGAAACAGGCGGTCAAGGCGCGTGACAACTACGTCCTGCAGATGCAGAAGCGTTCGGCTGAGGCGATGCAGCTCATCAACCAGTCCAAGCAGGCGAAGTTGCAGGAGCAGCTCGCCCAGACCATGGAGACG
>JAVHWA010000067.1:0-5968 GCA_032160165.1 Acidobacteriota bacterium
ACGAAGAAGGCCTGCGACAGGTACTGGCTTGCGGCGCGGACGGTTATTTGACGATGACTACTTCCGCCGCGGAGCTGGAGTCGGCGATCAGGACCGTCGCAAACGGTCAGGCGTATATCACTCCCTCGGCAGAAAAACTGCTGGAAGATTTTGTTCGGGGCAGTCATGAAACTATTAAAGGTTTGCCGCCACGCCAGCGCGAAGTTTTGAAGTTAATGGCGGAGGGTAAGTCGACAAAGGAAATTGCCCTGGCCCTGAAGATCAGCGTCAAGACGGTTGAGACGCATCGGATGCTGATGACCGAGCGCCTCGATATTCACGACATCGCCGGTCTGGTACGTTATGCGCTCAAGGCCGGCCTCATCCGATTGGAAGACTAAAATTCCGGCATCGCGGGGAAATGGTGGCTCCGCGATCAACCCGAGCATAAAGCCTGGAGTTCTTGTGCGCCAATATTATGCGTCTGCGGGACTATTCTGCTCTCGCGGCGGGTCGAGGACTTCGCGTATTCTTCGAGTAAGCGCCTCGGGAGAAAACGGTTTCTCAATAAAAACCGTGCCCTCAATTACGCCACGTTGACTAATCGCGTTCTCTGAATAGCCAGACATGTAAAGCACCCGCGTACCGGGTCGAAGTTTGAGTAGCCGGTGGGACAATTCCTGCCCGCCCATTCTTGGCATCACCATGTCCGTCAGTAGTAAATCAATCCTGCTATTGAATCTCTCAGAAAGAAGAAGGGCCTCCTCGCCATTGGCTGCCGTCAGCACGTCGTAGCCGCTCATCTCCAGGGCCATGGCCGCAATACTGCGCACCTGGTCGTCGTCTTCCACGAGCAGCACCGTTTCCTCGCCCGGTAGCAGGCCCCTGGGTCTCGGACTCGTTTCGATCCGGCCGACTTCTTCGTCAACCCGAGGCAAATAGATTTTGAAAGTCGTGCCACGTCCTACTTCGCTCTCAACGGAAACATACCCACCGCTTTGCTTAACGATACCGTAGACGGTCGAAAGGCCCAGGCCGGTACCCTTACCAACCTCTTTCGTGGTGAAGAAGGGCTCGAAGATGCGCCTTAACGTCTCGTGATTCATGCCGTGTCCGGTGTCACTCATTGTTAAGAGTACGTACGGCCCGGATTGCACCGACTCATATCCGCCGACGATCTCCTCGTCGAGGACGATGTTGCTGGTCCTGATGGTGAACTCGCCACCAAAGGGCATTGCGTCTCTCGCATTGACGGCCAAATTAGCGACGATCTGTTCGATCTGCCCCGAATCGGCCTTCACTTGCCAGAGGTCTGGATACAACTCGATAACCAATTCGATGTTCTCCCCGATCAGAGGGGGTAACATCCTATTCATTTCGGATACGGTGTTATTTAGATTCAACACCTCTGTTTTGAGAATCTGCTTACGGCTGAAGGCTAAAAGGTGACGAACGAGTCCGGCCGCGCGATCGCAGGCCGCAGTTACCTGATCGATGTTACTTCTCAGGGGATCGTTCGGACCAAGCCTCAACAATGTAAGATCACTGTAACCGGTAATGATGGTGAGCAGGTTGTTAAAATCGTGGGCGAGGCCACCCGCTAGCCGTCCAACGGCCTCCATTTTCTGAGCGTGCCGCATCTGCATTTCAAGTGCTTTCCGTTCGGTCACATCAACCGCCAGGCCGATGCAGCCGATGATCTCCCCAGCGTCACTCGTTAACGGTGCGACGTGCGCCTGATAGTCTTTCCCATTGACGCGCACATCGTAGGCCACCTTGTCGCCGGCGAGCGCCGCCAGGTGCTCTTTAACCCGCGTGATGTTGTCTTGCCTGGAGACCGGGTTGACCAGGCTCTGGCCGATCATACCGGCGTCCCACTTTTCAGAGACCAGTCCGGCACCCTGAATCGAGGTGAAGCGCAGTTCGCGATCCGTGGTCCAAACGACAGCAGGTATTCGCTCGACCGTAAAGCGAATTCGCTCTTCCGCATCGCGCAATGCTTTCTTTGCCTGTCGCTTGGCAATTCGTTCTTCAGATTCCTTGATGGCACGTGTGATTACCGGGACTAAGCGACCCAGACAGCTCTTCAATACGTAGTCGGTGGCTCCGTTCTTGAGCGTCTCGACCGCCAGGTCATCTCCAATTGTCCCTGAAATAAAGATGAAAGGAGTATCCGGGCGTTTTTCGCGCGCCATTCGCAGAGCGGTGAGGCCGTCAAAAAACGGCAACGTATAGTCGGCCAGGATCAGTGTGAAGCTTTCGTTTTCGAGCGCTGAGAGGTAGGCAGCCCGCGTCTCAAGCTGCAGTATCTCGACATCCAGGTCGCTCGACTGCAGATGACTAAGGATAACCATCGCATCGACGGGATTGTCTTCGAGATGTAATATCCGATAAGGGTTCATTTGGTCTCGTCTGTCGCCTTCAGCAAACGCCGGCAAGGTCAAAGCGAGGGCTTTCTTGTCTAACTTCGAAGGCATAGCGAACTGCTCGGATCATGCCTGGCTCGTCGACCTGGCCTTTCACCAGATAATCCTGCGCGCCTAACTTCATGGCCCGTTGTGCGGCCGCCTTATCTTCTGTTCCCGTCAGGACGACTACTGGTACTCCGGGATCCTGTTCGAGAATCCTCTTAAGTGTGTCCAGGCCTTCAGAGTCGGGTAGGGACAGATCCAGGAATACAATGTCTACGTCGCCCTCCAGCATTCGCTCAATACCTTCGGAAAGCCGGCCGGCGCGTGAGATCGCGACACGCGAGAGCTGCGGAATCTTTGCTGCAGCCTTCAACAGCACAGACTCAATCACGATGGCTTCGCCGGGATTGTCTTCGATCAGCAGGACTTTGATAATCTTTGCAATTGGCGGAGCGGGGGTCCTGGTGCCAATCGGCGGACTGGGAACCTTATGAGATGGGCCATCCTTCAGAGCTGTTACTCGCAGCACGTTGCGCATCTGATCGGGTGTGAACGGCTTCGGAACAAATGCCACCGCGCCAGTCTCCATACCTTTCGACAGTACCTTCATGTCATCTGAGGAGCTCATGATGATGACTGGTATGCGGCTTAATCGTTTCTCGGTCTGCATTTGATGAAGCAGATCCGAACCCTCCAGATGCGGCATAATCATGTCGAGAATAATGGCTCGGAAGTCCGCGTCCTTGTGAAGAATTCGGTATGCTTCCTGCCCATTCTGAGCAGTCACGGCGACGTAGCCCTCTCTCTCAACCAGGGTTTTAACGATGTCGAGGATTACGGGATCATCATCAGCGATGAGCACCCGGTTAGAATTTGGGGATTGTCGATTAAGCATGTTTGTTTCTTCCTTCTTAGTTCATCATCAATTGGGTCCGGGCCCTCTTCTGAGCCTGAAGCAGCCCGGTAAGCTGAGGAAAACCTTCTTCCAACTTTCGCAACCTGCCATCGGCCTCGCGCACCGATCCTGACCGTGCTTCCTGCTCCAACTGCAAGCATAGGCCGGCGGCTTCCTGTGAGCCGATATTGCCGTAACTTCCTTTTAACCCGTGCGCCGCGCGCGCTACTGCCGGCGCGTCGGCTGCGTCTACTGCTTCGCGAAGGGCTACCAGCCGGTCCGCTGTGTCGGGCAAGAACTTGTCGAGTAGCCGCACAACCATAGCCGCGCTAAACTCCTGCTCAAAGAGGTTGAGCCTTTCGATGACGCCACCATCGGCCAGTGTCGTTGCGTCTCTGATTACTTCCTTTTCACTGCTTGCGGATTGTTGGTCAGTTTGTGGCAGCCAGCGTTTGAGTAGGGCAAATAATTCCGCTGCATCGATGGGCTTACTAATATAGTCGTCCATGCCGGCTTTAAGACACCGCTCACGATCGCCTCTCATTGCATTAGCGGTCATGGCAATGATCGGCGTGCGGTGTTTCGCGCCTTCGCGGCGACGGATCTCCGCGGTGGCGGCATAGCCGTCCATCTCCGGCATTTGGCAGTCCATTAGAACCACGTCGTAATGAATGTGGGCCAGAGCTTCAATGGCCTCCAGTCCGTTCGCCACCATATCGGCGTGCAGTCCCAGTTTTTCCATGTGACAGATAGCCACTTCCATGTTCACCGCGTTGTCTTCAGCTATCAGGATGCGACCCTGCAAGCAGGTAAACTGGCTTTCCCGGAGACTGTGCCTGGTGACGAGTGCCGGCAAGTCTCGCGAGCTTCCTGCGCCGGCTGGTTGGTTCGCGATTGTCATAAGGCAATCGAAGAGTTGGGATTGTTTGATCGGTTTCGTCAGATAAGCAGCAGCGCCCACCCCCCGCGCCTCCTCGCCGTGTCCTCGCTCTCCCAGCGACGCCACAAATATCAGTTCGGCGTCCGAGGTTTCCCGGTCGGCTTTAATCGTTCGCGCGAATTCGAAGGCGTCTTCGTCCTTTAATTCAACGTCGATGACGACAATGTCGTAGCTCTCTGCGCGCAGCGCCGCCGCCCGCATCATGGCAAGACCTTCGGCGCAAGTTTCGGTCTCGACCGCGAGCATTCCCCACGAGCTGGTGCTGTCGAGAACAGATCTACGCGTCGTGGCGCTATCGTCTACGATCAGCATTCGCAGTCCGGTGAGCGCAGTATTGTCGCGTGAAGAAGCGACGGAACCTTCGGCCTGCCTTTCGAAGTCTGCGGTGAACCAAAATTTCGAACCCTGACCGGAGGTGCTGTCGAATCCTATCTCTCCGTTCATTCGCTCGACCAGCCGCTTGGAGATCGTCAGGCCGAGCCCTGTCCCACCATACTTTCTGGTCGTGGAGCCGTCGGCCTGTGAGAAGGCCTCAAAGACCTTCGACTGTGCTGCCGGAGGAATGCCGATTCCCGGGTCGCTTACATTGAAGCGGAGCCTCGCGCGTGTGTCGCTTGTGCTCTCGCTGATTACATGGACAACGATCTCTCCGCAGTCTGTAAACTTGACCGCATTGCCGATTAAGTTTGTAAGCACCTGACGCAAACGTCCCTCGTCCCCACGAAGTGCTCTCGGTACGTCGCGGTTGAAGAGCAAGCTCAACTCGATATGTTTTTCCTGCGCGCGAGCGCTGAACAACTCCAGTGTGTCTTCGACGCTTTTCAGCAAATCGAATTCCAGCATCTCAAAGTGAAGCTCGTCCGCCTCGATCTTTGAAAAGTCCAGGATGTCATTGATAATTTTCAGCAGGGCCTGGGCGCTCGAGCGAATGGTTTCGCTGAAACGCCGCTGCTCGAAACTAAGCTCAGTGTCCAGCAGGAGACCCGTCATGCCGATTACTCCGTTCATCGGCGTGCGAATCTCATGACTCATGTTGGCCAGGAACTCCGATTTGAGTCGCACTGATTCCAATGCCGCATCGCGCGCGTGTTCGAGTTCCACCTCGATTAGCCTTCGCTCAGTGAGTTCTTCTTCCGCTCGGTTGCGCTCGGTATTGAGTTCAACGGCATACCTGATTGTTCGTTCCAGGCGCGATGCGTGCGTCTCGTCTTTAACCAGATAGTCCGTCGCCCCGGCCTCAATCGCCTCCATATCCACATCGTGATTACCCTGCCCGGTGAGCAGAATCATCGGCGTGGTGAGCCGAGCTTCCCGCGCCTCACGAATTAACTCCACGCCGCTTCGTTCGCCAAGGCGGTAGTCCACCAGACACACGTGATGTTCCAGCCGCCCGGCTACTTTCAAGCCTTCTTCGTAGGTGGATGCCCAATCAAGCGCATACTTGCCGCCCTTGACTTCCGAAAGCAGTTCGCGCGTGAGGATGTAATCGTCCTCGTCGTCCTCGATGAGGAGCACTTTGATTGTTTCGCTTTTCATGTCCCCATCTCTTCCTGTCGGGGGAGATCAATAATCTCGAACCAGTACCGCCCCAGCCCCTTCATGACATCAATCAAGCCCTCGAAAGTCACGGGCTTGCTGATGAACGAACTCGCCCCGGAGTCGTAGCTGCTGTAGATGTCCTCCTCGGCTTTCGAGGTAGTCAGCACCACGACGGAGATCTGCCGCAGTTCGGGGTCAGCCTTT
>JAVHWA010000018.1:0-43124 GCA_032160165.1 Acidobacteriota bacterium
TCTTATCACTCATCACCCATCACTCACCACGGTTAAATGCTGAGCGTATCGGGCTTCCTACCCTTCAGATTGAGGTGCCAGATGAAAATCGTACGCGAGACGTAAACGGCCGAGAACAAGTTGACCAGCAGTCCGAGTACCAGCGTCACTGCGAAACCCTTGATGGGGCCGGTCCCGAAAACGAAGAGGAACATTGACGAAATAATGGTTGTCACGTGGGTATCAATAATCGTGACGAATGCGCGCGCGAAGCCCTGTTCAACCGCTGAAGGGACGGTTTTGCCCGTTCGCAGTTCCTCACGTATGCGTTCGAAGATAAGAACATTCGAGTCGACCGCCATACCTATGGTTAAGATAATTCCAGCAATGCCGGGAAGGGTCAGCGTCGCCTTGATCAAGACCAGCGCGGCCAACATGAGGATCATATTCAATAGCAGCGCTACGACTGCGTTGACTCCGGATCCCCGATAATAGATGAGCATGAAAGCGACAACCAGCGCCAGGCCGACCAGCGAAGCGGTGACGCCTGAACGGATAGAGTCCGCTCCAAGACTTGGACCGACTGTGCGCTCCTCCTGGTATTCAATCTCCGCAGGCAGAGCGCCCGAGCGCAACGTCAGCGCGAGGTCATCCGCCGATTCCTTCGTGAAGCTGCCGGTAATCTGGCCTTCGTCGTAAATAGCCCCTTTAATATACGCGATCGATTTGACTTCGTTGTTGAGAACGACGCCCATGTTCTTATTGATGTGGCTGGTCGTCCATGGCCCGAACTTGTCGGCTCCCGATTTCTTCAATTGGAAGGAAATCTCATATTTGTCGCCACCGCCTCGACCCTGTCCCGCGCTGGCATTTCGCAGCTCCGATCCATCAACAACCGGAGGGGAAACCACGACAACCCACTTCTTGGGCTTTGGCGTGTTGGGATCGGCGGTTTGATTGCTTGCAATTGTCGGCTCGTCGCGTTCTGCGTACGGAAGAACACGCCGATTAGGCGGGACACTTCCACCGAGCGCCTGGACCGCCTCTTGTTCAGTATTAAACGTGGGAGCTGTGCTTGCCTGGTTGCTTGGCGAATCGGGTGACGGATCGCGCGGGTCAATTACGTGGACCAACTCCAACTTTGATTGCACGCTCAGCGTTTTCTTTACGCGTTCCGGGTCCTGGATGCCCGGCATCTGAAGCAGGATCTCATGCGAGCCCTGGGCACCGTGGTATTGCAACGTCGGCTCGGCGACGCCAACCGCATTGATACGATTATCAATAATCTTATAGGCCTGCTCCGTAGCCTGCTGCCCGAGGTCTCGAACGGCGGTGCTGCTCAATGTCCAGGAGAGGGTGTTGCCGGAAACGGATGGCGCCCATTCTCGCGTGTCGATCTTCTTTGCGATTTCGGCCTGGATTTCTTTCACCTTCGCGGGGTCTTCCAGGGTAAACATGAAACGGTAGGTCCCACCCGAGTCATCCGATCGAACGTCCGTGACTTTGGCGCCCAGATCTTCCGCCACCTTTTGTGCAACCGCGGCATTGTCCTTGGCGAGTTGCGCGAGCATCTTCTCTACTTTCACGCGCATTACAAGGTGTGACCCGCCTCTCAGGTCCAACCCGAGGCGAATGTTATCTTGAAGCGACTGCTTGATTCCGGCGAAGGTGAAATCTTTCAAGTGGGGCCGTCGATGCGGTCCAATGACGACATAGAGCCCGGCGATGGTGACGATCGCGATAACGATAAAGCGTTGGGTTAAATTCCGTTTCTTCATAACAGGTGGCGCGTGGGTAACCGGGTAACTACTTTGCTTCTTCTTCCGACTGTAATGCGGCGATGGCGGCGCGCGAGACTTCCAGAATGGACTTCTCGCCGCTTCGAATCAGAAAGGTGGAGTCACGGACCGCGGTAATCGTGCCGATAATCCCGCCGTTGGTGACGACTCGATCGCCCGCTTTGAGATTGCTGATCGTCTCCTGAAGCTGACGCTGCCGCTTGCGTTGCGGCATGATTAGAAGAAAGTAGAAGACACCGAAGATCAGGACCCAGGGCAGAATTGCGACAAGGAAGCTTCCGCCTGCCGGCGCAGTTTGGAACAATATTAGAAAGTTGGTCATTAGTTAGTTGTTGACTACGAAGTTTAAGAACTCAGGCTTTACGCACGCAAAATTAGAGGCGAGTCGTTCTCCGGCTGCGAACTTTCCGTCTTCTCTAAGACGAATACGAACAGGTTCGCACTCTTAGATAACGCCGGAGCCCACTCCCTCTAGAAACTCTCGCCGAAATCGCGTGAAATCGCCAGACCGGATAGCTTGCCTTACCCGTCTCATGGTGTCAAGGAAGAACGCAAGGTTGTGGTGGGTAAGCAGTATGCTGGCAAGCATTTCACCAGTCATATATAGATGTCTGAGATAAGCTCGCGTGTGACGCCGGCATACACTGCAGGAGCAAGTCTCGTCCAATGGGCGAGTGTCGCGCGTCCATTGTGCATTCTTGATATTCAGCTTGCCGCGAGAAGTGAATGCCTGACCCGTTCTTCCATTCCGTGTCGGCAGGACGCAGTCAAACATGTCAACGCCTCTGGCAACACACTCAATCAAATCCTCAGGAGTTCCGACACCCATCAAATACCTGGGCCGGTCCCAGGGCATTGAGGGAGCGATTCCCTCGACCATTCCATAGGTTACGCTTTTCTCTTCGCCGACACTTAAACCCCCGATTGCATATCCGTCGAATCCGATCTCAACCGTGCGATGCAAACTTTCGCGCCTGAGCTCAGGATGGGCGGCGCCCTGGACGATGCCAAAGAGCGCCTGTCTTCCATTCAAGCCTGCGGTTCTCACTTGAGAGGGCCCGTTAGAGGCGGCAATACCCTCGGTCTGCAAATCGTCAAAGGCCGCGCGGGAACGCGAAGCCCACCTTGCGGTCAACAGCATGCTCTCGCGCGCGACTTCGTAAGAAGCTTTCCCCGGCGCGCACTCGTCGAAAGCCATCACGATGTCTGAATCGAGCGCTGCCTGTACCTGCATCGAGATCTCGGGCGAGAGGAATCGCAAGCTGCCATCGACGTGAGAACGAAATTCAGTTCCCTCCTCCGTGATCTTCCGCAGTGCGCCAAGACTCCAGACTTGAAATCCGCCGGAGTCCGTCAATAGCGCCCGCTCCCAGCCCATAAACCAATGTAACCCGCCGCACTCACGAATCACTTCCGCGCCCGGTCTCAGCCAGAGATGATACGTGTTGCCCAGAATGATGCGGGCGTCGAGGTCTGACGCTTCAAGCTCCTCGAATCGAGTTCCCTTGACGGTACCCAAGGTGCCGACCGGCATGAAGACGGGCGTTTCAATCTCTCCACGTCGAGTCTGCAGCACACCACTCCGTGCTTCGCCATCCTGCGCCGTGCGTTCCCATGTGATGGATGGCTGATTCATTCTTATAATCAGAGCGGCCTATTGTTGAACTTTCAAACTTTTAACGCAGAGGACGCGGAGAACGCAGAGCGTGTAAGCGCTAATACGCGGTCTTACTGTTACTCCTTGTCGGCTCTGCGTCCCCAGCGTCCTCTGCCTTGAAAACTTCGACCATCCGCTTAATCGAAATCAGGCCCATCCCCCAGGAACGTTATAATTTCTTCCGCTGCGCTCTCGCCGCTTCTGATGCAGTCCGGAAGCCCCGCGCCGCTGTACGCGTTACCCGCCAGACTGAGTCCTCGAAGCAAACCCAAACGCTTTCGGATGTGCTCTACTCGATCGATGTGTCCAACGTGATACTGCGCCATTGAACGCGGCCACTTCTCTACCCTCGCGAAAAGCGGCGGCTTCTCAATTCCCAGCAGTTCACGTAAATCGGTGCGCACGGCAAGCACCATCGCGTCTTCGTCGAGCGCAAACATCTCAGGCTGTAGCGCGCCTCCGACAAAGGCGCGGAGCAGCGCGCCTCCTTCCGGTGCGCGTCCATCGAATTTAACGCTGCTGAAGGTGCAGGCTAATGTGGCGCGCCGCTCAACTGCCGGAACAACGAAGCCAAATCCATCGAGCGGGTGTGGAATATCGTCTCGCTTGTAAGCGAGATTGATGGTTGCAGTGGAAGCGTAAGGGATCGCCTCAAGTTGAGCACTCAGATCATCATCTGTCTGGCGCAATACGTTGGCTGCTGCGTAAGCGGGGAGCGCAAGGCAGACCGCGTGCGCGCCCATCGTCTCGCCTGTAGAGAGGTGAACCTGCCAGTGATGCTCAGCTTCATCGTAGGCGAGCGATTCCACTTTCGTATTGAGCCGAACCGAAACTCCCTTCAACCTCCCGACAAGGGTGTCGATCAGGAGTTGCATGCCTTCGTCGAACGAGAGAAAGAAACTGTAGCGCGCGCCACTCGTTGCCCTCGACTCCGCCGCGCTCTGCTTGCGCCTTTGCTTCCACATAGCGCGAATTAAGCTGCGATCCTCGCGTTCCATCTGCAGAAAGCGTGGCATCGTAGCGCGCAGGGAAAGCTGTTCAGGATCGGCCGTGTAAATCCCCCCGACCATCGGTTGCGCCATGCGCTCGAGCGCTTCGCGCCCCAGCCTGCGGCGCACAAAGCGCGCGAGGCTTTCATCGTCGGTCCCATTAGCAGCGGAGCGTCTCGGCAGCAACAGATCAAGAGCCATTCGGGCTTTGCCTGACCAACTGAAAATCTCACTCATAATGAACGGCCAGAAGCGCGACGGCGCGAGCAGGTGAAAGCCCTCTGGCACGGGGAGTAGTTTTCGTCCGCGAACGATAAAGCTGCGACGATGCCTTTCCGTTGTCTCGATGAGATGGGGGGCGAGGCCAATGCGCTTTGCCAGATCGATTGCCTCGGGCTTTTCGGAGATAAACGAGTCCGCTCCCCCTTCGAGCAGGAAGCCATCACGTCGCTCCGTCCGAATCACGCCACCCAGACGCGCGCCGGCTTCAAGCAGCACGATCTCTATCTCTCTTCTCGAGTCTGCGTTTCGCTCAGCCAGGCGATGAGCCGCTGCGAGGCCGCTGATGCCGCCCCCCGCTATGACAACTCGCAGAGTATCTTTATGGTGAGTCGCGTCCATCACTTTTGCGGCAGGGAAAGCGCCGCGGCCGGTTCATGCCACGCCCGCAGGAGCCCTGTTTCTTTTTCAGGTTTTATTCCGGCAACGCGTCTCTCGTTGCCGGAACGAGTTTGACTCCACGCCAGCGTATCGCGAATGGTTTCAGACAGCGGACGAAATCTCAGGCCTGCGTCGACTGCCTTGTCGCACAGTACCGTATCGTCCACGTCCGGTATCCATAGCGGCAGCTCCTGCCACGGCTGCGCTCCCTGCTCTATTAAGAAAGCCTCGCTGGCCCAGGTGAAGGCAGCATCGCTTTGGCTGACTGCTTTACATTCTTCGAGTATCCGCAGCATTGAGAGGGCGTAGTCCGGTCCGGTCGCGTTGTAAGTTCCACTTCGCCTATCTTCCACCAGACGTACGATCCACTCGGCCAGATCGCGATCATCGATCAGTTGCACTTGGCGCGTGGCGCGTCCGGGCGCGAGAACTTCCCCACCCTGCGCGATGCGCTCGACCCAGTAAGTGAATCGATCTGAATAATCGTGCGGACCGACAAGCAGGCCCGGGCGGATAACAAGCGTGCGGCCCGGCATCGATTCTTCCGCCGCCCGCTCGCACAATGCCGTTAGTCCGCCGTAGAGCTCACCATAGTTAATTGCCACGATTGGATTGACAAGCTCGACTGCCTCGGCTTCGCGCAGTTGCTCGTCAGTTAGCGTGCATAACGGTGACTCCTCGTTCGTCCCCGGTCGAGTACGGTCCTCATAAACAGAGACCGAGGAGATGTAGGTGTAGTGCGCGACTGAACCGGACAGGAACGTCGCAGAAGCGTGAACGGCTCCCGGCAAATAGCCGCATGTATCGATAGCCGCGTCCCAGAGCTTGCCTGCAAGTGCGGCCAGGTCCTTGTTGCGGTCGCCTGTGAGCTTCTCGACTTGTGGGAACAACTCCGGGTTATGCCGTCCCCGATTGAAAAGCGTCACCTCGTGCCCACGTTCGAGCGCAGCTTCGACCAAATGCCGACCGAGGAAAACCGTTCCACCGATGATCAGGATCTTCATCGCTCGATGATTCTCTAAGATGCGGAAGGGATGGCCGCACTCACCGCGCAACAATCGACAGGACAGACATCATGACTCGCGCCACGCGTACCCACAAAACGACGAGGGTAATCCGGAGTGGTGCGCTCGAGAATCAGCTCCCGAATCATTTTGATAAAAGTCGGGTGAGTGCCTGCCGTCGAAGCCCGGATCATGTTCAGTCCAATCTGCTCCGAGATCGCGCGGGCTTGCGTGTCAAGGTCGTATATCACTTCCATGTGATCGGAGATAAAACCGACCGGGGCGACGACGACGTCTTCGGTACCGACTTCCTTCAACTCCTTCAAGTAATCGCAGATGTCGGGCTCAAGCCATGGTTGAAGCGGTGCCCCGCTGCGACTCTGATAGACCAGGCGCCAATGTTCGTGGTTTGCACCCTCGGCGACAAGCCGGCAGGTTTCCATTAGCTGTGCTTCATATTCGCAGTTCGCCGCCATCGAGAGCGGAATGCTATGCGCCGTGAAGGCAATTTGGGTGCGTGCACGTCTGGCTTCCGGGATTTGATTGAGGGCCCTGGCGACGCTCCCGATGTTTGGCTCTATGAAGGCCGGATGATTATAGAAGGCACGAAGTTTCTCAACCTTCGGCGCGCGGCTTCCAACCTCAGCCTGTGCGCGACTGATCTCTTCGCTGTATTGGCGGCAACCCGAGTATGAACTATATGCTGAGGTGAAAAACGCGAGCGCCTTCTTAATCCCGTCGTCGGCCATCTGCCGAATGGTGTCCTTCAATAGAGGATGCCAGTTTCGATTACCCCAATAGATGGGAAGCTGGGGGCCGTTGGCTTTGAGCTCTTCTTTGAGAGCTGCGATCAGAGCGCGATTTTGAGCGTTGATCGGACTGACGCCGCCGAACAGTTCATAGTGTTCGGCAACGGCGCGTAGTCTTTCCGCCGGCACATTCTTCCCCCGCAGGACGTTCTGCAGAAACGGCATCACATCGTCCGGTCCTTCGGGTCCGCCGAAGGAGACGATCAGAAGAGCATCATGAGCTGAAGTCATTTCGCGTAGGATTCCAGATATCCGCAAGCCGTGCAACGGAGCGTTGAAATCTCAACCTGTTTCTTGCCCTTCGTTTTGGTCCCAGTCCAGAAACTCTTTTCCGGTTCGCCTTCGACCCACTTGCTGGTGAGAACAGCTCCGTACGTCGCGTCGGCAATAAAGCCCTCGTCCATTTCGCTTTGGCATTTCGGACATGTGTGATGTGCTGCCGTCATCTGACTGTTCCTTTCCGTTTTTCTCTTTCACCCTCAGTCGCTCTTATCGCCGGCTCATTTCATGCACTGCATCCACCAGCGCTATAACATTTTCGACGGGAGTCTCCGGCAGAATTCCGTGACCCAGATTAAAGATGTGTCCGGCCCGACCGCCTGCCCGGTCGAGTATTCTTTTGGCGTGGGCGCGGATTACGTCCGGCGATGCAAATAACGCGACCGGATCGAAGTTGCCCATCACCGCCACATCGCCGAGTCGCTGCCATGCCTCGCCCAGATCCACCCGCCAATCGAGTCCGATTACGTCCCCTCCGGCTTCGCGCATCAGTTCGAGTAGCGCGGCGGTACCGGTTCCGAAATGTAAGACAGGTGTTCCTGCCGTAATACTCCGAATGACATCGCGCGTGTGTGGCAGCACGTACTCCCGATAGTCGTCCGTACTGAGACATCCGACCCAGGAATCAAAGAGCTGCACGGCCTGAGCACCTGCCTCGATCTGCGCGTTGAGATATCTGGAAAGTCCTCGCGCGATCAGGGCCATCATAGCGTGCCACGCGCCGCTATCGCTGTACATAAGGCTTTTGGTGTGGACGAAATTACGGGACGCGCCGCCTTCAACAATGTACGAAGCGAGGGTGAAAGGCGCGCCCGCGAAGCCGATCAGTGGAATGTTGGGACGCAAGGCGCGTCGCGTAAGACGGATCGCGTCAAACACGAAGTCGAGGCTATCAACTGTCTCGACCTCACGTAAGCGCTCAACATCTCGGGCTCCACGAACCGGATTGTGAATCGCCGGCCCTTCTCCCCTGGTGAACTCCAGATCGAGTCCCATCGGCTCGATGATCAGAAGAATATCCGCGAAGATGATGGCCGCATCGACACCGAGCCGCTCGGCCGCAGTGACAGTGACTTCTGCCGCGAGCTGCGGGGTTTTGCAAAGCTCCAGGAAGCTCATGCGGGCCCGGACTTCGCGGTATTCGCGCATGTAGCGCCCTGCCTGGCGCATCAGCCAGATGGGCGTGAAATCCGTAGCCTCTCGACGGCAGGCGCGCATGAATGGGCTGCTCGTCAAGATATCGACTTCCAATCCTGCCGTCTGTTCGGTGCTCATTTCCTGGCCTTCACGCGTGAACTCCTATCGAACAAGAACTCTCGTCCGTTCGTTCAGCTACAGTGGCTTGCGGAGATTTTGATCCGGTCTGGCCGGCCCACACATCGCAACCAGACTATAACATCGGTCGATGCAAACGATAGCTGCCCCGAAAGAGGTCGATCGCCCCAGGTTACGGCTAAGACTTACATTTTGGATGCAGCCCATGAAATGATAAACAAGAGTAAAAACTTGTCACAAACCGCGCTTGTGCGGTGTTTTGTAACTGAGAGCGGCGATTATGAGCGAAAGCGCGAGAGCCTTGGCGGACTCGATGCCAGACACGATTGAGAACAACGCGCAGTCGCTCGGCTTCGACGAGGCCTTTACGCTGCACCATCGCGCCGTCTTTCGCACGGCGCGCTCGCTTGTACGCGATGTGGGGCTCGCCGAAGACGTGACGCAGGAGGTCTTTCTCAAACTTTATCAGCATTTGGACTCGACTCCGGGCGAGGAATTATTACGGGCCTGGTTGCTTCGCGTTACAATGAACGTGGCTCGAAACACCTTGCGCGGCCAATCTCGCGCAACTCATCGCGAAGATGAGTTTGCCAAGCAGGCCGAGGCAACAACCGGGTGGTTCGCCGCGGCGCCTGAGGAAGAATTTGAGAGAAAATCTGAGATCGAAGAGGCGCGCCGCGCGCTCGATAAGATCAAGGAGCCGATGCGAAGCGCACTTTTATTGAAGCAACAGGGGCTCTCGTACAGGGAAATCGCAACCACCCTGTCCATCAATGAAACCAATGTTGGAAGCTTGATCGCAAGAGGACGAAAAGAATTCGTCAGGTTATACGGTAAGATCGGAGGAACGAGATGAGAGAGTGCTTTGAAGAGGGAATCTTACAAAGTTACCTGGACAATGAACTCTCCCCCGAAATGAGTGAGAGCGTGGCTGTCCATCTCGCGGCCTGCTCAACTTGTGCCCATGCGTTTGCCGCTGCCTCGGACGAGGCGCTCCTCTTGGCCAATGCTTTCCAGGCCGAGATGTCCCTTGAGGTGCCCTCCGTTAAGCTACGCGAGCGGATAGATGCAGCTATTGCCGGGACTGTCGCGAGCCAGAAACGCTCTTTCGGATACCCGAAGCGTGGTTTACAAACCTGGTTCGCTACGCTGGCGGGACGGTTCAACCTGTCGCCGCAACAGGCGTTTGGATTCGCGAGTCTGATCGCTGTCATAGCTTTCGCCGCCATCTTCGCGGTGATTCGATCGGGATACACGCCGACACGCCCTGCAGAAGTAGCCAGGCTCGGCGGAACTTCGGACAAAAACCCGGGCGCGGTGTTGCCGACTCCGACTCCTTCGCCAAGTCGGAATAACGATGAGACGGAACAGCCGAGCGGCGCTAAACCAGGGCAGCCTGCAAAACCGAAGCGGCGCAGCGATCCAAACGTCGTCCCGGAGCCAAGCCAGTTGCCGCGATACGAAGTGGCAAAGGCGCTGCCGGGTGAGCGGAATTTCTTAAAAGCGATTGATTCTCTGGCGGTCGAGATCGATTCAACCGGCGATACGGCAATGAAGCCCAGTCTGCGCGCTGAATATGAGCGCAACTTGGCGGTGGTGAATCAGGCTATTGATTCCACCAGGCGCGTGGCGCGGCTCCATCCCGGAGATCCTGATGCTGCGGCTTTTCTATATTCCTCGTATCAGAGCAAGCTCGACTTGCTAAGTGCGGTCGCGGAACAGGTGCGACCGACTATTGCTACTCGGTGAGAGCACCAAACAGCGCGTTTGATTTGAAATGATATACAAGTTCCCAATTACCAGTTTGCTGTTGGCGGCGTTATTGGTTTCTTCCGGCAATGCGTTCGGTCAAAAGTCTTCCGGCACGGGCACGGGACGTGGTCAAGGCGTAGGCCGCGGCGAAGGCAAAGGCCGTGGAGCAGGACATGACGAGGCCGATGAAGCGCCGGAAGAACCCGCAGTTGCGACCACAGCAGTGACCAGCAGCGTCAATGTCACGCTCGCCACCAGAGCGGGAAAGATCAGCGTGCGCGGCTGGGACCGCAATGAGCTTCGTGCCCAGTCGAAGGAAGCCGGCGCCACCATCGAGCTGAGAAAGTCCGGCGACCCCAATGAGGCTTCCCCGTCCTCGCGAGTTGAAATTATGGTCTCGGGAAAGCCTGACAATGAAGCCAGGGACGAAGCGGACTGCTATGCCGACGCGGACGTAACACTCGATGTGCCGCGCGGAGCCACCATCATTCTCAAGACTGAAGATGGCGACATCGACGTCGAAGGCGTAGGCGAAGCCCACATTGATACAACCGGGGGCAGAATCGATCTGCGAGGAGTTTCGAAAGCGACGGAAGCTCGCAGTGTCGGCGGCGACGTTAGTCTCGAGGATTCGAGCGGACGCGCGCAGTTGGGTTCTATCGGGGGCGTGGTGGGGATCAGGGGCCTGCGTGCTTTGGACCCCAGCGACTCTCTAAAGATCACGACAGTAAGCGGCGACATCCTGCTGGACCGGGTCGGGCTTGCGCGGGTCGAGGCCAATACGATTAGCGGAGTAATTAAAATGGTTGGGCCTCTCGCTCGCGGTGGAACCTACGCATTTACTTCCACCATAGGCGATATCACTCTAGTTCTCGCTGCAGACGCATCGTTTAAGTTGGTTTCTAAGGTCTCTGAGGGCGGCGAGATCGTCACTGATTTTCCGCTAAAGTATAAGGGCTCCGCCTCCCCCTTCACTCGGTTGCATGCCGGGCGGCTTGTTGGAGACTATGGTTCAGGCGACGCAACCATCAACCTGATCTCGTTTAGCGGCACCGTGCGATTGAGGAAGAAGTAGTAGTTGCCGTGCGGAGCAGATTACGTTAGCGGGTACCATATGGTTTCGCGAGCTAAGAGTGTGGGGCGCTGGTTTGATCGAGCGGCTCGCCAAGCGGGTCAGAACCGCCTGCCTAAGTGGGCGGCTGGCCGTGCCGATTAGATTGCGTTAGCGGAGGATTCGTCCGTGTCCCGCCAGAATCCGCCCGCTTACGCCGGATTCCGCTTCAACGCTGGAAGCGTTCGCTCCGCTCCTCGCCGAAAAGAAACCCGCCAACACTTTCAGTGTCGCTTCTCAGTGTCTCCAACTCTTTACCCTGGGCATTGCCGAGGGCTGGAATTTGCCGACGCCTTCGGCGTCAGAGGCTGTCCATTTCCCAATTCCCTTCAGTTTTTACTGAAATACCTGCCACAAAGCGTCTTCTCGCGGTGTTCTCATAACAGCACAAAGAGTGATGCGCAGGACTGAACAAAGTCCCATCGATCGGTCAATCGGACAGTAGCGCAGATCCGGTTTGCAACTCGAGGCGGCAGCAGCTCAGCCAGCCGGCCGTATACAGAAGATGAAGGTGGACAACATGAGATCAAAGTTGATGACGAGTCTATTGGTGACGGTCCTGAGTCTGACGGCAGCGCCCTTCGCCGTCGATCACATCGCTAACTTGAAAAACGTCGCCGAGAAGTGGACTCGAAACACTTTCCTCAACGGCTTTATCACCGTGCCGGCCGATGAGCGAGCGGGCACTCCCTCAAGTACCGAAGAGCCACTTCCGTCATCGCGCGGCGCGCTTTCATCGACCGAAGATTTTCGTTGGAGTGGGCGGCTTGCGGCAGGGCGCACGATTGAGATCAAAGGCGTCAACGGAGATGTGCGAGCGGAACCCTCCGCCAGCAATGAGGTTGAAGTCACCGCACTCAAACATAGTCGCCACAGCGACCCCAAAGATGTCGAGGTCCGCGTAGTAGAACACGAGGGAGGAGTCACCATCTGTGCTGTCTATCCAAGCGGCGATCCGAGTCATCCCAATGTCTGTGCTCCGGACGACGGTGGCTACATGAACGTCCAGAACAACGATGTCTACGTCGACTTCAAAGTGCGAGTGCCGCAGGGCGTGCGCCTCCGACCCCGTACCGTTAACGGCGAGATTGAAGCCAGCGGCCTGGGCGGCGATGTCGACGCCAAGACAGTCAACGGGGACATCAGCATCAGCACGGCCGGGATCGCTCGAGCAAAGACAGTCAATGGCTCAATCAAGGCTGCGATCCGTACTGCCAGCTGGAGTTCTCCTCTCGAATTCAAAACGGTTAACGGCGGGATCACGCTTGACCTTCCGGCTGAGATCAGCGCCGAGGTTCGTGCGCAGACATTGAACGGAGATATTTCGAGCGCTTTCGAGATGAGCGTTATTGGCAGTAGAAGCCGCCGGAACCTGAATGGCACTATCGGCGGCGGCGGAAGTCAGATCTCTATCAAGACCGTGAATGGAAGCATTCGCTTGAACCGCGCATCGTGAGAACAGAGCGCGTAGTCGGCGAAGAATAATCAACGAGTATTACTTGAGGAACAATATGTTTACGAAAAAATTTCTACTGGCGGCGCTGATCGTGTTTGCCTTCGTCACGACCGGTTCCAGCGTCATGACTCAGCAGGGCGAGATGCTGCGCGAAGAGTTTCACCAAAGTTATCCGCTTGCTGCCGACGGACGAGTTAGCGTGGGGAATATCAACGGCGACGTGCACGTCACCGGCTGGGACCGCGACGAAGTAAAAGTAGACGCCATCAAAAAGGCGTATCGTCGCGACCGACTGGACGAGGCCAAAATCGAAATTCGGTCAGACAACAGCAGTATCCATATCGAGACGGACTATCCCAACCGAACGCAGGTATTCAATGACGACGGGGGCCATGAAAATAACCCGGCAATCGTTGAATACACATTGACGGTCCCCCGCAACGCCCGTATCGATGCCATCGAACTAGTCAACGGAAAGCTGGACATCGAGAATGTAAAGGGCGATGTCAAAGCGTCTTCCATCAACGGTCGCCTGACCGCTCACGGACTTACCGGCGCGACCAAGCTTTCAACCATCAACGGTAACCTCGAAGCGGCGTTCGTCAGCCTCGACGAATCTAAGCCGATCTCGGTTGGCTCGGTCAATGGCAATCTGATTTTGGTCCTTCCTTCAGACGCGAATGCCGAGTTGAAGGCCGGGACTGTTCACGGAAGTATCAGAAACGATTTCGGCCTCCCTGTTCGTCACGACGAATACGTGGGCCATGATCTCGCGGGACAGTTGGGTGAGGGTGGCGTGTTGATCAAGATGGGGAACGTCAATGGCGGAATAAGCATTAAGCACGCCTCGGACGGGCGACCATTGAGCCGGGCGACCAATCTCCTCGCCGAGAAGTCCAAGACAAAACTGAAGGACAAGGACGACGATTTCGATTTCGACTACGACAACGATCAGGACGATGCGAAATCAGAGGCGCGACGGGCCGCGCGTGATGCCGCGAGAGAAGCTGCGCGTGCGCGAGTCGAAGCCAGCCGCGCCCGGGTCGAAGCCAGACGTGCTGAGATTGAAGCCGCCCGCGCGCAACGAGAAGCAGAGCGAGAAGCAGCGCGCGCTCAGATTGAAGCTCAACGAGATTCGACCACAGCGCAGAGCGCAAGAGCTCAAGCGCAAGCTGAAGCACAGCGAGCGCGTGCGGAAGCTCTTCAGGTGAGTCGTGAGGCGACCGCTGAAGCGCGTCGGGCGCAAAGCGAGACTGCACGCGCCACCCGGGAGGTACAGCGAGTTACGCAGAGAGAAGCTATCCGCATTCGTACGGAAGCCGGCCGGGCCGTACGCGAGGCGGTACGAGTTGAGCTGGGTAATATCGATGTCGGAAATTCGCTGCGTCTGGTTGAGCGTGAGTCGAAGAGTTTTATGGTCACCGGAACGCCGCGCGTCAATCTACAGACCTTTGACGGCAACATCACAGTGCACGGTTGGGACAAACAGGAAGTTCAACTGACGGTGAATAAGCGCGCGGCCAGCGAGCAACAGATGCGCGGCATCCAGCTGCGGTCGACGCAAACCGGCTCGGCTATCGATGTGGTGGCGGAGTTTGACAAAAACTTTTCGCGGCGCGAGGCAGGAATCTCATTCACCAATGCTCTGGTCAATCTGGATGTTTACGTCCCGCGGAGTTCGACCCTACGGCTCTCATCCGGGGACGGCCGGCTGGAATTGGACGGTGTAAACGGCAATCTCGATCTCAACACGGGGGATGGACGAATAGAAGTGCGCGACTCGCGAGGTCGATTGGCGGCAAGGACCGGCGATGGAAGGATTCAAGTGGAGAATTTCGACGGTGAGGTTGAAGCGCGCACCGGTGATGGGCCCATCGCTCTAAACGGTCGCTTCGGAAGGCTGGCGGCCAACACAGGTAGCGGCACCATCATGCTGATGCTGCCGGGAGACCTGAGTGCCATCGTCGAGACCGATGCGGAATCTCTTGATAACGAAAGTGGTCTGACAATCACCGAAGAACCTGGCGCCTCGAAACGTCTAAAGCGCTGGAAGATAGGAAAGGGCGGAACTGTGTTCACGCTTAGGACCGGCGAGGGACGAATCATACTGCGCCGGTCAGGACAATAACTACCCGTTGAATAGTTAACGGAAAGGATGCTCCGGGCGTCCTATCTGCGAGCCTGCATTGCGTTTGTCTCGCTTCTCTTAGAAACATTTTGGCGAAACATTCCGGCATCGGAGGACGTTTAGAGTCTTTGACACTTTGCGTTCGCAAGGCTTAGCAAACAACAAAAGCGGTAGCCGCTCATAGAACCTCCGGAGCTATTATGACAACAGCACTGCTTCAAGCTGTCGCCGTTCGAGGTGCAGTCGCTCAACAACTGAACTCATCCGCTTTTAAAGAACATCTTAAGCGTTCGTCTCTGAGACTGGAATCTCGAAGACTGCGATTGCTGGTCCTCCTCCTCTCGGTGGTTGTTCTATCAACGCTTCTTAGCGGAGCGACAACGGCACAAAGCGCTTCGGCCTCGACATCAAGACGCCTGGCATCGGTCCGCAGTATCGACACCGCCCACGGTTCGCTGGTCACGATTACCTCAGACTCGGCGCTGGACGATTACACCGCGTTTCGCGAAGCGGACCGCTTTCACGTCGTCCTTCCCCAATCGCAGGCGCCGCAGAGAATTAATTCTCTTCACGGTCGCGGATTTAACGAGGTGCAGGTTGATCGTCGTTCCAACGATATGGAAATCTCATTTCTTCTGCAGCCAGGCGTAAGCGCGAGCGTCGCGCAACGATTCAACCGGATTGAGGTAAGCTTTAACTTCTCGCCGGACCTTGCTGCGTCCATCGTCAAAGTTGCGGCCGATATGGACACCGCGTCGCGAACCGCGCTGCGCGAGACAGTTCGCGGAGATGTACCTGCGGCGCAGGGCGATAAGGCAGCGCTGGCCGCCATCCCAACCCCAACACCAGCGCCGTCCACTTCCTCGTCGTCGACCAAAGAAGGACCCACACCCGCTGTCACCGTTGCTGCGCCTGCAAAAAAAGGCTCGCTCGCATTGCCGCCTGAGAAGGCGAACCCTGTGCGTATCCCGAAGTTTGACAAAGCGCCGGTGATAGACGGAAAGCTTGATGATGCGATCTGGCAAAACGCCGCCGTCTTCAAAGATTTCGTCCAGATCAATCCGGGCGACAACGTGCCTCCCTTGAAGCCCACCGAAGTCTACGTGGGGTACGACGCCAAGACTCTCTACCTCGCTTTTCACTGCTTCGATGAACCAGACAAAGTCCGCGCGACGGTCGCAAAGCGAGATTCAATTTTCGACGATGATTACGTTGGATTCTTTCTTGATACCTTTAACGACCGGCGCAAAGCATTCGAAGCGTTCTTCAATCCGCTTGGAATTCAGGCGGATGGCGTATTGACAGAGGGGAATGGTGAGGATTTCAGCGTGGATTGGGTGATGGAGTCGAAAGGTGCTTTGACGGGCGATGGCTTCATTGTCGAAGTGGCGATTCCCTTCAAGTCGCTGCGATACGAAGCCGGCAAGGACAAGCTCTGGGGGGCGCACTTTTTCCGGCGCATCAAGCGCAACAACAACGAGCTCGATTCGTGGATGCCCGTCTCGCGCGACAATTCGAGCAATCTAAACCAGTCGGGCCACATAACCGGACTCGAAGGCATTTCCACCGAGCGGACGATTGAGCTGATTCCAAGTCTGACTATTTCCGAGACCGGAAAGCTGGTCGGGTCGTTCAGCTCGCCGCCGCCCGGCGTAGTCGATCCAGGGCGGATGGTGAACGAGCCGGTTCACTTCGATCCGGGTTTGACCGCCAAGTTCGGACTGACGCCGACGGTCACTCTCGACCTCGCTCTCAATCCCGATTTTGCGCAGGTGGAAGCTGATCAGACAGTGGTAACCGCCAATCAGCGCTTTCCAATTTTCTTTGAAGAAAAGCGTCCGTTCTTCCTTGAAGGTATAGACATCTTCAGGACGCCGATGACGGTGGTTCACACGCGGGCGATCATTGATCCCGATGTGGCAATCAAGCTCTCGGGCAAGCGCGGCCGAAATACCTTCGGCATCATGGCGGCCAGCGACAACGGGCCGGGAAACTTCGTGGGAGACGATCGCCTGCGGCCCAACAACTTCCGCTTTCTTGATAAGAACGCTTACATCGGCGTCCTGCGCCTCAAACATGATTTGGGGAAAGGCGAAGACACGATCGGGATAATCGCCACCACGTATAACTTCATAGAGAAACACAACAATGTCTTTGGCATCGACGGCCGTTTTCGCCGAGACAAGAAATCAGTGGCCAGTATTCAGGTCGTCGGCACAAATTCACGACGGTTCTTCTTCGAGCCAGATCAGGGACAGAGCATCTATCGCACAGGAAACGCTTTTGCGTACGCGGTCCGATACGATGTCGATGGTCGAAACTTCGGATGGAACTACGATGGACGCGGCTTTACTCGAGACTATCGAGCTGACGTAGGCTTCACTCGCCGGACGAACAACAACCGTCACGGTCTGTTCCTCTACTACAACACCGATCCCAAACCGAAAGCCACGCTAATCAAAAAGCATTTTCACGTCCTGCCGGAGATCCAGTTCGACTGGAAGGGCCGCATCCAGAGTTGGGGACATGAGATGCAGACTGAATTGGGTTTCAAGAATCAAACGTTCCTCGGACTCGGCGTCAGCTTGAACTACGAGCGAATTTTCGAAGAAGAGTTTGGCTCGACGCGCAATGTTAACGCGCTTCGTTGCTTCTCCGCCCAACAAATCCAGGCGAATCCCTACTTGCATTGCGGCTTTGCCGGCGATGATTCTGAACGTCAGACACATCGCAATAACATCTACGGTTATGCCGGCACGACCCCGAGCAAGAAGTACTCGCTCAACACGTTTATGATTTATAACTGGGGGTCGTTTGACTTTGACTTTGGCGCCGGCCCGAAGTTCCCGCGAGTCAGTCCCGCGGCGCTGGTTGATCCCGACAGCGCGCCGCTCGATCCTGGCAAAGGCAACAACTTCCACCTTGAGGGAGGCTTCGCCTACCAACCGACAAACGAATTGCGCCTTTCGCTGGATTACACCAAGGACCGACTGGTTCGCAGGGACACGGGCCGCGTAGCCTTCGATGAAAACATTTTCGCCTTTCGCGCGACCTATCAATTTACTCGCTTCACATTTGCCAAAGCCCGCGTCGATTACGACACGTTGGCTTCGAGCGTGCGCGGGCAGTTCCTGATGGGCTGGACGCCGAACCCCGGCACTTCGTTTTACGTGGGTTACAACGACGATTTGAACTACAACGGCTTTGGACCCTTTACCGGCCAAATCGAGCCGGGATTTCGGCGAAACGGCAGGACATTCTTTATCAAGATGTCCTACCTGATACGAAAGAGTTTCTAGCAGTTCGACGGTAAGCTCCCAATTCCCGCGAAGGCCGAGAGCTTCGTTGCCGGGGAGTCCGAGATCTTTTTGCAACTTTTCCTTAGCTGGCGGCATTAATAATCTGGGCCCCAACAATCGAGAGCGGACGTCCGCTCGCTTGTGGCTAACTACGTATTCCGCTCAACTGCACCGAACATATCAATTGGGGGTTTTGGAATGAAGCGATTCGCTCTAAGCGCGCTTATCATCTTCGCAGGCACATTCGCCTACGCTCAGACGGGTCCTCAAGGCGCTCTCGTAGGAGCAAACAACGCTTTTGCAGTGTCAGCGAAACCACGGCCACGACGGCTGGTCTCTGTTCTAAGCGCAGCGACTGTCGAAGGTTCGCGGGTCACTGTGACGTCTGATGCGACACTGGGCGACTATGAGGCGTACTCTGACCGCGGGCGCTTCTACGTGATGATCCCAAACTCCCTCGCGCCCGGAGCGTCAAGCTCGCCGCGCGGTCGCGGCTTCACCGATATGGTTGTCGACAAGCAGGGTGACGACCTGAGTCTCTCGTTTGGTCTTGAGCCGGGAGCCAGCGCCCGTGTCAATCAACGATTCAATCGACTTGAAATCGTGTTCTCCAGTCCGGAGTCAAATGCGAGCGATAGCCAAATCGGCTCAGTACCTACACCCACCCCGACTCCAACGCCCTCTGCCACGCCCGCTCCCTCAACTGCCGCACCAACAACCGCGTCGCCCTCTGAAGCGACCCCAGCAACCAGCGTTCCCACGACTACCGCAGAGTCACTTCAAACAGTAAAGGTGCCTGCAGCGACAGTCGCAGGCATCGTGCTCCCTGCAGAGAAGGCCGGAGCAGTGCGAATTACAAAGTTTGAAAAGCCTCCCACGATCGACGGCAAGCTTGACGACCTTATATGGCAGAGCGCCGCGGTTCTAAAAGATTTTTATCAAACCGACCCTGGATATAACACCGCAGCGTCATTCCCGACTGAAACGATGATCGGTTACGACGCGAGGTTTCTATACATAGGGTTTCGCGCGCACGATGAACCGGGCAAAGTTCGGGCGACGGTAGCCAAGCGCGATAGTTTCCTCGGGTCCGATGACAGCATTCGCATACTGCTCGATACCTACAACGATCAGCGCAAGGCCTACGTTCTAGTCTTTAATCCGTTGGGGATCCAACAGGACGGCGTACGAACGGAAGGATCCGGCGTCGATTTCAATGTCGATGTGGTGATGGAATCGAAGGGCATTGTTACAGACGACGGCTATACGATCGAGGTCGCCATTCCGTTCAAGTCGCTTCGATACGTCGCGGGTAAGGACAAGCTCTGGGGCGTCCAGGTTTTTCGCAACATCGTGCGACTCAACAGCGAGAACGATTCCTGGATGCCATTGTCGCGCGACAACGCCAGCATACTCGCGCAGGCTGGACACATCACTGGTCTTGAAGGGATCTCGACCGAGCGAACCATCGAATTCATTCCCAGTCTTACTCTCTCTGAGACGGGCCGCAATGTGCGGTCCCTGACGCCGCCCGCTGGAGTGCCGGACCCGGGGCGGATCGTCAACGAGCCGATAGAATTCGAACCGGGGCTGACGGCCAAATTCGGCATTTCGCCGACCGCCACTCTGGACCTGGCGCTGAATCCCGACTTTGCGCAGGTGGAAGCCGACCAACTGGTCGTCACAACCAACCAGCGCTTTCCAATTTTCTTCGCCGAGAAGCGTCCCTTCTTCCTCGAAGGTATCGACATTTTTCAGACACCGCTGCTCGTAGTTCACACCCGCTCGATCGTCGACCCGGACGTAGCGATAAAGTTTTCGGGCAAACAGGGTCGGAACACTTTTGGAATCATGGTGGCGAGCGATAACGGTCCGGGCAATCTCAGCAAGGACGACCGCGGGGCGCTCTTCACCTGCCTCGATCGCAGGGCGATTGATCCCGCAGTCGTTTGCAACAACGAGCGGTTCGTGGATAAGAACGCTTATGTCGGTGTGTTGAGGCTCAAGCGCGACTTTGGCAAAGGCGATAACACCATCGGAATGATCGCGACCACGTACAACTTCATCGAGAAGCATAACCAGTTGTTCGGCATCGATGGAAAGTATCGCGTTGATCCCAAGTCCTTTTTCAGCTTCCAGGTTCTTGGTACGACGTCGAGGAACTTCTTTTTCGACCCGATAGCGGGAGACGACGCCTATCGAACGGGAAACGGGTTTGCTTACGCGGGCACCTACGACGTTTCAGGCAAGAATTTTGGCTGGCAGCTTTACGGAGAAGGTTTCACCCGAGATTACCGATCAGACGTAGGCTTCTTCGGCCGGACCAACACCAACTTTAACAGCGCATACGCTCGCTACGACACCAACCCGAAGACAGACAAGAAAGCCTTCGTCATCAGCACTCACATCCACAATTTTAGTTGGATAGGCTACGACTTTCAGGGAAGAATTCAGAACTGGGAGAGCGAGAATTATATCGAGTGGAGGCTCAAAAGGAATTCCTGGTTCAGCCTGGGGTGGGAACCTGCGTACGAGCGCATCCTGGAAGAAGAGTTCGGACCTAAGCGCACCGCTACGCGAGAGGGGACTTTTTACGGTGAAGACGACGAACGCTCAGTTCAGAAGAACCACTTCTTCATCGCCGGCGGATCAACACCAAGTAAGAAGATCTCGTTCAATGGCCGCGCCGTCTGGAGGCTAAACCATCTGGATTATGACTTCGGCGGTGGACGTCGTTATCCGCGTGTCAGTCCCGCTGCCTTGCTGTTGGGTCAAGACGCTCCGCTGGACCCAGGAGCAGGAACTCTCTTCGAGTTCACGGGCGGCCTCGCCTATCAGCCGACCAACGCTTTTCGAACGTCGCTCAATTTCGTCAAGAACCGCCTCGTGCGCAAGGACACTGGCCTGCTTGCTTTTGATACCAACATCTTTACTTTGCGCAGCACCTACCAGTTCACCAAATTCACCTTCGCGCGGGCGATTGTCGACTACAACACGCTTAACACCCGCGCTCGCGGGCAGTTTCTCCTCGGTTGGACTCCTAATCCGGGAACCGCTCTCTACATCGGATACAACGACGACATGAATTACGGCTTCAATAATCTGAGCCGGCAGATCGTCCCCGGCTTCCGCCGCAACAGCAGGACCTTCTTCATCAAGATGTCCTACCTGTTCAGGAAGAGCTTCTGAAAGCGGGGGTCGGGTGCCGGGGGTCGGGTGTCAGGGACCGGATGGCGCGCCACGGATACGGAGACTCCTGCATAATTGCTCGAACTAATCTCGGAGCAGCCTGGAGAGATTTTCCTGGCACCCGGCCCCCGACACCTGGCCCCCGACACCTGGCCCCGTCTTACTGGAACACCCGCTCGACCGGAACGATCACCACATCCTCGGGCTTAACTGCTATCCGATAGCTTTGGATCACGGCGTCTTCGTCCGTGATCTCCTTAGGCTTGGGCGCGTTGTATTGAATCGGCGATGGGGTGTTGTTGACGATCGCGGTCTTCAGCCCTTCCGCGTCCTTCGTCACCATCACAATTCTCATCCGATCAGATTTGAGGTATCGCTGGATCGCATTGTTGACATCCGCCAGCGTCAGGCCCGAGAGCTTTTCTCGCATGTAGGAATTGAAGTTCGGTATGCCGTAGTAGCGGCTGTCTATAGCGTATCCCAACTGCGCGTCCTGGGTCGCAGTCAGGATGTTGACGTTCTTTAGCAGAAAGTCGCGCGTCGCTTCGAACGATTCCTTCGACATTCCATCGCGCACGAGTTTGTCGTATTCGTAAAGCGCGGCTCGAAGCGCGAAGTGACCGTTCTGCGGTTCTACCGGTCTGATCCAAATCTGAAAGATCTGCTGTTGCCGCCCCAGATTCGGATCGGGCTGGAACTGGAACATCCCTCGGGGAAAGTACTCGATGTAGGCATAGTCGCCGTAGTTCAAGCCGCGTAGCTCGCGCAGCCTTTGATAAAGGTGGCTATTGCTCGAGCGATGCTGTCCGAAATAGGAGCCGACGACTGCCAGCGCGGGCCAATCGTTGTCAGCTCTAGTCACATCGATGGGAAACCCGAGCGAGATCCCCGTCGAGCGTGTATCGCGCTTGATAATTTCGATCCGCATGCCTGCGTCGATCTTTGGCGCTGCGATCTTCAGTTTGTCGGCACGCCCTGGCGCCAGTCGCAGGAAATCCGTCTGCACCCTTTTTACAAAAGCCGCTGGATAGCCGCCGGCAAGACCCAGTACCAGGTTCGCGCGCGTGTAGTGCTGTCGGTAGAAGGCGCGAAGGTCATCGATGGTTAGACGTTCGAGGGCGTTGAGACTGCCTCTGTTGTGATGGCCGTATGCGTGCCGAGCGTAGATCGTGTTGTAGAGCTGTTCCTTACCCAGCTCTTCGTCATTGCCTTCGCGCAACGAGACCTTCAAAAAGTTGATAGCATCTTCCTTAAGACGCGTGAAATCATCGGCCCGGAATCCGGGATCCAACAGCATCTGGCTAATGATCGAGTAATAGCGATCAAGGTTGTCCAGGTGCGTGGTTCCGGTGAAGACTGTCATTTCCTTGTCTATCTGATAATCAAACGACGTCGCCATCGGATAAAAGGTGTTCGTGATTTGGTCGTATGACAATTTGCGCGAACCGCCTTCGGCCAGCATGGCAGCCGTCAGAGCAGCGACACCTTCTTTGCCCGTAGGGTCCGAGGCGGATCCCGTCATAAAGAGGATGCGAAATGTGACAAGCGGCGAGCGATTGTTCTGTAAAACGGTTGCGATCGGTCCGGCCGCAGTTTTGATTGATTGAGCGTTCATGTTTCCTGCCGATGCTGTGGGCGGCTTGATATTTATTGGGCCGGAAATGACAGGGGCCGCGGACTGTGTCACAGGCGCAGCAGGCGGAGGCGGCGGCGGCACCGAACTGTTTTGAGCCAGGCTGCGATCGGCGGCCCACATGAGCACAATCACCAGCATGCAGATCTGAATCGCAGGTGGGGTTTTTCTATTCCTGGCAATGAACTCCAAATGAAGACGCTGTCTCATCATTCCGCACCTCCCTTAACCTTCGGCGAAAGCGTGACAATCGTCCGGTTGCGCTCGATGAAATACTTCGCAGCCGCGTCGCGTATGTCTTCCGGAGTGATTCGATCATAAAGCGCGTACAGCTTGTTGATCGTCTCTGGGGTGCCTCGCAGAGCGATGTACGGGGCGAGCGTGCCTGCGATCGCTTCCGAGCTGTCAAGCGAGAGCGCAAAACTGTAACGCAGGCGCGACCGAGTCTCATTCAGCTTGGCCTGTGGAATGAGCTCAGTGCTGTATCTCTTGAAGGTTTCGAGAATCTGATCTCGCGCGTAGTCTACGTCCTTCTGTTCTTTGACGCGCGCCTCCACATAGAACAGCTCGGGATCGATCCGGTCGGCGAATGACGTGCCCAGCGAATCGACCTTCTGTTCCTTAATCACCAGTTTCTGATAGAGCTCTGAGTTTTCACCGAACGCGTACGATTGCAGAAGGTCCAGTGCCGCGTGGTCCTTCTCAGTGTCTGAATAGGCCGGGCCGCGGAATGCGACATCGACGTAGGGCAAGGTTGCCGAAGGCCAGTCAATGTGCTCGGTGCGTGGTCCCGTCTGCGCCGGTTCGGCCGGGATCTCAGGCGTATAGTTGCCGCGCTGCCACTCTCCAAAGTATTTTCGGGCCATTGCCAGTACCGCTTCGCGCTGAACGTCTCCGACAACGATGATGGTTGCGTTTTCCGGCCGGTAATACCGACGATAGAACTGCCAGCTATAATCATACTGGTTCGGCATGTCTTCTATATCTTTGATGAAGCCCATGGTGGTGTGCTCGTAAGTGTGCTTCTTATAAGCGGCAGCTCGCAGCACCTCGAAGATTTTCTCTGCCGGGTCTGCGCTGTTCTTGTTGAACTCACCCAATACGGCGCGCGTCTCCGTCTTGTACGCGTCGGGCGCATACTTCAGCCGTTGGAACCGGTCGCCTTCAAGCTCCATGATCTTGTCCAGGTCTTCTTTGGAAAACACTTCGTGGTAGACGGTGCGGTCGTCTGTGGTGTAGGCGTTCGAGTCTGCGCCGGCACGCTTCAGAATCTCATCGCGCTGTTCGGCGGTGAAACGCTCGCTTCCCCGAAACATCAGGTGCTCGAAGAGGTGCGCGTATCCGCTCTTACCTGACTCGATCTCGTTACGCGAGCCTGTTTTGACGACGATGTAGAGCGCGACCAGATTCGGATAATCCGTCGGTAGCGTGACGACGTGCAAGCCGTTGGGCAACTCGTCAATCGTATATTGATATGGAAATAGTTTTTGCTCTTTCGGCTGGGTCGTTGGTTGTGGCTTAGGCCGTCGCCGTTGGGCGATCGCGGCGCATGGCAGGCACAACAGGAGCGAGACGATTATCAGTAATCTCATGGCGAAAACTCCTGAAACTTAGGCTTGGTTTTGTGGAGACGTCGGCATTATACACAACGGGCCACGCGAGGGCGACCAACAGTCAAACGCATTTGGCTACATTTTGGCGAGCGATTGAGTGAGGAATAGAGCTTACGGAGGGACTGTATTACCGCGGGCGAGACTGCATCAACAAGAGCGCCGTCCCGCCCGCTGTACTCGTATATTGAGCGTTACGGCTTTAGCACCTGGTCAATGTCCGAGGGGGAGAACCTCATACAATTCAGCATGCACCGAAAGTATCTGAGGTTGCAGAGCTTCTTATCCACACCGCTATGGAGGCACGCTACATACGCCCGGTAACACTTGGTGACGCATGCTGATGGAGGCGGCGGCGGTGGAGGCGGAAGACGAATTCCGGTGGTCTTTGCCGCGGCCTTCGTAGCGGCCTTCTTCGCGTACTTCTTCGCAGGCTTCTTCGCCGCTTTCTTTGACGTGCTCTTCTTGGTTGCCATTAGTGAAACTCCTTTTGAGGTGTATGCGCCGCGGGAAGATTCGCAGCGCGAGGTTAGGAGCGTGAAGTAGCGGCGGGGCGATGAGACGAGAGCGAGTAGGGCGTTGCCCGCTGGAACTCCGGTGATTCGGACAGCGTGAACATAGTCCAAAACCGCGGGGGCGTCAATAAAGTTTTAAATGAGACGCTGTTCCGTATAGCTCTTAGGAGTCGGTTGGAATGTTCGTATGTCGTTGGCAGCCATTCTTATTGAAGAGCTGAAAGCGCGACATAGGTTACGCTCCGTACCGTGCCGGAGCTTCGAACAATCATTCAATGACCAAATGAATCAATCTACAAATCTCTCTCACTGCTCCGCCTCAAATCCCTCGAGTGTTCATCAAGACCACCCGCCAGCCGTCTGGATCTTCGAATGTATCCCCTTGTTTCTCCCAATACGGATTTTCCGACGGCACTTCAGAGTATCCAAGACTGTTTAGCCGCTCACTCAGGCCTCTCACCGCTTCCGTGTTGGGAATATAGAAGACGAGCAAGTTGTCTTTCGTGGGAGCGGGGCAGGGGCTGCCGTCTACGTGGGAAGTGAACTCAAGGTGGTAATCGTGTCCGGGAAGCCCGAGCATGATGCCCGAGTAGCCAGCATGGTCCTCAAACTCGCCGATGATTTCGAGGCCTAGACCGTCGCGATAGAAGCTTATCAGTTCGTCCAGTCGATTGGTCGGACGGGCAATCCTGCACTGGACGGCGGGAAGTGATTCGGGCCACTTATTCGTCATTATCTTACGCAGGCGGGGAAGATTAATCTGGTGATTGTCGCGCTAATCAGCAGGCGGCAGCTTGGAGATCTCCAACACCTGTGAGAAGTCATCGAAATGAAACATCGAATCGTTTTTGCAGTTCTCGCAGTAGTAAGTTGCATCCTCTCCCAGGTACATGTCCTTCATGTAGAAGGCCACAAAGCAGCCATAGCAACGCTGTATGCGTTTCCCGAATTTCAGTCGCGCTTCATCTGAGTTCATATAGGTAGCGGTGAACAGAAAACTTACTTGCTTGCGTTAATCTCTGAGGCAAGCGAGTCGGGTACAGTTAATACTTTATTCCATCCCGAATGATCTTCGCGCATCTGCGTAGTTAACTCGTCACGAAGCTTACGCAGTCGATCGCTGAGCCCACATGGATAGTTGTCGATATCAACGAAACGGGCACGTTGTTCTTCGACGAACGCCTTCTGCTTCTTGATGGACGGAATCGGGTCGTAGCGTCCATGCTCCCAAAACGGAACAAGCAATCGTTCGGTGCGCACGGCGGACGGGATCTCAATCACCTCGTCATCCAGGCCGATGACATCGGCGATATACTTTCCGTCCGGGCCCGTTCCGCGAAAGACCTGAAGTCGTCCGGGCAATGTCGTCTTCTCCGGAGAGTTGGATGCCTTGAGCGTGGGCAGGCCCTCGATCATACATTCCTTGAAGATGACTCCCGCCACCCGCGCCACCTCGCTCGACAGTTTTGTCCCCACGCCAAACCCCGTCGCCTTGGGAAACTCTGCAACAATGCGACGCAGTTTATCTACATCCAGGTCGCCGGTAAGGATCGGCATCAGCCCATTCAGACCGTTCGCCTCGAAGAGGCCGAGACACCAGGCTCCCAGTTTCGCCAGGTCTCCGGAATCGACGCGGAATCCCTTGAACGCGCGACGGCGAGCGTCTGTCGATGTCGCAGCCATCGCCGCATGGACCGCGCCCATGTGGACATCGATCGTGTCGAGCAAGAGTGTCGTTCCGTTTGGATTAGCGTCGAGCCATCGCTCAAATGCGACCTGTTCGAAGTGTTTGGGCTGGCCTGTTCGCGGCTCTATCTCCGGCTGGTACATGAACTCGAGATAAGACTGCTGCCAATAGTGGGCTTCGGTCCCGACGGCCGGGATGTCCAGCCGGTGCGCGGCCTCCATATTTGAGGTGTCGTTGAATCCACCGATGAAGGCAAAGGTTGCGACTTCTACGGCGCGCTCGATGTCTCCGTTGCGCCTTAACGAGAAATCAGACAGCCAACGGTTCCCTGCTGCCATTCGAAACTGCATCGCCAGGCTGGCAGTGGTCATGGGAAGATCAAATGCGTGCTCGAACTTGATCTCCTGCGCCTGCGTCAATCCAAACGGTCCGGTGATGTCAGCGAACGGCTCCTGCGCGAAGACAATCGTCGCCGGGCGCACTGTGCGCACCGCTCCTACGAAATGCATGTCCTCGATCGCGTCGGCAAAGAGCTTCAAACCGCCGCGGTCCTGTTCGAGGAAGCGGACGCGCGGACGATCGATCTGGCTGTCGATGAGCAGTCGCACGAGGCGCTCATGGCCCAGGCATGGAGCAAAGGGCAACTTGCGCTGAGTCACATAGAAGGTGGCCGATGCGTCGCTTAGTTGCTTGTCTCGCAAGCGCGAAACGTCCTTATAAGACGCATCTCCCATGGCGGCGTGGTAACGATCGATGTTTAGGGTGCCCATCTAAGATAGTTTTGAGTTTTGAGTTTTGAGTTCCTGCGCTCGATTTGGCATTCGGCCTTTGCGTTATTTAGGTTGCTCGCCAGTGGTTTTGACGATCGAGGTAAGCATCCGAATCAATTCATTCACGTACTTGAGCTCAGTGGTGACGCTGATCTCGACCAACTTCGATTGATCAAGAAGCATTAACCAATAACTGGTCTCTCGGGCTTCTTTGGATGCGATAGACATCTTAGCCAGAAAGTCTCGCCTGCTTTGCCCTGCCAGCGCTTCTACAACGTTTGCACCGATGCTGGTCGCACTGCGAAGCAGCTGTTTGGAGATAACGTATTCATGCCTTCTTTGAAGTTCACAGTAGAGTCTAATGATGCATAACGAAAACTCAAAGCTCTTCTTTTGAACGATGCTTGATGACATGTGCACACCCCCGACCATGAGGGTGGCAGACTAAAACTCAAAACTTAAAACTCAAAACTCAAAACTCAGACAACGTCGGCTCCCGCCTCTTTCATCTCGCGAATTGCTCGTTCGCCGTCGCCTGGTTTGAGCTCGACCGCGCGCATGGCTTCACTGATCGCCTTCACCTTATATCCTTCGCGCAACGCATCCAGCACCGTGTTCTTCACGCAATAGTCTGTCGCCAGCCCGCCTACCCACACTTCATCGATGCCCTGATCGCGCAGTTGCGCTGCGAGGTCGGTGCCGTCGAAGGCGGAGTAGTTGTCTTCGTCGCCCGTTCCTTTTGAAATGATTGTGATACGAGGATCGTCGAAGAGTTCGGAATGAAATTCGGCGCCGCGCGTCTGCTGAACGCAATGGACCGGCCACGTGCCTCCGTATTCAACAAAATGTTTTGTCTTCGCGGGATGCCAGTCTCGACTTTTAAAGACAGGCTCGCCGTGTGCGAGGAATTCGCGCATCAGCGTGTTTAGCGGAGGAACCACCTTGTCTCCGTCCGGTACCGCCAGCGTTCCCCCTGGACAAAAATCATTTTGCACATCAACAACGATTAGTGCGCGTCGTTTTTCATGCTCCATAGGGCCTCATATTATTCTCGCCAATACAGGGCTTCGCGTCGTGTCTCTTCGCAGTGATGCATATCTTAACCTTAGTATCAGTATTCACCACAGAGAGCACAGAGCAAAGAATTCTGAATTGAAGACAGCTTTCGTCTCACTAAATTCAAAATCCAAAAGTCAGCATTTATAAGTCAGCCTCCGTGTCCTCTGTGTACGCTGTGGTGAACTCCTCCTCACGGCTTATCAATTACGTCAGGTCTAGTTTCAACTCCACTCGTGTGCAGCGCAGTCTCGGCGAACCGAACCGGACCTTGACCGCCCTCCACCTTTCTGGCAATCATCATCCCGGCCCAGACTGCCGCAAATCCGACGACCAGGCTTAGGATTACATTGAGACCTGCGCTCAGATATCGCTGCTGTTCGACGAGCTTCGCTGTCTCATACTCGAATGCCGCAAACGTCGTATAGGCTCCGAGAAAGCCAGTCGCAAGGGCGAGCCGAAAATGGGGACTCACGCTCATCCTGTCGGTGATCAGAGTAAGAAGGAATCCAACTACGAACGATCCTGAAATGTTTATGACGAACGTCGCCGTGGGAAACGGAGCGGCCACGCGAGAAAGCCATGAGCTGGTCAGATAATAGCGCGCCATCGCCCCAAACGCGCCGCCCGCAGCGACGGCCATATACCGGATAACTGTTTCCACAATTAGCCCCCAAAGCAAAGACCCCTGATCAACGACGCCGTAGCAGCGCGCCGCGTGAATCAGGAGTCATCAGTCCGAAAGGACGGTTAAGGGCGAACCCCATCGCCACAATGTTGCGCCTCATTGTAACCCAGGTGGGGCCGGCGTCCGAAAGGGCAGCGCCCGCCTCTTCGACGTACTAATGTTTCTCTAAAGGTTGACCTG
This sequence comes from Acidobacteriota bacterium, assembly GCA_032160165.1. GTDB lineage: Bacteria > Acidobacteriota > Blastocatellia > Pyrinomonadales > Pyrinomonadaceae > QHXM01. Next base: position 29,526 of record JAVHWA010000018.1, read on the forward strand.
CGCAGGCAAGTTGAAGATACTCGCGCTGATCTTGTGTGAACCACCCTTAAGGAGGAGTCTTCGGAATGCCAAACGAGCCTCAATCTACGGGACGTCGCGTAATGATGTTGCTGATCTCAGTGCTCTCATTCGTCGCGGCCTACCTGTTGGTCCGCTGGCTAATGCGTCGCTAGAGACCGGCGCCTGCGCTTCTTCGCTCCCGACAGAATTTTGAGCACCGGAATACTTCGCGCCTGCCTCATGGCGTCGCTAGCCCGCTGGCGAAAGAGTTACTTTCGTTGGTCTCACGTTACTACATAACGCTTCTTGAATTACCGCAACTTGTGCCTCGCTCCCTAACGTGGCGGACCGGATGCTGCTTTCAGGCATCATCGTACGCACAGATCTTCACTGCTCTCTCCTGGTAAGCAATTGGAGGAATCAACAATGGCTCTGATAGACGAAGTAAAGGCGATGTGTGATCGCCTGGCGCCTCACGGGTGGGCGGAACTCTTCAAAGAGCACGAACTGGACATAACCGCCGCGGATCTGAAGGCCGAGCTGGCGCGAAGCTTGCCAATGATCAAACGCGGAGTGAAAGGCTTTGAGGACTTCGCGCTCGAAGGTAAACGAGGGATCGAACCGGGGCATCCCGCTCGCAGTCTGCTCTATCACGGATTCGCCTCGCCGGAAGTGCAGAGACGGCTTGATGGGACCGAACTAAAGAAGTATCCCACTCTCGCTGAGCTCGACATTCTGGAGAATTATGTTTTTGGGGTCGAGCCGCCTTCGCTCGACGATCTGCGTGCCAGAGCGGGCGACGCCCCGCTTGCGATTTGCGTCTTTGCTTTGGAGTACCGACCGGCATCGCAGACCTGTCATCGAAAACATGCAGACCTGGTCTTCTCCCGCACCGGAGTCGCCCGAGTAGGGACGTCTCGACCGCTCTACGATGCGAAGCGACGAGGCTTTCTTCCGTTTGTCGATGGAGAGCCGTTCGCCATACGAGTCTCCCCCGTGCGCTATTCCGCTTATCTCGCTGTTCAAAAGCCGGGGGACGCAGCGTCGTTCTGCCCCATGCGTTTCGATGCCGGGTTTGCTGACGACGAGATAAGCGACCAGGACCGAATGTTCTGGCTCCCGATCCACAAACTGTTTTCCGGGACCGAGTGCTTACGCGACTTTCCTCAAGGCCTTCAAGTGAATCTCAGCGCGCAGCACTTCAACGAGAAGATCAAGAGGATCCATATCGAGCTCGCTAAGCAGGGCTTTGACACGGGCGCCCATGCTTCAGATCTCGACAAAGACCCATTTAGTTTTAAGCGAGGTATAGCTGAGTGGTCGACGGATTCGCGATTCGGCCCGTGGCTGCTGGTTCCAGTCGTCCACTCGCGTCTGGTCGAGCCTGCAGCATTCAAAGGCAAGCCGTTGACATTCAACGTGCCGGCTGACCACGACACGTTCTCTTCCAGTTTCATGATTTCGGGAAAGGAAAACAGCTCGCGTCATGCGCCTGAGTTCGTTCACGTTCGTCACCGAATAAATCCTAAAGGCAAACAGGTCGACCTCAACGACGAGCGGGACGTCGAAGAGATCGTTCAAGCCGGCGGTTATAAGGCGCTGCACTATGTCGACTACACCGGCGATGGCTGGATTAATGCTTCGTGTCCGCCGCTTACCGATCCGGGCTCGGACTTAAGCGGTCCGCTGCCTGCGTATTCGCTCGTCACGGCACCCGACTTCTTCCCCACTTGCGATCAGAGAGAGTTGATGGAGTGGTCGGAAGATCTACCACCCGCACTTCTCGAGGACATCTGGAGCACGCCTCCCATTGTTCTTTCGGACCAACGACTGGCCGCGAATCTGCAATTGCCCGACAGCCCTTTCGACAAAGACGACAAAACGCTGACCACTATCGTGTCTCTCTTCGGTGAAATTTCGCAACACGCGACTAACGCGAAGCCCACGGAGTCTCTGCGACACTCTCCGTTGCCCGACGATTCAGCGGGGGTCTTCGCGCCCGGCTGGGATGTCAGCCGCGACGAGTTGCCAGACGGTACGATGCATTTCGCTGCCTATGGCTTGGGCAGCCCGTTTCCCGAAGACGCCAAACTCTGTGCTGCCCTCAGTACGTTTTGGCCAGCAGCGGCGCCGGACGCCAACAGGACCTTTGTGGATCCTGAGCTGATACCGATCACAACCGTCAGCCCTCTCACTGACGAGGAGATTGGTCAGATCGGCGAGATCCCATGGGATGGAATTCCCGGCCCGAAGATCGTCACCAGTGGCTCGACGAAGTTCGTCGAGTACTCAAGTCTGGCGCACGCCGACTATGTGCAGAGTGCGCTGGACAACAAATTCTCGCTCGCCCTTACCAGTCATATCGGACCTGAAGAATACGAGCGACGAGTGCTCGCCATGGCTTTGGCTTACAAGGCGGTGCGCAAGAAGAAATCGGACTGGCTTTTGATCTCGTTTCAGAGAGTGACGCCCGGAGACACCGAGTTTCAGCAAGCGCAACAGCAAGCTAAAGCAACTTTACCGGGACGCCCTTATCGCTTCGAGATGTGCAGTACGGGAGAGTTGCAGGAAGCGCCAAACAACTTCCGTCGTCGTCGTATCAAAGTCACGAACCGAAGGACGCTTTTTGTCGATCCCGACAACAGGATCGTTCTGCTTAAGGTGCTCAATGAAAAATGGGCCAGGGTATGAGTCCGCGCGACGGGCTGACGTAGTCGTCATCGGCGGCGGTCCCGCGGGTGCGTCGGCGGCGATACAGGTTGCGAAAGCCGGTCTGAGTGTGGTGGTGCTCGAACGCTCAGCACACGGGCGGGATCGGCCGGGAGAGACTCTGCATCCGGGCGCTGAACCTCTCTTCGAGCAACTGGGGATTCATCGAGAGGTGCAATCCGCTGGATTCCCGAGGCATGAAGGACAATGGATTAGCTCGTCCGGCGGTTTTCGTTTCGATCAATTCGGTCGCGACGGCGATAATCCCTGGCGAGGATTCCAGGTCTGGCGGGCAGATTTTGACGAGATTCTTCTGCGACACGCGAAACAACTCGGCACGACTGTTAAGAGAAACTGTAACGTTCTAAAGCCCCTGCTCGACCACGGGCGAGTAGTTGGCGTTATGACCGCCGATGAAATCATCCGGTCCCGAGTTGTGATCGACGCGTCCGGCGGCCGGCAGTGGCTGGCGCGACGCTTGAGATTACCAATCACCAAGGCCTCCCCACGCCTGATGGTGCGTTATGGGTATGCCGAGAGATCGCCGGCGGCCGTCGCGAGCGAGCCATTTTTTATTTCCGATCAGCACGGCTGGACCTGGATCGCGCCGGTGAAAGCCGACCTGGTCGCGTGGACCCGATTGAGATTCGATGACAATAATTCGAACAGCAATCCGCTTCCAGAGTCCCTGCAGGATTCAAAACAAAGAGGACCCGTCCGCGCGGCCGACGTAACCTGGCGCATCGCTACCGCCGCTGCCGGTCCGGGATACTTCCTGGCTGGCGACGCCGCCAGCGTGGTCGATCCCGCATCTTCACACGGCGTTCTCAAAGCGATGATGTCGGGAATGATGGCTGCGCACTTGATCATCGAGCGCGCTCATCGACGCGTGGGTGAAGCGAGGGCGTCGGAGATCTTCAGCCAATGGACTCAGAGGTGGTTCGAACACGACACAAGAAGGCTTAGACAGTTCTACTCAACTTTTCCTGATTGCAAAGAATGGCCCACCGTTAATGTAGCGCCGGTTTCTTAATTACTCCTCCCGACGCATCAGCCAGTGCCTGCACGACAATGAATGCCCCGTCGTCGATTTCTGAAACGGCTGGTTTCATAAATGAGCGGAATTCTCACTTCTCTGAAGCGAGGTGAGAATGAAGCCCGCACTTGAATCCGACTCGCTGCTGCGGAAAGAATCCCGTTCACCGCCATCACAAGATCGGACAGGGCTTGTAAAGTAACCCTATTTAGCTTATTTATTCAGAGCACATCTTATCCGCAAAAGAAGGAGCTGCCAGGATTGAAACCAGGTCTATTGCCCGTCGTGTTCTCTCTGTTGTGTTCGTTCATGGCCCTTCCACAGTCAAGCAACCGGGTGCCGTCATCAGTTCCGGACTCGCGCGTCATGGTTGATATCAGACAAGTCGACTTCAGGAATTTCACATACATCGTAAACTCGAAGTCATACAAACTCAGAGACGGATACTATGCAGAGGTTGGCGCAGACAAATCGCAATGGGAATTGGGCATGGTCGATGGCCCGTATTACGGCGACCTAACCGGGGACGGGAAAGATGAGGTGGCGTTCATCCTCAGTTACGGGCGGGCACAGTCTCCGACAATTTCGGAAGCGCGCGTTTACACTTTAGTCAACGGTCGCCCCGTCCCGTTAGCAACGTTCGCCGTCGCCGATTTAGTCGACTGCCGGCTTGATCACTATCTAAAGATTGAAGAAGGCACGATCACCGTGGAACATATAGTCGCCAACAACACGCGCTGCGATCGCGATGAAGTAATTCAATACCGTTGGAATGGAAATCGCTTCTGGCCGATAGGCGAAGCGAAAAAGATGCCCTGCAGGTGCATGTGAGTAGATAGTCGAAGTCACGACATCATCGGAGGCTTGTGAATGAAACGATGCCCGACTTGTGATCGCACGTACGCGGATGACTCTACAACTTTCTGTCTTGCGGATGGGTCGCTGCTATCGGCACCGTACGATCCGGGTATACCGGCGCCGTACGATTCGGACGCCACTCAACGCATTCCTGCGCGACTCACCAATCCACCGCCCACAGAAGTCTTACCAACCAGTCCGCCGCCAACACCGGCCTGGCCTTCTTATCAGTCGTACGCCCCACCGGTAAGAAAAAGCAATACTTCCACGTACGTCATCATCGCTGTGGTGGTATTGCTTGTGGGAGTCGGCATCTTTGTGGCAGTCAAGGTGGGCCAGAAATCAACTACTCCCAGTTCGGGCGGGGTGACTCTGAACGCGAACGCGAATACCAATACGAATACGAATACGAATATAAATATTGAAACACCACCAGCAACCGACTATTTGCGAACTCCGTGGTTGGGCCTGGAAGTCTGGCAGGGAGGGAAAGCGAGTGGTCTGATGAAGGTGGACACCCGTCGCACCAGGGTGGCCATGAGTCGCGAACCTTTTGAAATCAGAGTCCCGCGCCTGACAGATAATTCTCCGGTTTTGATCACTGCCTGGAAATCCGATGACATCTTTTCGCAACTCAAGGACGGGGACAAGCTGGATGAAGAGTCTTCGTCATATTTCAATCCGTACAAATCCATGGCAGATACGAGTGCCGGCTCGGCCACCCTTATGCTGGATAATGACGCTCATTCTTTCTTCGATGATGAACGGATGAAATCTATCTCGGCTAGCCAGAGCACAATATTTATCTCGTCAATTTTGGACGGCGACGAACGGAGCGTCAAAGATCAGAGTCAGGACCTCTACCTGGTCGTGTTTAGAGACCTCAATAAGAATCAAGTGGCCGACAACGGGGAGTTTGAATTCATAATCCTCGATTTCTGAGGCGGTAGCCCCTCGCTGCTGTGAAGTTGATCCGAGCATCGAATTCCAGTTGCGCTCCACTCTTTTACGATTGGTATCCGCGCCAGCTTTCTGTCTTCAACTGAATCCGCTACGCGAGGCACGCCGCGTGCACACCATCATACTGTTGAGCCCTACGGGCACGCTCCCTGCGGCAATATGGGATGCTTCATAGCAAACTGGGACGTGGAAATTGTCCAACATTACCCATATCTTACTTACGTGACCTTTTAGGAAAGCCCAGGCGGGCAGCAGTCTTTGCTGCTCGGATCGGAAAAGTATGCCCCGACACCTCAAACCACTCGTCTGTCTATTTGTGTCTGTGCTCTTTCTGTTTGTGGGGCAGGACTTCGCGCGCGCAACCGAACGCGGACCCGCCGACAAGGAGATTAAAAAGGCGCAGCGGATTATGGACCAACTTGGCGCACTCAGTCGCGCCGCTTCAACGCCTTCAAACTTCAAATCCACCGTAAGCACATCGTATCCACAGCTGTACGTAAGAGTAGCCTCGCTGCGGGAAGGTCTTCTCAAAACTGACCTCGCCACTGCCGTGTACCTATATGAGAAAGCTTTTTTGGTTCAGCACGAAGACGACACGATCAGTGCTGACTGCGGCTTGGAGGTGAGAGAACTCTATCGCAACATCTGTCGAATGAACGGTGGTTTAACTCGCTCCCAACTATTGCTCGCAAAGGCCCACCTTCATATGGATTGGGCCGACACCTTGATCCGATATTATCAGGGAGCCAGGGATTTGCAGACGGTTGATACCATCGCCGAAATCAACAGAGAGCGTTTGATTGATTTGAGATTGTCGGAAGGCTTCGTATCGATTCTGCAGACACTCGAGCGCGATGTAAACTCGTATGCCTCGCTTGGTGAGTTTGAGGCGCACAACCGAGTTGCCAAAGTCTCGTTCGATCAGTTGTCGAACGACTTCAAAAAAGCCTCTGATGCATGTCTACCAGTTCTCACGTCGTTGCCGCGAAATTCGCTCACCTATCATCTGCAAAATGCCTTGAATTCATATGCTGACGGTCTTTTCTGGTGGCAGAAAACCTACAAGCGAAAAGAAATAGTTGTCTCAGCTCAGAACTGGACAGAACCGCCGCCCCGCAACCCTTTAGGATTTGACGCTGCCGGCGTCGACTATGCGGTGGTCTCGAATTGGCGAAAAGCCGGAAGACATATAGCGATCGCCCAAGGAGAGATTGAACGGAGCAGGAGTGAGAGTATTGGCAGTGTCTCTGTGGCGCGGGTGCGACCTTAAGGTCCCGGGTGATCAGCGCTTTTGGGCGAAGATATACGCGCGTCGGCTGGCATACTCAACATCCGCATACGGATCTCTTTCGATTACTTCTGCCAACTCTAATCCCGCGGTCACCAGGTCGGCCTTAATGGCGCCGGTCTCGCAAAAAATGAAATCCAGATTGACTTCCTTTCCCCACCATTCATCTTTGTGAACGACTTCCCGCCCGATATGGAATGTGAGCAGCAGCGTCCCTCCGGGCCGGAGGACCCGCCGAAGTTCTCGCAGTGCCTGAGCAATATACTCGCGAGGAACATGGATTATCGAGTAGAAGGCTGCGATTCCGCCGAATGAATTATCCGCGATGTCCCGCAGAGAAAGCATGTCCCCGCGCTCGAACGGAATCCCCGGATTTAATCGTTGTGCCTGCTCGACCATTCCCTGCGAGAGATCAATGCCACATGCCTTTGCTCCTCGATCGTGGAGGTATCTCGCCACCTGCCCAGGCCCGCATCCCATGTCGCAGATCACGCCGAGGTCGCCGACCCTCTCAGCGAGCCACTCGAGCATTTTTCGGTCGAACGGCTTCTTGTCTAACTCGCTCTGGTATTCTTTGGCGTAATGCTCTGCCACACGATCGTAACTGCTCCGTAATTCTTCGTTCATTCTTGTTAGGTCAAGGACGCACGTTGGTGCCCTATGTTTTCGGCTTCGAAGGAGACGGCTATGGCGGGCTTTACCGGTGCGCAAGGAGCGCGAATGCGAAGCAGACCTAAGACGGCCGTGTGACACTAAGGCATGGTCAAACGGAACGTGTACCAGCCCGACTTGCCGAAAAACCTCTGACCCTCGTTATCGTAAAGTGCCAGATAGAATTTCAGGTTGTAGGTGTCACCGCTTTCCATGTTCAAAGCTTCATACGGGATGAAGATCTGCAGGTCATTGTAAGCCGCCGGGTCATACTGCGGAGTAAAGTACGAGGAGGCGCTGACCTTTCCCTGCTGGGTGGTGTAACTCCTGTCAGACGACTCCAGCGCGCTGCCATCTTCATCGAAGAAATACGCGATCATTCTGCAAGGCACGTCGAGCCCGTATCTCACATTGAAACTGGCATGGACCCGCATTCCTTTTTTTCCCTTGACGGTGATGTTGTGCACCACCCGCGCACCGGAAAACGTCGCCACCGGATCCGTAAGAGGCGTAACCGCTATAGGCTTTGCCTCGTTGAATACTACCGGCGTAACGCTGACCAATCGTGAAGCATGGGCACTACCCCCACCTGATTCGCCGCAGCTCGCCTCTTCCCAACTCTTGAGCGAGTATTCCTTTTGAAGACTCCTGAAGACCAGCACCTTTACGTCTTGCGTCTCATCGTCCACTTCGACCTTCAAACACAATCTGAAATTCGTTCCCGCGACTACCTGCCGTTCCGCCTTCTCGACGGAGATGAGTGAGATAGGTGTCTCCTGCTTCTCTCCCCGATCGCTAACAGCAAAGTCTGCCGCGGCGACGACTTCCGGGTCATCGACCGGAGCGTCCTTATAGCCACCCAACACACGCTGGGCCATGGCCGCAGAACTAAGTGCCAGGCCCAACCCTGCCACGACGATAAAACGGAGCAAACCATGCTTCATACCAAACCTCCAGAAATTTGTGATTTCGAATCTTCTTCGCCAGACCTAGCAAGTCGGAGCTACAAATCAGTCGTTTGTTGCTTCCAGCGATCATTGGGAGATGACCGGCGAGCGCTCTGCGCGCAGCGATATTCTAAGATGTCTTCTGCAATCACTTTTTGCTGTAAATCGGGGATTCGAGCAATTAGTTTGTCAGAATTAGCTTCGATGGAGAGAGTCGGCGACTAGCGTGTTGCGTCTTTCACTGATATCGGACTATACCCTTAGCGCCGATGATGCGTCAACGAAAAGGGCCATTCGGAGATGAGAGACATAAACTGAACTACCAACGGTCATTTGGTAAGGTTCTAATCGGGGCGCGAGTAACGGAGCGTCGTCGAGACGCTATAGCCGGACGTTTAGAGAACCAGGTCAGTTTCGCTGAAAGCGATCACCGAGGACCTGCACCGCCCCGGCGGCCCCAAGGATGATGATGAGGACGGCGAAGCCGTACCGAAGCCGAAACAGCGCCGCCATGTTCGTGACGACCAGGCCAAGCGCGATGATCCCTATCGCCGCAACACTCGCCAGCAGCCACAAAGTAATCCGACGTCGGCCCGACCAGAGCGCGAAAAGAGCGAGGGCCTCGAAGCCATAGAAGACAACGCTTTCCATTCCTGAGAGCAGTCTTCCTATCAAGCCAACTTCTTCCCCGCCCGTGAACCACATATTGGGGAACGGCGCGAAGAAGCCTATGACTGCGGCGCGCGGGAGATATCGAATAATGTCTGAGAAGCTGTCCAGAGCCACGTTTTGATCCACGTTCGAACCTGCATCCGGATATCTAATCATGAATCTGGTTCGATCTGCGCTTATGCGCCTAACCAGCCACGTAGGCTCGGACACCGGCCCTCTTACCGAATTCGCGGACGTGTCCACATCGTGCCGTCGATCAAGCTCCTGAGTGTTTGTGGAATCGGAGGGGGCGATCACAGGCGTCCTGTCATGTCGAGGAAGGACCTGTTGAGCCACGAATGTCATCGCAATCAGGAGGCCCATGCCTGCGAGATTCCTGGTTTGAGTTGGCCTCTTCGCGAACTGCACTGCGATTAGCATCCCCGCCGCAAGCGTCGCAATCGCAGCGGCAAGCCCTCCGATGCGAGCGCGCGTCAGCCCGAGTGCGATTGTCAAAAACCCGCCCGCCGTTGCCACCAACAATGCCCTGCCCCATTGGTATTCTCTAGATAGCAAACGTACGACGACAACGACGAAGGCCAGAAGCCCGAGCACGAAGAGCGGATCGCGAAGAAGTTGCGTAGTATGAAGCAGGAAGGAGGGCCATAGTGCCACAACAATCGCGGCGAGCCGTCCCGCCCGCGCGCTGAACACTTCTTCACCCAACTTGTAGACCAGGAAAAGAATGCCCAGATACAGAAGAACATTGAGCGGCTCGATGGTGATTATGTTGAAACCGAGCCACGGCCCGAGGACAGCGAAGCAGATTGAGTAGAGTTTGTCGTGAAGCGGATAAGGGGCACGAAGCCAATCGACGAGTGCGCCGCTTCGCAGGTATTCACTCAAGGCCACGGCATCCGTGCGGTGCTGGACGCCGTCCACGGCGAAAGAGATTCCAATCCCATCTTTATCAAACGTGCCGGGAGAAAGTTTGTAATGGCCTGCGCTAAAGATCGCTATGGTGACGGCAAGGTGGAGAATGCCGGCCGCGATCAACATTCGCACCGGTCTTCGCCAGATTGCGACCGTCCATGACTTCAACCTTGAGATGGCTCCCCCGCTCATGGGCGACATGGATGATCGACTTTGCAACGGATGATCAATTGGAAGGCGCTTGAGGATGGTCGTTATTAGCTGTGCGGATAGGGTCCTCGCTTGTTCGATTCGGCGATCAACGGTTTCAACTGCTGAAGACCAGCCACCAACCGAGCTCGGAGGGTTTGGTTATGCTACTCCTCGAAGCGTACTCGCGACACTCTTCTTCAGGACCCGCCCAACCCGTCTCTACCCATCCCTCGGGCAACGAGACGTTGGCTGGAATCACACTGTAACGATCTACCAAACCGACATATGGATTGCGTGGAATTGCAACGACCCTATAGGTGTTCGCAGTACTCATCGCAGGAGCATCATCATGAATTCGGTTCTCCACGTTTGACGCGCAAAGAGAATTCGCTTGCTTGATAAGTCTTACTATCTCAGCATGGCCGTAATTCTGTGCGATGGTCAATGCCGTTTGGCCGTTCCTGTCTTCCATGCCCGTGTCCGCGCCCGCCTCGAGTAGCACCTTGAGACTCGCCTGTATGTTCTCAGCCGCGGCCTGCATCAATGCAGTCTTGTGCTGGTGGTCTCGGCTGTTCGGGTTCGCTCCGGCTTCGAGTAGCAGGCGCAGGATTTCGGCCTCGTCCATCGACACGGCGAACCTTGCCGCCGTCCACCCTTCGTCATTCTCGGCGTCGAGATCCGCTCCCTTTGCAATCAACTCGCGCACAACCTGAACGTGACCTTCGATTGTGGCTAGCATCAAAGCCGTCCATTGCTGGGCGGGCGCTTGATCAAGTGTCGCTTCGCCCCCAAACAAGGCGTTGATTGTGTTCGCGTCCGGTTGAGGCGCGGGAGCATCAAACAAAGTCAAATGGTCGCAGGCGGTGGAGTTTATGTCCGCGCCCGATCGTATCGCGCGCTCGAGAGCAGCTATATCGTTCTCTCGAACGGCATTCATTAGCGCTGCGTTGAAGCTCTGACCTAATGACTGCTCGCCGGCGCTAACCGATTCATGAGAACCATTACCTGAGGCGAGGGCGAGTGTCGCCCTGATCGGCGGCGCGAGAGACATGAGTGGAAGGCTATACGCCCGCGAGTCAGCGTACCGTTCAACTTTTCTATTCACAACGCGACCAGCGAGCTTACGGATAGAAAGTTTTGTTCCGATGTAGGCGCCCAAACTGGCAGACGCCAGCGCCTTAATGATTACGAATACGTTGCTAAGGATCACTCCAAGGTTCCACGAGGCGAAGTACTCGACGCAGACCAGCGTTCCAATCGGAAGGCAGATCCAGGCCGCCCAGTGAAGGGCCTTCGTCGGCCAAATGGATCCGAAGAGCAAGGCCAGCAGAAAATAGGATTGCCATGTGCTGATTGAAACGCCGGCCTGAGGGAGTACGTAGCCAATACCGCCGCCAAAAATCGCCAGCGCGTAGGCGTATTGGGGGAAACGTGGAAGGTGGACGGATTTGGAGTTGGTCATTGGGATAACGAACTTCAACTCTATCTACTCGAAATAGGCTGGCCGCACGATATTCCGGGCGGTGAGTTAAAGTCAATACAAAGCTTCTAAGGTGCGGCGTACGAGAATGGTGAATTGATTCATTTTATCATTAATTCATTGATCCATTAGTCACTCCCTCAATGCTTGAATGCGCGAAACAATGAATCCATGACTAAATGAATCAATGAACAAATCTTTAACGTTACCGCCCTTGCGTGCTTGATTACCGCGCGTTTATTCTACCGTCATGCAGCAGATCACTTGTCCAAGTTGCGCCGCTGAGATGCCGCCCGGCGCTCGATATTGTCGCCGATGTGGTCAGGAGCTGAGTCTCGCGGAACCGGGATCAGTGACCGACGCGACAACTCGGTTGCTGGAGACTCCTGAACGCCCGCGTGTTGAATTTGGTACTACGCGCGAAGCCCAGCCATTGGTGAAGAGCAGCGAGACCCAATCGATCGATGGGTTATCGACCAAAGCGCTGGAGTCGCCCAAGCCGCAACAGAAATGGATGATCACGAGTATGGTTCTGGTCGTGCTTCTCGTGATAGTCACCACGATTCTGCTAATCAACAATCGGCGGACGCCAACCACCGTGGTTATTCCTCCCACCGTTACCAGACCGGTAATACCGGTACCCCCGGTGCCCGCGCTTCCCCCGTTACCGAATGGAGCGGGAGGCGCAATGGGCATCGATCCGTCACTGGTCTATCCCGGATCGCAGACCACCTTGACGGCGACCGAAGGCAATGGGCACGCGGTGACTCAATTGCACACCTCGGACCCGGTAGGGAAAGTGGTCGATTGGTATACCAGCAAACTGACACACGCCCCGGTCGTCAGAACCGAGAAATCCACGATCTTCGAAGCGGGAACGCTGAAAGTGATCATTAACTCGGAGGGTGATGGGACGGATATCTTTCTGACGGAAGGCGACGATTAAAAGTGGTCCAGACCGAGTAGTGAGTCCTTAGAGGCCCGCTTCGGCGCTGCAGGCATTCCCCGACATCTGACGTTGTGCCACTCAGCCTCATAAAAGGCCACGATCTACTCTTCAGTTCCTTGCTCTGCAATCCTCGATCTTGCTTCGCTCTATCGTGCCCGCCGCGTCCTAACTACTGCTGATCCAGATACGAAACGAGTCGCCTGACTTGTGTTCACCATTATCGAGGAGATCTATCGTACGGTGGAACCGGAAGTCTTGTTGACGCACCAAGGGACAGTCAGATTCGCCCAATTAGCAGTCACTGTAAACGAAATGATTTCGTCCGGTGCGACTTTTAGATTCTTTTCGCTTCAATTGATCTGCAATTAACGCGCTTCTCGCTGGAAGACAGCAGTAGATTCATGCACTATACTTAGCCCCGTTCTGCGATGCTCACCTCCATATAGCAGAGAAGTTCAATCTCGCCACCCGATGAGCAACGAAGCCGATACCTGCCGAAGGTATGTAACCCCTAAACTTGTCGCCGCTGGCTGGGACGACGAGCCGCATTCTTTCACGGAACAGCGCACCTTCACTGATGGGCGCATTGTTCCAGTCGGGAATCGAGTGATTCGTCGCCCCGGTAAACGCGCAGACTACTTGCTTCGATACACTAGAGATTTCCTTCTCGCGGTCGTCGAGGCCAAACCGGAGTTTCGGAATCCGGGCGACGGGCTACAGCAAGCAAAAGACTATGCTGAGATTCTGGGCCTAAAGTTCGCCTACAGTACGAATGGCCACGGAATAGTTGAATTCGACTATCTAACCGGGGAAGAAAAAGAACTCGATGCTTTTCCTTCTCCCGCGCAACTTTGGCAGCGGCTGCGTCCAACTCGACCGCTGGACAACGAGACGGAAACTAGTCAGCTACTAGCGCCCTATTATCACCAAGCCGGCAAGAGCCCC
>JAVHWA010000040.1:0-32376 GCA_032160165.1 Acidobacteriota bacterium
GGGAGATATTGTGCCCTTCCTCATCTTGGATCAGGGACAATTCAAGCAACCGGTAGCGGGCGATTCCGATGCTGACGAGCTCACCAAGTTCTCGGATTCGTACTATTCAAAAGGCCATAAGTATCGGGTCCTCTTCGGAGGCGCCGAGGCCGGATCGCTGACCGTCAAGAAATCGAATAAGGACAGCGAGTGCGCCCGCTCCAGTGCGGATGTGACGTTGCGCACGCAGGCCAAGCTCAACACTAACGTAATGGCGCTGGCGACTAATTCGACCACTTTGGGCGGCACCAAGAGTACGCGAAGACCGCCGACGCCGGCCGAGCGAGCCGCCCTTATGCCACTCGTCAAGGCGGCATACAAACAAAAGGGGCTTCCTACGGCGTTGCTTCCCGGGTTGGTAACGGTCAACCTGACAGCGCTTGATCTGAATAACGATGGCAAGGCTGAGTTGATTGGCAGCTTCGTCGTCAAAAAACAGAAGGGCGGTGCTGCGCGCTACGCACTCTTCCTTATTGCCGAGCCGGAAGGGAATTCTTATCGCACGAACGTGCTTCAATACGAGCGCTATACTTCCAAAGACATAATGTCAGGCGCCTCGCTCGACGTCGTCGAAGGCGGCGTTTACATTGAGCGGCTGGTTGACGGCCTTGATTTGGATGGCGACGGAGGATCTGAGGTGATCGCCTTGAGGCAGGGCTTGGAAGGCGACGGATATCTGGTTTACAAAAAACAGGGCGGCAGCTGGAAACAGATTTACGAGTTTTCCAACTACAGGTGCGCGTTTTAAAACGAGAGGTCAGAGGTCAGAGGTTGGAGGTCAGATACGCCGACGGCAACCTCTTGCGTTCTGACCTCTGACCTCCAACATCTGGCCTCTGACCTCTAACCTCTGCTCTTATGCGTCTTATCTTCATGGGCACGCCACACGCCGCTGTGCCAACGCTACGGCGCTGTCTGGAAGACGGCCATGACGTCGTCGCTGTCTGGACGCAACCCGACAAACCTGTGGGCCGCAGCGGTAAACCCGCCGCATCCCCGGTTAAAGAATTCGCTCTCGAACACGAACTCGTAGTTCATCAACCGCAAAAGATCAGAACGCAGGAAGCGATCGATCTCTTTACGTCCCAAGGCGCAGATGCGGCGATCGTCGTTGCCTACGGCCGGATTCTTCCAGCATCGTTCCTGGAAGCGCCTCGGAGAGGCTGCATCAACGTTCACTTCTCACTCCTTCCACTGTACAGAGGCGCAGCTCCGGTCAACTGGGCGATCGTGCGAGGCGAGCACGAAACCGGCGTCTCGACGATGTTCATAGAGGAGGAGCTTGATTCGGGGCCGGTCCTCCTCCAACGAACGACGGCGATTGGAGAGAGGGAGACCGCGCCCGAGCTGATGTCCAGGCTATCGCTGACGGGTGCCGAGCTCTTATCGGAAACACTCGCTCAACTTGACGACCTCGAAGCGCAACCGCAAAACGAAGACAAGGCGACTTTTGCACCCCTTCTCCGCAAAGAAGACGGGTTGATCAACTGGTCTCTGACTTCGGAGCAAATCGAACGTCATGTCCGCGGATTTCAACCGTGGCCCAACGCTTATACGCGATACGCCTCTCAGCACTTGATTATCTGGAAAGCCGAGACCGCGCAGCACGAGGATCGGCAGCGCCGCGATGGGGAAGTTGTAAAGGCAAGCGGCGATGAATTGATCCTCGCTTGCGGAGAGGACACTTGCCTTCGTCTCGAGGAGGTACAACCGGAAGGGAAGAAGCGAATGCTCGTCCGCGATTTTCTGAATGGCACAAGGATTCGAGCGGGCGAACAATTAGGGTGAGCCTGCGTGAAAGGTCTGGGAACCAGATGACAGCGCCGGGCGGCAAAGCAACGCGTATCGTTTCGCCCGCACGGCGAGCGGCGTTCGCTATTCTGCGCCGCGTCGAGGAAGACGATGCATACGCCGTCCCTCTGCTGGCCGCAGCCGACTCCGGAATACGCGCCGATGACCGCGCGCTTTGTTACGAGTTAGTGCTGGGAACCCTTCGTTGGCAACTCTGGCTAGACGCGCTGATAGAACATTACGCGGGCCGCGCCGCCGCCAGTTTGGATCCTCCCGTCCGTCGAGCGCTGAGGCTTGGCCTATATCAATTGCGCTTCCTCTCGCGAATCCCCGCTTCAGCAGCAGTCAATGATTCCGTCAACCTCGCGCACATTTCAAAAATGCGGTCGGCGGCGGCGTTCATCAACGCCGTCTTACGAAGGGCGGTGCGCGAACCAGAGATTGATCCGGCTGCTGAGATCCGCGATCCCATTCATAGGTTGGAGATCGAGACGTCGCATCCCGGATGGTTGTTGGAACGTTGGATAGCCGCGTTCGGCAGGCGAGAGGCCGAAGAATTTGCTCGTTCGAACAACCACGCGCCGCCGGTTGCCTTTCGTGTAACCGCCTCTGGTAAAGCCGAAGAGATCCTTAACGCGCTGCGTGCCCAAGGGGGGGAACTGGAGACGTCGCGTTTGATTCCGGATGCCTGGCGCATTCGTGGAGCCTCAGCCCGTATGCACCAACTCGCTGGTGAAGCAAAGATCTATGTCCAGGATGAGGCGTCGCAGTTGGTTGCTCATGTGCTGGGTGCGCGCGCGGGCGACCGCGTGCTCGACGTTTGTGCTGCGCCGGGAAGTAAGACTACACATATCGCTGCGCTCGCGCCCGGCCTCGCACTTTTGGTCGCCGGCGAGGTTCATGAGAATCGCGCGAGGATTCTGGCTGAGGCTGCAACTGGCGGAAACGCGGACCAGTTCAATGTCGTTATCCACGACGCCGAGGCCGGACTGCCCTATACAAACGCGCTCTTTGACCGCGTTTTAGTCGATGCACCATGCAGCGGGACAGGCACGCTGAGGCGCAACCCCGAAATACGGTGGCGCATCTCAGAAGAGGACATTTTTGATCTGTCGGCTCGGCAGCAGCGAATCCTGATCGCTTCCGCGCAGATGGTCAAACGAGGGGGCCGCCTGGTCTACTCAACCTGCTCGGTCGAGACCGAGGAGAACGAGAGGGTGGTCGAAAGCTTTCTTCGTGAGACCCCCGATTTCAGGCCGGCGCCTCTAAATCTACCGCATGGGCCGCGAGACGATGCGGCAACAGTCCGCACCTGGCCCCAACAAGAAGGGACAGACGGGTTCTTTATCGCCTCATTCGAGCGTAGTAGCTAAGCCGCGGTCGCTTGCCGCGATGTTTCAGTGGATGTTAGACTTCGCGGTCGGTTTGAGAATGGAATCGGCGGAACTGCGTTTGATGAGAGGTGGGCTCGGACTGTGAGTTTTGGAAGGCGTGCGTGGTCCGCGCTTGGAAAATTCGGGATCGTCCTGAGTGTTATCATCATCTTTGTTTTCGGCTTTCTTGGCACGGTTTATCTGAGCCTTAAGACGGCTGAAGTAAAGGTGCCAAACGTATTAGGTAAGAATCGACTTGCGGGCGAATCAGCGCTCGATGACGCCGGCCTTAGCATTCGAGTCGCTCGCACACGAGCCAGCGCCGACCAGCCGGACACGATTCTTCAGCAGTGGCCGGCAGAAGGGCAGATCGTCAAGACGGGACAAACGGTTGCCGTTGAGATCAGCCGAGCGCCGAAAGAGGGAGAGAGCGTTCCCTCAAAAGCCGATGTTGCTCCGCAGGAGAACACGAATTCTTCTCAGAACGCCAACGCAAATCAATCGACGACGGCCAATCAGAACCAGACTCAAAATCAGAACAAGGCGAAGAATAAGAACACTAATAAGAACGCCAACAATTCGAATAACAAGAACGCCAATAATACGAACGGCGCCAGGAACGCCAACAATACTAACGCGAACGTCGCCGGCCGCAATGCAAACGCCAACCGCGCCACGACCAACGCCAATCCCAACACGAACTCGACGCCCAACGCAAACCGAGGCAACGCTAACAAGCGACCGCCTGTAACGAAACCAACACCGGCCGGCGGCGCAAACAAAGTCCCGGAATAGATGATAGAAATCGCACCTTCAATTCTGTCCGCCGACTTCACGCGGCTTGGTGAGGAGATCGCCGCCGCCGAACGCGGTGGCGCCGGAGTCATTCACGTAGATGTGATGGACGGACACTTTGTGCCCAATATCACCGTCGGATTTCCTGTCGTCAAAGCAGTCAAACAGGCAACGCGACTGCCCATCGATGCGCATCTGATGATCACGGATCCGGGGCTCTACGCTGAACAGTTTGTTGAAGCCGGAGCCAATATGGTTTCCGTTCACGTTGAAATCGACCCGCATCTCAATCGCACCCTGAGTTCGATCAAGCAGAAAGGCGCTATGGCGGGAGTCGCGATCAACCCGGCAACGCCGCTGGTGCTACTTGAGGAGGCGCTGCCCTTCGCCGACTACATACTATTAATGTCGGTCAACCCCGGATTTGGCGGTCAAAAATTTATCCCGACTTCCTTAGACAAACTGCGTCGTCTCCGGCGCATGATTGATGATCGCGGGCTTTCGACGCGAATCGAAATAGACGGAGGCATCGATCGCAATAACATTGCACAGATCGTAGCTGCCGGCGCCGAGATTATCGTCGCCGGATCGGCTGTCTTTCATGCATCCGACCCTGCGCAGGCGGTTCGCGAACTTCGCGAAGCGACATTGCAATGGGCGTAAGATCGGGGAAAAGTGATAGGTGACAGGTCGTAGGCTAATCACACTTATCACCTATCACGCATCACCCATCACGTTTTTTGGAGGGTTTAGTAATGCAGTTTCGCAATCTTAAAGCACTCGGCCTGAGTGCAACTCTCATGCTTGGTTGGAGCATCGGGGCTTTCGCGCAAGGTCAGGCCGAAGGAACTCCGGTGCAGCGCCTGGAAATTATGCGCTCGCGTCTAGACTCGATGCGCCGTTCGCTCAATAGCGGCGTCGCGTCGCTGAACGCAAACGACAGCTCGGACAAAACCGCCAACGCGGATGATCCGCGGGCAAGGTTGCGCGGACTCGAACAGGAAGTCAGCTCGATACTGTCAGAAGTGAACGACCTGCGCGCCAAGCTCGATCGTGCTGAGCGAGTCGAGCCCGGTCAACTGACGAAGCTCGAGACCTCGGTCAACGATGTCAATACCCGTGTGCAAGCGGCGCTGCAGTCGACGGCGACCGCGCGCACTGCGAGCGGCAACACCCAGTCCACCGACAAGAAAAAGAAGAAGGGAAAACTCTTTGGACTCTTCGGCGGTGGCGAGGATAATAAATACGCCGAGCTGACAGACACCGTCGCGCCCGGACGCGATCGGCAGCTCTTCGAAGTTGCCGCTAAAGAGGTCCGGAAAGGGAACTACGATACCGGCCGACTGCTATTCAATACCATCATCACCACGTACCCCGATTCGCCTTTTCTTTCGCTTTCAAAATTGGCCGTCGCCGATTCCTTCTACCTCGAAGGGACGACCAGCACGCTAATCCAGTCCGCTCAGGCTTATCAGGATTGGTTGACGTTCTTCCCCACAGATCCTCTCTCGGACCGCGTCATGCTCAAGGTGGCCGAGGCCGAGATGCGGCAAATGGGTTTGCCGGACCGCGAAGTTCCGCATGCGCGCAAGGCCGAGCAGCGGTTGAAGGCCATACTGCAGCAATTTCCCACAACATCTCTGAAGAATGATGTTGAACTTCGCTTGTACCAGGTGCAGGAAAACCTGGGCATGCACGAACTGCAAGTCGGACGTTTCTATCAGTCGCGTTATGAACGCGGTAACGGCGGGCTGAAAGGCGCGCAGCGACGCTATGCCGAAATCATTCAGAAGTACAAAAATTTTTCGTATCTGGATGAAGTCTATTTCCGTCAAGGCTGGCTATATATTCAGGAGGAAGAGCCCGACGAAGCTGCTAAGTACTTCCAGATGGTCGTGCGAGATTTTCCCAATGGTGACTTCGTCGATCGCGCAAAGGAAGAGCTGAACAAAATTGGCGCGCCAATCCCGGAGCCGGATCCAATTGCCTTGCAGCACAAACCGAAGCCGGAGCGACCGGGAGTGATGGCAAAGATTCTGACGGAAGTCGTCGGCACGGCTGTAGTGACGGTCGATAAAAACGGAGTGCTAATCAGCAGAGACAACAAAGCGGGAAGCGATCTGATCGATGAAGCGGTGGCCAATCAGGGCGAGATTAGATCGATTACGCCTAAGCCGGTCGAGCAGCGTCGCCAGGCTCCGCGAACATTCCCGCAGGGAACGACTCCCACTCCAGGGAAACCGCCGGCAACCAAACCGACAGTAGTCGGACCGCCTGCGCAGCCTACAACAGCGCCCGTTACGACTCCGACACAGCCCGGAACGAAGCCATAGGCCGACGGCAGAGTCGCCGGCGGAGAGCCTGCCAGAGAGTCGGAGAGAAGCCAGGTTTCTCAGCGCCCCGTGTCGTCTGTAAAGATGGACGGGGCGTTGCTGTAAGCTGAGACATTCCAGATCGTTCGTTTGCTAGTGCTTAAAGGCGGGTGTTAGAATTTCCCATTAGTCGAGAGAGAGAGTCTTCATAATCTTATTCCCCGAGTATTTGAGGTCGAAGTGACTCCACAAACCGAAAGCATCGAACAGGAACTGGCGCGACGCCATCGCTCGGCCACGATAGTGGTCGGTGCGTGTTTCTGCTTGACGATTGCGCTTGTGGTAATCGCTGTCTTCTCTGCCGAATCCCTGCGTCGACCTGGAGATCCATCATTAGCGATGGCGCTGTGGATAACGATTTTGATCTTCGGGCTGGGGTCCTTCGCCCTTCGCCGCGCCAGGTTCCAGCCGATGCGCCTTCAGGACATAGCTGCCTTAAGAGGCCCTTCGGGCATGTTGGCTGCGCTGCAGGGGACGACCATTCAGATCGCCCTGATCGGACTCGCGATCGCACTCATGGGCTTTATCGTAATGATTATCAGCCCGAGCGATAATCGGTCTCATATGCTCCGCGCCGGAGGGGTGGCTGTAATCGTTCTCGTGTATTCCTATCCGCAACGAAAGGCCTGGCAACGCGTCTTACGAGCGGTCCAGGAATCGGGCGATGCGGAGACCTCGCCTGCGAAAGGAATTGTTGCGTGAAGTGTTTCGCCGTTCGCTTCGCCCGGATAGCGGTCCTCGTAGTTTCGATCTGCGCAATCCAACAATCCGCGAGTAAGGCGTATGGCCAAACGCCTGCTGCCACTCCGCCCGCGGAGAAGCAGACTTCATCCTCGCCACCGCAACGACAGAACCTCACTGAGCGCGAGAAACGAGCACAGGCCTATGCCAAGCTGCTTGAAGGTCAACGCAATCTCTCTGACTTGCGACGTGAGGGAACGGCAACCACTCTGCGCTCGGCCAAACAGGCTTTTCAGGACGCTGCCAATCTCGACCCGACGCTTGCCGAGGCGCATACGGCTTTAGCGGAAATAGCCTTCTACTACCCCCCTCAGGATTTCGATGCGGCTGCGCGCGAAGGCGCCAGCGCCGCGCGAGTCGATCCCGACAATTTTGGCGCGCACCGTCTGCTGGCACGCCTGTTCACGATCAAGAGCGGGCTAAAAGAAGGCACGCTTAACCGATCGGCAGTTGATTTCGCTATTAGAGAACTTAAGCACGTCGTTCGTCTCGATAAGAACAACGCAGAAGCATGGGCGTTCTTGGGCGAGCTCTATCAGGCGACGGGCAAACCAGCGGAAGCGCTGGAAGCCTGGTCACGTTGGGCGGCTGCGCCACAGGCAAGCGACACTCGTTTCTTCCAATATATTACAAATCGCGAACTCTCCCCGCACGCGGCCTCTGCGCGTCTTAGCGAAGCTCTTCTCGCGGCTGGTCGCGGTGCAGAGGCACTGGCGGCTATTCGTCGCGCGATTGCGCTCGACCCTGAGAACAAAGACTACATCGAGCTGCTGGGCCAAATCATCGAAGGCGGCGCGCTGGATGATAAGGCTGCCATTATCGAATTGCAGCGAATGGTAGCGGGCGATCCCTCAAATATACGGACAGTACAGCTACTCGTGCGCGTTCAGGCCCGCGCCGGTCGCGTCGACGATGCCGCCGCGTCGCTAAGATCAGCAATCGCTCGGCAACCAAACGGCGATCGCGAGCACGAGATGCTACGCGCCTCTCTCGCGCAGCTCTACATCGATGCCTTGCGTTACACGGATGCAATCGCGGTCCTGGAAGAGCAGATTAAGGCGCTCAATCTTAACGAGGTGGCCCCGCCCAGCGATGCAATCAAAGCGTCCGCTTCGAGACTGCTTCATAAAATCATCGATGTCTACAAACAAGCGGGACAGCCGGCCGGTGTGACCGCCACGATCGAACGAATGCGCCGTCTGCTCGGCAAAGACGACCCTAGTCCCGATGCCCAACAGATCGAGTTCCTGCGGGATCAAGGCAGGCTCAAGGAAGCGCTGGTGGCAGTGCGGGCCGCTCGTCAACGCTATCCCGAACAAACCGGTTTCCTACAGCTGGAAGCTCAGACTCTCGCCGATCTCGGTAGAGTTGACGAGGGGGTTGCGCTTATAAATGCATCCTTGAAGGGATCAATCGAGGACTTTGAGGAGCATCTTTTCATCTCGTCTCTCTATCTTCAGTCGGGACGAGCGTCCGAAGCGGTCACCTCGGCGCGAAAGGCGCTTGAGCTGGCGCCGACCGGAAGACCCGATATGGTCGAAATCGCGTTAGTAAACCTTTCATCGGCCCAGGAACGCGCTGGAGATCCGAAAGGCGCCGAAGAGTCGCTCCGCCGTATCTTGGCGGCCGATCCGGACAATGCTACGGCGCTAAATAATCTCGGCTATTTCCTGGTAGATAGAAACGATCGATTGCCGGAGGCGCTGGAGATGATCAAGCGCGCCTTGCGCTCTAGTCCGACCAATCCATCGTTTCTTGATAGCCTCGGCTGGGCCTTCTTCAGGCTTGGCAGGTTCGACGAAGCCGAACGCAATCTGCTCGAGGCGGCCCGCCGCAACCTCACCTCGTCGACGATCAACGAGCATCTGGGCGATCTCTACTCAAAGCAAGGGAAACACGAACAGGCCCGCCTCGCTTGGCAGAAGGCCCTCACGCTGGCGACCGGACCTCAAGACACCGCCAGGCTCAAGGGCAAAATTCTCGGAAAAGCTGGCAAATAGCGTTCACCGACCTTCTCCAGCTCCCTTCGCAACCAAAATGAAATAGTTCTTGAAATAGTTAAACTGTGTTTGCTATTATCGGGTTGACACTTTAGGACCGCCAGCCCCAAGCGCGGTCAGGTGCTAGTTGCTTTCTCACGGCCTGACAGGAGCGCTCTGGCGACTCCAACGAAAGTTCCCCTAATGAAGCTAGACAATTCGTTCCCCCGAGCAGTTTCATCTGCGCCCTGCGCTCGCATTCTGCTCTTCGCTTTCGCCCTCGCGCTCATGGGCGCGACTTCAATCAATAGCCGCGCGCAATCGTCGAATCGTCCCGTAGCCAGAATGATAACGGCTTCGGGAAGCGTACCCGCTCCGATTCAAGCCAATCATCGAGTTGTTCCGGCCCCCGCGGTAGCGCCTGCGCCACCCGTCGCCGCGAACTCGCTTGAACGACGAGCTTTTGATTTGGTGAACGCGGAGCGAGCACGCAACCGGCTGCCACTCCTGGTTTGGGACGGGACCCTTTGCCGCGTAGCGCGAGAGCACTCGGAGGCGATGGCCCGACAAAACTTCTTCGATCATGATGGTCCTGATGGCGATGTGCGCGATCGCGCGCGCGCCAATGGTGTCAGTTGGAGATCGGTGGGAGAGAACATCGCGCTGAACCAGGGATATGATGACCCCGTCGGCCTCGCCGTGAATCAATGGATGCAGTCCTCGGGTCACCGCGCGAACATTCTGCGAGGGATATTCACGCACTCTGCCGTCGGAGTCGCGCGAGCAGCAGACGGGCGAGTATACTTAACGCAGGTTTTCATTATGCGCTGAGCACACCTCCAAAATTGACGCGGGGCGGCTGGCGCTTTTATACAAAGAGGTCAGCCGCCCTTCGTGTCTCAGACAGTTCTTTCGCTTCCTTCCTTTGCCAAGATCAATTGGTCACTCCGTGTCCTGGGTCGCCGTGCCGACGGTCTTCACGAAGTCAGGACGATATTACAAACCATAGACCTCCACGATCGATTGAGGTTCGCTCTTGGCGATGACGAAGAGATCCATCTGACCTGTGATTCGCCCGACGTCCCTTTGGGCGCGCGCAATTTGATCGTTCGCGCAGCACTTCGATTGAAAGAGGGATGCGGAATCCGTAAGGGTGCATCTATTCACCTCGAGAAGGTAATTCCAGTGGGGGCCGGCTTGGGCGGTGGCTCATCCAATGCCGTAATAGCGCTAATAGGCCTCGCTCGTCTCTGGGAAATCGAGATTGGTAAACCTGAGTTAAGTGAACTCGCGGCCGCATTGGGAGCTGATGTTCCATACTTCCTGACAGGTGGAACCGCCCTCGGAATCGGGGTGGGCGTAGAGATAAAACCAGTGACCGAGGTCGTGGCCAAACATCTGATAGTCCTTAATCCGGGTATCGAAATCTCCACCGCCCGAGCGTACGCGGCCCTAAACTCCCCTGCCTTGACAAAGGCCGAATACGACACTATTCTTTCTATTTCTTGTGCGGACGAGCAATTTATGGATTTTGATCCGGACGCTCTGCACAACGACTTCGAGCCGGTTATCTTCCGCCAGGAACCCGAGATCGAGCGGGCCAGGAACGCTCTGCTGGATACAGGGGCCAAAGCATGTCTAATGGCGGGCAGCGGCTCGAGCGTATTCGGAGTCTTTGACAATCAGGAAGCGCAAGAACGGGCCGTTGATGCGCTAGGTGGGGAGAGATCATGGCGCGTCTTCCGATGTGCCACTCTCGCGAGGACGGAGTATCTGACCGCTCTCGGCGACTGTGCCGCCCCTCTCAAGCGCGTCTGAAGGATTGAGAGATTGAATTGGGGCGTAGCCAAGTGGTAAGGCACCGGTCTTTGGAACCGGCATTCGTAGGTTCGAATCCTCCCGCCCCAGCCATAATTAAAGTCCAAAGTCTAATGTCCAAAGTCCAAAGTCAGTCGCTGGTTTTGGACAATGGACCTTGGACATTGGACATTGGACTTTTATGAGCACAACCGGCGGCATTAAAGTCTTCTCGGGGAATGCGAACAGAAGACTGGCAGAAGAAATCTGCCACTATCTAAGTTGCGATCCAGGGCGAGCCATCACCGAACGTTTCTCGGATGGCGAGTTCAACTTTCAGATAGATGAGAACGTTCGCGGCGGCGACATTTTTATAGTACAGCCGACGTGTCCACCGACGGACTCGAATCTGATGGAGCTGCTGGTGATGCTGGATGCGTTCCGGCGATCGTCGGCCGAGCGCGTTACGGCGGTGATTCCGTACTACGGATATGCTCGCTCGGATAAGAAAGACAGGCCGCGTGTGCCGATTGCGGCCAAGATGGTGGCCAACCTTATCGCTACCGCCGGCGCCCAGCGAGTGCTGACGATGGATTTGCACGCTGCCCAGATTCAGGGGTTCTTCGACATCCCAGTGGACCACCTTTATGCAGCGCCGGTGATGATCGGGCATTACCAGGAGAATCCACTGCCGAACCTGACGGTGGTAGCGCCGGATACCGGTGGCGCAGAGCGCGCACGCGCCTATGCAAAGCGGCTGCACGCCGAACTGGCGTTGTGTGATAAGCGTCGCGAAAAGGCGAACGTTGCGGAGGTAATGAATGTCGTGGGAGATGTTCGCGGTCGAAACTGTTTGATTGTGGATGACATGTGCGACACCGGCGGCTCGCTAACAAAAGTTGCCCGCGCGCTGAAAGAGAGCGGCGCCGAAACCATCCACGCATGTTTCACGCACCCGGTTTTGTCAGGTGGGGCCTGCGAAAAGTTGGCGGCCTCAGATATCGAGCAGATCGCGGTGACGAATACGATCCCGCTGCGCGATGCAGAGTGTAATTTGGAGAACATCGAAGTCCTTAGCATCGCTCCGCTGTTGGCGAAAGCGATCAAGTCGATCCACGAAGAGACCAGCGTCTCTTCGCTCTTCGTTTGAAGGGCAAACACTGAGAAAGAGAACATTATGGCTGAGAGAAAAGAGATTACAGTTACGGCGACCAAAAGAGACGGTCGCGGCAAGAACGATGCGCGACGCGCCAGGCGCGCGGGGTTCGTTCCGGTCAGCGTTTACGGCGGTGGAATAGAAGCCGTTGCTGCTGTCGCACAGCTGAAAGACCTGGCTGCCATTCTTCGGTCGGAGTCCGGCCACAACTCAATCTTTACCATCGATGTCGAGGGAGTGGGCGCGAGTGAGGTGATGTTCCACGAGCGGCAGATCGATCCTGTCCGCGGTCGACTGGTTCACGCTGACCTGAAAAGACTGGTCAAAGGCGAGAAGATCGAGGTCACCGTTCCGGTACATCTAAGCGGTGAACCGATCGGCGTGCGAGAAGAACAGGGCGTGCTCGAGCAGTTGGTGCGCGAGATCGATATGCGTTGTGATCCCCGCAACATTCCGGATTCGATTGATCTGGATGTCTCGCATCTGGGCGTGCACGATTTCCTTCGGGTTTCGGACATTCCTGTGGACGAGAACATCGAAATTCTGAACTCGCCCGAAACGGTGATTGCCACGGTCGGCATCGTCCGTGAAGAGCCGGTTGAAGCGCCTGTGGTCGAAGAAACAGCCGCAGAGCCTGAAGTCATCGGCAAGGGCAAGAAGGAAGACGAGGAAGGCGAACAGAAGTAAGAAGGAAAGAGGTAAAAGGGAAGCAGTTGAGCTGGCTTTTACCTTTTACCTACTGCCTTTTTCCTTATGTTTATCGTTGGACTCGGCAATCCGGGCGCTGAATATGAGCGGACGCGCCATAACCTGGGCTTCATGCTCGTCGACCGCATGGCAGCGGAAGCCGGGGCCCTGGTTAAGCGAAAAGACTGTCGCTCGTTGGTCGGACGGGCGCGCATCGAGGAATCACAGGTACAGCTGGTCAAGCCGCAGACCTACATGAATCTAAGCGGCGAAGCGGTACAGTGTCTGCTCGCGAAGCAGGAACCAAGGGGTACGGTTGGCGACCTGATCGTGATAAGCGATGACCTGGCGCTTCCGTTCGGAACGATACGATTGCGACGGCGCGGTTCATCCGGCGGACACAATGGTTTGAAATCCATCATCGCGGCCACGGGCTCCGATGAGTTCGCCAGGCTGCGAATCGGAATTCAACCGGAACATCCGCTTGCCGATGCAAAGAGTTTTGTACTCGATGAATTTTCGCGAAGCGAACGGATCGAGCTTGACAAGATCTTAGACCGGAGCGCAGAGGCGCTTCGCGCCGTCCTGAGAGACGGAATTGACAAAGCGATGGCGCAATACAATTCGTGAATCGTAAATGGTAAATCGTGAATGGAAGCTGCCTTCTATTTACCATTAACCATTTACCATTGACGATCACTTTCCTTCTTGCTTCATCACGAATGAGGCTAGACATCCAAGAGGAGGATGAATTTTGGCTACATTAAGAACCTACGAGGTGATGTTCATCATCGACACCGACGTGCCGGAAGATGAGAGCGCCCGCCTCAGCGAAAACCTGGCTCAAGTCGTTACCGATCAGGGCGGCACAATCACCAAAAACGAGAATCTGGGCCGGCACAAGCTTGCTTATCCCATCGGACGCAAGAACGATGGCCTCTACATGCTTTTCGAGATCGACGGCAGCGGACGCGAGATCGCAGAGCTCGAGCGCCGCATGCGCGTCAACGATCAGGTCATACGCTACATCACCGTACGCGTCGATGAAGATCGCCGCCGCGCCGAGAAATTCAAAGCAAAGCGTGCTCGCAAAGCCAGCAAGCGCCCGCTCTCCGGTTCAGCTGCAGCGCGCAAGGACGGCGCTCAGTCTGCTACCGACGAATAATTTCAGTAACGAACGGGAGGAAACCCGGGAGTCGCAGCGAAGCACCGGCTTACGCGCCGAACACCCCGGCATTTCCTTACCTTGAGGGTAAAACGATATGTCTGGTCATTATGAAGATCGTGAACGCGGGTATGACCGCGACGATGATGTTAGCGACCGTGGTGAACGGGGCCGCGGCGGGTCCGGAGGACGCGGTGGCGGCGGGCGCCGAATGCATCGTCGCAAAATCTGCCGGTTCTGCATCGAGAAGGTCGACCTGATCGACTTTAAAGATGTGAAGCTGCTGCAGAATTACATTCCCGAGCGCGGCAAGATCCTGCCACGCCGGATCTCGGGATCCTGTGCGACACATCAACGTATGCTGTCCGAAGCCATCAAGCGAGCGCGAAACATCGCACTGCTCCCGTACGCAACGGACTAACATTAAGGAGGAGAATCAGAAAATGGCACATACAAACGTCCTCCTGCGCGACGATGTTGACGACCTGGGCGCGCGCGGTGAGATTGTCAAAGTCAAAGCGGGTTACGCGCGCAACTATCTTCTGCCGCGCAAGCTCGCAGTCGAAGCCAACGCCGGTAATGTCAGGCAGATAGAACAGGAACGCGCCGCCCTTCTCAGGAAAGAGGCGGGCGAGAAGGCAGGGGCCGAAGCCCAGGCAGCTCAAATGGCTTCGCTGAAACTAACGTTCGCGCGCAAGGTCGGCGAACACGGGATCCTTTACGGCTCCGTCACGTCAATGGACATAGTAGAAGCTCTCAAAGAGCGCGGCTACGAAGTTGATCGCCGGCGGATTACGCTCCGTGAGGCAATAAAAGAGACGGGAGACTTCACCGTTCCGCTCCGACTTCATCGCGAGGTAATTTTGGACCTTCCCATTGAAGTTACCTCTGAGAGCGGTGAGAAGCCGGAGGGCAAGCCGGCCGCGACAGAGACGCAAAGCTCGGAAGCTCCTGAGGAAGCTACTGCGGAAAGCCCGGAAGACTAAGACCGTAGCACTCAAAACCCGGCGCGCGGATGCGATAGACGATTAATGATTGTCGCCTCCGCGCGCCGTGTAGTATAGTGCGCCCGAGGCGCTCGGAGCGCCGGAAGAAAGACTCGCAGATAGTCGAAGCGCCGCAAAAGCCTGATATTTTTCTCGGAATTCCGGCTCTAACTCATCGAAAACTCCGCTCATGGCAAACACCGTCGCTGAAACCGCACGCGACCAACTGCTCGAACGACCGCTGCCCAGCAGCGCGGAAGCCGAGCGAGCGATTCTCGGTTCGATCCTGATAGATAACTCCGTCGTTAGCCAGGCGATCGAACTTCTCCGCCCACAGGATTTCTACGTCCCGTCACACCGCCGCATCTTTCTTGCGATGATTGCTCTCTTTGAGAAGGAGTCGGAGATCAATCCGATCCTGATCGCCGAAGAGCTGCGTCGTGACGGAGCGGTCGAGGCGGTGGGTGGCCTCTCGTTTATTTCCAATCTGCACTACGGCCTTCCGCACTTCGCCAACATCGCTCACTACGCCAAGATCGTGCGTGACAAGTCGGTGCTGCGTCAGCTCATAAAATCGTGTAATAAGATTACGAGCGAAGCATTGGATGAGGAAGACGAAGCGAAGATCATTCTCGACCGAGCCGAGCAGGCGATCTTTGCGCTAGCTGACGAGAGAACCCGGGAAGGGTTCGCCCACGTAAAACCTGTTGCCGACGCGTTGCTCGAGCATGTACAGGAGATGGCGGGGCGGTCAGCCATGTTGACCGGGCTAACCACGGGCTTCAGCGAACTCGATTCGATGACTTCCGGCTTGCAGCCTGCAGACCTGGTAGTGATCGCATCCAGGCCATCGATGGGCAAGACGTCGTTTGCGCTGACTCTCGCTCAGAATGCGGCAATTCAAGCTCAGGCCGTCGTCGGTGTCTTCTCGCTCGAAATGTCCAAAGAGTCACTTGTGATGCGCATGCTCTCTTCAGAGGGTCACGTCGACGCGCATCGTTTTCGCAGCGGCTTTCTATCGCGCGACGAATGGGCCCGGCTCGCCGGCGCTCTGGGCACGCTGGCGGAGACTAAGATCTTCATAGACGACACGCCCGGAATCACTGTCCTCGAGATGAGGGCCAAAGCGCGGCGATTGGCGTCAGAACAAAAGCGGCTGGATCTGATCATCGTTGATTACCTTCAATTGATGTCTGGCTCGTCGCGGCGCACAGAGTCGCGGCAGCAGGAGGTCTCCCAGATCTCCAGAGAGTTGAAGGGGCTTGCAAAAGAGCTGAACGTTCCTTTGGTTGCGCTATCGCAGCTATCGCGCGCGCCCGAGAACCGAACGGACCACCGTCCGCAGCTGGCGGACTTGCGCGAATCGGGCGCCATAGAACAGGACGCAGATGTGGTTGCATTCATCTATCGCGAGGAACAATACAACCGCACCGAGGAAAATGCTGGCCTGGCCGAAATCATCGTCGCCAAACAGCGCAACGGACCAACCGGCGTGGCGAAACTGGTTTTCCTTAAAGAGTTCACTCGCTTCGAAAACATGTGGCGCGAGTAAGCTCCCAGCCATGGGCTGAATCGTGTGGACGTTCCTTCGTCTTTGTTCCTAAATCCCCACTATGATCTGTTGCGCTCCAAGCCCTCCCTACGGTCGGGCTACTGCACCGCGCGCGGCGCCGGGGCAGTCGCTAGACCGCAAGGGCGGGCTCCACGGCTTCCAGCACGTCGCGCTGATTGCCAGCCGCACACCTCTCAGCGTTCACCTTGGGAGTTAACGATTGAAATCAAGTTCACCCGAACAGAATAGCGACGCATCGGAATCGAATCTCAGCGGCCATCGTCCGACCTGGGCTGGGATAGATCTCGAGGCTCTGGCGTCGAATCTCGGGATTGTCCGCGAGCGCGTCGGCCCAGGCGTGAAAGTTATGGCCGTGGTCAAGGCCAACGCGTATGGGCACGGGGCGATCGAGTGTGCTCGGCGCCTGGCCGCTCAAAATGTCGATTGGTTTGCCGTTGCTACGCCTGAAGAAGGATTAGAGTTACGAACTGCCGGCATAGAGCAGCCCATTCTCTCGCTTGGCGGTCTTTGGGAAGGCCAGGCGCCGCTCTGCTTGAGGCATTCCATCGTCCCGGTCGTATTTCGTCTCGACACGATCGGCGCGATTGATCGGGCGGCTGCGGACGCGCGGAAAATTGCGGACGTACATCTGAAGATCGACACCGGTATGGGCCGCTTGGGTGTCCGCCACGACGAGATAAACCAGTTCGCGGACGCGCTCAATGCTTACAAGCACATTCGTGTTGACGGCTTGATGACCCACTTCGCTGCTGCGGATATTCCGGACCGTGAACCATTCACCAAACTCCAACTCAATCGATTCCGTCAGGCGGTGCAGTCTCTACGCGAGCGTGGGCACAATCCATCATTCGAAGATAGCGCCAATTCTGCGGCCACGCTTGGGCTGCCGGAGTCATGGGGCAACATGGTCCGGCCCGGCGGCGTGCTTTACGGGCTTTGGCGCGACATCCTTCCGTCAGACCTCGACGGTTCGCGTCTTCGCCCAGTGATGTCCTTACGCTCTTGCATAACGATGCTGAAAAAGGTCCATCCAGGAGAAACCCTTGGCTACGGCTGCACATTCGAAGCGGTGAAAGAGATGATAGTGGGAACGCTTCCCATCGGATACAACGATGGATATATGAGAAGGTTGTCCAATCAGGGTCGTGTCATCGTTCGCGGCACATTTGCGCCCGTCGTCGGTCGCGTATCGATGGACCTGACGATAGTCGATGTGACCAGCGTCGAAGGGGTCACGCTCGATGACGAAGTCACCCTGATCGGCGAAGACGGCGGCCTCGCCATTACAGCGGAGGAGCTTGCACAGACTGCCGGCACGCTCTCGTATGAAATAACCTGCGGTATCAGCGGACGGGTCCCGAGGCGGTACGAATGACGTTCAAAGTTCAACGTTATTGAAGACCAACTAGGCATTGACCTCCGAACATTGAACCTTGAACATTGAACGTTGAACTTACTGAAGCACGAAGTTATACGTAATCACACCCGAAACCTTCACAGGAACGCCGCCGAGCGTGGTTGGATTGAACCGGGCCTGATATGCTGCGCGGACGGAGTCGCTTAGCAAGAGTGGATGGCCGTTTAGCGCATGAGCGGAAATTACCTTACCGAACTCGTCTATCAAAATCTCGACAGTTACCAGACCGTATGCGTGCGTGGCCTTGGCGAGGGCCGAGTAGACCGGCTTTGGAAGGAGAGTCGCTTTACCATTCATCGGGCCGGTGCTTATCTTGATTGTCTTCGTCGGCGGCTTACTCTCCACTTTCATTGCAGGCGGAGGGGTGTCGCGGACCAGATCAGCAATGCGACCCGAATTGCCTCCGGAACCGTCGCCGGAGGATCCATTGCCGGTGCCGGGACCCGAGCCAAAGCGATTCTGGTCGTTACCCGGGGTTCCTATCACGAAGTCAGTCCCAACCGGCAAATCCCTCCCTACTCGTGCTACACGAGTGTCCTCATTGACGAACGTGGAATCAGTTGTCGACAAATCGGGCGGCTGACTCACTACTAACGGGCGGGAGTTTTGTGCTCCGGCCGATGCCCTGGATACGTTTCTATTGACGGGCGACAATTCCGGTGGGTCCACCGGCGCCACCAGTGAGATCAAACTCAGGTCCGGGTTTTCCAGCCTGGTGCTGTATGCAAAGATGCTGCCGACGCCAATGACCAGAAAGGCAAGGGCGTACACTCCGAGCGTACCGAGAAAGAAAGAACCCTTGCGCGCATAGTCACCTTTGTGAGAGCTGGATTCGATCAGGTTTCCAAACATTTTCATTCCTCCCATGCCGGTGCCATGCGGGTCTAAGGGAAGCGTCCTCACTTATCTTAGACTCCGTCCGTAGCGGCGATGTTCCCGGGAACAGTTGGCAGTTTGCAGTTTGCAGTGAAGAGCTCGACCCAGCTTGCCCCGCGCCTCTAGCGTTGCGTCATCTGCCAACCGCCAACTGCAAACAGCCAACTGCCCCGTTTTCTGCTAGGATGCAGCGTTCGGACAAATCAGTATTGGGAGTAACGGGAATGGCAACAAGCGCAGAATGGCACGAGAACTATGAGAAAATGAGCGAAAAGGACCTCAACTTCTCGCGCGCCGTTAAATCGGTTCAGGAGGAGTTGGAAGCTGTCGATTGGTACAACCAACGCGCTCAGGCGACGTCCGATGACCAACTGCGCCGGATCCTTGAACACAATCGCGACGAAGAGATCGAGCACGCCATGATGGGACTCGAATACCTGCGTCGCACCAATTCCGCCTTCGATAAGCACATGCGGACGTATCTCTTCACCGAACGCGACATAACCGAAATCGAAGAAACGGCACCTGAATAAAGTCGCGCCGCTGATCGCGACCTGGGGTGAACGGCAAGGGAAGGGGTCGCTGCTTCGCGCTCAGCATTCATACTTCATCGTTCTCGCTCACGGAGGCTCGCTTAGATGACTAAAAATCATGCGGTGGAAGTTGCAGAGGAGGAACTCAATCCGTTCAAGATCGCCAAACAGCAATTCGATCGAGCGGCGGACTATCTCGAGCTGGATGACTCTATGCGTCGCGTGCTCAAGCATGCGAAGCGGCAACTCATCGTTTCGATCCCGGTTAAGATGGATAATGGCGAAGTACAGGTCTTCGAGGGCTATCGCGTTCAGCACAACATCGCGCGAGGCCCGGCGAAGGGCGGCATCCGTTTTCACCCGCAGGTAACTCTGGACGAAGTTAAGGCGCTCGCTTCGTGGATGACATGGAAGTGCGCCACGGTTGGAATTCCTTACGGCGGCGGTAAGGGCGGCGTGATATGCGACACCAAGATCCTTTCGCGCGGAGAGATCGAGCGCCTCACGCGCCGCTATGCCTTTGAGATCGCACCCATCATCGGCCCCGACAGCGACATCCCGGCGCCCGATGTCTACACCGACGATCAAACTATGGCCTGGATCATGGACACGATCTCAATGGTCCGTGGCCACACTGAACTTGGCGTCGTCACCGGTAAACCGATCTCGCTTGGCGGATCGCAGGGTCGCAGCGAAGCCACCGCGCGAGGGTGTCTTTACGCGCTGCGCGAAGCCTGTCGCGTAAGGGGAACCAGTTTGCGAGGCTCGCGCGTTGCTGTTCACGGCTTTGGAAACGCAGGTGCGAACATCGCGCGTCTCTGCGCGGCTGATGGGGCAGTGGTAGTGGCGCTCTGCGATTCGCGCAGCGGGGTCTATGTGGAAAAGGGAATCGACGTTGATGCCGCGCTGCGTCACAAAGAGAAGTCAAAGGCGCTTCAGGGTCTGCCGAACGCCAAGGAGATAAGTGGCGAAGAATTGCTCGGGGTCGACTGCGACATTCTTCTTCCTTCTGCTTTGGAGAACACGATCACCCTGGAAAATGTTGGACGCGTTAAAGCGAAGATCATCGCGGAGCTCGCTAATGGCCCGACGACTCCCGGCGCTGATCGCGTATTGGAAAGCCGGGGTGTTTTCCTGGTGCCGGACATTTTGGCGAACGCCGGAGGCGTTACCGTCAGCTACTACGAATGGGTACAGGACCTCTATTCCTATTTCTGGTCTGAGAGTGAGATCAACGACCGGCTCGAACAGACGATGCGGGCCGCCTTTCGCGCGGTGCACGAGAAGGCCCAGCAGTTCCAGACTGACATGCGAACGGGCGCATACATTCTTGCGGTGGATCGCGTCGCCGAAGCAACGCGTGTCCGTGGCATCTTTCCATAGAGGGGGTTTCAGGCAGCGATGTCCGACGAGATCATTGTTTATGAGAAGCCGACTTGAACGAAGTGTCGTGAAGTCGACCGCATGCTCCGTGAGAGTAAGGTCCCGTTTGAGAAGGTCAACTACTATACTTCGCCGCTTAGTGAGACGAAGCTGCGCGAGCTTTTGAGCAAGATGAAACTCGCGCCCAGGGCGATCCTGCGCACAAGCGAATCCACCTATCGTGAGCTCGGCCTTGGTAAGGGCGAATTCTCCGACGATGAACTCATCGCGTTGATGCTAAAGCATCCGGAGTTGATTCAGCGCCCAATCGTCGAACGCGGACCAATGGCTGTTCTCGGCCGGCCTATTGAGAACTTAAGGAATCTCCTCGACGACAAGTGACATTCGGGGCGGACAGGATTAGCCCGTCTGTCCGACAAGCTTGAGTTTGTCGGACATTTGACGAGATTCAATGGCAAGAACTCCGGCTACCGTTTATGTCTGTCAGAAGTGCGGACATCAGTCTCGCAAGTGGCTGGGAAAATGTCCCGACTGCGGCGAGTGGAATTCTCTCGTCGAAGAACGCGCGCGTTTGGCGCCGAAGAAAGAGAGCACCGGCGCGCGCGGCTGGTTCGGCGCACGCGAAATCACTACCACCGCATATTCCGAGATCGAATCGCAGGACGACGCGCGCGTTTCATCGGGACTGCCCGAATTTGATCGCGTGCTCGGCGGAGGCTTCGTTCCCGGCAGCCTGGTGCTAATCGGCGGCGAACCCGGGATCGGAAAAAGTACGTTGCTGCTTCAGGCGGCCGACAGGATGAGCGCGCAGGGAATGAAGGTGCTCTACGTTTCGGGCGAAGAGTCGGACCGGCAGATCAAGATGCGTGGTGAGCGACTCGGGCTCAAAGCGGAAAACGTCTATCTCCTTCCCGAGACTAGTCTCGATGGGATCTTCCGCGAGATCGAGCGCACACAGCCTGACGTTGTGATCGTTGACTCGATTCAAACCGCCTACTCTTCAGATATTGAGTCCGCGCCTGGATCGGTTTCTCAAGTCAGAGAAGTAGCGGGACAGTTTCTGCTGCTGGCCAAGAACCGCAACATCCCCGTCTTTCTGATTGGCCACGTGACAAAGGAAGGATCGATCGCCGGACCCAAAGCTCTCGAACACATCGTCGATACCGTCCTCTACTTCGAGGGAGAGCGCCATCACAATCATCGAATCGTAAGAGCGACTAAGAATCGATTCGGCGCGGCCAACGAAGTGGGGGTTTTCGAGATGACCGGCGCCGGATTGGTCGCCGTGGCGAATCCCTCTGAGATGTTTTTGCAGGAAAGGCCCATCGGCGTTGCAGGTTCGGTAGTGACCGCTTGTATGGAAGGAACCAGACCGGTGCTTGTAGAGATCCAGGCGCTGGTTTCAGGATCGAAGTACGGAACCGGCAAGCGAATGACGCAGGGAATCGACGCCAACCGAGTGGCGCTCTTGATCGCGATGTTGGAAAAGCGCGTCGGGTTTCATCTGCTGGGCGATGATGTATTCGTCAACGTTGCCGGTGGGCTTGAGATCGACGAGCCCGCGGCCGACCTCGGCGTCGTCGCCTCGATAGCATCGAGCTTCAAAAACGCCCCCATAGATCCACACACGGCGGTCTTCGGCGAAGTCGGGCTGACGGGTGAAGTTCGCGGCGCGATGCAGGCCGAAGGAAGAGCACGCGAGGCGCAGGCACTAGGCTTCAAGAAGATCATCATCCCCACCTCGAACACCTCCGGACTTGAACGGCTGCTTGGCTTGCGCGTCGTCGGCGTGCGATCGGTCGAAGAGGCGCTGGACGAGTTGTTTTAGTGAGACCAAGGCGTTTTCGATATTTCCACTCGATTTTGCTCGCGAAGTCTGATCACTTTCATAATTAGTCATCTCGCGCGTCTCCCATTGCTTCGCGTCGGCCCGGACACGCGTCGAAATATTTTTGAGGCCTCCGGCAACCAATTCCTGCGGTGGATAATCTGAGATTGTTCGTACGTTGGTGATGTGCTCTCCCGACCCGTCATCCTCACAAATCAGCGAAGTAAGAGCGGTTCATGTTGCGGGTCGTATTGTGCCTGGCGTATGACCAGCGCGTTGGAGAGCCGGCGGCCAAGTCGATTTCGCTAATACAGCATATAATGGAAGAGTGTTTCAGATTTTAGGAAAGAACCGATTCTCAGTGGCTTATCTGACCTCGACACGACGAGCTTACCTTCTTGCCAGACTGGCGCTTGCTGCTTTAACGACGATATCGAGCGTACCGGCCTTTGCGCAAAACTGTTCGCAGCCAAGCTTCAAGCAGCCACCTATCTTTCCCGTCGGTAGCGACGTTCGCGCGCTGACCGCCGCCGACTTCGACGGCGATGGAAAGCCCGACCTTGCCGTGGCCAACGCCGATTCCAACAGCGTAACAGTGGTGACAGGGGTGGAAGCTGGCGCCCCAGCGCACAGCAACACCTACAGCGTGGGCACGTTTCCGATAGCGATTACGGCCGGTGATTTTAATGGAGACGGTAGCCCGGACATTGTCACAGGCAACAACTCGGCAGCAAACATCTCGGTGCTCCTCAACAATGGCGCGGGCTCATTCACCGCTGGCGGTACCTTTGGCGCTGGGAGCGGGCCGCGTTGGATCTCTGCAGGAGACTTCAACGGCGATGGGCTGCTCGACCTGGCCGTCGCCACGAGCTCCAACACCGGGATCTTACTCGGCAATGGTCAGGGCGGTTTTGGCTCCCCTATCAACACTGGAACTGCTGGAGGTTATGTCGTGGCCGCGGACTTCAACAATGACTCGAAGCTCGACCTGGCGATCGCATCGACTTCTGTCGTGATTCTGCTCGGGGACGGCACTGGTCACTTTACCTCCAGCTGCCGAGCGGGCCCCGGCACTCAGGGTATCGCGGTTGGTGATCTCAATGCGGATGGGAAGCTCGACCTCGTGGTAGCCGACGTGCCCGCGGCGCAGATTCACGCAATGCTGGGGGATGGCGCTGGATGTTTCGGAGCACCTTTCAACATCAGTGTCGGTAACGCAGGCCGGCCGGGGTATGTTGCCGTGGGGGATCTAAACAACGACGGCAAACTCGACATCATCGGCGGCACCGCGGTGATGTTGGGTAATGGAAATGGCACATTCGGTTCGCCGGTTGCTTATGGCAGCGGTAGCGTGGGCCCCGAGCCGGGTTCAAACACGGTCCTTACCGACTTCGATGGCGATGGTAATCTTGACATCGCGACGGCGGGCAGGGGATCGGTCGGGATCCTCTTCGGCAATGGTTTGGGCGGATTCAAGTTCGCAACCGGTCCGGATGGCGGAGGGGCATACGGTATCGCGCGCGGTGATCTCAACGCCGACGGTAAACTTGACCTCGTCCTCTTGAGTAATGGCAACGTCTCGCGCCTGCTGGGCGATGGCAGTGGCGGTTTTGGCGCGCCCGTAATCGTTCCAGTTACCTCCTCCTCATCTTTCCAAGGCCTCGTAATTGCGGATTTTAATCGCGACGGGAAGTTGGATGTCGGAACGCTCGACGCAACCCACAATGGTCCTGGAGGCCTGCCCCGAGTTCACATACTCCTGGGCGATGGTTCAGGCGGCTTCGCGTCAGCGATCTCGACAAGCTTGAACGCGAGCGACCCCGCAGCCCTGGCGGCGGGCGACTTGAACGGCGACGGCAATCCTGACGTCCTACTGGTCAACCGCGGCGGCGGCGCCAATAATGAGGGTTCAATCTTAATGGCGCTCGGTGACGGCGCCGGTCACTTCGGTTCCCCCTCGATTTATTCGGTCCCAACTCCCTCAAACCCGAAATCGCTGGGCATAGCTGATTTCAATGGTGATGGGAAAATAGATCTCGCTATACCGAGTGGGTTTGGCTTCAGCATTTTGATCGCCGACGGAGTCGGTGGTTTCGGCCCGCGTTCACATATCACCACTGCAAACGGCAGCTCCCTCGCCGTCGCTGACCTAAACAGCGACGGCAGACCCGACCTGGCGATGGTCGCTCAAGAGCAGAACGGCAAGCTGTCAGTTGTATTAGGAGACGGCTCCGGGGGATTTGGTCCGCCGGCGCAGTTTACCGTTGGCGCTTTTGCGGAAGATATTACGTTGGCCGACTTCAACGG
Source organism: Acidobacteriota bacterium (assembly GCA_032160165.1). Lineage (GTDB taxonomy): Bacteria > Acidobacteriota > Blastocatellia > Pyrinomonadales > Pyrinomonadaceae > QHXM01. Next base: position 24,799 of record JAVHWA010000040.1, read on the forward strand.
TGACGGCAAAATCGATGCAGGTGTGACAAATGGCAGAGAATCCCCCGCCCAGGGTTCGCTTCGCTCAAGCGTGTCAGTGCTCTTCGGCGACGGCGCGGGTGGTTTCGGCGCGGCGTCTCAGTTCGCTGCTGATCGCGAGCCCGGTCACATAGTATCGGGCGACTTTAACAACGACGGCCGTCCTGATCTCATCACAGCGAATCAGACGGTGAACAATATTTCTGTCCTCTTGAACTCCTGTCCCGCCCCACTCGGTTCGACAAATGTTCAGTTCAGCGCTGCGAATTACGTCGTCGCGGAATCCGCGACGACAGCGACCATCACCGTGACGCGCACGGGCGACACTTCGGCAGCCGCAACGGTCAGCTTCGCCACAATCGATAGTGCCGGGTTGCAGAATTGCAATGTGAAGAATGGGATCGCTTCGCCGCGCTGCGATTTCATCTATGGACTCAGCACAGTGTCGTTCGCCGCGGGTGAGGCGTCAAAGAACGTCTTCGTAGGGATCGTCGATGATTCGTATGCAGAAGGGCCGGAGAACTTCACGGTTAACTTGATCGGCGCTTCCGGCGCAACCCTGGGCACACCGACGACAGCCACGGTTACCATCGTGGACAACGATGGCAGCACAGATGGACCAAACCCCCTTGCGAGTAATGATTTCTTTATTCGGCAACATTACAACGATTTCCTGGGTCGCGAGCCAGACCCTCCCGGTTTCGCAGCATGGCAGAACATCTTGAATCAATGTGGCATCACGGTATCACAGCCCTGCGACCGCACTGAGGTATCTTCGGCCTTCTTCCGTTCGGCGGAGTTTCAGGGCCGTGGCTATTTCATCTATCGGTTCTTTCCCACCGTGGGAAAGATTCCAGTGTACAGCGAATTCACCCCTGACTTTGCGAAGGTGAGTGGCTTCCTCACTGACCAGCAATTGGAAGCCAACAAGGTAGCCTTTGTAGGTGAGTTCATGGCCCGAGGGGAATTTCAAACCAGATACAGTTCGACGTTCAATAATCCGACCGCTTATGTTGACGCGCTGTTGCAGACGGTGGGATTGCCGAACCATTCCGCTCGCCAGGGCTGGATCGATCAGCTCAATGCCAACAACACTGCACAGAAGCGCGGGCAGGTGCTTCGCGGGCTGGTCGAGAGTACAGAGATGTATCAGAAGTTTTACAACGAAGCCTTCGTGATCATGCAGTACTTCGGTTATCTGCGCCGCACGGCGGATGCGTCCTACTCTGGATGGATTCAGACTATGAATTCCAACGGTGGCGATTATAGAGTGATGATCGATGGATTTCTCAACTCGGCTGAATATCGGCAGAGGTTTGGGCCGTAGTGAGTGCCTTGATGATGGTTGCCGGCTCTAACCGCTCTGGCGTCGAACGCCTGCCTGGGCTTGCGGGTCGACGGCGTCAGGTCGGTGGAACAGGCGTTGGAGGAATTGTTCCAGGTAGGGCCTCGCACTATGGGTTTAAGTGCGAGGCCCGCACGACGCCGTCACCATTGCATCGCAAAATATTGTCCTGGGGTAAATCTCACCAACAGTTGGCGCCGCATAGCCTGTAGTCCCGGAAACGATCCGTGTCCGCTGCCTGTTGCATCAACTGATTGGGCGCGACTGCATTCCACTGGCGACGGTCACATTGCCTTAGGCTTCATGGTCGTTACCTTGACGACTCTTCCGGACTTATCGTAGGTAGTCCATTCGCCGACCTGTTCGCCATTCATAAAATAACCCGAGCGCATGATTGTTCCGTCCTTGCGGAACCATTCCCAGTACCCCGTCATCGCGCCATCGATGGTTTGGCCCTTGGCCCAGATACTGCCGTCCTTGTGATAATGGACGTGCTCCTTAGCTTTTGGTCGCTTAGCTGCCACGGTATTACCTCAGTAGTCGATCGGCGTGTGGCAAGCCTTCCCAGCGCACAGCCTCTTCGCTTCCTCGCCTAACGGCCGAACTAATCGGCCGCGGGCGCAATCCGACAATCAAGCAACTCCCTCCAGCGTGAATCCATAAAAACTCGATGGGGATTAATCAATCTCGGCTTGTCTGGCCCGGTCCAAATCCTTCACTGATTTTCGATCGATGTCCAATACTCGGCGTCATGATCCAGAGGATCCTGCTTTTACTGATGCCTCGATCATTCCTTTCAGAACTTTAATATCAATATCTTCCAACTTATTAATGTAGAGGCAACCCACACCTGTCTTATGCTTGCCGAGCTTCTTAAGAGCAGCAGCATGCTCGTTATTACCTACGTGAATGTACAACGATAGATTCGCTTTACGAGGAGAGAAGCCGATCCACAGCCAATCAACTTCCCGGCCAGAGGTGGGGCTCTTGTATCTCTTATTACCAAAACCGATGATCGAGCTGCCCCATAATACCGGCTCTTCCCCGGTAGCTTTCTTCATCATTTCCAAAATCACAGAACTGTCTTTGCGCTTTTGTTCATTCTTTATGCCTTTGATAAAATCCTCAACGCTTGCAGAGGTTGGTTTTGTTTTTATTTCGGCCAGTTTTGTTTTCTTTTCAGCCATTTGAGTTCTTATCTCTCTGTCTTTGGTTTAAGTCTCATCTGCAAAAGTGAAAAACTCTATTTTGCATTACGGTTGCCAATCGAGGCGCCAATAACACTAAGAACAGCGTGGACATTATTACGCCGAATGATCGTTTCGTCCATTCTTGGTTTGGACATAGTTGTTCTGAAAAGCAGGACTCGGGACTCGGGACTCAGGACTCTGACATACCAATGCCAAAATGCTCGCGTAGTATGCCTGCGTATTCTTCCTCACTCGCTAAAATTCGCTCTTGTCGCCCTCCGTTATTAGAGGTTGTGATCAAACGCATGTCGCTCAGGGTGATGCGCCCTTGTTCGGTCGCACGCGAGCAGATGCGTGCTTTGGTAAAGTGCGACAGTGGAGAGGTCTGATGGTAGCTGCACATCTCGGCATAGTCAGCGTACTCATGTGGCTGTAAGGTAAAGCGATACTCGGGTTCCCATTCTTTCCCCGTATCACGCTGCTCCAGAATCAGGTGAGCACCAACGGGAAGAATGCGGTACGAGCGTTCACTCTGCACTTGCTCGCCGCAGTCATCAAGCACCAGCGGCTCGAGGAATGAATCTCCAAAGCCCACGTCCACCAGCCATCGCCGATCCAACGAAACCATCAGCACCATGTGGTCGAAGTCCGGGCCAAAGCCACCATCTGCATTAGCGACTCCGGCTGACAACATCGCGACATCAAAACCCAGTTCACGCAATAATGCGGCGAAGAGACCGTTAGCCTCATAGCAGAAGCCGCCGCGCCTACGCTCAACGATCTTGGTGAACAGAGCTTCATCTTCGAGAACAATCGGCTCTTTGGCGTGAATACTTAGATTCTCAAACGGCACGGCCATCAGATGCGCGACTTGCAACTGACGCAAGGTCTCGGCAGTCGGAGCAAGCGACGCGTGATAGTTAATGCGTTCGAGATAAGCCTTGATGTTCAACCAAATCTCTCCTCTAACTCTGCAGGGCTCGTAATCTTCTAACTCATCCTGCGTTGTTGACTTCGCCAAAGGATTTAATCGACCGCCGTTTAATCCGGTTTCTGTATATCACGGCAGGATCGTCGCCATAACCTGTCGGCTATGTACGGCGGACCGATCCCATCATGTGGCAAATGTCGCCTGAATTCTGTGTAGTTATGCACTTCGAGCTGGCAGCCCAAGTTTGGAACCATCGTCCTCAGCGCCAACGGCGCGAAATGGTAAAGCCTGGGCCAACGGCCCAGGTGAGATCCCAACGAAATTGCGGAAGCGCTGAAAGGGCGAAATGAATTTGATTTCAACCTTCTATTACGCGCCTTCAGCGCTCGATGACTTCTTAATGCGGACTATTCCTGGGCCGTTGGCCCAGGCTCTAGCATTTCGCGCCGTTGGCGCTCTCAAGGCACTCGGATGCAAGCGATGCGGGTATCTGATTTGTCAAACTGCCGTAGCCTGAATCCTGCTTTTTCGTTACCAATCCCCGAGGAGCATGTTAATATGCTCCATCATGCATACCAACGTAATTCTTATAAGATTAGTGTTTACCGCCATCCTGGTGACCTCAGGTTATGTCTTACACCCCGTCTCAGGGGAGTGGCTTGCCTCCACCGGGTTCGTTTCCGATCTCCTGGCCTCTCAAATTATCTCAGCCGTGGTGGCGGCGATCATAGCGATCGCTATCATCTTTTTCGAGATACGGATTCGCCGGGCCTCGCTGAAGACTCTGATAGGCGCTGCAGTGGGCTCTATTCTGGGGATCATCGGAGCCTTCCTGATCGGATCGCTTATCAGCCGGCAAGAGTCTTTGGCAGTCAAGCCCGAGATGAAGACGTTCCTTACGCTCTCGCTGACCTTCTTCATGGCCTATGTGGGGTTGATGGTCGGCGCGGCCAAGGGCGACTACCTCGATCTCTCTGCACTCGGCGGCATCTTCAGCGATAAGACCATGCGACGTGATTACAAAATCCTCGACACGTCAGTGATTATCGATGGGCGGATAGCCGACGTTGCCGAGACGGGTTTCCTCGGCGGCACGATCGTGATTCCTCAGTTCATTCTGCGGGAGCTTCAACAAGTCGCTGACTCGCCCGACTCTTCGAAGCGACAGCGTGGCCGCCGCGGCTTGGACATGCTCAACCGCTTGCAGAACAACAACGCGCTCGACATACAAATCGTCGAGACCGATTTTCCAGCGGTCCGGGAAGTTGACCTGAAGTTGATCGAGCTGGGCAAGCAACTCGACGCCGTCATCGTCACCAACGATTTCAATCTGAACAAGGTCGCGCAACTGCGTGGCGTCAACGTTCTCAATATCAACGAGCTCGCCAATGCGCTCAAGCCAGTCGTCTTGCCCGGCGAAGCGATGAAGGTCTTCATTCTCAAGGAAGGCAAAGAGTATAACCAGGGCGTCGCTTATCTGGACGATGGGACGATGGTGGTGGTCGACAACGCCCGCCGCTTGATTGGAAGAAACGCCGACATCGCCGTCACCAGCGTGCTCCAGACCACTGCCGGCAAGATGATCTTCGGACGACTGTGGGAAGACTCAACCGATAATGGAAGCAGCGAACAGCGCGCCAACGGAACGCGACGTCAGGTGCGCGACATCCGTCCCGCGCCGCCGCGCGCCATCGAAGAAGGATGAGAAGAAGTGGGCGGTGGTCGGTGGTCAGTGGTCAGTGAGAATCGACGTTTTAACTGGCCACTGATCACTGCCCACTGACCACTGTCATGAATATCGCCATCATCGCTGCCGCCGGCCAGGGTTCGCGTTTCGGCGGCGACCGTCCCAAACAGTTTCTCGAGCTGGCGGGAGTTCCAGTCATAATTCGCACGCTCAGACAGTTCGAGCGATGTGCGGCGATCGACGGTGTAGTACTTGTCTTACCCGAAAGCGACGCAAGCCGGTTTCCTTCTTTGGCGCACACCTACGACATACGCAAAATCAGAGAAGTCGTCGAGGGCGGAGCTACGCGCGCCGAGTCAGTCTGGCGAGGGCTGCAATCCATCAACGAGCCGACAGTTGAGATCGTCGCCGTGCACGATGGAGTTCGTCCCTTCGTTACTTCTGATGAGATCGAGCGGACCGTGCGTGCGGCTGAAATAAGCGGAGCATCGATTCTTGCCGCTCCCGTGGTCGATACAATCAAGGAAGTAGCGGACGGTGAAGTTGTGCGGACGTTCGAACGTGCGCGCTTGAGCCGAGCTCTAACCCCCCAATGCTTTCGCTACGATCTATTGCGGCGTGCATTTGAACAGTCGCCAGAACTGGTTTCCGCAGCCACCGACGATAGTTCGCTGGTGGAAACGCTAGGCGTTAAGGTAACAGTGGTCGAGGGACATCCGCGCAACATCAAGATCACGCGACCGGAAGATATTGCGATTGGGGAGACGATACTGCGCGAGCTTGAAGGTTAGTCCAAAGTCAACGGCGTGATTTGGACTTTGGACCTTAGACTTTGGACCTTGGACTGCGACGTATGTTTCGAATCGGCATCGGAAACGACACTCATCGCCTGGCAGCCGGCCGCCCGCTGATTCTCGGGGGCGTGTCGATTGAGTCCGAGGTTGGCGCCGAAGGTCACTCCGACGCCGATGCCCTGTCCCATGCGATTGCCGATGCGATCCTGGGCGCGCTTTGCGAAGGTGACCTTGGCGTTCACTTTCCCGACCGCGATCCTCAATGGAAAGACGCCGATAGTCTCGACCTCCTGGCTCGCGTAATGTGGCTGGCGGGCGAGCGCGGATGGGGCGTTGTGAATCTCGACACAACCATCATGCTCGAGCGGCCGCGGCTCCGACCTTACGTGCAGGAGATGCGAGCGAAGTTGGCGGAGACCCTTGGCGTTGATGCTGCGCGAGTGAGTGTGAAGGCGAAGACGGCAGAAGGCCTCGATGCTGTTGGTCGCGGAGAAGCCGTCACAGTGCAGGCCGTGATCCTGCTGGAGGCCGTGTGAGAGAAATGGAACTCAGACCGCAGGACGTCATACGGAAGAAGCGCGATGGCGCTACCCTTTCGCGCGAAGAGATAGAATTCTTCGTCAGAGGGGTAGTGCGCGCCGAGTTCACCAACTATCAGGCGTCGGCGCTGCTGATGGCTATCTTTCTGAACGGCATGGACGAGCAGGAAACTGAGATTCTGACCCAATCCATGCTGCATTCGGGCGAGGTCCTCGACCTCTCAGACATTGCGTTGCCCGAGGCTGACAAACATTCGACCGGGGGCGTCGGGGATAAAACCTCACTTGTGATCGCGCCGCTAGCCGCCGCCACAGGACTTTGCGTGCCAATGATCTCGGGAAGAGGATTGGGTCACACGGGTGGCACGCTCGATAAGCTCGAAGCAATACCTGGCTATCGCGTTAATCTCTCACTTAAGGAATTTCGTTCGGTGCTGGGACGCGTTGGCTTCGCCATGATGGGCCAAACCGAGGAGATAGCGCCCGCCGACAAGATACTCTATGCGCTTCGTGACGCCACCGCGACGGTCGAAGCTATTCCACTCATCGTGGCATCGATCATGTCCAAGAAATTGGCGGCGGGACTCGGCGCCCTCGTTCTTGACGTCAAGACGGGAAGCGGTGCATTCATGCGCGACGAGGGAATGGCAAGACAGCTCGCCCGCGCGCTTGTCACGACAGGTAATTCCTGCGGTGTCCGAACCGAAGCGTTGCTTACGGATATGAATCAACCGCTTGGGCGCGGGGTTGGTCATGCGATCGAGGTGCGCGAGTGCATAGATATTCTCAAAGGACAGACGATGGAGAGCGCCAGGCCGGTGGAAGATCTCTCGCTTGAGCTTGCCGCGCGAATGGTCGCGCTCTCAGATGTAGAACCGACGATTGAGGCGGCGCGTGAAAAAGTGCAGCAGGCACTTACTTCCGGCGCGGCTCTCGAGCGCTTTCGACAGAACGTCGAAGTACAGGGCGGTGACCCTCGAATTTGTGACGACTATGCGCGACTTCTTCCTTTGACAGCGGTCGAGGTTAAGGTAGAATCCACGCGAACCGGATTTATCGCTGGAGTTAATACCG